>CAXBNX010000040.1:0-42717 GCA_963977275.1 uncultured Haliea sp. | reverse complement strand
CAGGGTGCCGGGGGGATCACCGGGCGGATAGGACGTGGTTAATTTGGCGCTTACCCTTCATCAGCTAATTGCTCACCGCCGGTATCGCGAAAGAATGGATCATCCGCCAGGTGGGTCATACCAGTACGCGCATGATCGATGAGCATTACGGCAAGTGGATCTCCGCAGATTCGACCGGGATGGCGCAGTTTGTGTCTGAGCGATTGGGGGTTTCTGGGCGCTTGGTCCCAAAGTGGTCCCACGGCCGCAAAGAATAGAAATTAATTCAATAAAATCAAATAGATATGGCGGAGAGCGAGGGATTCGAACCCTGAAACATGGCTTTTTCCGCCTCGCCATGCCTTCTAATGCCTTGTAAATCAGATGGTTAAAAAATGGGCCCGGCATTAGAGGGCATTAAAAGGCGGTAGGATGGTCCCATGGTGGTCCCATAAACATCTCTACTGCTCCTCCCGGCTATTATCGCAGCCAAAGCAGGTATCTGTTTAAATTTAGACGCACCTTGCACCAATGATAATCATTGACAATCTTTATCATGAGTTCTATTTTTGAGTGCATCGGTGGAAGTTGAGGGTAAAACCATGCATGTATCATTAACACCAGAGCTTGAAAAACTTGTCAAAACCCAGGTTGAAAGCGGTTTGTACAACTCATCCAGTGAGGTAGTACGCGAAGCATTGCGTCTATGGAGTGAACAGCAACAATACAAAAAGAAAATGGGATTACTACGCGCCAAACTGGAACTCGCTGAACAAAGTCCTTTGCTCGACAATTTTTCAATGGATGATTTAATCAAAGAACTGGACAGTGAATAACAGCTTATATGGCAATAAAACATAAACTGCGCCAAGCTGCCAGAAACGACTTGAAAGACATTGGCCGATACACACTGAAACATCACGGCAAAATACAGCGCGACAAGTATCTCAACGGTTTTAAAGAACGGTTTGAGTTACTGGGTGAAAATCCATACTTTGGTCGTTCTCGTGATGACATTAAAATCGGCTATCACAGTAGCGACTACAACAAGCATGTGGTGTTCTATGTTATCCAAAATGATTATGTAGAGATTTTGGCTATTCTGCATGAGCGAATGATTCCAGAACGTCATCTGTAGCGGTCGTTGCGCTATTGACAACTTAACTCCTCAAAGCGTTCAAAATTCTAGCCTATAAAATCAGGCTACTGCCCTACTACATTAAGCGAACGCGCCAATCCTGAGACGCGGCTACGGGACACGACCGGGGCTCAAGCAAGGAATATCTGGCTTATACCGCGCGTGAGCACCTCAATAATCCCCCATGCCGAAAAGTTGTGAAAATATTTCACAGCACGCCTAGGATGGCCCCCAGAATCATTAAAAGGGGTGCCCCTATGACAAAAGTGTACAATCAATCTGGCGCCGATATCGGCTGGTTCAATGGCCTGTTCGTCGTGGATGAAAATGGTAAAAAACTGTACTTGGTTATCGATCACGATGTCTTCTGTGTGCCGCGCAATGATGACGAAAGCACATTGCCCAATCCGCCTTGTATTGGTACCGGTGAGTTCGACGACGGAATTGCCGTCACAGACAACGGCGAGATTATATTCTCACTCAATCGCCCGGGTATATCTCCTGCAGTTTCAGCGCAAGCGGATTCAGTGAAGACATAAACGCTACAGCTACGATAGTGGCGTTACCCTACGGACTTGGCCACAACAGTGGCCAAGCCAGTCACTCTCAGTGCCGGCGATCAGAAATACGGTGGACTGGCTGGCCCCTACCGCCAGGGTCTTGCCCCAATCACACGGGTCTATTCCCGATGGGGAGGGTACCGCCTCCGCGGTGAGGTTCGCACAATAATCGTAAAGCGAACCAAACAATATATTTCTCAACCCGGAACACAGATTTTATTTACTGGAAAGAAATGTATTGAGCAAAATATTTTTCTGCCGCCGGAAAAAGTCTCCAGCTAGTGATTGCCTCTGCAATCAAATCATCGACTTCGCCTGGCGGAGAAACGCCATTAGCTGTTCCGCCGTAAAATCGATGCCATCCATACCAATGCGCGACCATGCATCAAGGATTGGCCGTTCGCACGGATAAGGTCGTCGCCCTCCCCCACTCGCTGCGCAATCCGCTGTACTGAGAGCAATATTGACATCGGGTGATTTTATTAGCACCTGAATACGCACTGGGACTCCGCCGCGCCGTCTTCCCATAATCTGATCATTCAACCAACTAGCGCTTATGTCACTATAGGAATATTCGAGACCATCAATTTTGACTGTTATCACCTTTTCTTCGACCTAATTTGCCTCGTAGCTAAATTCGCGACGAAATCGACTTATTGCCAGGTTTGCCCACTCTCGGAAGGCAGGCTCACTCAACGGCACAAATAGCTTATCCAAAGACAGCTGCCCCTTACCTCCCCAGCCGTGTCCACTCATAGAGTTTCCCTGAGGAGCAGTGGCAACGTATGCATTACCCATGTTCAATAATGCAATGCATGCGTAGCCCGAACGAAATTCGATCAATTGCTGGAATCCATTTGCCAAATCCCTGATATTTTCCGGCGGCGCGAACATATTTGACCAAAAGCTGTCACTCTTAATCGTGGGGTCAGTAATCATTACTAGTAGGCCATCATCAAATTTTCCTACGCGCGTTTTTCCCGTACTAAGACCAGTCCACTCGGAACCCGATATCCGCCCATATCCGTCCTGCAGCTGGGCCAACCCCAAGTCTGACATACGTTTAAATAGCTGATCCAATTCAGCTTCGGCTTTTGTAATATCAAGCTGCTGTACCGGTTGAGGAAGAAAAGCCATCGCCAACTTCGGCTCCCCAGCCATATACCGATCATCGTCCAGCATTGGTAATACGGCCTCCATTCGATCTCTGAATACTTCGACTGGGTCAGCCTGGCGCTCCGTTTCCAACTGGCGAATGGATTGAATCACTCCCCGCTCCAGCTCACCGACATCTAGAAAGGTCTGCCGAAAATATCCTGCGCTAAATTCCTCAACCTCATCTCGGAAAGCCTGCTGTTTTTCTTCCATATCGCACTGTTTAATAAAAGCGAGAATAGGCTTATTTCCAGCCCGAGCGGCCCGGTATTCAGCATGAGTTACAGATATGCCATCTGGCGTTTCGTAACCATAGCTATCGCCGAGGATGAGTACGTAAACATCGGACTGGTCAACCTCATGTAGACAAGCAGTTTCAGAAGAATAAGATCGAGCCCCAAAATCCTCACACATAATAGGGCGAAATTGCATCACACTAATTGCTGACCGGACAGCGGCCCGCTCTGGTTCGAACCCTGTAACTACTGAACTGACAAAAAAAGTATTCACTTATTAACCAACCACCCTTCGTTTAGCCGCAAGAACCGCCTGCGGGGGTTTGCTTGTCCATTGCCTCCGCTTCTCATCAACGCTTGGCGTTTCCGAGTACATTGGGGCCATCTATTTCTTTCGAGAACGCGCTTTCTGGGCCAAGGCACTACCAGCGGCAGACTTAGACGCTTTGCTAGTGCGACCGTCTTGTAGCGTCTTTGATGCGGCTCTAGCAGCCGGCGCAGATGTCTGCTTCTTCGGTGCGGCGCGCTGAGAGAGCGCACTACCGGCGGCGCTTTTTGACTTAGACCCAGTGGATTTACTGGTCAACGTCTTTGACGCAGAGCCTGCTGCCTTCTTCCCAGTTACCTTTCTATTAGCCATTCTGATACTCCTGTGATTATTTCGTTTCTCGTTTCCACTTGATATCGACCATATGGTCGTATATAGTTTGACGAATTCGTCAAGTCGCACTCCAAAAAATTGGGCCTGCCAGCCCAGTATATAACGTCATTTTATACTTTACGGAATCGTCAATTATATGTCAACACCAGATAAGGCTTTTTTCAGAAAACGGTTAGGTGACACCAGAAAGCTCAGGGATTTAAATCAGGAAGGGCTAGCGAAAAAAGCGGCGCTGCCTTCTACGGCCATATCCCACTTTGAATCTGGAACGCGCAAACCGTCGTTTGATAATTTGAGGAAGCTCGCTGACGCACTAGATGTCTCAATTGACTACCTCATGGGCAGAACCGATGAAATGAGTGGCAACCTTGTAAAGGGTGCCGAGATATTTAGGGACTACGAGAATATGACTGAGGAAGATCGCGAGCTTGCTCGTGATTTCATGTCCAGGCTCGCAGAGCGTAACACCGGCAAATAGTGAAGGAGCGCGAACCCTATGTCTGGGTTATGGCAACAGAACGCAACTAAACTTGGAGAGGCGCTGGCGGAGGAACATTTTTCAAGCCTGCCAATACAGCCAATCCAACTGGCCGAAAAACTTGGAATTCAGGTTGAACCATTGCCGCCCGATCGTCGAACTGTTTCCGGCATTCTGGTCTATTCAGAAAATGAGTTTGGCATTCAATATGCGACCTACGTTGGCAGTCCCGGCTTCCAAAATTTTTGTGTTGCCCACGAACTCGGCCACTACTCCATTCCCGGACATCCCGAAAAACTACTTTCAAATGGCTATCATGAATCGCATGCCGGGTTTTCGTCCGGAGATAGATGCGAACAAGAGGCAGATCATTTTGCCGCCGGTCTACTGATGCCCTCTTTTCTCATTGACCCCGCCATGAACACGAAGCAAAGTGGGTTAATGGCGATTGAATCATTGTGTGCAATGTGCGAAACATCACTGACCGCAACAGCCATCCGGTATGCCCAACAGACCTATGACCCCGTAGCCATTGTCGTCAGTGAAGGCCACAGGGTTTGTTATTGTTTTCTTTCAGATGAATTGAAGGAAGTGAAAGGGCTAAGCTGGATCAAGAAAGGTACACCCTTGCCTAGGGATACGGTCACGTACCGATTCAACCTAAGTGAGAAAAATGTCCTCAATGGAAATAGGGCAGAAGGAGAAGCCTCGTTCTCTCACTGGTTTAGCTGCAACCATTCCTACGAGCTATATGAAGAAGTCGTTGGCCTCGGTCGTTACGGGAAGACACTTACCGTGCTCACTGCAGAAGATTTACCAGACCTGAACGAACCCGATGAAGAGGAAGAGCTTCTGGAGTCGTGGACACCTCGTTTTAGGCGCTGAAAACTCTTGCAGCCCGACGGATAACATTGGAGGCGCACACTCTCCCGAGCACTTTCAACAGAGTGAATCACCCCGGGTATTCCGGAGACCCTTTTGTTTGAGTCAGGCCGCCATGGCTGACTCTTCCAGGTGGCGATAATACGCCATTTCCAACTCCGCCGACGGGATGTTGCCGACCAGCTTCATAAGCCGGCGGTTGTTGAACCAGTCGACCCACTCCAGAGTCGCATATTTCACTTCATCTACAGTCCGCCACGGGCCGCGCTCGTCAGAAAGCTTAGGGTAGTTGCGCTTTTGGTCCCAAAATGGTCCCATGGCCGCGGAAAATAGGAATTAATTCAATAAAATCAAGGGAATATGGCGGAGAGCGAGGGATTCGAACCCTCGATAGGGTATAAGCCTATACACCCTTAGCAGGGGTGCGCCTTCAGCCACTCGGCCAGCTCTCCGGATTGTAATGGGTTGAGGCCCTTGAATAAGTCTCAACCGGAGCGCACCGGTTGCCGCTGCGCTCCTCTCAAGGCGCGGCATAATACCACAATCAGTGCAAAATCAAAGTGATGCAGGGGGATGAAACAGGATTATTCCGTTTCCGTGGGCGGCGCTTGCTCCTCATCATGAATGCGGTTGTAAATCTCCTCACGGTGCACAGCAATATCTCGGGGCGCGTTCACGCCTATGCGAACCTGGTTGCCTTTTACCCCCAGTACGGTGATCGTGATGTCGTCGCCCACCATCAGCGACTCTCCGACCCTGCGCGTAAGAATTAACATTGTCCAATATCTCCAGTCCTGTGCCTGCTACGTGGCCCTACAAACACATGACAGTACTGTGCGCGGGAGGCGTCTCCCCTCCTGCGCAACCATTCCTTCGGACAATTAGTTTTAGTTGAAATTGCCGAAAATGCAATGAAAGTTAGCACAGCTTACTTTCACATTTTCGCGCTGTGCCCCACTTGTAGTCAGGCAGTGCCTTCTTCTATTGGTTCCCTGTCCAACTCAAATGATGAGTGCAGGGCCCGCACTGCCAGTTCCAGGTACTTCTCCTCTATGATCACCGATATCTTGATTTCAGAAGTCGTAATCATCTGAATATTGATGCCCACATCAGCCAGCGCGGCAAACATCTGGCTTGCCACACCCGCATGGGAGCGCATACCCACACCCACTACCGATACTTTGGCGATTTTGTTGTCGCTGCGCACTTCTCTGGCGCCGATCTTCTCGGCCACACCCTGAAGTACCTTTTCCGCTGAGGCAAGCTCGTTGCGGCTCACGGTGAAACTGAAGTCGGTGCTGTTGTTCTCGGCGGAGTTCTGCACGATTACGTCGACTTCGATGTTGGCGTCGCCGACCGGGCCCAGAATCTTGTACGCCACACCTGGCTGGTCCGGAACGCCCAGGATAGTCAGCTTGGCCTCATCCCGATTGAATGCGATTCCAGCAATTGTTGGTGTTTCCATTTGACTCGCGTCCTCCAGTGTAATGAGCGTGCCGGGGCCTTCCTCGAAGCTGTGCAGTACCCGCAGGGGCACCTGGTACTTGCCCGCAAACTCTACCGCGCGTATTTGCAGGACCTTGGAGCCCATACTGGCCATTTCCAGCATTTCTTCGAAGGTAATCTGTTTCAATCTGCGAGCGCCGTCCACCACCCGGGGATCCGTGGTGTAGACACCATCGACATCCGTGTAGATCTGGCACTCATCGGCTTTCAGTGCGGCCGCGATTGCCACCGCCGTGGTATCTGAGCCACCGCGACCCAGGGTAGTGATGTTGCCTTCCTCATCAACCCCCTGAAAACCGGCCACTACAATCACGTAGCCAGCCTCCAGACCTGCACGCAAGCGTTTGTCATCAATTTCCCGGATACGCGCCTTGGTATGGGAATTGTCCGTAAGGATGCGCACCTGGCTGCCATTATAGGATTTTGCCTTCACCCCCAGCTTATTGAGGGCCATGCTGAGCAGCGCGGTTGTGACCTGTTCCCCGGTGGAGATCAGTACGTCCATCTCCCGCGGCACTGGCTGCGCCTGAATCTCGTGAGCCAGTGCAATGAGGCGGTTGGTTTCGCCGCTCATGGCCGAGACGACAACAACCACACTGTGGCCTTCACTACGGAAACGGGCCACTTTCTCGGCTACCTGGCCAATGCGCTCTATACTGCCTACCGAGGTGCCGCCAAATTTTTGGACTATCAGGCTCATGAATACTCGCGTTGTGCGGTCCGACAGCCCGATGAGGAACTGCGCTAACTAAAAAGGGGCGCTATTAAACACTAATACGGACAATATTTAAACATTTTGCCGCTGCGTATGAATGTGCAAACTTACCGTTTTACCGTAGTGCGGACGCCACCCAGTCCGGCACACTCTTGAGTACCTCCGGCAGGCCCGCAACATCCGTGCCGCCACCCTGCGCCATATCCGGACGGCCACCGCCCTTGCCACCCAGGCGCTGGGCCATTTCGCGCATCAGATCGCCCGCTTTTACCCGGCTGGTGAGGTCGGCGGTGACACCGGCTGCGAGGGCCACCTTGTTATCCGTAATCGCAGACAACAGGATGACCCCGCTGCCCAGCTTGTTCTTGCACTGATCCAGGGTATCGCGCAGGGATTTCGCATCGGCGCCTTCAACATTGGCCGCCAGCACTTTTATCCCGTCAACCTCAACGGCAGCGGCGGTAAGATCGCCGCCGGCAGAGGATGCCAGTTTCTGCTTGAGCCTGGCGATCTCCTTCTCCAGATCCCGGTTTTCTCCGCGCAGCGACACAACCTTCTCCACCACGTTGTCGCTGGCGCCCTTCACCGCCTCGCAGACCGCTGCCAACCGCTGTTCCGCCAGGTCGATGGCGGCCAGTGCCCCGGCACCCGTAACACCTTCGATGCGACGCACCCCCGAGGCAACCCCGGATTCACTGACAATACGCATCAGGCCGATGTCACCCGTGCGGCTGGCGTGGGTGCCACCACACAGCTCTACCGAAAAATCCTTCTGGCCCATGGCCAACACCCGCACCTCGTCACCATACTTCTCGCCGAACAGCGCCATGGCACCCGCCGCCACGGCTTCGTCCATGGACATTACCCGGGTGCTCACTTCGGTATTGGCACGAATTTGCGCGTTCACCAGGTTTTCAATGTCTTTCAGTTCCTGTTGGCTCACCGCCCGGGGATGGGAAAAGTCAAATCGCAGGCGCTCGGAGTCCACCAGTGAGCCCTTCTGGGCAACATGGTCACCCAGCATCTTGCGCAAGGCCGCGTGCAGCAGGTGGGTGGCGGAGTGGTTAAGCCGCGTTTGCTGGCGCACCTCTGCCTCCACGGCTGCCTGCAAGCTGTCACCTGCCTTCACGCTACCTTCCAGAACGGTAACGTGATGCAGGTGGTGGCCCGAGGCCTTGGTAGTGGCGGTAACTTCCAGGCGCACACCCGCCGCGCTCAGATAGCCGCAATCGCCCACCTGGCCGCCGGATTCACCATAAAAAGGCGTGCGATCCAGCAGCACCACTCCGGTTTCGTCTTTGGCCAGAGATGCCACCCGCTCGCCGTCCCGCAGTATCGCGGTCACAGTACCTTCGCCGCTAACACTATCGTAGCCGGTAAATTCCGTGCTGCCTTCCAACGTGAGTACCGAGCTATAGTCCACCTTGAAGCTGCCGCCCTCCTGCGAGCGGGAGCGCTGGGCGGCCATCGCGGCATCGTAGCCTGCCATATCAAGGCTGAGTTCGCGTTCCCGTGCAATATCGTTAGTGAGGTCGGTAGGAAAACCGTAGGTGTCGTACAACTTGAAAACCAGTTCACCGGGAATCTCATCCCCCTGCAGGTCCGCCAGTGCTTCCTCCAGGATTTGCATGCCGTTGTCCAGGGTCTTGGCAAACTGCTCCTCTTCGGCCAACAGCGCTTTCTCTACATGCTGCTGCTTTGTCACCAGTTCCGGGTAGGCCTCACCCATCTGCTGCGCGAGTGTGCTCACCAGCCGGTGGAAGAACGGCTTACTCGCACCCAGTTTATTGCCGTGCCGAATGGCGCGGCGGATGATGCGGCGCAGCACATACCCCCTGCCCTCGTTGCCCGGCATAACGCCGTCCACAATCAGAAAGGCACAGGAGCGAATATGATCGGCAATTACCCGCAGTGATGCGTGGTTCGTGTCTTTCACACCAAGAATGCTGGCGGCGGACTTCTGCAATGCCTGGAACAGGTCGATCTCGTAGTTACTGTGCACCCCCTGCATCACCGCGGCGATACGCTCCAACCCCATGCCGGTGTCCACGGAGGGCTTGGGCAAGGGGTGTAGTTCACCCGCCTGGTCCCGGTTGTACTGCATAAACACCAGGTTCCAGATCTCGACATAGCGGTCCAGGTCATCGTCGGGGCTGCCGGGGGGGCCGCCCGGCACGTCGGGGCCGTGGTCGTAGAATAATTCGGAGCAGGGGCCACAGGGGCCGGTATCACCCATTTGCCAGAAATTATCTTCCTCAAGACGCGACAGACGATCCGGGCTGACACCGATTTCATTGACCCAGATGTCAGCGGCCTCATCGTCGGATACGTGCACAGTGACCCACAGCTTTTCGCCGGGAATCTGCAGGGTTTCCGTGAGAAATTTCCAGGCGAACTGGATGGCCTCACGCTTGAAATAGTCGCCGAAACTGAAGTTGCCCAGCATCTCGAAAAACGTGTGGTGACGTGCGGTATACCCCACATTTTCCAGGTCATTGTGCTTGCCGCCGGCCCGCACACAACGCTGGCTGCTGGTCGCACGCACATAGGACCGCGGGTCAGTTCCCAGAAAAGTGTCTTTGAACTGATTCATACCCGCATTGGTAAACAGCAGCGTGGGATCGTCCCCCGGCACCAGTGAACTACTGGCCACTCGCGTGTGCCCCTGCGCTTCAAAATAGGCCAGGAAGGCCTCGCGTATCTCTACGGTCTTCATATGTTATCTCGGTTGTGAGGAGGAGGCTGATCTATCGATCTAGCCGACCATTTGTCCTTCCGCGAAGGTTTTACCTGCGATGATGTGCAGGTGCAAATGAAACACAGTCTGGCCTGCACCTGCGCCGTTGTTGATAATCAGGCGAAAGGCGTCCGCCACACCAAGCTGCTCCGCGACCTTGCCGGCGGCAAGTAGCAAATGGCCCAGTAATGCCTGGTCCTCATCCTGCGCATCTACCAGCCGGGGAATACCGCGCTTGGGAATCACCAGCACATGCACCGGCGCCTGCGGGTTCACGTCATTAATGGCGATGCAGTGCTCGTCCTCGTAGAGGAAATCACTGCGAATCTCACCGGCAATAATTTTGCCAAATATGGTGTCGGACACGGGTTTACCTCGCTATCCCAGTTTTTCGTCTGTGCTCAGCACGCGGGCCTCACTTTCCAGCATCACCGGAATGCCATCGCGTACCGGATAGGCCAGGCCACTGGCCTTGCACACCAGCTCATCCTTTTCGGCGTCGTATTCCACCGGTGCCTTGGTTACCGGGCACACCAGGATACTGAGCAATTTCTTATCTAACATTACGGCCTCACAGGGCTGGAGCGAGGCGGTATTATACGGATTTTTCAGGGCTTGGGCACAGCTACAGGCATAGGTGGCGCGAGTAACTGCGGGTCTATGCGCTCGTTCCGCCAGTTCATACGCCAGTCAAGGTGCGGGCCAGTCGCCCGACCAGTTGCGCCAATAGCGCCGATCAGGTCCCCAGCGTGCAGTTCGTCACCCACGGCTACCGACACCTCGCTCATATGCAGGAAGGTGGAAGACAGCCGGTAGCCGTGGTCGAGAATCACCGTGCCGCCGGAAAAATACAGGTCCGGCTCCGCCAGGGTCACCACCCCCGCCGCGGGTGCGTACACCGGCGTACCCTTGGGGGCCGCCACATCTACACCGTAGTGTGGATTGCGCGGCTCGCCGTTATAAAAACGCTGGCTGCCATAAACCCCGGATATGGGGCCTCGTGCGGGCCAGACAAAACCCGCCAGTACACCCTCTATCAGATCGGGGCGCTGCAGGCTGGGCGCACGGGCATTGGCCACCAGGGTAGCCTCACGACGAATGCGGGCCAGCCGCTCAGGAGGCGGCGTAACCGTTTCCTGTGGCACACCTTCCACCCGTTGTATGTTGTACTTCCTGCTGGTGATCTGCAGGGTTTCACGGCAGGGCTGGGGGCCGGACACCACCATCTCCGCGCTGGTTGGTGCGTTGCGACCAAAGCCGGCGAACGTGGTGCCATCGGGCAGTACATCCAAGGCCTCGCCGTCCAGCCTCACCGTGCTACCCGGAGCCACCCTGGCCCAGATAAAGCCGCCCTGCTCCAGCGCGCCGCTGAATTCCAGGCATTGCGCCTGTACCAGGGGTGAAGCCAATGCCAGCCCCGCCAACATGCCCCATGCACTCCAAATTCTGTATTTCACCACTGCGCCTCGAAAACCCGTTAACTGAAACGCACTTCTATCAGCCGGCAGCGGCCACGTCCAGTCACAAGCGGAAGAAGAGGCGATCTTATGGGGCGATCAGGATGCTGCGACCATGCCTCCGTCTACCACGATAATCTGACCGATAACGTAGGAGGACGCCCGTGTGCTCAAGTAAATGGCCACACCCGCGGCGTCTTCTGCGGTGCCCAGTCGTCTTCGAGGGATAGCCTGTGTCATTTCCTCCTCGTGATCCAGCAGGTGGGCCGTCATCTTGCTGGGAAAGTACCCGGGGGCGATGCCGTTAACATTAATATTCTCGTCAGCAAGGTCGGCACCCAGATGGCGGGTCAACATATGCACCGCGGATTTGCTGGCAGAATACGAGTAATTCTCCATTGTGGTATGCATATAATCGCTCACCGAGCCTATATTGATCACCCGCGCGGGATCCTCCGGGCCTCTCGCCGCACGCAGCACCGGCAACAGTTTCTGGGTGAGGAAAAACACGGATTTGACGTTGAGGTCCATGACCTTATCCCAGCCACTCTCAGGAAATTCGTCAATGGCAGCGCCCCAGGTGGCCCCCGCGTTATTCACCAGGATATGCACTTTCTTCTCCCGGGCACTGATTGCATTGGCGAACTCGGTAAGCCCCTCCAGGGTACTCAGGTCGGCTGCAATGGCAATGCATTCACCCAGCGCCGACAGCTCCGATGCGGTGCCCTGCAGTTCTTCTTCGTTGCGCGCGGTTATATAGGTTTTTACGCCATTTTCCACAAAGCCGCGAGCTATCATCGCCCCTATGCCACGGGACCCGCCGGTTACCACGGCCACCTTTCCCTCAATATCGAACAGAGATTTCATTGCGTTTCCTCAGAGCTTATTGCAACCATGTCGCACAGCAGGGTGTCTGCGTACATCTACTGCGCGCGGTCCCGGCTGCACATTCAAACCTGTGCGTGATCAATAGATTTGAAAAACTTGATTACACTCTCTGTGACCGCCTCCGGCTGCTCCACCGGCAACCAGTGCCCCGCATTATCGACGTAGACTTTTCCGCGCAGATCAGCCACGTAGTCATCCATGGCGTCCACCCAATTGCCGTCAAAGAACAGCAGCGCGACATCCTGTTTTCCTATCATGAAAAAGGCTGGCTGACTCACCTTGGCAGTGGTCAGCTGGGGAGTTATCGCTTCATTTCTCTGAATGTTTCGATAGAAGTTCAGTGGGCCGCGAAAGCCATTGCGACTGTACTGCTCGACGCAGTATTTGAGATCAGCTGCTGTCAGCCAGGCAGGCAACCCAGTGAAGTCCTGTAGGCCGTCCAGTAATCCCTCATCGCATGAGCGCTCGGAAAACCAAAGTCCCTGGGGCGCCTGGGCAGAGACGGAATAATAAATGTGCCTGAGCGATCGCTCCAGGTCGGCATCGAGCTCCCGCTCGGCCACACCCGGCTGTTGAAAATAGACACTGTAGAAAAAGTTCTCGCCGTGGGCCGCCTGCTGCGTCATGGCATTGGTATCCCAGCGGGTGTAGGGGACACTCAGGCAAGCAATCGCCTCCACCCGGTCCGCGTACAACAAGGCCGTGTGCCAGGCAACAATCGCACCCCAGTCATGTCCCAACAATCGGAATGTGCCGTGCCCCAGCGCGTCAGCAAGACCCACCACATCCTTACACAGTTCGACAATGTCATAATCCTCCACCGCCGGGGGGCAGTCACTGCCGCCATAGCCGCGCTGGTCGGGAACAGCCACCTGGTAGCCCGCTGCAACCAGCGGGTCGATATGATGACGCCACAGATACCAGCACTGCGGCCAACCGTGCAGCAGAATAAGTAACGGGCCACTGCCCTCCACCACGGCACGCAGCTGTACACCGTTGGTATTGATCATTCGAAAATTGCGTTCTTTCATGACTGAGATGGCTCCGCTTGAGAAGGGTTGCAGGTCGAATTTGTCACTACTGGGAGACCGGTGCGTTCAAGCGCAAAATCCAGCGGGTAATACGCCTGGCATCCTCATCCGAAAGCCCGGGATAGCTGATCATGGGTACCGTGCCCCAGGCACCCGCGCCGCCCAGGCGTATTTTCAGCGCCAATCTCTCTACCGCCTCCGGTGTGGCATCAGAGTAACGCTGGGCAATGATTTGAAACGAAGGGCCCAGGCGAATTTCATTCACACCGTGGCAGGCATTACAGCCCTGATCATTGAAAAGAGAACCCGCTTGCGAATCGCTCAATTCCGTGGCGAACACAGACGCGCTGGCTACCCCAAGGAATAGCCCCAGTGCACACATTGCCCGGTGTGCAAGCGCAATGCCGCCAGCACCATTTTGCCTTTTCATTTAGTAAGCCTCGTCACCGGGTTCTATCAGCACGCCCATGGAGGGGCCGGAGCCCTCCGGGTAGCTGCTGTATGTTCCGACCAGATACCCGCTGGTCTCATCGATCGCAAGCTGGCGCATATAGGCCATTTGCCGAGGCATGGGTAATACCGTGATAGTTCCCGTGGACGGCTGCAGACGGTAGATGACATCACTGTTGGCAGTCACGACCCACAGCACCTTGCGCCGCTCGTCCCAGGTCACGGCATAGGGCCCTGAGGTGGGATCCGGCAGGTCAAAGGTTGCCATCACCTGGCCCTTTTCCATATCGATCCTGGCGACCTGGCCGCTACCAAATAGTGCCACCCAGAGATTGCCTTCATTGTCGCGCGCCATCCGCCGCGGGCCTGTGCCCTCGGGGAAGGGTATGATCTTGTCTATCTTTTTGGTCGCGGTGTTGAGGCAGGCCACTGACCCGTTAACTTGTGAGTACCAGGCACATAGGCCATCGTCCGACAGTACGGTCGCGTAAATGAGATGGTTGATGGGGCTCAATCCGGCAACCTGACTCACATCGTAGAAGGCAACTTCACCGGTATCGGGATTAAGCGTTCCCATCTGGTTGGTACCCACCAGTGTCACCCAGATATTGCCGGAAGGGTCACGGGCCAGGTGGCCCCGGGAATCAATGGACATATCGTGCACAATTGCAGCACCCCCCATATCGGCAGCGCTTTCAAGATCTCCCGGCCGCAGCGTCCACAGAGTCCATTGCTCGGTCGCGGGATCGAAGCGGCCAAACTGATCATTGTCTATCATCGACACCCACAGCTTGCCGCTGCTGTCCGGCACGATCGTATGAGGCCCGGTTGAACCGTCATAACTCACCGGATACCAATGCGTGGTACCGTCTTTGGGGTCCAGGCGCACTATCAGGTTCCTCCTGACATCGGCACCCCACAGGTAAGGTGACCCTGGCGCCGACACCAGTTCGCGCACCAGCGCGTCGTCAGGAAAAGAGAACTCGCGAATTATTGTTTTTGCGCTGACACCCAGTGGTGCACCGTAGCCGTAGTCACTGCGGGGCAAGCTCACGGTCAGGGCGGGAAAATAGTCTGCTAGATACCGGGCAATAATTTCTCCCTGCTCTGCATTGAAAAAACTGTAATCGGCATTTTTGGCGGTGGGCCAATCGATGGCATCCAGATTCATTGCGCTTTCAAGGGGAAAAACGGCGTAATGCTTGGCCCGCATATAGGTAACTGCCACTCGCCAGGATTCGTGGCGCACCACCTTGCGCCATTCATGCAGTGCTTCCTCGCCCCCCTCTTTGCCTGCGCTGGCCGCCTCTATCTTGGCCGCGTATTCCCTCACCCTGGGGCTGGGCATCTGGTGACAGCTGGAGCATCCCGAAATCATGATATTCCTCGCGTCCCCTGCCGGTGTCCCGGCCAGCCAGGCGGACGCCGGGACCTGCCCACCGATATCGGCCACCGCCTCAACGTACACATTCGTTAGGTACTGTCCTTCGCGCTTACCTCGCGCCAATTGCAGTGTACCGGGCGCGGGTTGCACCTGCCGGTAGCCCAGTTTGTGTACCCGCAGGGACGCATCGCCAAGCTGCTGCAGCGAGTCCAGAGGTAGACTGAAAGAGCCATCCGGGGCCGCAAAGACAGTCACGGCTCCAGGTCCAGCCACGCCGGTGGGCGGTGTCAGTGTGACCATGGCCGCGCCAACACCCAAACCGCTATTGACGGCAGTCACCTGGCCGGACAGCTGCGCACCATGCACCGCTGGCGATAACACGAGTATGCAGAGCATTGCCGCAAACCCTGCAAGTGAGCTTTTGAAGCATTGGTGTGTGTTATGCATCGACATTCAAGGGCTCTCCCGGCATGGGTTCGGAGCTGGTCAGTTTGCCGTGGCTGAAGTTTTTTTCTATCAGCGTTTCGCGCAGCAGCAGCTTGGTACCCAACCATTTGCCAATGGCCCTGGTGAGAAGCTGCGGCGATAACAGGCTCGTCGGCTTGGAAACGAAATGCGTTACCAACAGCAAACGCTTGTATACGGCCACATCGCTGTGCGAAAGCTCAATCAATCGGTCCATATACCAATTGAGAAAACCAAAATACAAGGGTCGCTTTTTCTCCACATCCTTTATCCAGGGGTAGCGGAGGTTCTGCTCCCTGACCACGAACCAGACACTGTCGGAAATTTTGCTGATGCGTTGATAATACTTGTGCACCAATTGTTCACTGTCAGCAGAATAGTGCTTGAGAAGGTCTCGCAACTCGTTCAATTCCATCAAGGCCTTAGGGATACCCGCACCGGAGACCGGATCCGCACTGCTATATGCATCACCAATAACTATGAGCCCCCCCGGCAATCCTTTCATGTCTTCGTATTTACGCCTGAGCATGGAGGGGTAGCGAAAACTGTGAATTTCGGAGCAGGGCTCCAGACCTTCCAGCTCTTTGGCGATAGCATCAGAGGGCATTTTTTTGGCCAACTCATTGAACTCTTTAACCGTTCTCGGCGGCGTGAAGCTGTCGTAGGCGATGAGTGAGGTCGACAGTATCGAGCGAGTAGAGTCCGTATAATACTGCGCCGTGTAGTGTTTCTGGTGCGGGCGATAGGCGTAGCAGATCACCATCACCTTATCTTTCCAGCGCCTTTCGGGAGGCACTTTGTGCTGCATGCTGGAATACACCGCGTTAATGCAATCCTGATCAATCTCGGGTGCGCCTACTCCCAGCGACTCCAATAACTGCGGCACCGGCGTATTCTTACCCAAGGCGTCAACGACAAATTCAGCCGGGATAATTTCCAGCTTGCCCTGAACCGTAACGGCAACACCCAGAACCCGGTTCCCACCCTGGTCATAGACAAGTTCGGCAATCTTGCTGTCATAACGGTAGTCCAGTTTTTCTTCACCATCCAATCGTCGCCTGATGCACCACTCCATCAGAGGCCGTCCTGCGCAGATTATTTCCAGCCCCGAACGAAAGACTTTCTTCCATGAACCGGCCATCAGAATGCGATACTGGTGGGCCGTGTCTACCCTGAAGGCGCCTTCGCGTACCATGTCATCGCTTATGCCGGGAAAAATGTCTTCCAGGGCTTTTTGCGCTGCGATTAACAAGTGGTGTAAATGCCAGCCCTGGGCGGCGCCGGGCCTGCCCTCTTCACGGCTGTGTTCCGGATCCTGCTCCAGCACAATGACTCGCTCGAAGTGCTCCGTCAGCACCTTGGCTGTACAAATACCCGCGATACTGCCGCCCATCACGACGGCTGTCCGCCGCCCCGTTCTTTGCAGTTGCTCGTAGTCGAGTTTCTGCGGGTCAAGACGCGGTGCCGCATCAAGCATTTCGGCACCGCTGGCGACAAATTTTTCGTAAAAAACCTGAACTCGCTGCAGATCGTGTACTCTCAGCCATTGCCGCGTGGCATCTACCATTGCTGGCGGCCCGCACAGGTAGACATCGGCATCACCGTCAAACAACGATGATTTCTCCAACTGATCGGTGATCACACCCGTATGTCCCGACCATTCCACACTGGGCCGAACAACGGATAGGTACATTTGAAAATCTGCCAACCTCTCACAGTACTGCTCGAGCTGGTCTAACTTACAGAGATCGCCATAGTCGGTTAACCCATAATACAAGCGCACCGGCACACCAACCCCCTGCGCTACCAACTGCTCGAGAATGGCAAGAATAGCCGACAAACCGGTGCCCCCGGCCATGAATACCAGAGGTCTTTTAACCGGCCGCAGGTAGAAACCCCCCTTACTTCCACGTATGCCGATAGTGTCACCAGGCCTCGCGCCAGAGCGCAGGTAGTCGGACATAACGCCGTGTGGCAACAGACGAATGAGGAAGGTGAGATGGTTGGACGGGTGCGGCAAATGCGCATAAGAATAGCTGCGCCACTGATCGCTGCCTGGAACCTGCAGTTGGGCATACTGCCCCGGCTTGAAGTCCAGCGGTGTTTCCAGGGAAGAGGCATCCAGCGAAAGTATGGCGGTGGTATCAGAAACACATTCCACACTCCGCACCACTGCTTCGCCGCAGGCCAGCCTCGCTGCGTTGTCATCAATCACATAATCGAGTTCTACCACACAGTTCGAACGCACCAGGGTTTGACAGGTGAGGATACTGCGCTCGGCTTTTTCCGGACCGGATAAGGCCTCCGCATTTCCCAGCTCATAGCTGCCGCTGGCGCAGTGTCCCACGCAGGCCCCACAGATCCCGCTACGGCATTCGCTCACGATGGGAACACCCTGCAGTTCCGCTGCCGCCAGAAGTGTCTGGCCGGGCAGCACCGATACCGCGCGCTCCAAACCATCGCTGTAACGTATAGTTACATCAAAGCCGGTGGTCTGATCTGGTATTGGAACGCTGGCGCCCATGAGCTGTCCTCATCCTGTGATAGGTTCAGCATCCGCAATTTCAGCCCCCACAACCATCACACTAATTGGGGAGACGTTACAGTTATTCGGGGGACTCCAGGCAACCGCGCGTCGGGACACAGGGTAGGGATTATTCGATTATGGTCTGGCGCAGAGCGATTGCTACCGCGTGTGCCCGGTCCGACGCGCCCAGTTTCTCGTACAGGTTCTTGAGGTGAGATTTTACGGTCTCCTCGGTTATCTCCAGCGTGCTGGCTACGCTCTTGTTACTACTGCCCTCTGCCAGGCATTCCAGTATCTGCATTTCGCGCAAGGTCAGAAGGCTCCGCTGACTTTCAGCTCGAGCATCGTTCGCAAGACGTTTCAACAAAGGCATGGTGACTTCCGCCTGCAGAAATCCGGCACCGGCAGCCACCGCGCGGATGGCGCGCAACAAATCCTCCTTGGGCGCGCTTTTTAGCAAATAGGCTCGCGCACCCGAGTTCATTGTCTCCCACACATAGGCCGGATTGTCATACATGGTAAAGACAACGATACCGGCGCCGGTGGACAACGCGGCTATTTCACTGATCGCTGACAAGCCGCTCATGCCGGGCATTTTCAGATCGACAATGACAATATTTGCCTTTGATTCCACTACTCCGCTTATGCCCTCGCGGGCTGAGCTACTCTGGCCAACCACAAAAATATCCGGTTCGGACTCCAGCAGAGACGCCACCGCTTCTCGCACAACGTTATGATCATCAATTAAATAGACCCGAATCTGCTTCACAATCGCTGACCTCGCGGAGTCATCCTTCAGCCATACACCTTAGAGCATACATAAACATTTACCAGTCGTATGCTCTGCTAAACTCAAGTCGCGAACACCAAACCCGGAAGAATGAAAACCATGGTCAGCGATTCAAGCACGCCTGTTATCCCTGGCACCGATCCACAGCCACCGGTGATGGACAGCTCGACAACTGCCTCTTCGCATGTCGCACCAGACAGCTCGGCCCTGGAGCGACTGCACAGTGCCGAGAGGGAAATAACGTATTTGCGCTGGTCGGGCATGGCCTTTTGGTTGATCGTCCTGCTGTTTCATACGCAAACCCTGTCCGCCTATATCTGGCCGGTATATTTGTCCTGTTTCGCCTTTACTGCACTGGTGCAATTCCGCTTGGGGTCGAGGCGATCGCCGCGGATGAACGCCTGGATTACCATGATTGGCGACCCGCTGCTTGCCGCCGCTATTTGCTCGGTTACCGGGGGAATTGATTCCGTATTCGTTCCCTTTTTGTACTTCACTTCTTTGGCCGCGGCGTTCAGGTTCGGGATCCGCGAAACGCTTGTTATCCTGAGTCTCAACTTCGCCCTGTCTACGCTACTCTATCTGTATGCGAGTTCACCATCTGTGCAAATAACCACGCTGTTTGTCACCGTTTTTTACAACGGTATGGCAGCCGCTATCGGCACAATGTTTGCCGGCTGGGCGCGCGCCAACCTGGCGCTGGCAGAGGCACAATCCGGCGCGCTGGAGCGCGCTCACACGAGCATCCGGTCCCTGCTACACCGCTTAATCAATGCGCAGGAAGCTGAACGTAAAAACATCGCAGACGACCTGCATGATCGCATGGGCGCAAGGCTGTTCACTCTGCAACAGGGTATCGACAGCTGTCGTGAACAGGTTGACTCTGCCACAGTACTGGACTCGCGACTGACAGCCCTGGCGCAGGAAACCCGAGCCTGTGCCGACGATGTCCGACTACTGATGAACGAATTGCGCCCCACTATATTGGACGAATTTGGCATCGCGGAAACACTCAACGAATTCCTTACCAACATGCGTGAACATGTACCCTTTACCATCGAAATACAGATCAACCCCGCACTGCGAAAATGGCAATCGCAACAGGACGCACTACTGTTTCGACTGGTACAGGAAGCGACCTTGAATATCCGCAAACACGCCTCGGCTACACAGCTTACACTCAGCCTGGACCGTAGCGCAGAGGGTGTCACTCTGACGATAGCTGATGATGGCGCGGGCTTCGACCCTGACATTGTGCGGTCACGACACTATGGTCTGCTGAGCATGCATGAGCGAGCGGAGGCCCTCGGCGGCGTATTAAAAATAAGCAGCGAGCCCGGAGGGGGGACCTGCATTACGCTTCAGCTGCCAGAATAGTGTTTACTCTCCCGGGGTGTTCAATGCGCACTGCCCGCCCTATTGCGCCGTGTATCCTCCATCAATAGTCATCCCATGACCGGTGATAAAACTGGCCTTGTCTGAAGCAAGCCAGATGGCAGCCTCCGCAACCTCCTGCGCCTCCCCCAGCCGGCCCATGGGTTTTAACGCCAGCAGTGCCTCGCGAAAGCCCGGGGTGGCTGCCGCCAGGCGATCCACCATATCGGTTTCAATCATCCCCGGACAAACGGCATTGACTCTGACGCCCCTGCCGGCGGCGTCGATGGCCAGGGATTTCACCAGCCCCATCACAGCGTGTTTACTGGTCACATACGCGGCAAGGCCACCGGCCCCTACCAGCCCTGCCACCGATGCGGTAGCAACAATGGCGCCTGCACCACGCTCTACCATATCGGGTAATACTGACACCATGGTGCGCCAGGTGCCCATCAGGTTGACGTCTATTACCCGCATGAAATCAGCTTCGCTGCAGTCCCACGGTGCACCGGAGGGTCCTTCGATGCCGGCGTTGGCAAAGGCGATATCGGGGGAGGAAAATTCCTTGCGGGCCAATTCCACCAACTGGCCGATATCATCGGTGCTGCTGACGTCGGTGCGACGAAAACAGGCGGGGAAGCCTGCGTCGCGCAGCTCGTTTAGTAACTGCTCCCCGGCGGCCTCCTGTATATCCCCCAGTACCAGTGACGCTCCTTCTCTTGCAGCCGCCAGCGCAATCGCGCGACCGATTCCCGCCGCCGCGCCTGTTACAAGGGCAACTTTTCCATTCAGCATAGCGTTCATAACATGATCATCCGGGGCGAACCCCATTGGTGCCTGACGGGCGTTGGATATCGTCGCCCGGCATGGCGGAACTGTTATTTTCAGTCCCCGGGGTTCGCCCTGCCACCCCGCCATTGGGGGATATGCTTCACTGATTCAGGGGAACGATTCGGGCTATGCGTGGAAAATGCAGATAATGACGTCTCTTGTGACCACGCTCTGCTAGGGCATTTGCGTCACCGCCGCTACAATAGCGCCCCATGAGCAGATACCGACCACCGCGCCAACGCGGCTCCACCTATATCACCCCCGAGGGCGAGCAGGGTCTGCGCGCCGAGTTACACCAGTTGTGGAAAATTGAGCGACCGGTAGTGACCAATGCGGTGCACGAGGCTGCGAAGAATGGCGACCGCTCGGAAAATGGCGACTACATTTACGGTAAGCGCCGGCTGCGAGAAATCGATTCGCGGGTGCGTTTTCTCAACAAGCGCCTGGATGAGCTGAAGGTCATTGACCAGGAGCCGACAGATACCAATAAGGTTTATTTCGGTGCCTGGGTGACGCTGGAGGACGACGCGGGCAGCGAACAGCGCTGGCGTATTGTCGGGCCAGACGAATTCGATTTGCAGCAAGGGAAACTGAGCATGGATTCACCCATGGCCCGCTCTCTGCTGGGGAAGGGCCTGGACGATGAGATTCGCGTGAAAAGCCCGTCGGGAGAAAAAGTGTATTACGTCACCGATATCCGCTACGTACCGCCTAGCGGCGGTGCAGCCACCACATAAGCAAGCCACTGGTGGCAAGGGCTGCAAGCACAACGCCAGTCAGGTCAATTAGAAGCACGCCGATAGGGCCCGCTATTCTGCCACTGTGTAAATCCAGCAACACCCGCTCCCAGCTGAGCCAGGACTCCTGCGCCGGAATAGCATCGCGTACCGCATCCGGTAGCACACCCGGGGCGTGTTGCTGAATAAGCGCTCCCGGCGCCACCGACACAGTGAAATCAATGGTGTCCAGATCGGCGAGCCACCAGCCAGAGTCCGTTTGCAGGGCCATCTCGGACTCTACCAGACCAACTCCCTGGACCGGCACAGGCAGACCAACACTGGTGTTAATCGCTTCCAATAGCTCACCTTCGCGCGTAATGAGCAGCAATTCCTCGGTGCAGGCGGCGATGAACAAAGCGTCCGCCTGCAGCGCGCCGACCAGGTTTCCGCTACAGGGCGCCACCTCTTGGGAATTGAAGTACACCAGGCCATTGGCGGCACGGAAAATCCAGTTCTGGCCGGGCTGGAAAGCCGGCAGCTCCGCACTACCATCGCCATAGGTTCGGCTAAGCCAGGGCCAGTCCACGAACGTGCGGTCCAGCCCCAGCTCCGAGGAGTGATTCAGGATTAGTCCGGTAACCGACAGCATAAGTACGAACGCCGCCGCCCATACACCCAGGCGGCGATGCCAGTGCCACAGTACACCTACCAGGCGAGACCAGCGGCGCACTAACCCTCCACCTGAGAGTCCAGCCACAAAGCCAGGCGTGCCACCCGATCAACCGCACGCACAGAAAGTGTGGCGCCGGTTATGCCATCGACCGTGTCAGACAAATGGCCGTCTTCCGCCAGGCTCAAGCCACTGAATTGGCTGGTAAAGAAGGGGTAGCGTATCTCCCAACCACGACTCTCTCGGAAGGCTAGCACGTCCACTCGCTCGATCTGTCTATCCGACACGGTAATGCCCAGGGTGATGGGCTTGTCTTTACCGATATCTTCGAGAATCCAGGCAGTGCGGCCGCCCGCCTGCCAATATCGCAATCGCAGGGCGTGTGGAACCCAGCCCACAGCATCCCTCGCAGCCGCCTTGCTGTCCTCGGTCAGCCACAGGGTATGCAGTTGTGGCTCGCTGTCGCCGAAAGCGAGATGAAGAAATTGATCGCGCGAGAGATACTCTTCCGCCGCAACGGAAAAAGCCGCCATCAAGACGATGGCGGCCAGCCCTGAATTCCAGCCCATACTATGCAGTGTCACGTATCTCCCTAAAATCCGGCATCAAAAGGTCCAGCCAACACCCAGGTTCAAACCATCAAGCTCCTTCTCGTTTGCCGGGGCGTCCTGAAACTGGTAATCCACTTTGAACACCACATTCTCTTCCAGCCAGTAGTTCAGGCCCAGCGTCCACTGGCTGAATTCGGTATCGCCCGCGCCGTCTGCCTGATTGTCCCATTCACTGTAGCGGGTAAAAAACCCGAGGTCGCGCATAATCAGCCACGAGGGTTCCACATACCAACCCTCCTGCGTAGCGGCACCCGCGGCAATGTTGTTGATGGCGTCATCAATATCCCAGGTTGCCGCAAGTGCGCGCAAACCGAAGCGGCCATTGCGATAAGCCAAGTGGGCCTCGTACAGCCATGCGTCCACGTCCTGGCTGTACTCACCCTGGTAGATGTCCTGCTGGTACTGCACGGTGGCACCCAGCTCCAGGCCGGCGATGCCAGTGTATTTCAGGTTGCCCGTGTAGGCCGGGTCTGATGCATCTGCCTCGGCGACCTTCTGGCGCCCGTCGCGTATCTTGAATTTACCCCCTGCAGCATCCAGTTTCAGGCCGGAAGTATACGTGGTTTCGTAGCTCAGGCCCGGCGATATTTCACCCGCCAGGGAAAGGCCGCCCTCCCACCATGTGGTGGGAATGATGTTCTTCTCAACATTGTTGCGCTCAACGCCGTAGAAGGTATTGGGCTCATGGGTCAGGTTGAGGATACCCACCGGCAACAGGAACAGGCCTGCACGCATGCGGGTCGAACTGCTCAGGTCGTGTTCGATATACGCCTGCTCCACCTCCACCTCTCCGGGTTTGCCATCGCCAGACAGCGAATGCTCCAGTTCCACTTCGGAGAACATGCGGGTGGTGTCACTGAATTCGTGGCCGAGGTAAAACACAAATCGATGAAAATCGATCTCATCCGTATCGCCACCGTCGCCGTTCTGGTTATCCAGGTTGTTGTAGTGCATCTCGCCGTAGCTGCCGATGGTGGTTTTCTCGGTCCAACTGGATGCCAGAGAGCGGCCACCGGACACGACGCTCTCTTCCACCATACTGGCAGTGGCTTCAACTTTAACGCTGGTTTCCTTGATTTCAGCATCCGCCGAGGCTACCTGCGTCTTAAGGCGCGCAATCTCTACCTGTTGCTGCTGAATAATGTCCCACATCTCCTCGGGTGTGGGTGTGGCGGCCGTGGCCGCCGCCGTGCACAGGCCCATAATCAGACCCGTCGTCAATTTTTTCATCTGCGCTATCCCCCGCTATAGTAAGTTGTCCTTGAACGGAGGGAATGATAATAGGAGTGATTCTCATAAGCAATCATAAGTGAGATATATTCTTATTAGCGGCAGAATTCCCGAAAGCCCTGCCGCTAATGCGTGGTTTGGCTTACCTACTACCGCCGGGTACGTAGCCATCTGTGGTGCAAGGCAGGCTGGGGTCGCAAGTGTCAACAAACTTACCCTCGCCATCGGGCCTCAGAAAGAAGGATTTTTCCTCCTGGGCCGTGGTGTCCTTGCGGGGCAGGCTGTGGGGGTCTTCACCGAATTCGGGCTCAAATGGAGGCAGATTGGTGATGGGCGGAGCCACAGTGCCACCCCCTGCCGCACCGCCGCCCAGCGGGCCGTTATCCCAGATGGTTAACACCGAGCCGGCGTAATCACCTGCCGGTACCGGCTCCAGGCCAAAATACGGGTTGCTATCGGGGTGGCGCCCCGGCTCCGCAGCGGGCACACGCAGCTTGGCTCCAATGCTGCGTGCCATGAATTCCGCGGTCCACATGCTGACCTGATGGTCGCCGAAAGCAACCTGCATCAACACCGCGTGCGCCGGCGTATTCGGCAGAGGGTTGTGCTCAATGTGGTAGACATAGCCACTGGATTCCGCCCGATCCCATAGCATTTGTGCCATGGAAAGAAGGAAGCTCTGGTCCTTGACGCTGGTATAGCCACCGCCATCATCCCCGGTATTGCTCCCGGTAAAGAACAGGCTATAGGTCGCAAAATCGATACTGCGACGCAGCAGCATACTGTAAGACATGCCCGGTACACCCAACGCGCCGCGGGTGACATCCTGAATAACCCCCATCAATGCACCGCCGAGAATACCGCCCTGACTGTTACCGTCGTAGTACACGGTGCTGTTATCGAACACCGGCACACCGCCTGCCTGGAAAGCCGGGTCGCTGCGCAGGCCCGCGTCGTGCTTAAGCAGACGGGCGAGGTACATAAAGTTGAGCAAGCCCTGTTGCTGGCGGTCAAAGAAGGCCGGTATCAGCGAGAAGTCCTGCAGAATCTGCGTTGCAAAGCCAGTGTCCTCCGATGCGAATCCACTCCAGTCTGTGCCGCAGAACATCATCTGATGGCTGTCCGCCATGATGTTGATATTGCCGCCGGTGCCGCGCAGCGCCTCGGAGCCGCTGCCCAGCAGGCCGTGACCGTACAGCGAAGGCCGGGCAACCGCCTTGGGCGCCGCGTCAAAGTCCTCAGCCACAGAACGGGCCACGCTGCAGTAAAAGCGTGCGGTGAACATATTGTCACCACCGAGGCGATCCGGCAGGCCATCGTCGGGCGTGTCATAGAAGAAAGGCGAACCCGGGGCGCCGCTGTCTGAGTTCAGGTAGTTGGGTACCTCATAGGTGCCAACGATGGTCCGCGACTTGTATTGATCCTGCCCCGCCTCACATCCCGTCTCAGCACAGGGCGCCAGATCAACTACCTCGGTCACGGTAAATCCGGGGGCTGCCCCTCCAAGACTGGCAAAGGCGTCATCCCGGATGTGCAAAATGCGCTCGGTAATATTTTCCACGCTGGCAATGTTGAAATCCCATGCCAGGTAAAGTTCGTCACGGGCTACACCGGCGTCCGCCAGAATATTGAAAATGTCCTCCATGGCTGCCCGGCGACCCTCGATGGCGTCATTGTCCGTGAGGGTGTCATCACGCAGGGCACGGAAGACCTCCGGTGCTTGCAGCAGTTCCCCGGACGCGTCCCGCATATTTCTCAGCGCAACAATGTAGCGTTCGCCGCGCTCGAACTGAATCATGGGGCGGATGATGAAGGCCTGCTCCGAAGGGTCGTCAGTATTGGCGTCCAGCTCGGCGAATATCAGGTGCTGCTCACCGGTACTGGCGCGAATAACCACCACTGGCGAATCGGCACTGAGTGACTGTTCGAGATCTGTGATAGGCGGCGCCCCGGTCTGCTCCATATCCACACCGGGCACCTGGGCCAGCATCATCTGGGAGGGAGAAAAACCGTCGTTGCGATTCCACTCGGTGGGATCGACCTGAACGCCCTGCTTGTTCGCAGGCATAGAGTCCCGACTGAGATTGACCCGCAGTCCGGTGACCGTGCTGTCATCAGCAACCGTGAATGCACTGCTGGGCCACGGAAACATGCAATTGTCAGAATCGAGAATCTCACAGCGGTCGGCGTTGGGTGTTTCAACAGTGATTGGCTCGGGTGTCTCGTCCCCGCCGCCATCACCGTTATTATTGTTATTGTTGCCGTCTGAGCAGGCTCCAAGGGCCATAGCCAGAAGAAGCGCAGCGATTAGTCTGCTGAAGATATTACTCATGGAAGTGATCTCCGGATTTTTCTGATTACAATTAATATGTAGCGGGCAGCGGGCCTCAGTTCTCTTCGAGTGCCGCGTAGATAATGTTCTCCAGCTGCCCCCTGAAGTTGAACGTACTTGACGGAATCAACTGGGTCAAGAATATGACGACAAGTTCTTCTTTTGGGTCCACCCAGAACACAGTGCTGGCCAATCCTCCCCAGAAGAAACTGCCCTCGGAAGCCGGAAAGCCATTGCGCACCGGGTTCACCTTGTTGGCGAAGCCCAGCCCGAACCCCACACCCTCGTAAATTGTTTCACTGAAACTGCCCGTGGCAAACTGCGCCATGTCGACACCGCCGGGCAGGTGATTGTGCGTCATGAATTGCAGCGTACGCGAACCGAGCACGCGACGACCTTCGAGCGTGCCGCCATTCAGCAACATCTGGCAAAAACGGTAGTAGTCCCCCGCGGTCGACAGCAGGCCGCCGCCACCGGACCAGAAAGTGCGCTGGGCGAAATGACTGTCCTGCC
This sequence comes from uncultured Haliea sp., assembly GCA_963977275.1. Classification (GTDB taxonomy): domain Bacteria; phylum Pseudomonadota; class Gammaproteobacteria; order Pseudomonadales; family Halieaceae; genus JARRPM01. The sequence goes on along the minus strand of CAXBNX010000040.1, from coordinate 15,398 downwards.
CATCGTCCTGCAGTACCACCTCCTTCTGTATGTTGCGCTCGTAACACGAGGCCAGTCGCGCCACTTTATCGGCGGAAATTTCGAAGCTGGTGTCCACCATACCCAGGGGCTCAAAAATCGCCTCGCGCATGAAATCTGGCAGGCTTTGGCCACTGATACGCTCGACCAGGTAACCCAGCACATCGGTCGCCAGGGAATAGTTCCAGCGCTCGCCGGGGGAAAACTCCAGGGGCAATGTGCTCAGCTGGTCAATCATATCCTGCAGGGTATAACCGCGCCGGGGCTGACCTACACTGAGCTCGCGATAGGCCGCGTCGACATTACCCGCGTGCATAAAATCGTAGGTCAGGCCGGAGGTGTGCATCAACAGGTCGCGTATTGTCATGTGGCGGGTGCAGGGCTCAGTTGCAAACAGAGGGTGGGAGCCCGCCTTGAACACGCGCAATTTCCGCCACTCGGGAATGTAACGATGTACAGGGTCTTCCAGCGAAAACAGGCCGCATTCATACAATGTCATCAACGCCACAGAGGTCACCGGCTTGCTCATGGAGTAGATACGCACAATCGTGTCAGCGGTCATCCCGGTGCCACGTTCAACGTCTCGCTGCCCGGCCACATCGAGATAACAGACCTTGCCGCGGCGGGCCACCAGGGCGATGCTGCCGGGTATCTTGCCCGGCTCCACATACCGTTTGCGCAAATGCTCGCCCACCCGGGTGAGCTGTTCGCTGTTCATTCCCACAGACTCTGGCGCGACTATCTCTGACACAGTGCAATATCTCCTAAACAAAAAGGCCCAGTGAAACGCGTAAACCTCACGCTGGCAAGTGGCTTATCCGATTCGAAGGGTGTGAAGAACGCGGCTTTGCAGTGCCGGCAGTACTTCCGTTTCAAACCAGGGATTGCGGCGCAGCCACAGGTTATTGCGCGGGGACGGGTGCGGCAGAGGAAAGTAGCGCGGGCCGAAATCCTGCCAGCGCCGCACGCGCTCGGTGAGGGTCGTACCACTCGCCAACGGCGCCGCGGGTGTCTGGTCCAGGTAGTATTGCTGCGCATAGGCGCCCACCAGCAAGACCAGCTCTAGATGAGGTAACTGCGCAAAAAGACGCTGGTGCCACAGGGGGGCACAGGCGGGAGATGGCGGCAGATCCCCGGACTTGCCGCGGCCCGGGTAACAAAACCCCATCGGCACTATCGCCAACCGCGACTCGTCATAGAACTGCTCCGGCTCTAACTGCAGCCATTGCCTCAGGCGGTTGCCACTGGGGTCATCCCAGGGTATGCCGCTGGCATGTACTTTTGTCCCGGGTGCCTGGCCGATTATCAGCAGCGATGCGCGGGCACCGGCCCGCACCACCGGATTGGCACCCAACGGCAGCCCCGGCTCGCAATGGCGGCAGGCGCGGATGTCCGTCAGGAGATCCAGCAGGGGAATAGCGGATTGTGTTGCGGTGGTCATGGTCTGGATCATATACCCGTGAGGCTGAATACAGGAGAGTCACAGTACTCAAAGTCGGGCCCAGTATGCCATTGCCGCCGGGCCATACAATGGCCTGTTGTTGCCCGGGCGGTAGCCCAACTGCTACTATCGCGGCCTCGAAAAGCCCACCTGAATCACGCAATTCGGCCACACCCGGAGCACCTATGACACGCCTGTCTGACCTGGAAAACCACGCAGAGTTCATCCAACGCCATATCGGGCCCACCCCGAAACAACAAACAGAAATGGCCAGGACCATAGGCTACGACAGTCTGGCAGCACTGATCGATGACACCGTACCTGCCGCTATTCGCCGGCAGAAACCTATGGACCTACCGGGCGCGCAGTCCGAGCAGGCCACACTGGCGCGGCTGAAGCGACTGGCCAGCCAGAATGTAGTCAATAAGTCCTTCATCGGCACCGGGTACCACAACACCTGGACTCCCGCTGTGATACAGCGCAATGTGCTGGAAAACCCGGGCTGGTATACCGCCTACACCCCCTACCAGCCAGAAATTTCCCAGGGCCGGCTGGAGGCGCTGCTCACCTTCCAGCAAATGATCCTGGACCTGACCGGCATGGACCTCGCCAACGCCTCCATGCTGGACGAGGGTACCGCTGCCGCCGAGGCCATGACCCTGCTGCACCGGGTGAACAAGCGCAACCGCAGCAACACCTTCCTGGTAGCCGCCGACTGCCACCCCCAGACCATTGCGGTGGTGAAAACCCGCGCCCAGGCTCTGGACATCGAGGTCATTATGGGCCAACCAGATGAACTGCTGGGTAACACAGAAGCCTTTGGCCTGTTGCTGCAATACCCCGGCACTTTTGGCCACCTGGAGGATATCTCGCCGCTCATCGACAGGGCCCACGAGGCGAATACCCTGGTAGCGGTTGCCGCCGACATCATGGCGCTGTTGCTGGTTAAATCCCCCGGCTCACTCGACGCGGACGTTGTGGTGGGCAACACCCAACGCTTTGGTGTTCCCATGGGCTTTGGCGGGCCCCACGCCGCCTATTTCGCCACCCGCGACAGTTATAAGCGCTCCACACCGGGCCGCATCATAGGGGTTTCCATAGACCGCCGCGGCAACCAGGCCCTGCGCATGGCGATGCAAACCCGGGAGCAACATATCCGGCGGGAAAAGGCCACCAGCAACATATGCACCGCCCAGGCGCTGCTGGCCATCATGGCTACCTTCTACGCCATGTACCACGGTCCCACGGGTTTGCGAAGAATCGCGGAACGCATCCATTACCTCACCGGCACGCTGTGTGCTGGATTGGCCGATGCCGGATTCAGTGCCGACAATGCAGACTACTTCGACACCCTGACCTACACCGTAGGCGATCAACAATCCGCCATTATCGAGCGCGCCCTGGACCAGGGTATGAACCTGCGCATTATCGGCAAAGACCGGCTTGCTGTGTCGCTGGATGAAACGACCCGCCGTGAGGATGTGCGGCGCCTGGTGTCGGTGTTCAGCGGCAAACCAGAGCCAGATCTGAATGCAGATATACCACTGACCCCTGGCATACCCGAGGCACTGCAGCGCGACGTGGACTATCTGCAGCACCCATTGTTCAATGACTATCACTCCGAGACCGCCATGTTGCGCTACATGCGCTACCTGGAGGACAAGGACATCGCCCTCAACCGGGCCATGATCCCGCTGGGCAGCTGCACCATGAAGTTGAACGCCACCACCGAGATGCTGCCAATCACCTGGCCGGAATTTGCTGGCCTGCACCCCTTCGCACCCGCCGACCAGACCACCGGTTACCAGGCCATGCTGGCAGAGCTGGACCATATGTTGCTCGAATGCACGGGTTACGATGCGATCTCCATGCAACCCAACGCCGGCTCACAAGGCGAATACGCCGGCCTGCTCGCTATTCGTCGCTATCACGAGAGCCGCGGCGATCAGCGGCGCAATGTGTGCCTCATTCCCTCCTCTGCGCACGGCACCAATCCGGCAAGCGCCGCGCTGGCGGGCATGAAAGTGGTGATTGTGGAGTGCGATGAGCGGGGCAATGTGGACCTGGAGGACCTGCGCGCCAAGGCAGGCCGGCACAAGGATGACCTCGCCTGCATCATGGTGACCTACCCTTCAACTCACGGCGTATTCGAAGAGTCCATCATCGAGCTATGCAATATCGTGCATGAACACGGCGGCCAGGTGTATGTGGACGGCGCCAACCTCAATGCCCTGGTGGGTATTGCAGCGCCGGGCAAGTTCGGAGCAGATGTGTCGCACCTGAACCTGCATAAAACATTCTGTATTCCCCACGGTGGCGGCGGACCGGGCATGGGCCCCATCGGTGTGGGCGCCCATCTGCAACCCTTCCTGCCCAGCCATCCCGTAAGCCCGGTGGCCGGTGTGGATGCGAACAATGATGTGGTCGCCTCAGCGCCCTACGGCAGCACCTCCATCCTGCCTATTTCCTGGACCTATATCGCCCTGATGGGCGGCGAAGGCCTGGCGCAGGCCAGCCGGGTTGCCATTCTCAGTGCCAACTATATTGCCCATCGCCTCAAGGACCACTACCCCATCCTGTATACCGGCAGCAGCGGCAATGTCGCCCACGAATGCATACTCGACATCCGCCCGATTAAAGAAGCCAGCGGTGTGACAGAAGAGGATGTGGCCAAGCGCCTGATCGACTACGGTTTTCACGCGCCCACCATGTCCTTCCCGGTTGCCGGCACCCTGATGGTGGAGCCGACAGAGTCGGAGTCACTGGAAGAACTGGACCGTTTCTGCGATGCCATGATCGCCATTCGCGAAGAGATTGCCGCAGTACAGGAAGGCCGCCTCGATGCCAGGGACAACCCCCTGGCCAACGCCCCGCACACACTGGAAGACGTGACCGAAACCAGCTGGGAGCACCCCTACTCCCGCGAACTGGCCGCCTACCCGGTGGACTCGCTGCGCCGCTACAAGTACTGGGCGCCAGTTAACCGCGTGGATAATGTGTACGGCGACAGGAACCTGTTCTGTGCTTGCCCGGCGATAGATTCTTACCGGGAGACAGACAAAGTGTAGACAACCAATCTGGTGGGTAAGGAAAAACGGGTTGGTAACAAAACGCCTGCTGTGCGGCGCGAATTTACTTGGAAAGCACCGAGTACTATTGCCACAAGCCCCCCTCCAAGATGTACAGAAATAGCTATAGGTCCGGTAACGAATAGGTTTTGGACGAAAAGGGGTCTGAATGCCGGTGAAATTAGAATTGCGAATGCGTACAGGGCGACGATAAGCGCCGAAAGCATCATCGCAGTCCATGTTAATTTTCGTATCACTGGAGCTCCCGAGCAGTGCCTAACACCTAGTGTTGATTATTGTGGCCCATTCCGCCGAATATGCGGATTTTGACGATTACACCAATTGGCTAAATCAGCGCGGATATATACAAACGTGCATACGCCACCGCATTCGGGACGCCGCCGAATTCGGGAATTGGGCTCAGACAACTGGTTGCAGCATAGACCTCCTGACTACCACCGGACAGGATGGTTCATTACATTGCTACCGTTTGGCACTTAGGTACCTGTGTCAGAGGAGGAATCTAACCCTTTGGTTTGGGCTAAGAAAGCCACGAGGCAATTGCAATCTAATCGCTATTCAAAATGATCTCCGCTACCGGTGGCGACCGGCGCCTGATGCATGGGCATGTTGAGCATCACCATCAGCCGCTCGATGCCCACAATGCCGAGAATGATCAGCGTACCGCCCACCAACTCCACTGCCATCCACAGCCATGGGTCGGGTTCAGCCCCTTCCACTCCGGCGGCGATTGAACTTATAAGCATGAACATGAAGCCGTATGCGTTTAACAAAACGGGCAGCATCTCACCGAAGACGATAATGATGAACACGAAGAGACAGATGTAGACCAGCCGGGCCGTTTCGGCTCCCATCAGGCTACCCGTGGCCTGGACGAACGGCGCTGCCAGCATGTAGCCAACGATACCTACCAGCCCGCCCAGGATCATGTGGGGAATAACGCTTTTTTCCATGTGGGTTACGAAGAAAAATATCATCACCATAATTGCCGGCCACGCTGGCAGATGAAAGTGGTGCAGGGTGAGTTCGATTATCACAATCAGAACCAGCACAAAGACTCCAAACAATAGACGTTCTTTTTTCGGGCCTACCATGGGTGGTTACCTCGGGTTTCGTGAACTGGATGTTGGGAAGTGCACATCTCAGGCTACCGCGCCATCGGCGCGGAGTTGGGCGATCTCGTCCGGCCCGTAGCCGACCTCGGCGAGCACGTCGTCGGTGTGTTGGCCCACAGCAGGCGGTAGAACTGGGCGAACTTTTTCGATCCCGGAGATGGTGAACGGGCTGTCCACCGTGTACAGCGACTCGTCGTCGGCGAACGGGACGGCGAGACCGTTGGCCTTCACCTGCGGGTCCGCGGGAAGGTCCCCCGGTGTGGCCACGATTTCGAAGATTATGCCTTGAGCGTTCAGGTCCTCCTGCCAACTCTCACGATCCCGCTGGGCGAACGCCTCATCCAGTTCGGCGATCAGTACGGTCGAGTTCCCCTGCCGGTCCTTCTTCGTCACGAACCGCGGATCCTCAAGCAGGTCTTCCCTCTCCAGGCAGCGGGCCAGCACCGGCCAATGGCGCTCCTCGTTGAGAATGGTGAGGATCAGCCACTTCCCGTCACGACACTGAAAGTAGCTGGTCAGGGCGTTGAGGCCGTCCTCGCGGGCCGGCCGCGGCACGAAGGTCGCACCGCAAAGCGCAGCCTGCACCATGAACGCGTTGGCCCAGAGCCCGTTGGCCAAAAGAGAGGAGGAGACCTTCATGCCCTTGCCGGTCCGCTCCCGCTGGTACAGCGCGGAGGCAATCGCAGCGTACAGCGCCACCGCCGAGGGGTGGTCGCCCATCCCCACGACAGGCCGAACAGGCGGGGCGTCGGCCGCTGCCCGCACCTGGTCCATCATCCCGGACCGGGCCCACCACGCGGTGACATCGAATCCGGGTTTGGTGGCTTCGGCGCCCACTTCGCCATAGCCGCTGAACGAGGCGTAGATTAGCCGCTCGTTGAGCGCGGCCAGCGTATCGTAGTCCAGCCCCAGCTTGTTGCGGACGGCCGCGGGGTAGTTGCTCACGAACACATCCGCCTCACGCGCGAGCCGGTGCAGCACTTCCCTTCCCTGCGGATTGCCGAGATCAAGGGCCAGTCCGCGCTTGTTCCGCGAGTCGAGCAACCAGCCGTAGTTGTGCTCGGAGTTCGGCGTACCCGGGATCGATGGGACATACCGGTAGGGGTCCCCCGCGCCGGGCGGTTCGATCTTGATCACGTCGGCACCGAAGTCGGCCATGATTGTGGCCGCCGCCGGTCCTGCGATGTAGCTGCCGCAGTCGATGACCTTCAGGTCACTGAACATCGAGTCGCTCATTTCTTCCCCTCCGATTTGCCCGCGACCGCGGTCAGTGCCCGCAGGATCGCCAATTGTTTGGTATCGCGCTCGTGTTCGAGTGTTTCGAGCGGACGCGTGCCGAACGCGGCGTCGGTCTGTTGGATGATCAACGACTGCAACGCGTCGTCGAGAGTCACTTTAGGTGTGTTGACGATCGCATTCCGCATGCCGGGTCCGAACTGGGCGAAGTAACCGCGAAAACCCCCGGCGCCACCCCCCAGGTAGAACGAGCGGAACGGGCCGTCGGCGGCCCAGCGCAATCCCACAGAATTCGTCACGATGTCGTCTAACTCGTCGACGGTGACCACCCCCTCCTGCACGAGGTAGAGACTCTCGGCAAAGAGCGCGCGCTGCAGACGATTTGCCACGAAGGCACGGATCTCCTTGTGCAAAACCCGGGGCACCTTCCCCAGCGCGGTGTAGAACTCGACCGCGGCCTCGGTAACGGCCGCAGCGGTGTGCTCCCCGGGCACGACCTCGACCAGCGGGATCATGTGCGGCGGGTTGAACGGGTGACCGATGAGTAGACGCCCGGCGTCCCGCATGGTCGCGCCTTGCAGCGTTGCCGTGATCGCCGAGCTCGACGAGAGTAGCAGCGCGTGCGCCGGAGCGAATTGCTCGATACGAGCCCATAAGTCCTGTTTGAACTCGAGCCGCTCGGGTCCGTTCTCCTGTATGACATCGGCTCCCCGCACCGCGCGCTCGAGATCGATTTCGAACGACAGCCGGTTGGATAACCCTTCGCTCGAAAGTCCCATCTCTGCCAGGGACGGGGCGATGCGGGCCAGCCCATCCAGGATAACGCGCTCCACGTCCGGTCGAGGATCGTGGACGATCACCTCCATGCCGTGAGCGAGGAACAGCGCAGCCCACGACGTTCCGATCACTCCGGCGCCGATCACCGTCACCTTGCGACCGGCCAGGGTCTCCTCCGCCGGTATTGAAGTGCCTGTCATATTTTTTCCTCCCGGGGCGCATAATCATCGTAGAACCCACGCCCGGACTTCACACCCAGGCGGCCCTCGGCAATGTACCCGCGCAGAAGCTCGCGCGGACCTTCCGGTATCCCCGGCCGGACGGCGGCGTAGTTCTCCTCGATGTCGAGGACAACGTCGAGGCCGATGCGGTCCATCATCCGGAATGGTCCCGAGCGCGAGCCCATCACCATGGCGAAGAGGCGGTCGATCTCCGCCGGGTCGGCCACCCCCTCTTCGACCACCGCGAGTGCCTCGCGTTTGATCGCAGCCCAGATCCTGTTGTGGATGAAGCCCGTACTCTCACCGCGAATTCGGAACGGTGTCAGGCCGTAGTTCGGCAGCTGCTCCAGAAGCCCATCGATGACGCTCTCTTCGGTCCTGCCGCAGGACATAAGCTCGACGGCGGTCACTATGGGCGGCATGAAGAAGTGCATGTTGAGCACCCGCTCGGGCCGGCTCACCTGGTCGATAACCTGGCTGGAGGGATAGGACGAGGAGTTGGTGGCCAGGATCGCGTCCGCCGGGGCGAGCCGGTCGAGCTGTTCGAACACCGGGCGCTTGACCTCCAGACGCTCCGGCAGCGACTCGACGACCAGCCAGGCATCCGCCACTGCATCCTCGAGGCGATCAGTGAACTCTACGGTCCCGGCGGTGCTCCCCTCAAGCTCGGCCAGAACCGAGGGCAGGGTCTCGTCGATGAACTCGGCCGCCGCAGCCCGCTGGTCCGCGGACAGGTCGCATACCCTGACGACACCGCCACCCGTGGCGAACATGAGGGCGATACGACGCCCCAGGGTGCCGGCCCCGATCACCGCAATGGGACGACGGGAGCGGTTCTCCTGGGCGTTCATTCGCCTGCTTCCAGATAGTTGTAGACCGGGGTGACCGGCTGGAGGGTCAGGTCGGTGAGAATATGCGACGCCTGCACCACCTCCAGGACAGGCAAATCGGCCAGTGGCGCTAACACATGCTCGAACAACTGCAACCGGGCCGGGCTGGTCCAGGCACCCTTGATCACCAGGTCCTTGACCTCGGTCCTTACCAGGTCACACAAAAGCGTTTGACGGTTGTACCCGCGCACCACGTTGAGCATAAAGATCGGAAGACCGATCTGGGCTCGTGCCTCATCTTCGCTCATCTCTCGGTGCTTGTAGCCCATGGTGGCCGTGGCGACTCGTTCACTGGTGGCCTCGATGGTTCCGATCAGTACGCCCTCCTCCACCCGCAGCCGCGGTCGCCCGATTGCCTTGGGGTAGGCACTGAGTTCGCGCCCGGCTGCGGTGGCGCCGAAGTTGTCGAGGTACATCGCGTGGAGGTACTCTCCGCGCTCCTCGCCGAGGCGCACCGGGATAGCCTGTCCCCCTTCGAAGTAGGGGCCATACGCACCGACTTCACCCATCTTCATGATCTCGAAACGCACCAGCGGCTCGTCTATCTCGAGTGGCTCGGGGACGACCGCCCGCAGTGCGTCCGGATCAGTCCGGTAGAGGATGTTGAGGTACTCCCGGTCGTAGAATCGGTAGGAACCGAGCGGGTACGGCGGCGCACCCAGTGGCGTGGCATGGACTTTGGCGACGTGTTCGGCGCGCATCATAATCTCCTGTTCCTGTGCGTTGATTCGGCTGTCGACGTAGCGCAGACCAGCCTGGCCGAGTCGTCCGCTGACGGCGACCACTCGAACTTCCTGCGCCGCCCTGCACATCCGCTCCCATACTTGGGACTATCGAGTAAGCTGTTGGAACCATCCTCGATGGCTGTAAGGGTCTTATCAGCCGTTTTTATGCTGAGGCTGGCATCGGTCAAAAAATCATACTGGCGCTAATGATCTCTATCTGAACGGTTCGAAATTCACGCAACAGAGCGTTCGCAGACAGGTGTACTAGGACCGGCAGCTCCGTGAGATGTCGATCAATTTTTTGGGACAAGTTCAATACTCGTACTGCAATAACATATAGCACAACAGCTGATTTTTACCAGAAAAACGTACCCTATGCACAGGTCTCTGGTAAACGAGAATATTCGAAAGCCACAAGCTCAGCGTCATGGGTAGAGGCGGCAGCACCAAGTCTTACCACGCGTTGATGAAATTCCGCATCCAACTGCTTGAAATGCACAGGAAGTACTTGCTCCAATTCTTTTACCTGAGCCGCGGTGAGTTTCTTCTCCATGATGTAACTTGCCCGAATTTTTGTGCTGGTTTCTAGAATTGACTTCCATGGTGACTCACCGGCAATGACTTCTATGTTCAGGCCAGCGCGATAGGTTTGCCCCAGCGGGGGCTCGGGGCGAGAATTCGAGTGTACTCACCGCACAAGATTAGAGTCTGGTATTATCGGCAACCTACGAAAATTCATTGAACAAGAGCAATTAGCCGAGTGGCAGACCTCAATGGCAGAAAAGATTCCCGATTCGCAATTATCCGAGATCGAAACCATCACCCTGGGACATTATGAGAACAATGCTTTGTCTTTCTGGCGGGGGACGAAAGATCACGATATCGCTCAAAATTATGAGAAATTCCTCAGCCAATTCCCTGAAGGGCGCGCGCTCGATATCCTCGATTTTGGCTGCGGCCCGGGTCGCGACCTGGGCTATTTTCGATCTCTTGGCCATCGGCCGGCCGGGCTGGACGGCAGTAAAGTCTTTTGCGACATGGCGCAGGCGAATAGTGGATGTCCAGTTCTGCACCAGCAGTTCCTGTCGCTGAATTTGCCCGATGAGGCATTCGATGGTGTCTTCGCCAATGCCTCGCTATTCCACATTCCAGGTCAGGAACTGCCGCGGGTTCTGAAGGAGCTGCACAGTACCCTGCGCCCGAAGGGGATTTTATTTTCATCGAACCCACGCGGCAATAGCGAGGGCTGGTCTGGTCAGCGCTACGGTCATTTTATGGAGTTTGAGGAATCCCTGGCTAATCTGGAGGCCGCCGGCTTCGAGGTCCTCGAACACTACTATCGGCCTGTCGGTGTACCACGCTCTGAGCAGCCATGGTTGGCCATTGTCAGTCGGAGGGCTGGGTAATATGTTGAGTTGCACGTTGAATTGATCCGGGGGGTGCGACGGATATCCTTGACCGTCTTTTCGGTGTTTGACATGTTTATATAGAGACTTCTCTGCTTCAGTTTAAAAGTAGCAGAACTAGCTCTTAGTGGATCAAGTCATCTTGTACCATGGTGGCTGACGCCACACAGATTATAGCCGCAAGACTTATCATACCGGTTACTTGAACGCTCAAAAAAGTAGAAAGCTGCAGTCAAATATTTGGTCCACTAAATGGCAATTTCCAAACACCCTTCAAAACTGAGCTTACCGCAGGCTAATCCCGGTGTCGCCACAGTGCTGGAATACCTTGTCCCTACCAAAAACTCCATCCGTGAATAGCTAACTACTGAATTTCACCAAAAAGTCCCGAGACGAGTGTCCGATATTTTTTCGGACGTATCGATAATTCTCAACGCCGTAAATTCCCGTAATCGCAATAATTGTCGGCGAACACGGGCAGAGCATCGCGTCCAGTGATGACACTCGTCTTTTTATTCGCGGCAGTTCTGCCAAATGAGAAATTAGGCTGCGCGTCGGTACTCATGATGGAGGCCACCGACATGAGGAATAGCCACGACCTTTCCCTGGTTTGCCGATTCAATTGTTCGCGGCACCGGGCTCTGTTTATCGAGAGACAAGTGCGTTCTCACCTCATGATAATACCTGGCGTAGGACTTCAAGATTATTCGCAAATGCCGTTCATTGAAAATGATGACGTGATTCAGACACTCTCGGCGGATTGAGCCGATGATCCGTTCTACATAAGGATTTTGCCAAGGTGAGCGAGGTGCAGTGATAACCTCTTCAATACCCAGGCTCTTCACACGGGTCCGAAACCGTTTACCATAGATACTATCGCGATCGTGCAAGAGATAGCGTGGAGCAGAGTAGAAGGGAAAAGCTTCTACGATTTGCTGAGCAGTCCATTCCGCAGTCGGATGGTACGTCGCGTTGAAGTGAACGATCTCTCTCCGTTCATGACGCAGAACGACAAAGACATAAAGGACCCGGAAGGTCGCAGTGGGAACGGTGAAGAAGTCTACGGATACCAGCTCCGATACATGATTACCCAGAAAAGTACGCCAGGTCTGCGAAGGCGGCTTCCGATGACGGATCATGTATTTGGCGACCGTGGATTCGGACAAACCGATGCCAAGCATTTTCAATTCACCATGTATCCGAGGAGCACCCCAACCAATGTTGTTCCGCGACATGGTCCGAATCAGTTCGCGCACATCGGGATCAATAGCTGGTCGGCCGCTCTGGTATCGGCGAGATTTCCAGGTCCAATACAACCTAAAACCTTTGCGATGCCAACGGACCAGCGTGTCTGGCTTGAAGATTGCTAACGTCTGAATGCAAGAGGGCCATAAACGATAAAGCAAAACCCAGAATAAACGCTCGTTGGGGCGAAAGCGGCGCCGTTTGTTATCGCGGCTGGCCACCATTGCGAGTTGCTGGCGCAAGGCAAGCATCTCAAGATGGAGCGAGGCCCGGCTCCGCAGGAGGTCGACCAGGGTGGTGAGCAGAGGAACAAGTATCGTTTTTATACCGGCAACGCTACTTGTATGCCAGCGGAAAAGTCAACAAAATCAATGAGTATGGAGTTTTTGATAGGGACAAGCCTCATGCGACTGCTCGGCACGATTGTACCAATTTCAGGAGGTTGAGCTGGAAATACGCCATTTGCTGCCGCTCCGCATAACAAAAGATCAGGATTGCCAGCAAACTCCGACCCGTGTGCGTTGGCGCACAGACATTTGTCTACTTGCAGTGCAACCTGAGCATGATGAACTCGCAATTTGTCAGTAGTGCCATACACTGTGCTGGCAAATTGTTGCTGTCGAGTCGCCAGGCCCGTCGGTTTTAGCTGTAGGCTCTAGCTCCATTCGGGTTCACCACGGATTACGCCCAGGACGAGGATCGCGTCACAAGTGAGATGCGAGTCATGGCCGGAATACGCATCTAAATATACACGGCCGAATTGCAACGCAACCGCAAAAGGAGAAACACCATGAAATCACGTCAATCACTGATATGCCTCGGCGCGCCCGCCCTGGTGGCGGCGATGATGGTCCAGGCTGCGCCCGGGGAGCAGATGCAGCAACACGAGCCGATGCAGCAGATGGACCAGGAAAACATGCAGCAGATGAAAAACGCAGACATGCAGGAATGCGCCGGCATGCAGGGCATGGACAAATCCAAGATGGACATGAATGACCCGGCCGTGCAGGAGAAGATGCAGAAGTGTATGAAGATGATGGACGGCGACAAGATGATGGACCGCCAGATGCAGGGCGGCGGCAAATCGCCACAGACTGGTGAGCCAATGCAGGACGGCAACAAACACGGCCAGCACCACGACTCAGAATAGATCAGTTCTACACACTCTCATCTGTCTGCCTACTATGATGGCTAGTGGGCTCACTTAGACGAGGGGCACTAACGCTTCGTCGACCAGAATGTGGAGGACAACGCGGCACACGTACCAACCTTATTTTGCGAAATGCCGTCCAGGGTCGGGAGCACATGATAACGAAGCTGATGGACGAAAAAGTATGAAACTCGACGCGACTAAATTCGGCCTGGCCTGGGGCATCACTTTTGGCATCTTCTGGATTCTCTGCAGCGCGCTGGTCTGGATTATGCCAGGCATGATGATGGGCATGAGCGGGCACATGGTGCACGGCGACCTATCGACAATGCAATGGCAACTCTCCCTGGGCGGAGTACTGCTGGGCCTGGTCGCCTGGTCGCTGCTGGCCGGAATTACCGGGTGGTTGGTAGCAGTAGTTTACAACCGACTGCTTTGACTCCATGCGTACTGGCCGAGAATGCGTGCACCATAGGCTCACCGCGCACGCTGCGGCCTTGGTAGTCAGCTTCGAGCGCGCAGCCTTTACGACGGATACCCCCATGAAGACCAAGGCTGCCGAATGAACGAGCGCTCAGCCGAGTACAGCAAGGGCAGCCTCAGTCTGTTGGGTACGATCGCCATGGGGACCGGCGTGATGATCGGTGCCGGTATTTTCGCACTCACGGGGCAGGTCGCTGAACTCGCGGGAGGACTCTTTCCGATCGCGTTCATCGTCGCGGCGGTAATCAGCGGCTTCAGCGCTTACAGCTATATCAAGGTCGCCAGCGTCTACCCATCCGCCGGTGGCATCGCAATGATTCTCAAGAAGGCGTACGGCGAGACAACCGTGACGGGAGCCGCCGCGCTCCTCATGGCGCTCTCGATGATCATCAGCGAAAGCCTGGTGGCCCGAACCTTCGGCACCTACACCCTTCAGCTATTCCCATCCGACCCGGGTGGAATCTGGGTCCCGGTGCTCGCCATCGGCCTCATTGTCGCGGCGTTCCTTGTGAATATCGCCGGCAACAAGATCATCGGGACCGTGTCGAACATCAGCGCAGTCGTCAAGATCGGCGGGCTCCTCATTTTCGCAGCGATTGCCCTGGCTGCCTCCGGGATCAGTCTACAGACCAGCATCGTTCCCCCGAGCGGGAACCCTTCGCTCGGCACCTTCCTCGGTGGTGTTGCGCTGGCGATCCTCGCATTCAAGGGGTTCACCACAATCACCAATACGGGCGATGAGGTCACGGAGCCAAAAAAGAACATCGGCCGCGCTATCGTCATATCCTTGGCGATCTGTCTTGTCGTGTACCTCGCCGTTTGCTTAGCGGTGGCCTCGAGCCTGTCCCTCGACGAGCTCATCGCGGCCAAAGACTACTCGCTCGCCGAGGCTGCTCGGCCGGCCATTGGTGGGTACGGGACGTTGTTTACCGTGGTCATTGCCATGATCGCTACGGCCTCCGGCTTGCTGGCGAGCATCTTCGCCGTCTCGCGCATGCTCGCGATGCTCACAGAGATGAAGCTGATCCCACACAGTCATTTCGGTATGCCCGGCGACATTCAGAAGCACACGTTGGTCTACACGGTAGTCGTCGCTGCTGTCCTCGCAGCCGTGTTCGACTTGTCCCGCATCGCTTCAATGGGCGCAATCTTCTACCTGATAATGGACATCGCCATTCACTGGGGTGTATTGCGGCACCTGCATCAGGACGTCGGAGCGAATCGTTTGGTTCTCGGCACCGCGATCGCCCTCGATATCTTGGTCTTGGGAGCATTCTTGATGGTCAAGGGCTCCTCCGATCCACTGATCGTCGCAGTCAGCCTCTTGTCGATCGTCATCGTCGTTGCGTTCGAGCATTTCTACCTAAGCAGGCTTCGAGTCACTGGCGAGCAAAAATAAGACGGCTTCTCATCTATCTTTTCGCTCGTGCGCAAAACATCGATGACAAGATCGCGTGCATGGCGATTTACTAATTTGCAATGAGCGTTGGGCACTTTTTTGTTCGGCCCAGGTTCGGAGTTCGGTTTCGAAAATCCCTTACCCTTCTTCGTAAGCGGTTAACGAACGACGGGGTAGCTCGTTAGATCCTGATATGCTCAGCA
>CAXBNX010000039.1:0-42833 GCA_963977275.1 uncultured Haliea sp. | reverse complement strand
CGTCCCGAGTCTTGAAAATCATGGCGTACTGAACCCAGTCGGTGCGGTAGTCGTAAAGTGTGCGGCTGGAGGTTTCCAGCAGCTGCATGGCGATGGCGACATCAAACAGAGAGGTCGTTACCAGATCGCCTTTTCCGGTGCGTTCCCGTCCAAGCAGGGCCGCCAACACCCCCTGCGACAGTGAGGCCGCAGTCGCATAGTCGACCGTCGGAGTGGCAGTAAGACGGGGACGGCCACCGGACTCGACACCATTCATGGCAAACCCGCTAAGAGACTGCGCCAGCATATCCTGGCCCGGCATGCCTGATAGAGGGCCACTGGCGCCGAAGGCGTAACCGACGGCGTACACTAGTCGGGGATTGCGCCTAGAGACTTCCTCGTAACCAAAGCCGAGTCGCTCCATGGCGCCAGGACGGAAGTTGTGAATCAGTACATCGGCTTCATCGATCAGCTTGCCAAGGACTTCCCGGCCCTCTTCCTGCTTGAGGTCGAGGCACAGGGTCCGCTTGTTACAGCCGACCGCAGCGTAATAGCAGCTCATATCCTCACGGGCGGTGCCGACCTCGTCGAGATCCCGCATAATGTCGCCTCGGGGCGGCCGTTCAATCTTAATCACGTCGGCGCCGTAATCCCCAAGCATCTGCCCGGCAAGTGGCACTTGCATAACCATGCCAAGCTCTAGCACCGTGATCCCAGAAAGTGGTTTCATTAATTCCCTCCATCATTCCATTTTACTTACTGACCGTATAGTATTTAAATAATATACACAAGCCAGTTTGACAAGTGCTGATCGTTATTTTATTTCTCAAGGTACGCCTTGATAGTCGGAGACGCTTTATGGTTCTAAATGAACAATCACCTGCATTCGCGATTCCCGATTCGCTCTCTGAGTGGACATTACCCAAAGTGGCTGCACGGCGCTTGGAGGCCTCACCCGATGCAGTTTTTGCCCGCGAGGTCTCGGGTAATCGAGAGACTTATGGCCAGTTTATGGCCCATGCGGAGGCGCTAGCAGCGCATTTCCTTCAGGTAGGTATTGAGCCCGGTGACCGTATCCTGATATTTGCTGCCAACAGTATTGCCGCATTGCACGCATGGATGGCTGCAGCGCTAGTTGGCGCGGTCGATGTGTCGGCGAATACCGGCTATCGCGGTAACTCTTTGGCCCATGTCCTCAACCTGGCCAAACCCAGCCTGATTGTCAGCGATGCTGATTTAATGCCGTGTATTACCGAACTGACTTGGGACTTTTCCAGCGTCCGGCAGATTGTCGTTATCGACAACACGGAAGCTGGTCCTAGCGAACTGGCCAAAGCATTTGAGGCAAAAGGGAATATTGGCGTGTGGCATCACCGTGACCTCATCGCCACGCCAACATCACTGAAGCAGCCTTGGCCAGAGATCCAGCCCTCCGATGCGGCTTCTGTGGTGTTCACATCTGGCACCACCGGTCCCGCCAAGGGCGTGGTGATGCCCCATGGCCATGTCTGCCTGTTGGCTCACACCACCGCAAGGGAAACCGACATGACCGCGTCTGACGTGTTCTACAGTGCCCACCCTCTGTTTCACATTGCCGGCAAGTTCATGGGAGTACTCGCTATCTTTGCCGCCGGCGGAACTCTGGTTCTTGACCGAAAGTTTGACGCTAAACGCTGGCTAGATCGCATCCGGGAAAGTGGAGCAACCGTAAGCATTGCCCATGGACCAATGATTGAAATGATCCAGGCTGAGCCATCACGACCGGAAGATTCAGACAACGTTCTCACACGTCTGATGTGCTGCCCATTGCCCAGACGTCATGGTCATGCTTTTTTGGAGCGGTTTGGCGTTAAGGGTATCGAAATGTGGGGTATGAGTGAGGTTGGCTGCCCATGTTGGACGTCGCGACAATTCCCGGCGGTTAATGGCTCCTGCGGCAAAGTACTAACCGAGTGGTATGACGTGGAAATCGTCGATCCGGAAACAGACCGGCAGGTACCGGACGGCACCGCAGGTGAAATTGTGGTCAGGTCCTGCCACCCATGGACTACCATGTTGTACTACATGGGTATGCCGGAGGCAACCGTGAACTCATGGCGAAACCTTTGGTTCCATACCGGAGATATCGCCGTCAGGGATAGCAGCGGCAACATGTTCTATATTGATCGCAAAGGCGACCGTATACGCCGACGGGCCGAGAATATCTCATCGTTTGATATTGAAACCGTAGTGGCTGATTTTCCGGGCGTGAAGGAATGCGTGGCGGTGGGTGTTCCGTCAAGCTATGAGAACGACGACGACATTCTGGTTTATATCGTAACCAAGGAAGACTCGGTAGTTGAACCAAAGAAGCTGTTGGGTTTCCTCGCACGCGCACTGCCCCATTTCATGGTGCCACGCTATATAGAAATTATCGACGAACTACCCAGAACACCCACCAACAAGGTGAAGAAAAAGCAGCTTTCACAGCGCGGCATTCAAACCATAACCTGGGACCGCAAGGCCGCCGGCGTCAGCCTAAAGGAGCTTATCGACCAAGGATAAACAACATTAGGTAAACCCGGTGGGATAGCTTAGCCGATACCGTGCAACAACATGCGCCGCACATTTTTGACCAGATCGGGGCCGCTAATTTCAGCGCCACGCAGGTGCCATTCCAGCATCATGCCATCGTGAACTGCAACTATCATGGAGGCGAATGAGCGTGCATCAATGTCTGACGACATCGAACCAACTGCCTGGGCCTCTCTTACCACCTCTTCGACAGCGTCGTGCACATCTCCGTAGAGCTGCCTGATTGCCGTGGCAATGTCGTTATCTTGGCGGGCGAATTCGATGGCGATCTGGATCATGAATAGCAGCTCGTTGGGCCGTTCCGCGCCAAAATCAGCACCCTTGTGGATATAGCGGATTATTCGGTCCACATGGCTGCCGACAGGGTTCCTCAGAGTGGCCACCAGACCATCCACAAGATCCTCACGGAGGACTTCAAACATGTGGAGGATCAACTTTTCCTTGCTACCAAAGTAAAAAAAAACCGAGCCCTTAGTGAGGCCGGCTTTTGATGAAATAGCCTCAAGGCTGGTGGCATGGTATCCGCCTATCACAAACAATTCGAACGCAGCCTGAATCAGCCGATTCATGCTGCGTCCACGAGATATTTCGTTCTTGTTAAGTTTCTTGCTAGTAGTCGTCAACGTCGTTTCCTAAATGAACTTGGGCTCTCGGATAAGCGGGATTTCAGCTTGCGCATAAGTTAACTGGTCTATAATACAGCAAATGGAACATGGCGCTAAACCGTTCCTTATATTCACTCGGCACGCTCTAGCGTGCCTGGTTCACCACTCTAGCTTGTCATACCTATGCTTCCCGCTCGCCATCCAACAAGCGCCGCAGCCTGTAAGGGTTGACCTCCTTCAGGGCAAGCGGGCGTAGGGCGTCGGGGAAATTTTGGTAACATACGGGCCTGAGAAAGCGTCGGATAGCTGCACTGCCTACTGATGTGGTGCGGCTGTCAGAGGTGGCCGGGAAAGGTCCCCCGTGAACCATGGCATGGCAGACTTCTACGCCTGTCGGCCAGCCATTAACCAATATCCGGCCAGCTTTCGTTTCCAGTATAGGGAGCAGTGATTGCGCAGCCCCCAGGTCTTCGTCATCCATTTGCAGGGTTGCAGTGAGCTGCCCTTCGATGCTGTCAGCAACGCGCCGCATTTCCTCCAGTCCCTCACACTCGATAATCAGCGATACGGCGCCAAAAACTTCCTGCTGCAATACCTCGTCTGTGAGAAAATCGCTGGCACGGGCGGAAAACAACTGGGGTTGGCAGGTGTTCGAGGCTACGCCTTGCTGCCCACTCGCTAGACACTTAACGGCGACATGGTCGGACAACCGCTCGATGCCCTGCATATAGGCTGCGCGTATATCCGGTGTCAGCATGGTCTGAGCATCCAGTTGCGTCACGGCGTCCGTGGCAGCTTGTTGGAAAGCGTCAAGGGCTTTGCCGCGACAGCCAATTATCAGCCCCGGGTTGGTGCAGAACTGACCCGCGCCCATATTAAGGGATGCGGCAAAATCCTTAGCAATGCTGCTAGCACGGGCCTCAACAGCTTCAGGCAGCATGAATACGGGGTTAATACTGCTCATTTCAGCGAAGACCGGAATCGGTACGCTGCGATGCTGCGCAATCGTTGTCAGGGCTAACCCGCCGCGCCGCGAGCCAGTGAAGCCAACCGCCTGGATGCAGGAGTTCGCCACCAGGGCCTGGCCGATCTCGTTGCCGACACCGAACAACAGTGAAAATACGCCATTCGGCATCTGACAGAGCTTGGCCGCTTGTTGGATTGCCCGGCCGACCAACTCCGATGTGCCAGGGTGGCCAGGGTGGCCCTTGACCACCACTGGGCAGCCTGCTGCCAACGCGGATGCAGTATCGCCGCCTGCGACCGAGAACGCTAGCGGGAAATTACTAGCCCCGAAAACCGCAACTGGTCCGACAGCGATGTGCCGCTGGCGCAGATCAAGCCGGGGCATCGGCTGGCGCTCAGGCAGCGCCGGGTCCACTCTGACGTCCAGCCACTCACCGTCACGCACTACCGAGGCAAACAACCGGAGCTGACCACAGGTACGGCCGCGCTCACCTTCAATCCGGCCCTTCGGTAGTCCAGTTTCAGCCATCGCTCGCTCAATCAGTCCGGGGCCGAGAGCCTCGATTTCCGTGGCAATAGTTTCGAGAAAACTGGCTCGCGCTTCCAGAGAAGTTTCGCGATACTCACCAAAGGCCTCCAGGGCCAAACTGCAGGCTTGTTCGATATCCTTGCTACTGGCACCGGGGAATTCTGGCTCCAGGCGCTTTCCGGTGGCAGGGTCAACCGGTTCAAGGGCAGCTTGATCCCCCCGGCAGCTGGTCTGACCAATCAATTGGTGTCCTGATACAGTCATGATGATCTCCTTCGTATGTCCGGTGGTCGAATTATTTTCAAAGTTTAGCCTCGGCCATTTAGCCCAGCAGTACTTCTGGCAACCAGGTCGCTAGCTCCGGGAATACCAGCACCACCGCCAAGGTAATGATCTGGAGGAAGATGAACGGAATAACACCGCTGTACATATGCCTTAGGGTAATCTCCGGCGGCGCCACCGCTCGAAGATAAAATATCGACGGTGCCATGGGTGGAGTCAGATAGCTGGTTTGCAATACCACCAGGAAGGCAATACAGAACCAAATAGGATCAAAGCCAAGGTTCAGCACCAGAGGCATGGCAATCGGAATGACGATCAGCACCACCGAAATCAAGTCAAGGACAAAGCCAGCTACAAATGTCAGAAGCAGAATCAATGCAATCACACCCCAGGCTGGGATACCCAGGTCGTTTAGCAGCGTCTGGATTGCCAACATCCCACCTGATGCAAAGAACACCCCCGCAAACATACTGCCGCCCAGAACGATGAGCAGGATCATTGTAGTTATTAGCAGGGTTTTCATGAGGGCGTTGCCAAACAAGGACCAGGTAAACGTGCGATAGATAGCCGATAAACCAACCGCTCCCAGCGCACCCCATGCAGCTGCCTCCGTGGGTGTAGCAACACCCATAAGGATGCTGCCGAGCACGGCGAAGATAAGTATTGAGGGCGGAATTAGCGCTACTGCAGTTATTCGCAGTTTCTGTCCAAGGCTGTACTTGGGGCCACCCTCCATAGTGCGGGGAGCCATGGCCGGTTTGGCAACAGCAACACCAACCACGTAAAGACCAAACAGCACAGCCATGATCAGGCCAGGCAACAGCAGACCGGCAAACAGCTCACCCACCGAAACATTAGCAACCGGACCCAGCACAATCACTGTGATGGAAGGCGGAATTACCGTGCCCAGCGACCCACTGGCGCACACGGTGCCGGAAATCAGCCGTTTGTCGTAGGCGTGTTTCAGCATAACCGGGACGGTTAGCAATCCAATCACGGCCTCTGTGGCGCCTACCACTCCGCTGATGGCAGCAAAGATGGCACCCATGATAATGGTGCTAAGAGCCATGCCGCCGGGAAGTCGCCATGTCCAGATATGAATAGCCTCAAGCAACTTGGATGCAATACCGCTTTTCTCCAGGAAGGCTCCCATGAAGACAAACAGGGGCACTGCGGCCAGTACCGAGTTGCCCGCCACGCTGTCAATCTGGGAAATCAGCTGGAATGACGCGGCATCGCCGAACTGAATAACACCAAAGATAAACGCTGTGCAGATCATCGACAACGCAATGGGAAAACCACCCAGAAGGAAAATCAGGAGAACCGGGAACATCCAGAATCCGATGTATTCAGTCATGCCACACCCCCGGCTCTTTGTCGCCCTTAATTAGAATGGCAATGGAGCGCACCAATTCGACCGCGGTTTGCGCGGTTAGTATACCGAACCCGACAACCCAGACGGTTCGGAACGGCCAGATCAAGGGATTCCAGCCTGAAGCTCCGGAGGTTTCCTGGTACTCGTAGGCCTCCAGCGCATACAGAAATAACGCGTCAACAATCCAGACCAGCGCCACTAACAAGATGGCCAGGCCGATCATGTCCATGGTCGCTTTGCCTCGCGGCGGCATAATGGCATAAAAGAGATCTACGTTGACGTGTTGGCGGACCTTCAGCGCGTACGCCATGCCCAATAGAAAAATTGAGCCCATGAACATGTAGCTCATTTCGTAGGCCCAAGCTGTTGGCGTATTCAGGATGTAGCGGCTGACGACCTCATACGTCAGCGAGCCAATCAGCGGCACAATCAGTAATGCACCGATCAGCGCAGCCGCTTTCGAGAACGCATCCACGGTTTTTCCGAGGTAGCTGAAAACTCCCATTATGCATACCCTACTGGTGCCGATGCTCCCGGCCCGGGCACAATTTGGATTGGGCCGAGGGCATCGTGTTTCTTACAGTGCCGGGCCTCGTGCATAGAGACAAAGGCCCGGGAACTTCCTATTGTTACTGCTTACCGCCGATCGGAAAGCGATACTCGGGCCAGACTGCCAACTGCTCCTCGAAGTCCCTCAGGGAATTAAGCACCCTGGCAAACCACTTATTCTCCTCAGCCTGTTCGTCTTCCCACTTGTTCGTAGCTTCTTCAATTGTCGCCATGAAGTCCGGATCAAGGTGCACAATTTCATTGTCACCTTCGGTCATCTCCTTGAATGCGGAGAGATCAGCATTGGCACCGGCACTCCAGCTTTCATACATGGAGAGCCTTGCCGCCGTGGCGATCGCCTGCTGGTCTTCCTCGGACAGGCCAGTCCAGACGTCCTTGTTGATTTCGCACTCAAGGACGCCGCCGGGCTGGTGCATGCCGGGTACGACCACATACTTAGCTATATCCGTGAAACCGGTCGGCTTGTTGATCTCCGGGCTGCCCCATTCAGTGGCGTCGATAACCCCTCGGTCAAGCGACGTATATACCTCGGCTCCAGGCATCACAATGGTGGAAGCACCAAGGTTTGACGCAATCTCGGCCCAGGCGCCGGAGGTGCGAAGCTTCAGACCCTTGAAGTCTTCGTGGGTCTGAACTTTCTTATTTGAGTGCAGAAAAATTTCCGTGCCAATAATCGCGCAGGGGAAAGACACCACATTGAACTCTTCATCGCGGTACTCTTGCCAAAGTTCCAGGCCACCACCCTCGTAGAGCCACATCAGATAGCCTTCCGGGGTAGGGGAACCAGCATAGCCAGCAAACAGCGCAGTGGTTCGGTCCCTGCCCCAGTCATAGGCCATCCAGTTGTGGCCAATCTCAACAACACCGCGGTTGACTGCCTCGGTGACTTTCAGCGGGTTGGAAAGCGTACCGCCCGGAAAGACATTGATTTTTATGCGTCCACCGGTAAGGTCCTCCACATTCTTGGCAAAGCCTTTAGCATCCCTCTCCAGCCAGGGACCGCCGCCCCAGGGCGTGGCCATTTTCCAGGTTACTTCCTCGGCCATGGCATTACCGGCAGCAAGGGTTAGGCTGGCGGCAATAATAGCCACCTTGATAGGGTTTTTAAGCGTTTTCATTATTGAACTCCTCTCAGTCTTGCGTAATTGGCCGGTTCACCCTGACGGTGATCCGTCCAGTTCTTGTTGTTATGGGCTGTTGTGACGGCTTGGCTCTGCAGCCTCAGGGTTGACTGGGTTTAACCGGTGGCCACTCCAGCCCTGTCACGTTCGAGGTTTCAGGAACAGCTTTGTTGATCTTCGCTTCTGACAGGCCTAACGCTCGGAGGACCGCATACGAATCGTCCGTGCCACCAGTAACACCCGGCATGGTCGGGGTTCGGGAATAGTGGGGAATAGCCGGAGTAGCGTAGCTGTCGCTGCCAGGGAATCGTGCCTGCACATGCGGGTGTTCGAACACCTCATCTGGCGCTAACACCGGTGAAACGCAGGCATCCCGGCCCTCGAAGTGCTTCACCCAGGCGTCCCGGGACCGGCTGGCGAATAGTCGCTCGAACTGCTCGGTCATGGCGGGCCAAGTATCCGGACGCATGTGATCTGGCATTGGTTGCTCAAGGTTCAGCCCCCGCCACAGATTTGTGAAAAATGCGCCTTCCAAAGCCCCGACCGCTAGGTATTTGCCGTCGTTGCAGACGTAGCACCGGTAGAAAGGAGCCTCTCCGGTCAGCAGCCCTTTGCCACGAGATGGCAGCACTGGTTTACCCCAGTCCGGATAGTGCATTGTCATCAGGGAAAGACAGCCATCTACCATGGCGACATCCAGGAACTGGCCTAGTCCCGAGCGCTCCCGCTCCAGCAGGGCTCCGAGAATAGAATAGGCAGCGTAAAGCCCGCCCGCGGCAAAGTCCGCAATAATATTCAGCGGCAGTGCTGGTGGCCCATCGAGCGGGCCCATGGCACCAAGGGCGCCAGAAAGACCAACATAGTTGATGTCGTGGCCTGCCTCCTGAGCGAGTGGACCATCTTGGCCGTAGCCGGTCACCGAGCAGTACACCAGTTTGGGGTTGTCTTGCCTGAGTGCGTCATAGCCGAGGCCCAGGCGATGCATAACACCAGGACGAAAACCTTCCATCAAGACGTCCGCATTGGCAGCCAACAGGCGGAAGGCATCAAGACCTTCTTCGCTTTTCAGGTCAAGGTTTATAAAACGCTTGCCACGTCGGTAGCTGTCAATTGGTAAGCCGGAGCGACCGCCGCCAACAACAATAACCTCTGCCCCCATATCCGCCAGCAACATTGAGCCGTATGGGCCTGGTGCAAGGCGAGTCAGGTCCAGTACCCGCGTGCCTTTCAGGATCGAATTCTGGCCAGTCATATCAGACTCCTCACAGTCACAACTTCAGTCCATGGTTTCTTTCAGCATGGCGAGGAAGTCCTCAGCCGACGCTGGACGCGGATTGGTGGCGGTGGAGTGGTCTTCTTCGGAAAACTGGGCCATATCCTCGAGCACCTCGTCCAGCACACCCATTTCACGAAGATTCTTCGGCATGCCAAGCTCGGCATTCAGACGCTCGAATTCTGCTGGCAAATCGGCATCGGCCGCTAGGCCCATGGCGGCCTTGAGGTGGTCAAATTTGTCACCGCAATGACTCTGGTTAAACCGCAGTACCGGGGGCAACAGCACCGCGTTCAGCGTGCCATGGTGGAGCTTAAGCTCCTTCAAGCCACCAAGGGCGTGGGACATGGAGTGAACCCCCCCCAAGCCCTTTTGGAATGCCAGCGCGCCTTCAAGGGCCGCAATCATCATTTCGCTGCGTGCTTCCATATCGGTTCCGTCGTTGACAGCACGAATCAGATACTTCGAAGCTCGGCGCAGACCGTCCAGTGCAATGGCATCGGCCGGCGGGTTGATCTTGGGGCTCAGGTAAGTTTCAACGCAATGGGCAATAGCATCCATCCCGGTTGCGGCGGTTAGGTTGGCCGGAAGTGAGCGTGTCAGTTCCGGGTCGCAAATGGCCAAGTCCGGGATCAGGTAAGGAGAAAGAAATCCTAGCTTGCGGCCGTCCCGCAGCGTTATCAGGGATGCCCGGCCTACTTCGCTGCCGGTACCTGCGGTGGTGGGTACTGCCACCAAGGGGACAGTTGGGCCGATTTTGGCAACGCCACCATCGATAGCCGCATATTGGCGCAGTGGCGGCTTATGGGTTGCGAGCAAAGCTACAGCCTTGGCAAGATCAATACTGGAGCCTCCTCCGATGGCAACAATACTGTCGCAATTGTTGGAACGATAAGCTTCCAGGGCCTCTTCCACCGCCACTTCAGTTGGGTTGGCAGGTGTGCCATCGTAAATAGCAACATTGTCGGGGAGCTTGGCAGTTGCCTTTGCCTTATCAAGCAGGCCGGTTGATGACATGCCGGCATCGGTGATGATCAGCGGCTTGCTTACTTTCAGGTTTGCTAGCTCATCATTCAGTGAAGCCATTGCGCCTGTGCCTAAGCGGATATTGGTCAGGTAGTTAATCTGGGCAATCATGGTTTTCGCCTTAATCTGAAAGCATGGCTTTAGCGACGATCAATTTCTGGATCTCGCTGGTTCCTTCGTATATCTGAGTAATTTTCGCATCACGCATCATGCGCTCGACGGGGAAATCGGTCAGATAACCTGCACCGCCATGGAGCTGTACGGACTCGGTGGCCACTTTCATGGCAACATTGCTGCAAAATAGCTTGGCCATAGAGGCTAGGGTGCGGGCCTCAGGCTCTTTGTTTTCAACTGCTTCACAGGAGCGATAAAGTAGTTGGCGGGAGGCTTCGATTTCGGTTGCCAGGTCGCCAATGGTGCCGCGGATCATTTGAAAGCGTGCCACTTGCTGGCCAAAAACCTCCCGCTCCTTAACGTACTTGATGGCAGCATCAAGTGCCCCTTGGGCAATACCGAGCGCCTGAGCCCCAATTAACGGCCGGGTATAGGCCAGTGAATCAGTGATGTACTGGCGGCCTTCTTTCGAGTCACCGAGGAGCCGGTAATCGTCAACCCGGCACTCTTCAAAAATTACATCGGCAGTGGGGCTGCCCCGCACACCCATCTTCGATTCCAGCTTGCCGAAGGAGAGACCGGGGTCAGATTTATGCACAGCGAACACACCAAAGCTGTTTTCACCGGTACGTGCCAGGACCGAGTACCAGTCGGAGCGGCTGGCATTGGTGATGTAGCGCTTCTGGCCATTGATCACCCACTGGCCATCCTTGTACTGGGCGCGAGTGCGAGCACCCCAGACATCAGAGCCGCCGTGAATTTCAGTCAGACAGATGGAGGCCACAGTGTCTCCATTAATGGCCGGTTTCATCACCTCTTCGACCAACTGCGGCGAACCAAATGAGGCTATCGGACCAAGCCCGGCCCAGATCACCATCAGCGTTAATGATGAGGTGGCACAGACACGGGCGATTTCCTCCAAACAAATGCATTGGGCCAATACATCCCCAGACTGACCACCAATACTTTCATCAAAGGGCAGCGCAATCAGTTGTAATTCCTTGAATGCCGCAAGTGCCTCTTCGGGAAATCGCTTTTTTTCGTCAACGTCCGCAGCATGAGGCTGAATTTTGGTCTCGGCCAGACGCCTCACCGCCTTGCGAAACTCTTCGTAATCCTGTCGTTCAAGCATCGTTCTTTCTCCCACGTTTTTTGTTGGTAGTGAGTGCGTATTTTGACCAATAAAACACATACTATCCGGATGGTCAATAAAAATAGATGAATAAATTGACCGCAAAATCATGAATTTTGATGGGCCAAGCACTTGTACTAAAGACAGCCCTCACACGCACATACTTCAGATTTCCATCCGGCTGCATATGTTGGGGCCTGATGTGAGCGCTGCGGGAAGAAGGGCATAGTTCTGACCATTTTCACTCATAGATGAAATGATATGCACTTCAGGTTACCGTCCTCCGGAAAATGTGCGGAGTAGCCTGCGATCCTAATGACCGCCTGCAGTGACACACAGCCCTTTGCCTTCAGTAATCAACTTGCAAAATCGGCCTTTTCAAGCGCCCATCTGGATGCCGGAGGTATTCGAACCAGAGTTCACCCTCTGGATTGAGCATAAAACAACCAAAAGGTAGCCAGGTTGTGCCACTTTTCTCGAGGCCAAAGAAGTTAGGCTAGCTTCTTCAAAACTCTCCTCAAATTCAGACCCCCGCCACACAATACGGCGTGAACCTGGTTCCCGGGGAAACCACCGTGATAGCATCGCGTCATCAACCCATCACTTTTCAAGTGGCCAATGATTGGTTCAATGCTGTTGCGACAGTGCTGGTTGGTGGTCTAAGGCTGGTCGCCGAGGACAATAAGTGCAAGAGACCTTCTTTCGCAATACTGAGGAAGGTCGGGGCATTTGTCAGCGCCACGCCAAAATTCGCGAGACTTGTCTGGTCGACTCCCTCGCGTCACTCGGCATTGCCCGCGAAGACATACATCGGATCGCTCGCGCTCTATGTGCCGTGCCCGGGCTTTGCGATCAGGCGTCGAGAACCGCAGCGTCACTGTAAAGCGACCGGTAGCGGCGAGCGCACCCAACTCATCAGCGAATGAACTGATCGATGAAATCGCCGCCCAGTCCAATTTCCTCGTAGTGCGCGCGGCACTTGGCGATGCGAGTGAAAACGTCATCATAACCGACGTTAGCGCCGTCTGGATCGACGTAGATCATCGCACCGTTAACCTGGAACAATGTGATCATCTCACTCACATGCGGCTCAACGACAAGGGTATGGGTTTCACCCGGAGCCTCGTAAACATAACCGCCCTCGGTGGCTATCCAGTCGTGCTCAAGATAGCGCCACTCACCCTTGAGGACGAAGCCGTGAACAGCCTGCGGGTGACGGTGTCGTGACAACACGCCGGATTTACGCACGCGTAAGAGATTCACCCAATAGCCGCTAGAGGCTGAAAGACACAGTGGGCGGAACCAGACATTCTCCTCCACGGGCACCCAGATTCGCTCGTCGTCGGGAATCGCGCTGGGGATGACCAACTCCATCGCCGCCTCGGCCGGCTGCGGATGTCTATAGGGTTGCGACTTATCGTTCATCGGGGTCTGTTCTAGATTACTCATAATAGGAACCTTCTCTGTTTATACGATGGAATAGCCGCCATCTACGGGCAGTATTGCTCCGGTGACGAAGCGCGCTTGGTTCGATAGGAGAAACAGGACGACGTCTCCGATCTCATCGGGCTCACCCCAACGGCCCATAGGCGTACGAGAGAGGATCGCCACTGAACGTTCGTCACTCTCCATCAATGGTCGAGTGAGTTCAGTGGCGACCCATCCAGGTGCTACCGCATTGACGCGGACGCCCTCCATTGCCCAGGCCGCTGCCAGACTCTTCGTCAATTGCGCCACTCCACCCTTGGATGCCGCATACCCGGGTGCGGAAGCCGAGCCAAAAAAAGAGAGCATCGAGGCAGTGTTGACAATGGATCCGCCGCTCTCGATAAGCTTGGCTCTTCCCGCATGGCAGGTGCGCAGTGTGCCGGTGAGATTTACCTCCAGAGTTTGCGCAAAATAGTCTGGCTCGAATTCCCGGCCGTCGCGCTGAATAATCCCGGCGCAATTGACTATGGCGTCCAATTGTTCAAAAGAAGCGATCATCGCGTCTACCTGTTCCTGGGACGTCACGTCTAATTTCCGTGCTACGACGCCCTCAAGCGACTCGAAGTCGTTGACCTCCTGATCGCTAACCCCCGTGGCGACCACCCGGTAGCCAGCTCTTGCCAGCGACCTTGATACGCCTGAACCAATGCCACGGGTACCGCCAGTGACTAGCGCATATTTCATTTAATCGTTCTCCTGAGATTGCAGTGGGCGAATCGTGTTCGAAAGAGTCGGTTTTACCGCAGCTATCACTTCGAAGTGACAGCGGCTGGTATTAACGAAAAGGGACCAAATGCTGGACCATTGCCGGCCACGGTGGTGCGGCGAAATGCGCGTCGATATTTGGCCATGTCATAGTGCGTGGCGCGATGGAGGAGGACGCGGTTGTCCCACATGACAAGATCGTTTTCGCACCAGCGATGGCTGTACATGAATTCGGGCTTGGACGCGTACTCGTCCAGCCACCTATGCAGTCCCTGGCCCTCCTCCAGGCTCATCCCGCTAATCTCATTCCCGGCATTCACCGTGAAAAACAGCGAGCGTTGGTTATCCCGGTCGGGGTGAACACGAACCAGAGGGTGGGACACCGGCGGCACGGCGTCGCGCTCGAATGGCGTGATCGGCGGCAGGGCGGGATACAATCGACGGCCAAACTCGTAATAGTGAACCATGTGCAGCGGCTCAAACCGGCGTTTGTCGGCATCAGACAGAGCGTCGTAGGCGGCCAGCATGTTTGAGAATTCAGTCTCGCCGCCGCGGGCTTCGTCCGGCAGAATTTCAGTGCTGTACATCACTGACGCGAAGGAAGGGACGTATCGGTAGGAGCTATCGGTATGCCAGCGCGCATTAACCTTTTGAAACAGCACCCTGGGATCGTCTTCCGAGAGATGCTCGCCCTCTCGCGAGGTATTGGCGACGTTGTAAAATGTGTTCGCGGTAGTAGTCTTGTCCTCTTCCGGAAAAACCTCCAACTCGCCCCAGCGTAGAGTAAAGTCCAGATGCGCCTTTTCATCCATCACCTGGTCGCGAAAGCAGATCACATGGTATTTTTGAAAGGCCTCCTGGATCGCCGCGAAGGTCGCGTCCGAGATCGGCTTTGCGAGATCGAGGCCAAGTATTTCAGCACCGAATGACTCGGTCAGTGGATTGATTCTGAATTGCTGAGCGTTCTGCGCGTGTGTCATCACGACTCTCCTTCTCTAGAGGGAGATCTAACCGGTCAGACCTGCGTGTTGAGGTCCAGAGATCAGATCAATTATTTTTTATCATAATGTGGATCATTATCCACATTATGGCTAAACGGTATCGTTAGCCTTCAAGCCTGTCAAGCGGGCTTTTACGGTTTAATTCAGCATTTCTTCGAGTCTGGGTGGGCCTTACTCTGCTGAATGTGGTGCGCCACCCTGAGCACTTCGCGGGGCGCAATTAGCTCAGCCCCGTCAGTTCATCGGGACTCTTTTTTCAACTCTCTACCAACTCGGACCGCTCATCTGTTCCGGCAGCCATAGCACCAGCCCTGGGAATAGAATGACAAGGACCAGAGTGACCAATTGCATTCCGATGAAAGGAAGCACGCCCCGGTACATGTGTCTGAGCGTGATCTCCGGTGGGGTAATCGCACGGAGGTAAAAGATTGATGGAGCCATGGGCGGGGTCAGATAGCTGGTCTGGAGCACAACCAGGAAGGTTACCGCGAACCACACCGGATCCACGCCATACCCGGTAACGATAGGCATGGCGAGGGGGATCAGGATTAGCACCACCGAGATCAGGTCCAAAACGAAACCGGCGAGAAACGCCAGAACCAGGATAGCAGTCACGGCCCCGGCACCCGAGAGGCCCAGAGTCGACAGCAGCGATTGAACGCTATCCATGCCGCCGGAAGCAAAGAATACCCCAGCGAACATGTTGCCACCGAGCACGATTAGCAGAATCATCGCAGTGATCGAGGCCGTGCGTCGCAGGGCATTCCAGAGGATTCCCCAGGTGAATGTGCGGTAGGCCAGAGAAAGAATCAGCGTTCCTGCCGCGCCACACGCAGCCGCCTCCGTCGGCGTTGCTATGCCTAGCAGGATCGTACCGAGCACGGTGAATATCAACGCCATGGTGGGAACCAGCGCGAAAACCGTCATCCGAATTTTCTGCGAAATAGAAAGTACGGGGGTTTCTTCCTCGCGAGGTGCGAACGCGGGCTTTAGCATCGCGATGCCGACCACGTAGGCGATGAACAGCGCGGCCATGACCAGTCCGGGAAAAAGTAACCCTGCGAAGAGGTCACCAACCGAGACGTTGGCTACCGGAGCCAGGACGATCACGGTGATTGACGGAGGAATCACTGTTCCCAGCGAACCGCTGGCACAGATCGTCCCGGAAATCAGGCTCTTGTCATAAGCATGCTTAAGCATGATCGGTACCGCGAGCATACCGATTACGGTTTCTGTGGCCCCCACCACACCACTCGCGGCTGCGAAAATAGTGCCCAACAGCACGGCGCTGACCCCCAGACTGCCCGGTACGCGTCGAGTCCACACATGTACCGCATCGAAAAGCCGTTCAGCAATACCAGAACGTTCGAGCATGGCACCGATGAAGATAAACAGCGGCACTGCGGCGAGCACCGAGTTAGTGGCCACATCGTCCATTTTGGAAAGTAACTGAAAGATGACACCGTCGCCGAACTGAAGATAGCCTGCCACCAGCGCCACAGAAATCATTGAGAAGGCGATGGGAAACCCCGCCAGAATCAATATCAACAGTGCGGGAAACATCAGGAATGCGACGTAGCTGGTCATGCGTTCCCCTCCCATGCCTTACCGCTAATCAGCGTTGCGGTAGCCTTGATGAGCTCGGCTATCACCTGGACCCCGAGCATAAAAAATCCCAAGAACCAGGTGGTGTAAACTGGCCAGACAACGGGACTCCAGGCCGACTTACCCGTGACCTCCCCGTTTTGGTAGGCATTGATAACGCTGGCGAATAGCTCGATGGTCATCCACCAGACCGCGAATCCGAACGCGCAGTAGCCGATAACGTCGACCACGGCCTTACTCCGCGCCGAGAGCCTTGCATAAATGAGGTCGACACTGACGTGTTGCTTAATCTTCAACGCATACCCCATTGCCAGCGCAAAAATCGATCCCATCAACATGTAGCTGACTTCATAGACCCAGTAAGTTGGGCTGCCTAGGACATAACGGCTGAAGACTTCGTACACCAACGACGCAATCAATGGGATGGTTAGCAAGGCCGCGATCACGCCAGCGATATCGGACATCCGCTCCGCCATTTTCAATATAAACATGTTTATATTCCAGACTGTTAGTTCTTCGCCGGCGTTTGCCATCCGCCAGCATTAAAAACCTGCCGCCCCCTCGATTTGTTAGGGAGCGGCACAATTTTTCGACTAATCCGCCAGACTTCCGATAGGCAAACGGTACTCGCTCCATGTCTTGAGCTTGTTCTTGAAATCTGTCTGGGATTCCAGAACTTCCTTGAACCAGGGATCTGCGGTCGCCTGTTCCTCTGCCCATTCCCGAGTCACTCGCGCCGCCTCATCGATGAAGGACTGCTCCAGTTCTACAATCTCGTTCGGCCCCTCCTGCAATTCGCGGAAAGCATCCAAGTCAGCCGCGGAACTATCCAGCCAGCTCTCAAACACGCTCAGTTTTCCGGCCAGCTTCAACATTTTCTGATCGTGTTCGGAGAGTTCGCTCCAGGCTTCTTTGTTCACCTGACATTCCAGCAAACCACCTGGGTTCTGAATGCCCGGAACAATCACGTACTGGGCAATATCCTGAAGGCCAGTGGGGAGGTTGATTTCCGGTGTCCCCAACTCGGCAGCCTGGATTATGCCGCGCTCCAGCGCACTGTATACTTCTCCACCCGACATCACGACCGTAGAAGCACCCAGGCGAGACGCAATATCGGCCCAAGCACCGGCGGTGCGCAGTTTAAGGCCTTGGAAGTCTTCCAGCGTTTGGATTCTTTTGGTGGAGTGCAAAAAAATGTCGGTACCTAAAATCGCGCAAGGATAAGAGATCACGTCGAACTCTTCTTGACGCCATTGCTGCCAAAGTTCGAGGCCACCACCCTTGTACATCCACAGCATATAACCTTCGGGTGTCAGGCCTCCGGCGTAGCCGGCGAAGAGCACGCCGGTCTTGTCGATGCCCCAGTCATAGCCCATCCAGTTATTTCCTATCTCCGCAACACCTTTTTGGACCCCTTCTGTTACCTTCAAAGGGCTATAGAGAGTCCCTCCAGGATAAACCGTGATGTCGACCCGTCCTTCGGTAAGATCAGCTACCCGTTTGGCATAGCCCTTGACGTCTCGTTCAAGCCAGGGGCCTCCACTCCAAGGCGTGGCCATTTTCCAATTCACGTCAGCCGCGATGGCACTAGTGGGGGTAGCCACAAAGACTGCGACCAATGAAGTAATAACACATGACATACCGAATTTAAGCATTCTCATGTTCTTTCCCTTCTCTGCTAAATTTATCTTTGTTGTTTAAAAAGGTGGCGGTATAGGTATCTTAATTGAACATTTTATCCATATTGTGGATTTAGATCCACAATATGGATGAATCTATCACTTGCTTTTCAGGGTGTCAATACGGCCCGAACCTCTAAGCCCCCTCCATAGGTATATGATTAATGCATGCGTTCCAGGCGACGCATAGCGTCGATAAGATCATCTTCAGTTAGAGGACGCTCGAAATTGCGTGTATGCGGCGCCGCATGAGTATGCTTTGCGATCGTGCGCAGCTCATCGGTGTCGGGCTGGCTCAGGCCCAGCTCAGCGAGACTGGCCGGCAATCCAACCGCTGCATAGAAGGCGAATTGGTCGCCCATGAAGGAGTGCGATCGATTTTCCAAAACGAATTGAACCAGCAGAGCATAGGCTACCTGTCGGCCGTGCAACGCTTCCGCCGTCGCCGGCACGGCACTCAACCCGCGTGTCATGGCATGGGCGATGGAAAGACCGCTGCCTTCGAATCCCAGCCCGGCGAGTAAGATGCAAGCTTCGATGACTTTCTCAAAGGCCTCGTCTGGCTCGCCGCTGCCAGCAACGGCCAAGGCATTAACGGCATGCTCCCGTAGCACTTGCTCGCAGACATTGGCCAAGCTAACGGACGCAACGGTGGCGCGGCCACCAAACATGTTAAGACCGCCAGCGCCAACACACTGTGCCGCCTCGTACCGCTTGACCAAGGCATCGCCAATACCTGAAACGAGTAAGTGGCGCGGTGCACCTGCAAGGATTTGAGTGTCCACGATCACCGCGTCGGGATTGCGTGGAATGCGCTCGGCGGACAGCAGCTTGTGATTATCGTCATAAAAAATGAAGACCCGGCTTGTAGGGCCATCGTTCGAGGCCGCGGTCGGTAGCGTTACCAACCGCGCCCCCAACTCACGACTTACCGCCTTCCCGGCATCCACGCCCTTTCCACCCCCCGCCGCGATAACCACATCCGCACGGTGTTCAACCGCCAGCTTCGCAATGTTGCCCGGTGTGACCTCTCCAGCGAGCGCTGCGGAACTGAACGCCACGCCCACAGCTGCCAGTTGCTCGGCAAGCCGCGGCGCAACCATTCGCTCGACATGGGTATCGGCGATCAGCAGCGCTCGCGTGCCTAGGCTTGCGACAATATCACCGATACGCCCGATGGCGCCGGGGCCCTGTACATACAGGCCGGGAGCCCCTAGTATTTTCATAGTTTCAGACACAGCTTACTCCATTGGGGCTTGACGCCCGCCTCATCAATATCACGCCACGGGGCCACAACTGATCGAGCCCATTGGCGTAAAGTGTTGTGCCGCGCCATTCTGGCGCAGTAAAGTTGCCTCGCGTCTAACGCTGCGCCTCGGCTACCTCTACCGAATTGGCGACGTCGGAAACCGTGGCCCGTTTCAGGTCGCGTCTCCAGCGCAGATCATCGAAGTCCTTGCCCCGGTGCATGGTGCAGCGGTTATCCCACATCACCAGGTCGTGTTGGCGCCAACGGTGGGTATAGACAAACTGTCGCTGGGTGGCGTGCTCGGTCAGCTCATCCAGGAGGGACTGGCTCTCCGCATCGGATATCTCGACAATTCGTGTTATATGAGCCGCGAGATAGAGCGACCTGCGATGACTCTCAGGAATTGTGCGAACCAGGACATGCAAGGCCGGCGGTAAGGCTCGACGTTCCTCCTCGGGGAAATCGGTGTACCCGATCTTGGCCCTGGAGTGGAATATCGAATGCTCGGCAATGAGGCCCTCGATACGCCGTTTCATTGCCTCCGGTAACGCATCGTAAGCTGCGCGCTCATCGGCAAACTCGGTATGCCCGCCAATCGGTGCGATCTCGCGGGCATACAATAGCGAGGCCCGCGCAGGCACGTGATGGAAGGAGCTATCGGTGTGCCATAATTGATTACCTAGGTGGAACATTCGTGCGCGACTGCCGCTGGTCCACACTTCGTTTTTGGGATTGAGATTGGACACATCTGCTAGTTCGGAGCTATGGGATTTCGTCGTCACGTCGCGATTGCGATATGACGCGATCGTTGGATTTTCACCCTCTAACGGTCCGAATTCCTTGGCAAAAGCGATATGCTGCTCAGGGGTCAGACTTTGCCCTGGAAAAACCAGTACAGCGTATCTCCAGAATGCCTCTTTGATTGCCTCGCTATCATCCGCAGAAAGAGGCTTTGACAGGTCCACGTCACCCACCTCGGCTGCGAAGTTTTGGGTAATTGGATAGATGCTTATAGCCATCGGGTTCTCCATCGTATAAAAGAGTCTCAGGTCCGCGACAACATCACTCGATTCACAGAAAAGCGAGTGGTCTGGATTAATCCACAATGTGGTCTTTGATCCACTTTGTGGACGTGCTAGTATAAAGCATTCTTCCGATTCCGAGTCAACACAGCAAGGTTGGTATTTGATGCACATGCTGGCAAGCCAAGCAGAGAGTAGTTACCGAAGCTCTGGGGGGCGGGGCAATTGCAGTAGCGTATCTATCCAATGATGTGCTGATTGGCGGGTGATGCTGCGTTCCAGTCAGTCCCGCCCAATCGCAGACGGATAACCTAGGAGATGAAATGTCAGAAGTTAGCAAGCAATCTAAGCCCCAAGTCCAGGGGACAGCGTCATTTTCCAAGTTCATGAACGTGTTGCAGGCGATCGCCGACTCGCCGAATATCGATATAACCGGATTAATGAATGTAGTGCCGTACCCGCGACCAACACTCTATCGCCTCCTTTCAGCGCTAATTAACGAAGAGCTGGTAATGGAAAACGGGGACCGCGGCACGTTCAAATTGGGTACGCGATTGATCAGCTTGGCCGCCCGCGCCCGGGATGAACACGATCTGCGAAGCATAGCGCATCGGCACGTCGCTGCGCTTCGCGATACCACCGGCGAGACCGTGCACCTCGCGGTTCCCAGCGGATTGGAAATGGTCTACGTCGATAAACTTGAGAGCCCGCAGAATGTACGCATGATTTCGCGCATCGGTACGCGAGTGAACCTGCACTCGACCTCCGTTGGCAAGGCCTATCTTGCGGCCCTCGATTCCGCGGTACGGGAAAATATTCTCGCGCAACTACAACTGACCCCGCGCACGGAACATACCATTACCAATCTCGATCAGCTCCGGGACGAACTCGCTCAGACCCAACAGCGAGGTTTTTCGCTCGACTGGGAAGAGAACGAACTGGACATTCGGTGCTTCGGAGCCGCGATTCTTGATTGCGAGGGCCAACCAATCGGGTGTGTCAGTGTCAGCGTGCCCAAGTATCGCTATGATTCCATCGATACCAAGCTCTTCCAAACCGCGATCCGCGCAACCGTCGATACCATCTCGAAAAGCCTATAGTGGCGATACCGATCAGATGCGATAAAGCGTATCCCGCGGCGAACACCAGCGAGGTAACCTTTTGCAGCTCCTTCTGGCACTGCTCCGCCAGCATGTAGTTGTGTACCGCTGGCGGTAGCGCCGGTAAATCGACCCACTTGCCTCAGGGGTATTGAGCCACTTTTTTGAAGCGGGCAAATCCACGTGCAAGGACAACAGTGCTTCCAGTTTCTCGTAAACGAGCGACTGTTGTTTGCAGTAAGCTGTGCAGGATAAGCCAGAAACGCGTCAGTCAGACAGCGCCTTCTGCCAGAACTGGTGCAGGTCGGGGTTGTCTTTCCATGGGATTCCTCCTGGGATGAAAAGGCAGGAATCAGTGTGGCGAACTCTGGTGGTTGGAAACAGGTGCGGAGTTAGTGGCACTTACAAGACTGGAAAAATCGGCTGGTCTGAGCTTGTTCTCGGAAGACCCCATACTGTTTCTCTATGCCTGAGTGCTTCAATGGTAGAAGCCATACCTTTCAAGGAAGATAGCCTAAATCCTGCGCTCTAGACAGATGAGCAATGGATGAGGGGCTTCCATGCACTGTTTGAAATCCGCATGCCGGAGATCGGTCTTGCAACCTTGCATATTCCGGCCCATCGTGACCGCCCATTCCATTTGAAGGTGACCGCCTGTTCCGGGCGATCGTGACCGCTCATTCCGTTTTATCGTGACCGATCTCGGGTGTTTTTCCGGAGTCTCTGGTCACGATGCCGGAATCCCCGGTCACGTTCCTCCGGAATCACTGCCAACACGCTGGAATTCTTCAACTTTATCCGGCATACCCGTTTCTTTTTCATCACGAGGAAGGGCGGATGCCGGCAGCGAGGATTTCCATGCGACAGATCAACGAGGTCTTGCGCCTCAAGTACGAAGCGGGCCTGAGTCATGAGCGCATTGCCCTTGCCTGCGGACGCTCCAAGGGGGTGGTTGGCAAGTACGTCAGCTTGGCCACCGCTCAGGGCAGCACCTGGCCGTTACCGGAAGGCACGGACGAAGCTCGGCTGGAAGCCCAGCTGTTTCCGGCCAAGACACCCCCATCTCGCTTTGCTGAGCCCGACTACTTCCAGGTCCACCAGGAACTCAAGACCAAGGGCGTGACCCCGCAGCTGCTGTGGGTCGAGTACGTGGAACGCCACGGCGACATGACTCGCCGGTACAGCCAGTTCTGCCATCACTACCGGCTCTGGCGCGGCCGGCAGCGGCGCAGCATGCGCTAGGTCCACCGTGCCGGTGGTGGGGATCGCAGCACCGGCGAGATGCGTAAGGCCCAGGTCTTTGTGGCCGTGCTGGGGGCGTCCAGTTATACCTTCGCCGAAGCTACCTGGAGCCAGAGCCTGCCGGACTGGATCGCTTCCCACCAGCGGATGCTGGCGTTCTACGGCGGGGTGCCGGAACTGCTGGTGTTCGATTATCTCAAGGCGGCGGCCACCAAGGCAGATCGATACACGCCCCGGATCAACGAGACCTACGCGGAACTGGCGGCCCATTACCAGACGGCTGTGTTGCCGGCACGCCCCTACAAGCCCAAGGACAAGGCGAAGGCCGAAGCCGCCGTGCTGCTGGTTGAACGCTGGATCCTGGCCCGGTGGCGACACCGGACGTTCTTCTCCTTGGCCGAGCTAAACGCAGCCATCGCCGGGCTGTTGCCGGCTCTGAACCAGCGGCCATTCCAGGGGCGCTCCGAGAGCCGTCAGAGCCTGTTCGAAGCGCTGGATCGACCCGCGCTGAAGCCACTGCCAGCAACGCCCTATGTCTACGCCGAGTGGCGCAAAGCACGACCGGGCATCGACCGACAAACGGCTGTACAGCGTGCCTAACGCCCTGGTGGGCGTGAAGCTGGATGTGCGCATCACTGATACGTCCGTGGAGGTCATGCACAAAGGCCAGCGGGTGTCCCTACATCCCCGCCACGGCAAGGGTCGCTTCGTTACTCTGACTGAGCACACGCCCAAAGCGCACCAGGCCCACCAGAACTGGTCACCGGGACGGTTCCTGAACTGGGCCACGGACATCGGCCCCGCCACGCTTGACGTGGTACAGCGGCAGCTCAAGGATCGCCCCCATCCCGAACATGGCTACCGGGCCTGCCTGGGGCTGTTGAACCTGCGCCGACGTTACAGCCGTGACCGGCTGGAACAGGCCTGTGCCCGGGCCCTGTCCATCAACTCGGCCAGCTACCAGAGCATCACCTCGATCCTGAAGCAGGGGCTGGATCAGCTGCCCCTGCCACCGGCCGAGGAAGAGCCGGAACTGACCGATCTGCCAGTACACACTAACGTTCGTGGCCCCCGCTACTACCACTGATCCCGGAGAAACGTATGCTGACTCAAAACACTCTCGAAACCCTGCGCCAACTCAAGCTGACGGGCATGTGCGATGCCCTGGAACAACAACGTGCCCAACCGGAAGCCCATGACCTGGCGTACGAGGAGCGCCTGGCGTTACTGGTCGACCGGGAGGTGCTGCACCGGGAAAGCCGCCGGCTGGACCGCCTGCTCAAGGCAGCCCGGTTGCGGGTGTCGGCCTGCATTGAAGATATCGACTACCGCCACCCGCGAGGACTGGAGCGCTCCCGCATGGCGGGCCTGGCCAGCTGTGACTGGATCCGCCAGTCCCTGAACCTGTGCATCACCGGCCCAATCGGTTGCGGCAAGACCTGGCTGGCGTGCGCCCTGGGCAACCAGGCCTGCCGGCAGGGGCTCTCGGTGCGCTACCTGCGTGTGCCTCGGCTGTTCGAGCAGGTGCGCATCGCCCACGGGGATGGCAGCTACGCTCGCTTGATGAACCAGTTGCTGAAGACCGACCTGCTGATCCTGGATGACTGGGGCATGCAGAAGGTGACAGCGCAACAACGGCAAGACCTGATGGAGGTGATCGAAGACCGGCACGGGAGAGGCTCAACGCTCATCGCCAGCCAGTTACCAACCGAACACTGGCAGATTACATCGGCTCCGCCACGCTCGCCGACGCCATCCTGGACAGGCTCCTGCACGGCGCTCACCGACTCAATCTGAAGGGGAATCACTGCGAAAAGCGAAAGCACAAAACACGGAAACGGTTGACCCATCGTGACCGCTCAGAGTACAAAACGGACTCCAGCGTGATGGCCGTGTGCAAATCGGTCACGATCCCCGGAATGACCGGTCACGTTCGCCGGAATACGCAAACCTCATAGGTAAGAGGTGATCTCAATGACCACACCCCTCGCTTTCAAGGTCTGGTAGCCTTCTTCCGGATCATCATCCCTCATCAAACGCAGATCATCCTCCAGATAGACCGGGGCTAGTTTCTCCTTTGTCCGAGAACGAACCTTCGGTGGTGGTGCGGCCGGCTCTCTCTCTCCCAGGAGTTTTATGTGAGCCACCAGCTCAAATAAATCATCATTCGGGCGCTCAGTCAGAGCCTGCTCTGCAACAGTGGGAGCAATGTCCGCTCCTATTCCCATCTGGACCAATATTGTCACGAGGCTATCGCGCTTGGAGTCTTTAGCTGCGGTCGGTTTTTCTTGGTCAAATGACTGAAGATGAGCTGCAGACTGCAACGAGCTTTGAGCCCGGATAGACTCCCTTGGCACATCCAGATCATCGTATTGGAGAATCGTTGCCTCACGCCCGGTTCGCAACGCGGCAATCATTGGATGAATCATGGCAAGTTCTTCTTGATAGACCTTGGTTACAAGACTCCGATCAATCACTTCCCTGCTAGCAGCGATAGCCCGCGCCTGGCTAAGGTAAAAAAGGGCAACGGCAATGTGCGCGATTCCCTGAGTATACTCCCAGAACAGATCCATCATTTCTTGACTGATGGGAGTTGCGTGCTCAAACCACTGCAGTTTCCATAGCCGTTTGAAAAATCGCTCCCACTCTCCATCAGCGCCCTCATTCTCAGCCCGTGAAAATCGCCCCCAATCCAAGCTACCGAATTGCGCCGCTCGCCTCGCCGACCGCATGGTTGGCTGGAAAAGCTCCAATGCCTTGGGCGTTCCGATGAAAAGCACCGGGACCTTGATAACGTTAGTCAGCGTCACGAAGAAGTTAAGCATCTTGGCAACCCCGCCTGACCGCGATTTTTCCAAATGCTGAATCTCGTCAATAACAAGGACACCCACTGAATGTAAGGCTGAAACGCGGGCGATATCTCCAAGCATGGACTCCGCTGAGGATCGGCTTTTTACATAGAGCGCCTGATAGTCCGTACCCAGCGCGTCATCGACGGCTCGGAAAAAATTGGTGCACAGATTCTTTACCGAACCATCATGAGGGCACTCCACTTTCAGCCAGACCAATTGGGCATGCTGGTATTCTGGATGATAAATCGCTTGCGGGTAGGTTTTCAGGATTGCCTCTACCGCCGTGGATTTGCCGGTGCCGGAACACCCGATTATGGAACTCACGAGGGCTTCATTTCCGGCATTTCGAACGATCGCATTAAAATCGGTATGGGCAACGGCATCCAAGGTGCGGTGATAGTCCGGCTCAGCAATATTTCGGCTCAGGTAGCCGCGACGGATCATGCCGGAAATCATTTGCTCCAATTGGAGATGGGATTTTGTTGGGTACAGGAACTGATCCAGAATTCTCATCATGGCATGGCGACGAATATGGGCCGGCAATACCTTTTCAGCTTCGTCGACTTTTGGGAAACGAGCCAGCATCCTCGCTGTATCCTGCGGCGAACTAATGGGTGGCAGGGCATTAATTAGAGGCTGTCCTTCGTATTCCCGAATTTCTGCTTCCCGATATTCTGCCAGTGGCAGTTTAATCATCGTCGTCCTCCAGGAAGGCATCCATATCCGGGTAATCGAGACCGTCGTTTGATAAAGTCTTATTAGAGCGGAACTGTACTACATCCGCTGGACGGTCACGCTTCGATTGTTTTTTGGATTTAATTCCGCTGCGATTTCGCTCAATTTCTTTTTCTGTGGCGCGGTTCCGCCGTATGCCCCGAAGTCGCTCAGAGTCAGTAAGGGATGGTTTGCTGGCTTTCTGCCGCTTCTTCGCGTTAGAAACAATCTCCTCAACCGCGGATAGGGCGTCCGGCTTCTGATAATCCTCCTCTTGTTTGGCAGTGGCTTTGGTACGATTCATCTCTTTCACCATTCCAGCGGCCTCCACGAAGCTAATGCCTTTGTATCGCCGGCTTCGGTCCGAAAACTCACATACCCAGTAGTTTTCGAATGTAGAGTCAGGTCTCAGGTAAACAGTGTCAGTCCGTCGCGGGTCAAAAGCGATTTCAACTCTTGAAGGGCGGTTCGGGCGGATCCGATCAAACCAGCCCTGCGCCAACGCCTCTTGACAGGTGTACACAAGTCCTTTGAAGGTGATGCCAACCTGTGACACCGTTCCACTTTCATAGGGCAGGAGATTAATGCGGGCCAAGTCTTCGTCACAGGAGCGAAGCTGGCCGGTGCGGTTTTGAATTCCCCAGTTCCAGAGCTCCCCGGGCCACTGCGGGCAACTCAGTCGGCATATCAGGCGCGAAATCATAACCTTCAACAACATGCTGGGTGTTGTAGATGATGACCAGATTAATCAGCATTTGCGTGAAGTCAGAGAGGTTCAGTTCCGCATCCAGCTCGTAGCGCTTTCCGGCACGCTTTTTCCCATTTACAGGTTCAACTACCCCGCCAACATAGGGCCGAAACTTACTTTGAATGGTGTTGAAGAATCGCTCACAGATTGCTTTGTCATCACCGCGATAGGCACGTGAATTGCTCAATTGAATGTTGAATCTATTAACCAAGACATCCGCTTGTTTGTAAAGAAGCTCACCGCGGTCGGCCATGATGGACGCGGGAAGGCCGAAACTTGGCCAGTCTTCTTTACTGATAGCTATTCCATAACCCTGACAATACGTTGTTTTATCGCTGAAGGCGTTGCTGAGCGCCACCATCGCAGCAACCCAGGAGGGATTTTCGAGGCCCACATACATACCCACAACCATCCGGCTAAATACATCTTTGACAAAGTACAAAACCGGACGGCCAATGATGAGAGCAGGATCGTCCTCTGCCACCAAGTAGAGATCCGCTATGGTCGCGTCTATTTCATACCGGGCCCCCGGGCCGAAATTGAGATTGCCTGAGGTGCTGGTCAACGCCCGTTTATCTTTTTGATAGATGCGGCTTGGAGTCCGGGTCCTTACCACGTCAGACTTCCGGTAATTCGTTTCATAGAAGTACCGGAATTGCCTCATCGTGG
Source organism: uncultured Haliea sp. (assembly GCA_963977275.1). Classification (GTDB taxonomy): domain Bacteria; phylum Pseudomonadota; class Gammaproteobacteria; order Pseudomonadales; family Halieaceae; genus JARRPM01. The sequence continues at coordinate 15,213 of CAXBNX010000039.1, read as the reverse complement.
GCATACTTTTCTCTGTTTCGGAGGGGTAGCGCGCTTTGAAAAGCCCGACAGCCTTGTCTTTTGCGGCAGTCAGAGGAACCTTCTCGCTGGTTAGATAAAAACCATCAAGTGCCATCTGAAACAGTTCCGCAACTTCCTCTGTTACTGGCACTCCCACCCCGGGAGTAACTGAACGTTTTGGACCAACCTTTTGCTCCACCTCACGTCTGGGACGCCCTTTGGCCCCGCATTTGTGATAATCCGGTGCCAGGGCATTCGGAGCCATTCCCCTTTGCCAGTATCGACGAAGCTGTCGGGTGATATATAACCTTGGCTTATTGGTGGATTTAAGGAGTTCCTTTATCAGCCGATTGCGTTCGTTTTTAACCAAAAGTGATTGATAGTGTTCCAACAATGGACTGATCGTGGCCCAGGCTTCATCACGCCTTTTGGCGCCAATGCTGTCATCCTCGACACTCGGTATTGGGTAGGGGTCCGAAATCGAGTCATACCCAACCGAACGGAATTCTTCTTCTGACATTGGGAAAGGCCAGGCTTTGTCACTGTCGACGTCGATCAACATCAAATCTGAGAGGTGCTCCAGGACCACACGATATCGCTTGCCTGTCGAGGGATCCTGGAATACACGATTAAGAAGCATTGTTCACCTCGGTGGCGAACTCTGGCTCTCTGAGGGCCAGGTCTCCAAATTTCCAGCTGTGAAATGCGTTGTTCAGAGGTGCCTTTATGAAACGGTGGGCCAAAGCGTATCGAAGGATACTCAGGTGAAATCCACGATCGACGTTATATTGGTCATCAAGCTTCGCACAAAGCCGTGTGATCTTGGTTCGCGGATGCGACTGAAGCCGATGGAAGAGGTCCTGCACATCTGAATAATCCACCTCTTGATGTGCCGCCATATCCGGGGATAGATAGGGCTGGATCCACAAAAGATTTTCCCGCATCCCATCTGTGACTTCCCTCTCTGTGAAAATCTTCCATTCCACATCACGAGTTTCCCAGTAGGTTTTTTCAATCTGGAGCTTCTCCATCACTCTCAGCTTCGATAGCTCCGACGACGATTTCACTGCAATCGCCAACCGACTGCCTGACGAAAAGTCGACTAATAGGTCCGTTGAAACCACCATTAAACCGCCATGCATCTGGGGATGCCGGATTCCCAGTCGAGCACAGATGTCGAGGGTGTCGTCTATTGGCAGGGGGTATTGTTCGCGGATATCAGTCGTTTGCTCGAACTGATCGAAAACCAGGAACGCCAGCAGTTCTATACCGGACAACAGATGATGAATCCGGCCCACCGAGGCACTGCGGATTCGAACGCTCTCACCTGAGCTGCTGAGCTCATGAACCTTGATGAAAGGTTCATAGTCTTTGCCTGATCCCAGACCACGAGTTTTCAACAGTTTCTCGTGTTTTGGATCAAGCGGTTTGTTGGCATCTGTCATGAAAAAAGCCCCCTGCTGTGTTGAGAATAGCAGGGGGCTTTTTTTGATCAAACTTTAATGTAAATTATCAAACATTAAAGTTATTTATCAAACTTTAATGTCCTCTGACAGCGAAATGTGGGAGAGTAATAAAGTTTCATACTTAAAATCCATGTACAACGGACTCTGTGGCTTGGGATTCAAGTCATTTTTGAAAAAAGTATCATACTCATCAGACAAATTTAGTTGTTAAAGCCTTAATTATAAGTAATAAAGTCTCATACTAAACCTATGGGGATCGGCCGTGTTATCGAGGTATGTACGTTAACTCGGGTGAGATCTAGTTCTCAATCCATTGAAGTTTTCGTTAAGACCTCGCTCCCAGCGATGAATACGGATAAGCAAAGTGGGCTCCCGCTTCCAGCGCTTCAATTCAATGACGGGTAATTGCTTACGGTGGCTAAATAAAAACTCAACCCACGGCCTGAATTGAGCCTCCAAATAGAGCGAGGATGGTCCTTAAGACTAAAAGCATAGCTGGAAAATCGTTAGCGCCAAAACATCACGGCTAGCTAGAGCACACTGTTCCGGCAACAGATCTGACGCTATCAATTTATCCTGTCGGAAAGAGGCCAGTAGCCAGCAACCATGCATCTTTCGGCTGACCTTGACCGACCTAAACTACCACCGGTTTAATCGCCACTGAGCAGCAGCAAGTTCAAACTCAACTCTTACGTCTCATTAGTTCCGGGTTTGGATGGTTGGCACCACAGACATACCCACGCGTAGTTTATTCGCCTCAGGCTGACCAGAATCCACGCGAATGCGTAAGGGAAGGCGTTGCACAATTTTAGTAAAATTACCGGTTGCATTGTGTGGCGCAATGGCGGAGTAGCTGACCCCACTAGCAGGGCCTAAACTTTCTACTGTCCCTTTCAGGGTGGCGCCGGGCAAGGCATCTACTTTGATGTCCACCGTTTGTCCTATTTGGATATGAGCCAATTGCGTTTCGCGATAGTTCGCCTGGATATAGACGGCATCAAGTGGAACGATTGCTAGCAGTGGAGTACCGGTATTGACGAAGGCTCCGACACGAACCGATTTCTGTCCCACGGTACCGTCAACTGGGGCCGTGATACGCGTATAGGACAATTTTAATTCCGCTGCGGCTTGAGCGGCCTGGGCTTGGGCTAGCGCTGCTTTGGTCTTTTCCAGTTCAGCTTGCAGAATGGCCACCTGCTGCTGGGCCGCTTTTAGTCCCGCTTGGTTCTTCTCTTGGCTCGCCAGACGGATATTCAACTGTGATTGGGCCTGTTGCATGGCTTGGACAGTACCTGAACCATCGGCGGCCAGGTTGCGATAGCGTTCGTGGTTAGCTCTCGCCAATACTAGCTCGGCCTTATCCATGGCAACGGCTGCCTGCGCTTGGTGTATCGCGTTTTGCTGCTGTGTCAGACGAGCTTCCAGACTGGCGACACTGGCGTTAGCACCGGAAACTTGTGCTTTAGCGGCATCCACGGCGACGACGAAATCCCGGTCGTCAATGGTCGCGAGCAAGCCCCCTGCCTTCACCTGCTGGTTCTCCTCCACGAATACCTGATCGACCTTCCCAACAATCTGTGGGGCAACAAAAGTGAAGTCTGCCTGTACATAAGCATCTTTTGTGGACTGACTTGATGCGCTTGATTCTGGCCGATTGAGATAAAGCACACAGCCTATCGCGACTGCCAATAGCAGTACTGCACTGGTGATTTTGGCTTTCTTTGGCAATGCCATGATGAAATGATCCTTATGAAGATGATGATAAAGAAGTACTGGCCTTCAGGTCAGGCGCAGGAATGTAGGTCAGCCGCAGCACGAAAGGAATCAAGATCAGTGCCAGAACCCCCAAGGCGCGATAGGCATCCGACACCGACAGCACCAATGCTTGTTGGCCGATAATGCCCATCAACTGGGACGGCTCAGGCACCGATGAGAGAGAGGACTCAGCTAGCGCGGCATGATCCAGCAACATTTCCCCATGAAAGCGTCCGCGAACCGTCAGGAACTGCCCGACCACGGCACCGCCTATCAATGAGCCGAGAGCACGCAGCGTATTAATGGTTCCCGACACATAAGGACCTTCGCTAGGCCGCACCACGCTGGTGGCGAGAAACAGCATTGATACCACCGCCATGGGCTGGCCGAGTGCCTGCAGCATCTGTACCATCACGAACTGATCCCGATTCCAATCTGGAGTAAGCCAACTGCCCGAGAAACACGCCAGCGCAATCAAAAGCAGGCCAAGGCTGAAAACGAAGCGAGCATCGACCCATTTCTGGTACAGCAAGACCGCTACTACTGAGCCAAAGATCAGTTGTGGCAAGGCGATAATCAAACCAATGGGAGCTATCTGCTGGGGGCGGTAATCCTGTAATGGCCCGAGGTAGTGCATTGGCAACATCACCCCGGAGCTCATGACTACCAGTAGAAAGACAAACAGTGTAAAGTTCAGCCCCAGGTTGCGCCGCTCCAGCAATTGCAACTTGATGAACGGAGAAGGGTGGTACCATTCAGTAAGTAGATAGACGCCCAGCAAAGTGAAGCCAGCCACCAATGACACGACAATCAGGGGGGAGTTAAGCCAATCCAGCCGCACTCCCTGATCCAGAGCAACCGCAATAAGGCCCAGCGCAGGCGCACCCAGTGCCAGGCCAACCCAATTGGCTTGCCGGAAACGCCCGGTCTGAATGGCATCCTTCGGCAGCCCCCAGGCAATCAGCCCACCTGCGATAAGGGCCAAGGGTATGATCTGCCAATACACCCAGCGCCAGTCGAGCAGTCCGTCAGTCCAATGCCCAGCCAACCAGATCGACACATTGGGTGCGAAAGTAGCCGTCAGTGCATACAACGCCAGACCATGCAGCCGTATATGGACAGGAAGGAATTTCAATGCCGCCATCATCAGCAAGGGAATCATAGTTCCGCTAGCGACACCTTGCACGAAGCGTAGGGCGAGCAACAGATCGAGACGCTGGATAAAGGGCATCACCAAGGCCAATAATGCGCAGGTGCCAATCATCCACAGCTCAAAGCGCCGTATGGACAGCATAATGGCAAACCAGGCGGCGAAGGGCATGGCGATGAGCTCACCGGCGGTATACACAGTGGTAAGCCAGGAGGCGCCGTCCAGGCTAAAACCCAACGCCCCTCGCACGTCCGCCAGCGCCAGCGCACCAACGCGGTTGTTCAGCCCCGCCATCATGGCGGCGACAAGAATGCCGACCAGGCCACCAAGCGCGCGCCCGGATGGCTTTGCCGCCACAGCAGGCGAGCTTGCGGGCGGCTGTACTACGACCGTGCTCATTGGTCCGCCTCCAGGGATGACGGCGCAATCGACAGGGCGTCCGGATCCCATCCGCCCCCTAGTGATTTGTAGAGGTTCACCAGCGCTAGGGTGGCGTCGGTGGCATTGTCATTGAGCCGGGATTCGCTCTCCAGCACGTTGCGCTGTGCGGACAGTACTCGCAAATAGTCCACCGCACCCTGCTGGTAGCCTCGCTCGGCGGCATTCAGCGCCTGTATGTTCTGCTCGTAGGACACCTGCAGGTTGGCGTGCTGGCTGCGTTGTGCTGCCCAGGCATCCAAGGCGTTATCCACTTCGTGCCAGGCCTGCAGTACCGTTTGCCGGTAGGCCAGCGCGACGCGCTTTTGTTTCGCCTCATTCAGTGCTAGTCGCTGTTTCAGCCGCCCCCCTTCAAAGATGGGCAGATAAACGGTAGGGCCGACGGAAAAAAAGCGGGAATCCCAACTATCTAGGTCGTCGGATTCAAAGGCTTCTACCCCAATTCGAGCTCCCAGGCCAATGCGGGGATAGAAATCAGCCCTGGCAACGCCGATGGCGGCGGTGGCCGCATGCAGTTCGGCTTCGGCACGCTGAATATCGGGTCGTCGCTGCGCCAGCTCGGATGGAACCCCCATCGGCACCTTGCTCGGCAATGAAGGCAGGGGCATGGCGTTTTTCAACTCGGTGTCGAATGCCCGCGGTTGCTCTCCCAGCAGTAAGGCCAACGCATTCATCAAAGCGTTTCTGTGCTGAATGAGCGCAGGCACCATGCCCTTGACTGTAGCCACTTGCGCACGAGCGGACGCGACCTCAAAGCCGGTGGCTACCCCATTGCGTTCACGGCTTTCGATCAGTTCTAGGGCTCGCTCGGCAATCGCCTGATTTTTCTGCGTAATGTTCAGCTGGGCCTGGGTGCCCCGTAATTGCAGGTAAACACGGGCCACCTCAGCGGACAATGCCACCCGGGTCGCCTCATGGTCGTATACCCTCGCCTCAAGGGCGGCAGTGGCCCCTTCGCGCGCTCGATGAGCTCGCCCCCACAGATCAAGCTCCCAGCTGGCGTCAAATCCGAGTTGCCAGAAACCGGTGGCGCTGGTCGGTGCTCCCAGCGCGGCCAGCCGGCCGTGCTGGCTGAGCCCGCCACGGGAATAGCTCGCATTGCCCGCCGCACCGGGCAACAGCTGGGCCGACGTGATACCCAGCTGTGCGCGGCTTTGCTCTATGCGTTCCGCCGCCATTTGCAGGCCCAGGTTACCGGCCTGGGCTCGTTGCTGCAGTTCGGTTAATATCGGATCATTGAACAGTACCCACCACTGCACAGGCACATTGACTACGGATGTTTCCTGCATATGACGGTAATCATCCCGAGGCGATAACGGCGTTCCCGGCAGACTGTTGCCGGGCTGAACAAAATGGGGGCCGACCGCACAGCCGGCAAGCAGCAGTATACTGAGCGCTACCGTGGATTTACGCAGCGAAGGTAACAACGATTGTGGAGTCATATAAGCTCACCGAACACTTCAGTTCGAACCGATCGGTTCGAACTGGTGGCAAAAAAATAATCCGGGTAACATTGCCCACCAAGAACGATGGGATGCACCAGGATAGCGATACAATTTGCACTGTACCGTACAGTTCGATACAGTGTCAAGAATATACATCATTGCCAAGAGGCCGATTCAGATGCAACAACGCAACCTAACCGAACATGTTTCCCTTTCGGGTGAAACCGAGCTTAGTGGTAAAGCACTCAAGGTTTTGCAGGCTGCTCGAAAGGTATTTCTGGCCCATGGCTTCAGTGCTGCCACCACCGACATGATCCAGCGCGAAGCCGGGGTTTCAAAATCAACGGTATATGCGCACTTCACCAACAAGGAAGCGCTCTTTACCGCCGTGATCAAATCCGAGTGCGCTGCTTTTACCAGAGCCCTGCATAATATCCGCTTTCAGCCGGGGCGACTGAAAGAAACCCTGGGCATACTGGCTCGGACCTATCTGGATGTGGTGCTCTCCCCGTCCGGACTGGCACTATATCGTGTTGCCATTGCCGAAAGCGCCCGCTTTCCTGCTCTGGCACATACATTTTACCGTGCCGGGCCGCAGGTTAGTGCCAGGCTGGTTGCCGATCTGTTAGCCGGTGCCAGCCAGTCCGGTGAAGTAAATTTTGGTGACACCAGTCTGGAGGCCGTCGCCTGTATGTTTGTAAACCTGGTCCGCAGCGAGCTGCAGTTACAGTACCTGACTTACCCGGACAGCCCACCCTCGGCAGCGCAGATAGAGACTTGGGTAACCAATGTAGTGACCCTATTTATGCGTGCCTACGGAGGCGGTGATAAATAAACCAGAATCAACATAAACACTTGATGGCAAAAACTAATTGCTCTGACAGCACCACAGGATCGAGAAGGTAATTGGCAACTTCACGGGAAAATGCGGGGAGTAGGGCCACCGGTCCTTATATCAGGAGCCTGCTGGCGGCGGGTAAATACCAAGCATGTGATAAACCCGGTATAGCCTAATCACGATGTCCGGCTGCAAGCGCACAACTTGCAAACTCAGAGCCTTCAATTTGTGCCGCTAAGCCAGGCTTTGCATGTGCCTCTTGAGATGCATTGTGTGATTATTGTTCTGTAGAAATCAGCCTCACAAACACCCTTTCAGCCCACTTATCAATGTCCTCTGCGGTAATTGCTCCGGGCTTGTCAGACTTTTGGTGTGGAATCCAAGTGTGATTCTCTGCACCGACCAAGTTATCCAAATGCTGCTTCGGCCAGGATAGAGATGCCTTAAGCAACTGCTTTTCCATCTCAAACAAGTGGGGCTCTATGTCGCCGATAGCCTTGGCGAGAATCACTTTAGTCGATAAGGCCTTGCTTGCATCTGAAGTATCGACTTCCAGCAGATAGTACCCTGTGAGGCCTGCTGTAACATGGGCGACCGACATACACCTCGGATTTTGATCAGTTTCCAATATATGCTTTTTGCATTTACCAATATTCGGCAACTTTCTCAGTGGATCGGTGTTGACCTTAAAGCCATATTTATCCCTAAGTAATCCGAGCATTTTTAAGTAGCTCTCGAATTTGTTCAGATACAGGTAAGCATCATCAGTTTGGTCATCAAGATTGTTCCATTCGGCGCTTATCAGACCTCCGTATGGTCCTTGCTCTTCGGTACTGACATCTTTGGAAACTTCACCCTGCTCACCATCGTTCTCGTGGCCTTTCACCGTGGACTTTCTCTTTTTGCTGATCTTCGACGTCTCCACCGCACGATTGAACGCAAGCTCAGTCGTGTTTTCTCGAATCATGACCGGCTTGTTTTCCCGGCTTCCTTCCGCCGCGTCATCCACGTTATACCCAGGCGGCCGCTCAAGAGCAGAGCCGGCTACTACACCTTTCCCAGCGACCCGAGTGAAAAACTTGGGACTGTAAAACTCGATATGCTCAGGTAAGTTGGCGGGAATATTTCTTATGCTGGTAACCTCGTAAACCAAGAACGTTTGGCTTTCTGGGTCAAAATTACCTTTCAACTTCAGGCTGGCACCTTCCAGTACTGGAGGTTCGAACTGAAAGGTCCATACTCTGTATTGCCCGTCATCAGCTCCATTACGCAGCTGGTAATTGCCAATACTGTCGTATGAACGCCAGGCATCAGCATCCATCAACAACCAGGCAAGCACCCGGCGATAACCATAATCGTTAAACAGCTCTGCCGGACAATTGCAGGTATCCAGTACGTTGATGATGGCCTTTCCCCACACGTTGTCGTACTCAACTGCAAACTCATTGTTCAATACGTCATGAATTACCGAAGAACGGGCCAGATAGCCATTGTGAAAAAAGAGCGCTCTCGCCAGTTCGAACTGGGGAAGATAGATCCTGGTACCGTCTGGATGGTGGAACACGAAGCAATGTTGCCTAGCTTCCTTATGCAGCCGCCTCTCAAGAGCCGGACAGTTACCAAGCTCGTCAACTAGCCATTCGTGGGTCGAGGTTACTGTAAATGTTATCTCGTAATTCTTACGGTAATAGTCTTTGGTTGGGTTGATGATGTTCTTGCGTATCAGCATAGGTGCATTGGAAAGAGAGGTTGAATCCTTTCCATGCTCCTTGCTGGGGTAGATGCTTAAATTGATCCCCCATCTGACTCCGTCCACCCTACAGAAAAAATCGCCAATTCCGTTGAGCCAGGTATCGTCCTTGAACCCTTTCAGGTAGGTGCTGCTGTTCAAATTTCGAGTACCTCCTCAAGAAATCGACGGGCCAGGTTGGTAAGCCGCTGCTCGCTCAAGCTAGCTCCCCTCAGCACCTGCCAACGTTTCAGTGGCTCGTCATCCCGTGTTATGTGTATGACGGTGCGGGTGATTCTTCTTATTTGATATTCAAATATACTTTCACAGTACCGAACAAAAAACAAACTACACAAAGGTAGTAGATCTAAGTGCTTTTCTACCTGGGCCTTATACTCCAACTGGTTCAAATACCAGTTCATTGAGTGCCTAGGTGTATCGAGCTTCTGTTCGCTTAGTTCTAGAATGCCTATAAGCTTTCTAACGATATCTTTGTCACGTCTCTGCCAATCAACCTTAGCTTTATGTTTGGGCTCCAGCTTTCTATTAGTCTGGTTAGTTTTGAACAACCAGTTTCTATCGCGACGATACAGCCAAGCATATACCCCCCCAAATCCATTGAGACGAGCCTGTTTAGTACCTTGCTTTTCGACTACGGCCAGCCACCGACTGCGATATTCAATTAGCAAAGGATTATCTTTTTCATCCAGAATCTTTGTCGGGATTTTCTTATCCAATTTAAGTCGAGCAACCCTATCGACGACATCAACTAGTTTCCATTTTGGCTCCATAAAGGCGTAAAGCACTACTAGGTGCTCCAGGTAGCTGAAAGCCTTGCGGTGCTTCCGAAATATATTCTTAAGCCAATTAGTTTCACTATCATCTGGCATAAGTCCGTATAAAGAAAGCCAGCTTGCTCCCCAGTACCCGACGACCTTTTCGCGGATAAGCTTATGGCGCATTTGGATACCGCGAGTTAATCTGTGTTCGGCTGCCAAATTGGCATACCAAAGGCTCCATTGGGGCAGTTCGGGTACTACTACTGTTCCTAGGTTCAACAGTTCATCTATGCTTTCTGCAAGCAAATTGCTTTGCCATTTCCCCGGTAGTTGATCGATTAAAGGGCAAATATTCGGATCCGCCGCCATAAATTCATGCCGTTGGGCATCGTGACGACGTGTTTTTGAATTGATGAGGCTTCCGTGTGCAGGACAACTATCGGCACCAGCCACCTGCCAGTCACGCCGCCAATAACATTCTCCGTGCTTGCTCACTTGCTCGCACATGCAAGCAGGACAATATCTAAGATAGATCGGTTGCCTAATGCGCGAAGCCGCTACCCCGACAGCGAGGTGAACCGCACTCTTGTCGTTTGCGGTCAGTTCCCGGATCAAAGCAATCCGCCGAGTTTCCCCCACGAAAGGCGCATATAAAGGGAAGAGGGTATTTTGATAGAGTAAATCGAGCGGTGTAACACCGAGTGCTGCAGGGTAAAGCTCTGCGATCCGCCCCAGATGCGATGGCAGATCAGACGTGGCTAAGACCTTGGTATCGCCGAAGACCTCCAATAACAGCCCCTTCGGCGAGACAATACCACTGTGAACCCTGTGCCTAGCAATAGTGCTATATAGCAATTCGTCGCGATAAGGCAGAGGGAAACCCAGCATGTCAGCCCACATGCCTTAGCCAATTAGGCACATCGAATAACTCTTTATCGTATTTCAGATCATCGTACAGCCGTCCCTTGTCTGCCTGAGAGAACTTAAATCTCAAATCTTCAGAAGATAGCGTATGCCAATCTCTAGGGTTCACCTTTTCAGCTTTGATCTTTTTTGGTTCAGACGGCTTAGAATACCACTCCAATATGATTCGACTCAGCTCCGGCAGAGAAAGATTCGGGTGTTCTTTGAAAGCATTTACGATCAGAGGCTGTAACAGTTCGGAAGTACATCCCATGGCTTGCAACATAGTATGCAGCCGCAGTGCTTTTTCATTGCCGCCGAAGAACGATTCACTTTCCTTTTCGTCCTGCCGCTCTTCGATCAGCCTTCTTAGTTCAAGGAGTCGTTTGTCCATCTCTGGCAACTGTAAATCAGAATACTTGACGATAAGCTCCGGGTCGTCTCTACGTAGAGCATCCAGCATGGGATGCACCAGTTTCAGTTCTTGCTCGTATACGGTACGCAGTAGCTTGGCGGTTATCCGTTCCAATCCCGTAGATATGGATCGCATCTGGGCGAGCACGAAAATTTTCACCACTATATCGAGTACCCCCTGCGACAAGTCGAACCAGCAGTCGCGGATTTCGTCACTCAGTAACTCATCCCTGCTACTCAACCACTGATATTGCCAAAGCTTGTCGGTAAAGGCCTGCCATTCGGTTTTTCTCGATATTCCAGTCTTAGGATCAGCTTTTATAATACCTCGTTGCATCGGCTCCCAGAACAGCGCACCGAACCCAGCACTGCGTCTACCTGCCTGAAGTTCCATTTCGAATATAGGCCGAGCCTTGGGTGTACCAACCATAACTACAGGAACGCCAACTACATTTACCAGAGCAACAAAGAACTCCAGCATGGCCTCCTTGCTTATCGAGCGTTTCAGCGCTAATCGCTGAATTTCATCAATGACTAAGACACCGATCGCTCGCTGCGTTGCCACTTGTCCCATCAGGGAAAGCAGAACTTCAGTGCTATGCCGCTTACGTGCGTATTTTTCCTCATACCCAGTATGAAGCGTACGATCAACTTCACGGAAAAAATTCAGGCATAAGCTCTTCAACGAACCATCAGAAGGGCATTCAATTCTTAGATAGGGTAGCTGTATGAAGTTATATTTCTGGTGATAGAGGACTTGCGGATAGGTCGCTAGGATACGGTTGATTGTCGAACTCTTACCACTGCCGGAACAGCCGATCAACGACATACACTTAGCCGTAGAGTTGGACTGTGCAAAGCAAAAATCGTTTATCGCTCCTGACATAATCCTTTGGTAGCCTTCCTGCATCTTCTGATTCAGGGAGCCATCCGCTATATTACGACCAACATAGCCAGCGCGGATCATAACTGAAATTTTCTCCTCCAGCTGTTTGTGAATAGATAGAGGCTGGAAAAAATCGTCAAGCAGCGCGCTGATCTGGTGAGCGCGAATATGCCCTTTTTCATAACAATCCTTTGGGTTAAATTTAACCTTACCAGTCAACTTCACTTTAAGAGCTTGTAGGTCCATTATGGGCGGCAGAGCCTCTATCAATGGATTGCCTCGATATCGCTCAAGGCCCGGATCTATATAGATGGCATCAACAAAGTTATCAGGTAGCGGCATCAGTCGTCATCCCCGAAGAGTTCGTCTATATAATCAGGATAGTTCAGATCAAGCTCTGGGTTTACAAGGTGGATCACCTCACCGGACTTCTTATTGTCACTTGTAGCTGGGCGGTGCGCTTTTTCATGCCTCTCTCTTGCCTTTTCTTCTCGCCTATTCTCATTGATAGCACGAATTCGCCCCGCGTTGGAGAGACCAGAGGTATCAGGCGCGGTCTTTTCGGCCTGAGCTATCTTGTCGATGACGAATTGCTCATGCTGCCGCTTCTTAGTTTTTGACTGTACGCGAGTTTGTCCAATGGTTTTCTTCTGCTCGTTGCGGAGTAGCCAGACATCCCAGAACGAAGCCCCTTGGAATTCTCTGGAGCGGTCAGCTAGGTTGCACACCCAATATTTGTTGCTGCCCCTTTCGGGGAAAAGATAGATCCGGTCGGCAACAAGGGGATCGTAGGCCGCTTCCATATTTGCAGGACGCTTCACGTCCTTCCCCCGATGCATCCAGCCTAACAGCAACTGCTCAGAAGACGCATAGTAAATACCGAACAGACAGATTCCCAGTTCAGACAAGGTAGCCGTCTTTCTCGGCAAAAGAGCAATGCGAAGCGCATCTTCATCGGCTTGATGTAAACGTCCAGTTCTATGCTGCAAACCCCAATTCCACAGGTGGATAGGAGTCGTGGGCAGGCCTGTCGGCATGTCTGAGTCTCTATCGTACTTCTCAAGTACCGCATACTGATTATGATAAAGCACTGAAGATAGGATTATTTGAGAGAACGCCTTCACTGTCAGCTTCGCATCTAGTCGATAGTCTTTTCCACCGCGCTTTTTTACCTTAGTACCAGATACGTAACCGGGCACGAAAGGACCGAAAGAAGCCTGAATAGTTTTGAAACTACGCTCGACGATCCCCTTAGCATCACCGCGATAGGGCGGTGTATTTTCTATTCTTACTGAAAAATTACTCTCTAGATTTTCGATCTGATAGCCCAACAGCTCACCTCTGTCAGCCAGAATTGCGTCTGGCAGACCAATGCTTGGCCAGTTCTCCAATTCGATGTCAAAATCCAATTCTTTGCAGTACGAAGTTTTATCGGTAGTAGCCATAAATAAAGCCTGCATAGCTGCAGCATAGGAAGCATTTTCAAAACCTATATAGAAACCGGCAATCATGCGGCTGAACACATCTATAACCATGTAGACAACGGGACGGCCGACTATATTTCCCCTCTCACTATCAGATACAAGGTAAATATCGGCGATGGTGGCGTCTATCTCGTAGCGGGATCCTGGCCCGAGTACCTGAGTATTCGCCGTGCCATACAGAGGTCTAATATCCTTGTTATATTCTATGCTCGACACACGCTTTCTGAGCTTGTCCGGTTGAGAATACTCGCGCTTATAAAAATGCATCATCTGCCAGTTGCTGGGCAATTCTTCTTGAGGTGTATCGGGGAAATAGTTTAGATATAGAGTCTCGAAGCGACGATGGGCATAGGGGAATGAATGTCCTTTGTCCTTCAACAAATAACGATCAATGGCCATACGAAACAGGCGCTCTATAAACTCATCAATTTTGGCTCCGATGCCAGGCTCATATTTACGCGGACGCCCAAGTTTCTTGTCATTGGCTATCCGCCTCTTACCCTTGCCGCCAGAATTTTTGTAGTCAGGCAATAAGGAATTCGGCGTCTGCCCGCGCTGCCAGTAGCGACGAGCTAACCTATACAAAGTCTGCTTGGTAGAGCCATGTTCGGCGAGGATGCTTTTAATGACAGCGCCACGGCTTTTCGGTACAAAGAAGTCGGGTAAAATGAGCAGCGGTTTGATCAGAGCATAGTTAGTGTCGCGTTTGGTTCTGGCAGTGCTTCCTTCATTAGGCGTTTCAAAGGCTAATTCGCGATATGGGTCCTCGACACGCTCAAGGTTTTCCTGCTCAATGGCTTTTATCAATTCGTCGATAGAAGCTAATTCAGGGAACGCAGACTCGTCGTTAATATCTATCCATACTAGGTATTCACCTAGCAACTGTAGAACGCGGTAACTACGTTCGCCGATCTTAAGAACTTCATTGATTCGAAACAAGATATGTCTCCCGGATAAAACCCAGCTCTCCGGCTTTTAAATCACACGCCTTGAGCTTTGTGGTCGGAATAAATATATCGAAGGAGAAATAGCGCTTGGCTAACAAACACCTAACTTCGTAAAGCGATTCGCCGAGCTGCAGGTCATAAGCGATGTCCATCTCTTTACAGATGACAAGTACCGTCTTGTGAGGGCTTTTTTTGAAGTGGTGGGCATAGAATTCGATCTGCTGCAGCGCCAGCTCAGCATCTTTTTCTTCCTCTCTTTGAGCCGGATAGAGCCACTTGATATTATTGGTTACTACATCTGGCACGTCCTGATCTGTTATCAAATACCAAGGCAAGGTTTTTTCTTGCCAATATCGGCGTTCGAGTTCCACTTTTTCCACAGTTCTGACATCGTTGAGAGCTGATGCATACTTAGCCTGTAGTACCCATCTAGGCTCTTTTTCGTCGGTAGAGTCGACCAAAAAATCCGACGACATATACTGGTCTAACCCGGCGATATTGGGGTGTTTTATCCCTGAATCTATTGCCAGTCTACGGGTAAGATCCCGCTCCAGTGGAAATTGCTCGCGGATCTGGGTGACTTCACTGTGCCATTCCAGCATCAAGAAAACGCAAAGTTCAAGATCAGAAAATAGATGATGGGTTCGTTTCGATTTATGGCCAAAGACTCGATGAACGCGGCCTAGAGAAGGAAAATCTCTAACCGTTAACCAAGGTCTGTAGTCTGCATGCTGGCCGCTACCGCGACCCTCTTTGATCCACTTATCGAATTTAACCTCGGTAAATCCCTTCTTGTACGATGCCATAAAAAAAACCGCCTGACTCAGCTCATTAAATAAGCATAGTTCTGACGGTCTTGGTATGCAACTCTATTACTCAGTATGATACTTTAATACTTAGTATGATTGTTTATTACTATCCCACACGAAATATCGCTCTGCAACTGGCGCTATTCAACCGTTACGCTTTTCGCCAGATT
>CAXBNX010000038.1:0-44266 GCA_963977275.1 uncultured Haliea sp. | reverse complement strand
ATGGGTGGCAGGCTTCGTCTGGAATCAGTGGCAGGCTTGGTCTGGAATACGCACCATTGGACAAAATACGCTGGAGCCGTTTTAAAAAGGAGTTTTTGTGAGGTATGTTCTTGGACTGGGCGCTAGAAAAAGGTGCCAGATGCTCATTCAGGGAAACGGATTGCCAAAGACCAAGAGGTGCCTTGGGGTGCTAAAATTTCGACGAGTGAAGCTTTTCTCTGAGGTATCTAAAATGGCTCTCCGGTGCAAGACTTTGCCGGCACTCAGTGATGACTGAAGAAGGTTTCCAGTACTCAGGTAGGCTGTGTGTAAACCACTGACCGCCGCATACAATGCCTCTATCTAACTGTTGTCATGCTTTAGAAGTAGGAAGCGAGTAGTGACATTTTACTAGTTGCAGGCAAGACTAATTTATTCGAAGGTGTTGAATTTCCTTCTGGATCGCCATCTCCAATACGTTTCGTCCCCACTCCAAATACCATTTCTGGCTATGTTCAAGATGCAAACTCTCCCCATGCACGAGGCTGGATCGTATTCTATAAAAATCGCGGAATGTTTTTCTCATTTCAATGCGGGCCTGAATCGAGTCTGTAACTAGAAATGCACACCTGTCTGCGAGGGTGGCCGTGAGAGAGCCCTCTTGAGCTCCTTCCCCCAGCAGAGCCTCAAATCCGATGCAAATTTTAAGAAACTCCATGGTGGTGTCATCAGTTCTCAGTGAGTCGAAACAGCACTCACTTGCAAGTCTAACTCGGTGTGAAGGGGGTAGTTCACTTCTTACCAATGCACTCGCTACGCCAAGCACAGCTGGAGCTCGTGACTCGAAAATAGTAGCGTGACCAATCGCGTTGCCCATGGCGCTGCGCTGACCCAGTTCAAGGCGATCTAGTACCCGGTTCAACCCAATCGGAAGTTCTATATTTCCACCATTTACACTCCGATCCGTGACATCAACATACTTCAGGCTGTATCGAGATACGTCAAAATTGCCATTATTCCATTTGGCTTGAACATCGTGAGGACTCTTGAGCTGAAATAGCCCGGAACTTAAGCCATGTTGCATAAGGATTTTGAAGCTGCTTAAGACATGCTTCATCGTTGGTCCATCAATATCAGTGCCACAATATCCATGCACGATAGCCTTTAGGCAGAGGACTTCACCATCTTGCGAGCGCCACTCTCCCAGCAGGCCGCCCAACATTCCTGCTCTAAGCCCTCGAACGTCTTGCACCGCCAGATCGGAGACGAGAAACAAATCCCCACCCAGACATATGTCTTCACGAACCTCGACATTCAATTTTGGAAGAGGGAGGTATACCTCATACGATCTAGGAATATTGATAAGATAATTTGAAAGCTGCGTCACAGTCTCGTCGACCCCGTTTTCACCGAGAATCGCCCTCGCAGTGACATTGATTGGATTCTGATCATTCGATTCTGCGAGAATATTTTCAATCGAAAATCGAAAAAAAATTGAGACCACATCTATTTCAGTTACCCATTGGCCTTTATGTTTAACAACTTCAAGTGCTAGTGCCCATGTATGTTCAGAGAATTTTTCAGTATCAACTTGGCCATCACGATATTCGAACCTATACAATGCAGCACGGATCAAACCCTCTATTTTCTTAATTGCATTTTCGTGCACTTGAGCTCCCTTATTGAAGACCACCTTGATGACTGAACTAGAAATCTTCCATATGCTTAATAGAAATTTATTTGGTTTTCCTGATCATTTTTCTATGACGTGGCTTCTCAGTTTCAGACGGCAATAAGCTGGTGTGTTTGCGATACAATTCGAAAAGGAAAGCGACCCGGTTGGCCTCAGACCCAAATCTACGCTTGCCGTATGCGCGGTCCACGACAGTATCGAGTGCCCTGTGTGCTGAGAGGAGGGTTGCGGGCATAGTTAGCGGATCGTATAGATCAGCCAGGGTGGCACCCTGGAATTTTGCTCTGGCATCCAGGACGCCCTGCGCGGCGATCTCGATAGCCTGTACTTGTTTCTGGGTTGGGTTGTCTGGCCATGGGAAGTTGTTATATACGATGCTCCCTGAGTATCTGTAACGGCTTTCCAGTCTCCCGCAAACCGATCTCATCCAGGACATGTGCATTGTCGATAAGAGAACGCCAAAGGTAAAAAGGTTGGCATCTGGAATTAGGTAGTTGGTATTGGCGCAAATAGTCTGCGGCGACTCGAAGCCTATGGGTATGTAGCTACGCCTTTCTGACGATACTTCGGGAATCACAATGTACTCTGTGTCGGGTTGAGATATATAGAAAAATTCAGCGGGCTTTGTGGCAGCCATTCTAGTAGGCTTGGCCGAGCTGGCTTCTCTAAATTTTTTTACAGCCTCCACCCGCTTCAGAACATGAGGCATAGACCGTAACTCTGTTGGCGCTATTCCTTTTAACCAAAGGCACCATCTCTCTAGTCCATTTATAAAATCAGCTGCGCCCATGTACCGCCGTATCCATTTTTTTGCTTGTGGTTCAACCTGAACGAGGTCTTTGACCTCCGAAGCCGATAGGATGAGTGCTCCGTTGTCAGAAGGCTTATTGCCATATCTCATCGCGGGTACTGGGCACAATGGTGTTTTTCGTTTTGTTACCAAAATATTTGCCGCATCAACCAGATATGGGTTGATTCGTGATGCCCTAATCTCGAATGGCTCACTATCCACTTTTTCATACTCAAAAATACGTCGGGTCGTTAATGCACGCTTTGAGAAGCCGATAATTACGCAGTGAACGGCTGCTTGCCCCTTAGCCTCGTTGTTCCATTTGAATGTCCTGTGAGCAAAATCAATTGAGATGTTGTGTTTCCCGACCAAATAACCCCACAGGATGGGGGCCTGCTCCCCCTGCGTGATTGAGTTCGTTGCTACAAAGGCAGCAGAGATGGCGCAATTACCAACGTATTCAGATGCTTTTATGAACCAATTTGAGACAAAGTCCAGATCGGAGCCACATCTAATCTCACCAGTAGTCACAGCCTGATCAGAGCGTTGTTCTTTGGACTGGTAGTGCTTGCCGCCAAAAGGCGGGTTGCCCAAAATGTAACTCAAATTTCTCGCTGGTATCACGTCGTTCCAGTTCAATCGCAGAGCATTTGCACAGACAATATTGGCCGATGAAGCAAGCGGGATTCGAGCGAAGTACATGCCGAATTCATCTGACACACACTGGTTCATCTGATGGTCAATCAGCCACATGGCGACTTGCGCAATTTGTGCGGGGAAGTCCTCAATCTCAATACCATAGAACTGGTCAACGTCCAAATAGATTAGGTCGCCCACGTCAAACGTCTGCTGGCCGCTGGTATGCATTGTCCGCAATATCTCCAACTCCAGAAGGCGCAGCTCCCGGTAAGCAATTACCAAGAAGTTCCCACAGCCGCACGCCGGATCAAGAAAGGTTAGTCCACGTAGCTTCTGGTGGAAGGCCGCCAGCCTGTTTTTGTTGTGCCTCAGTTTTTCAAACTCTGCCCACAGCTCGTCCAGGAACAGCGGCTTGATCAGCTTCAGGATATTCTGCTCGCTGGTGTAGTGGGCACCCAAGTGTCTTCGGGCCTCTTTGTCCATGATCGACTGGAACAGAGAACCGAAAATCGCTGGGGAGATCATACTCCAATCAATCCCGCAGCAATCTAGAAGGGACTGTCTCATTTGTGCATCGAACGCAGCCGGCGGTAGCGCCCTCTCGAACAGTTGGCCATTGATATAGGCAAAGGCCATAAGCTGCTCGTCCCTACTCTTTAAGCGCTTCTCATGGGGTGTATTGAGGACATGGAACAACTCCATCAGCTTCGAGGCTAAGTCTGTCCCATCCTCATTGGTGCGCTGCTCAATGAAATCCCGAAGCTGCTGCTTCTCGAAAATTCCGGTATCTTCAGCGAAGAGGCAGAAGAGTAGGCGCACCAAGTAGACTTCAAGGTCGTGCCCTTCGTACCCCGTTTCCTTCATCTTGTCGTGCAGTCGCCCCATGCGCTCAGCTGCTTTAATGTTTACCGGGTCTTGCTCATGGATAACGTGTTGCTGATAGCCGGCGATGAAGGCAAATAACTTGATGTTCTTGTGTAGGTCCTTCAGGACAAATTCGACCACATTGTCACCAACTAGGTCGTACACCCTGAACCGGGCAAAATCACAGACCACAATATATTTGGGCAGGTCTCGATCTTTGATTCCGGGGAAGTAATCGAGTGCCTGCTGATGAGCCCTGTCTAGGTTCTTTCCTTTCGACTTGTGTTCAACTAGCAACTCGCCAGGCCATAGCAGATCGACCTTGCCATCACCCCCATTTTGTTTCTTTACTCGATGCTCAAAACTGGCTAGACGCTTCCTGTCTCTGCCGAACACTTCGAAGAACTCATTCCAGAATGTCTTGGCCTCAGCATCTTCGGAGGAAATGTTCTGCCATTCCTTGGAAAAGGTGATGGCTCTGGATTTAATCTCATTCCAGCTTATCGGCACAGGTAAACAATCCTTGTCTTATTCGTTGTAGTCGGTGTCGTGATCATACGAGAGCCACTTGGTAATAACCAGTTTCCCCGCGCGAAGCTGATCGATGACTGTCTAAATAGACCCTGCCCATACAAGACAACTATTTGGACCCAATAAAGCGTCTTATTTAAATTATTATTGACTTATGAGACAAAAGTCTTATAATGTCTTTAAATTAAATAAAACAACCAAGGCGCTTGAGTCATGAAAGGACAAATTGTTGGATATGCTAGAACTTCCACGCTGGATCAGGTTGCGGGATTCGAGGCCCAGCTCAATGAGCTGGAAAAAGCTGGAGCAACTAAGTTATTCAGAGAACAAGTCTCATCAGTCGCACAGCGGCCTCAACTTATCGCTGCTCTGGAATATCTCAGGGAAGGAGACACGCTCATCGTGACGAAACTGGATCGCCTAGCACGCTCCGTTAAGCACCTGGGGGAAATTGTAGAGGCACTGGAGGCCAAATCGGTTAACTTGAAAATTCTGAATATGAACCTCGATACCGGATGCTCGACCGGCAAGCTCATGCTCAATGTTCTTGGGTCTGTGGCTCAATTTGAGCGCGAGATGATGCTGGAGCGCCAAAAGGAAGGTATAGCCAAGGCGCAAGCAGAGGGCCGGTACAACGGGCGACCCAAGTCGTTTGACGCTGATGAGGTACGGAAACTCAAAGCTGCCGGCAGCAGCATTAAACAAATACAAGAAAAGCTCGGTATATCACGAGCAAGTATCTACAGACTCATGAAGGAATAACGGAAATATATACATGGCAAAGACACCCCCAGACATAGAGGCCAAAATCGTAGTCCTCCGCGCAGCAGGTTACACGCTGCCGCTGATCGCGAGTAAAACCGGACTCAGCGTATCCACAGTGAAACGAGTGGTAAAAAGAAACCCCTCCCCCCATCAAGTCGGACACCTCGACCTAGTGGAGGAAGCACGCGGCGCTCTTCGCACTGAGTTTAGCTCAGATGACGCCATACGCGGGTTATACACATCACTACTCGCGGACACGCTGCTTCATATCGAAACGTCCAGGGAAATTGCTAATGAGGCCCTCGGCAAGCTAAAGGCCACCGATACTAAGGACGCGGCACTGATTTTTCGAGCACTGACAGCTCATTCGACCACGCTAAAAGGGCATGTGGAGACAGTCAAGGCGCTCGCCCCTTTGCCTGAGTTCATCGATGAGCTTCCTACACTACGGTTCATGGTGCTATCTGAAGAGGAAGAAGCAGAGCTGCGCCGAGTCCAGCGCGAGGAGGCTGAATTATTGGACGTTGGTGAAAACTGAGCTGTAATTGACCTCGCTTTGAGCCAGGTCATCCTTAGAATAAACGATAGCGCGATGTACCCCTTCGTTTCAGTATCCGGTGAAGTTTGAAAATCGAGTATGCAGATACAGCCGTTCCCCTAGTAAAAAAGATTGCATCTCCCATTACTAGTAATCGATCAACCTCCTGTAAAAAGTTATAATTGGGGGGTGGGGCAGGAACAGCCTGTACCAACAGCATAACCAACACAGTGAACAAATAATTACCCACCAATATTGACTCACCTACCGGCAATAGTCGGCGGTGGGTTTGTAATCAATTTCCATTTAAACAAGGCCGCTGTGATGACAGACAATACCCTTACACTTGCAGAATTGCGAAAAAAGTATTCTGCCCCACAGAGGACGCTGGCAGCCCCAAAGTCACGTGTTCTCTGGGTTGCACACGAATTCATCCGGCATCTTGAGAAAGAGCTAGCAGTTATATGTGCAGGTTCAGCTACTCCCTACCAATCCATGTTAGCCCACATCAATGGCCTTTCCCCTTCTGATAAAGCAAAGCTAATTGAGTCCTTCCTTAGTGAGCCGACCGGTCTGCTATATTCTCAGCTACTATCCCAGCCCTCGCTTTATCCAGTATCGCGGGATATATCCAAAGTACACCCAGAATTGAGAGCAGCCATGCTTCAACTTGCCCTTGGGGAAAATAATCACATAGTTACCTTCACTCAGCAGTTCAGCGACAAGTTTCTGAGGAACGCTGCCAAAAGAGCTTCCATAGCTGACCCAGGGGCAGGGAAAAGGTCATTAGGTGAAATCATGCACGTTAAGTTTCGGAACTCTCTGAAAGACGCTCTGCGAAGCGCATATGGCGCTGAACACCCACTTCCACGCTACTGGGCCACTGTTGAGCATGCGATTCCAAGCAGGGCTCAACTACGCGGTTCTGAATGCGGTTTTCATATGCACGGCCAAATCATAGCTTCGAAAGAATCACTACCCGAGATCAAGCGAGCCTTATACAGGGTCGCTGAGTGTTACGACAACCCCAGTGGCAAGCGCAAACGAAAAGGCGGGTACCGGCAGCGAGGTGACAACCTCGCTGTACACTTTGGAGAGCCCAACTGTATGGCCAGCAATCGTGGTGGGCGAAACAAGTGTCTTTCGAGCGATCCTAGTGCAGAATGGTCTGCCCCAAAAGACTACGACTTTCACTGGGCCAGATACTCGGCCCAAGATTCACAGTTTACAATATATGAGGCACAACGACAAAATGTCAGGCTTGGTGCCACAATCTTCTGGCAGTCACCGGGTTTAAACAAGGAAGCTGAAGCATGCCTAGACTTATACCGACATCTTGTCACCCGTACACAACACTAGCCGCTCCGCTCTTTTACAGAAAATGAACGGCATTTGGTTAATATTGGCCATTACACTTCTAACTATATGGGGCTTGATTAAACAGGCTTTCGAACTAAAAAAATTGAACGCGGATGCTGCCTTTGCTGGAAATTTCCTGGAAAAACTCAAATCGTATTGGGAAAGCGGCGGCCGTGATGGTGAGGCTTACACTTGGCTGATTCACCGATCGTACAAGATGCAGGCTAACCTCGGCGCTATAGGGATACTAGAGGGCTATAGCCCTCCATACCAGAATGTCATGTACAGACAATATCCCATCGTTCTGAATGTGCTTCCCGAACTGAGGCGAGTACTGGGTGATGAGCTATTATCGAAACATCTCGCTGAAGATTATGTTCATCTTCTTCGGGACACATGTATTCGGAGTCTGGGGGTGATTGACGACCGACAAGAGTCACTATCGAAGGATCTAAAAAATCCTGTTATATGGTTCCGAACCGGAATCAGGGATTTGATGGCGCTACCTGCTTATTTGCTCTCCTGGGTTGGATTGATAAAACCTCAAACAACAGAAAAAATACTCGCGAGCATACTGTTCAGCATGGTATCGGGACTGATGTCACTATTGTCGATTCTGAGCGCTATAATTACCGTAGCAATCGGCTGGGAGACGTTTTCAAAATTGGTGTCTAGAATATTTTCCTAAATTAAGGCTAGGGTAACGAGGCTTGCTCGGTTGAATGATTACAGTTAACGTTGCACGTTGATTGCTATGAACTGATTAATGTATCAAGCAGGTGTAACTTTTAGGGGTCACACTTTTGCACAGAGCCAAAAGCAATGTTTTTAAACCCTCTACGGAACAGGTGCTTACAGCGCACGTAGAGCCATTTGGAGCAGGTTAGCCGATTCTCCTCACCCGCTCCATATTGAATGCCATACGGAGAATACACCGTGAAAATCCTCTATTTTAAACTCAGGGCCGTGCTGGTTACTTTCTTGATGCGATTGCTGCCGCGCAATCCCCCGATTGTCTTCAAGGGCCCAGGCTCGGCACTGACGCTGTGTGAACAGGTGGCCGTTTTGGGCTACAAAAAAGTTGTTGTGGTAACCGACGACTTCCTCGGCAGCTCAGGCATCCTCGACGGCATCAAGGCGAAGCTGACAGAACAGCAGGTGGAGTTCGCGGTGTTCGATGGCGTGCAACCTGACCCGGCCTTCGACCAGGTGCAGCAGGGCGAGGCGGTGATCAGAGCGGAGCACGCCGAAGCGATCATCGCCGTGGGCGGGGGCTCGGTGCTCGATGCCGCAAAAATGATGGCGATGCTGAACACCAATCCCGGAGCGCTAGAAAGCTTCGAAGGCATTCAGAAATGCAAGCGGCCCGGCCTGCCCCTGTTTGCCATCCCCACCACCGCCGGTACCGGTTCAGAAATCACGCTGGCGGCGGTGATTACCGACCCAATCTCACACCGGAAAATTCCAATAGTCGACAGCAAGATGATCCCGGGATACATCGCGCTCGATGCCGAAATTATGAAAGGCATGCCACCGGGAATAACGGCCGCCACTGGCATGGACGCCCTTACCCACGCGGTTGAGTCCTACCTGTCGAAAGCCTCCAACAGCTCTACAGAGGAGCATGCGCTGGCAGCAGTACGCTTAATCTTCAAATACCAGCTGCGAGCGTTCAACGAGGGCAGCGATATGGAAGCACGAGACGGCATGGCACTCGCGGCGTTTTATGCCGGTGCAGCTTTCACCAAAACCTCGGTGGGTTATGTTCATGGTATCGCCCACCAGTTAGGCCGTGTTTGCGGCACACCCCATGGCAATGCCAATGCCATGGTTCTGCCCGAGGTACTGGCAGCGTACGGCGACTGTGTGCACCAGCGGCTGGCAGATATCGCCCAGGTGGCCGGTGTCGGTGAAACCGGGGACGGCCCGGCAGCTTTGGCCGGCAAGTTAATACAGGCCATTATCGATCTACGAAGCGCCATGGGTCTGCCGCTACAGCCCCGGGATCTCAAGCCGGGCGATATACCCGGCATAGTGGATGAGGCCATTGCCGAGGCGGGCTCCCTCTACCCGGTTCCTCGCTATATGTCGGAAGCCGAGTTAACCACTATTGTTAACGGCTTGCGCGCGGCCTGACCCACGCGATAATGTTGCCTTCAGATAAAGTTTCTGGCGGCGGGCATGTCCTGGTCATATATCCGGCGGCGTATGTCTGGCCAATTCGACGTGGACGAAAGGGACGACTAGAAGGCGCTTTCGATTAGAGCAAGCGGCTGTCCAGTTGATGTCGCACTTTGTGAAACTCTGCCCTGATCACTTCGCGCAGCACTCGCAGCCTCGCGCTGAGGCGCAAGTCTTTGTGGGTTAACACCCACATGTCTGACTGATGGACGATGGTAGCCCCGGGGACGCGCACTATGTCCGGCTCCGCAAATGCCAGAAAACACGGCATATAGGCCATACCCATTTTGTAACGCAGAGCGTCCGCGACCAGCTTAATATCCGCGATCGCATGGCGCACCGGCTGCTGCGGAAAGTCGGTGTCAGCCAGCCATTCTTCTTTCTGGTCAACGGGGCGTTTGCCTATCCAGCACAGGTGTGACACATCCTCAGGATTATCCGGGTTCAGTAAATCCTTGTGAACATAGGCGGAGGCGGTCAACGCTCCCACGTGGCGGCCAATCAAATACTCTGGAGGCTTCACCTTACCCGGTAACAAACGCACGGCAATATCTGCCTCCCTGCGACTGAGGTCTGCCGTGTCCAGACTTGAGGTCAGCTCCAGGTCGATGCCGGGATACTGTTCGCTGAAACGCGCAAGACGGCCGACGAGGAAGCCCAGGCTTCCTGCCGGTGGCAATGCCAGCCGGATACGACCTTCCAGTTCCTGGTCGCCGCCGGTAATTTTGCGCTCCACCCCCAGCACCAGTTCTTCCACGTGCTCGGCGGTGGGCAAGACCTGTTCACCGGCTGCTGTCATGCGGTAGCCATCCGGGGTGCGATCAAACAGATGCGCTTTCAGTTTGTGCTCCATATCATCCAGGCGCCGGGTGATAGTGGAATTGCTGACCCCCAGCTCCTGCGCTGCGCCGCGGGCCGAACCCTTGCGGCTGAGCGCCAGAAATACTTTCAGGTCATCCCAATTCATGCAGCTGCACTAGGCGTAAAAAGCGGCAAAGGAATCGATAAATTTTTTGAGCATGTCACCGGGCAGATCATTCACACCCGCCGCAGCCTTACGGCCACCCCCTGTGGGAAACTTCATGCAAAGCTCGTCCGCACCGGTTTTATTATTCAGGGGGGCACGCACCGAAACAAGGTAGCAGCCGTTGGCCTTCTCGGTCAGTACCGCATGCGCGCGGGCTGGATCCCCGTTAGCGAGGTCATTGCTGTACACGCCACTTACACGGCGTGCCCAGGCCTCGTTCGGCATCATGAATACGGCCACAGCAGCGTCGCGATATTCCGGCGTCAAAGACACGGCGGTGCCCATGTCCTGCTGGTAACCCTGCGCCAGTTTCTGAAAATCCTCGCGCCCACCTGACATGAAATCTACCGGGCTGGCATAGGCGCTCACCTTGCGAAAAAGCTCCGCGGGTTCAAAATGCAAATCTGCGAGATTCGAACCGTAGCCATTGTAGTTGATATAAATTCCCAGATTCTCCAACTGCTGAAGCTTGTCGTCATCAAGGTCCAGCGGACTGGCGATACGCCGGGCACTCTCCTTGAGGTTATCACCAAAGGCTCCAACGACGGCCCATTCGCGAAATGCGCCATTGAGATGCTCGTTGACCAGGATGCTGGTACACACGTCCGGCGCGGTATTGATAATCGCCTGCAACTTGTCGCTCTCGGGAATATCCCCGGCAAAGTGATGGTCGCAGTAAAACACTTCGGCTCCGGCTGCAAGTGCACGCTGTAAACCGTCCCGATTTTTATCCAGTGAGACATCCAGTACCGTGACCCGAGAGCCTTCAGCAGCATGCACCCTGTCCAGCAGATTGATATCCCGCTTCACACCTGTGACGAGCTCCGCCTCAAGCGGTTCGGCATTACGCAATTGTGTCAGCGCGCAGATGCCGTCAGCATCACCATTAAAGACATCAAAATGAATCATGTGGGTTCCTTGGCTTAAGTTGTTCAGAGCGTGGATATAGGAGGAAGAATTCTCAGGGCTTGTCGGGGAAGAGTTCTTTTACATTGGACGCCGCCGCGGGCACCGTCGCAACCGGTTGCAGCAACGGCGACCCCTGCTTTTTCCAGAGGTGATCGTAACGTACCTCGTGATCGCCAAAGCCGCTGACGGCACCATTGAGCACTGTGGTAATGGCGACACAATCCATGGCGTCACAGTAGCGCTTCAGATCCTGCAGCATTTTGTACATATTGCTGTAGGAAACGCACTCTTCCTCAGCGCGCATGATCATGGGGTGACCTGTGCCGGTCACATTACTTCCGAGCAAAAGCTCCTCGTGAAGTTTCTCGCCGGGCCGCAGGCCGATAAACTCGATATCGATGTGTTCGCCAACGTGGGTATCGTGATCCATCTCGTAGCCACTCAGGCGAATCATACGCTTCGCCAGATCGACAATCCGCACCGGTTCGCCCATGTCGAGTACGAAAACATCACCGCCTGTTCCCATGGCGCTGGCCTGAAGCACCAGTTGGGCTGCCTCGGCGATACTCATAAAATAGCGTGATACTTCCGGGTGCGTAACCGTAACGGGACCGCCATTGGCTATCTGTTCATGAAACAGCGGTACAACGGACCCCGAAGAACCCAGTACATTGCCAAATCGCACCATACAGAAACGCGTGCTGGTATCCTGTTGCGCCAGGCCCTGAAGAATCATTTCTGCAAAGCGCTTGGATGCTCCCATGATATTGGTGGGGCGCACAGCTTTGTCTGTAGACACCAGTACGAACGTCTCCACACCTGCCTTGCGTGCCGCCTCGGCCGCATACCAGGTACCAAACACATTGTTGGCAACCCCTTCGGCGATATTGTGTTCCACCATGGGCACGTGTTTATAAGCCGCGGCGTGGTACACAGACTGCACACTGAAACTACGATAAATATTTTCCAGCCGGCGTGGATCCTGCACGGATCCAAGCAGGGCAACAAGCTCGAGCTCTCGCCCGGACTTGGCCATCAGCTCCCGCAGTTCGCGTTCGATGTTATACAGGGCGTACTCAGAGCTATCCAGCAACACCAGTTCCCGCGGCCCCGACAAAAGAATCTGCCGGCAAAGCTCTGACCCGATAGACCCTCCCGCACCTGTCACCATTACCACTTTGTCGGTGATGCAGCGATCGATCAACTCGGGATGGGGAGGCACGGCATCCCTGCCAAGCAGGTCATCCAGGCTGATATCCTGAATCTGGTTCACGCTCGCCTGACCAGAGACCAGCTCATTGATTCTGGGCACGGTGCGCACGTAGACCGGCAGCCCCACCAGCGAGTTAATGATTTCCTTGCGACGCTCAGGTGATGCCGAGGGTATGGCCAGCAGCACTTGAGTAATATCGTGCTGCGCTACCAGTTGCTCCAGCTCTCGCGGTTGAGCCACATACAAACCGTTGATAACCGAGCGTTGCATGTTGCTGTCATCATCGACAAAAGCCACCACCCGATACTGATCACCCTGATGTAGCGCTGTCAGCAACTGCCGGCCGGATTCTCCCGCACCGTAAATAACGACGTTCTCGGAAAGAGAGCGCAGCTTGGCCTGATAATAGGCCCGCACCGCCAGCCGGGTGCCGCCTATGCCCAGTAAAGCCAGGGCGAAATAGATAAACGGCATTGAGCGCGGTACAGCGGCCTGGCTGAAAAAAACGGTGGCACCGAGAATCATGGTGGAATAGCTGACGGCGGTGAGCACCGCCCAGATTGCCTGCTGGCCCATGAAGCGGATAACCGCTCGATAGAGACCCAGCCGCAGGAATACGATAGCACTGAGCACGACCGTGAGCGCGGCACAGCTGTACTCTACCGGGCCCAGCACGAAATGCATATGGCCGTAGCGAAAAGCCACCGCCAGCCACATGGCGGCCGTGACAAACACCATGTCCAGTGCCAGCAGGCACGCTTGTTTAATATTGCGGGGTAACTGAATCAGCTTTTCAAGGGCGTCTCGCAAACTTCCGATCAGGCCGGAAAAAGAACGTGACGTAAAATTGCCAACACGTTTCAGCAAGTCTCCTCCCGATAAACTGGTTGCGGTAGCGGGCGCACTGAACTTGTTTTTGCAACGCCTGAGGGTAGTGAATATTACGCTAGTGGCCCCGTTTTCGCCATGCCAAGGAGCAGTGGAAGATATGCCAAAATTACCAATAAAAAAGCGTAGCTTGAATGAACTTCCGCGATCCAGGCAAGGGGTAACAACCAGGTGCAGAAGATCGCAACCAACAGCAGGTCCACTTTCAGGTGAGAACCCCACCGTTTGCTCAGGCGTTGATAGGCGTGCAGGCGGTGTGCCTCGGTGAACGGCTGACGGCTCGCCACACGCCACAGCAAAGTCCAGCTGGCATCCGTTATGAACAGCGCGAGTAATATCAGCCAGGCGGCCCATCCCGGTCCACCTTGTGCCTCACCTGACAAAGCCAGAGCCGCTAACAGGAAACCGGTGGGAATACTGCCCGCATCGCCCATGAACAAACGTGCCGGCGGCCAGTTCCATATCAGAAAGCCGAGCTGGCTAGCGGCCAGCAGCAAACAAAATACCGTGTAGTCAGGAGCGTCGCCTCGTGCCGCCAAAAAAGCCGCTGCCGCGCAGGCCAACAGACACTGAGTAGCCGCAATACCATCGATGCCGTCCATAAAATTATACAGGTTCACCAGCCACAACATCGCCAAAGCGGCTGTGATCAGTAGCAGTGAGGACACCACCGCGTTATCGGTCGCGGACAACGGAAAAATCAGCTGCACTGCGGCAAGGCAAGCGAGACCGTAACTACCAAAGCGCAATCGCACAGACAGCGACCACAAGTCATCGGCAATACCCAACAACATCAATGTCAGCGCAATTCCTGCGAGTTGCAGGTATAACAGGGGCCATGGGCCCAACCAGCCGTCAGCGAGTAGCATACCGAGACAAAAGGCAAGCAGCATGGGGGCACCACCGCCGTGAGGGGTCGGCAACAGGTGAGAACTGCGCGCATTGGGTGTATCCAATATCTGCCAGCGGTGAGCCAACCGCAGGTAAACACCGCAAAACAGCATCGACGCCAGAACCGTGACAACCAGAATCACCGTCACTGGGTGGGCGCCCCCGCCGCCATGATCCCCCTGGCCAGATGTTCCAGGCGGTAGCGCGGCCGCCAGGATGTGGCTTCCAGCACCGCGCGATTGCTGTACAGCTCGATACCAAAAAGCTTGTCCCAGGTGGTTTCGTGCGACCGGCCGGGCCGACAATCCAGCAGTGTGGCAGCCAGGCGCCAGCCCGCAGTGGGCAGCCAGGCCGCTCCAACACCCTTGCCGACCGCCTGCCGCAACTGGTCATACACGAACCGGGTGCTGTAGTGCTGACCATCGGTGACAATCCAGGTCTGTATGGGCTGCACAGGCTCCCGGGCTACAATGCAGAGCAATTCTACGAGGTCAGCCACGGCTACCATGGAACGCGCGCCATGCACGGGGGGTCTGGGCAGTCCGGCCGCCACACCCTTTGCCAGCAACGCCAGGTTGCCTTTAGCCGACCCGCCGTAGACCAGAGCCGGACGTAAAATAACCACCGCCATTGGATCATCCGCAAACTCAGTTCGTAAGGCCTGCTCTGCCCGCCATTTCGACAGACCGTAAGTGTCAGTTGGCGGTATACACTCCTGCTCTGACCGCTCACCTGAGCTGTTGGAGGGACCCATCGCCTTGGTGCTGCTAAGAAAAATAAAACGCGCTACGCCCGCCGCCGAGCATTGCCGGGCTAACTGCAATGTCGCATTCTCGTTAAGCGTGGTATAGGCCGCTTGCGCTGCCTGCTGATGTGCAATACCGGCCAGGTGGAAGACCACATCAACACCCTGCAAAGACTCACTCCCGGGCATGGCCTGAGAAAGATCCAGCGCCAGTGTGGGCGCCCCACACTCAAGCGTCGCGCCACTCTTGCTCAGGGCCACAACAGTATCGCCACGTTCCAGCAGCCGCTGACAAAGATGGCGCCCGATAAATCCGGTCGCTCCACTAACAAGACATTTCACGTGATCGAGTCACTGTTCAAAAGAAAGGGGGCAAATGCCCCCTCATGATACGGATGCGGCTGCCTTATTCCAGTGTAATTCTCGCCCGATTCTGATCGAGCGTCGACTTGCCAATACCTTTGACATCGGCGAGTTCATCCACCGATGAGAAAGGCCCGTACGCCTCGCGATAGCGCACTATTTCCTGTGCCCGGGCGTTACCAACGCCTTTGAGTGCTGAAGCTATTGAGACGGCATCTGCCTTGTTGATGTTAACCGCCGCCACAGTGGGCGGTGGAGCTTTGTCCTGTGCGAAAGCCGTGCCGGTGGTCCCGGGCAATATGCCCGTTACCAGTGCCAGCACCACAGCCAGGGCGGCGACTGCGGGCAGCCCCCGGGTTGAAAAAATGCGCCCGGCCAACAGCGTAAGCCGGGAGTAACTGTGCAAGATTGTTGAGTAGGTCATAGTGTCATCTCCATTTGACGTGCTGCATCCATGCAGGCATCCGTACCGCGAAGAAGTCTAGCACCGCTGGGCGAGGCAGCCAGCGACCTGGCCATATTTGATATTACGGAGTCAGCTCCGCGTGAATCCGGTGCAACGCTGCCAGTGGGTCAGCCGCCGCAGTAATTGAACGCCCGATGACCAGGTAGTCGGAACCGAGTGCCACTGCATCGGCTGGAGTGACTACCCGGCGTTGATCACCCGCGGCATCGCCGGACAGGCGAATTCCCGGCGTCACCAGGCAGAACCCGGCACCTCTGGCCGCGCGCAACGCCTCAACCTCCAGCGCGGAACATACAACACCATCGAGCCCACAGTTTGCCGCCAGCGCGGCCAGCCGCTGAACTCTCTGGGCCGTAGTCTCGTGGTAACCCAGCTCAGCGAGATCGGCATCGGACATGCTGGTCAGCACCGTTACGCCAATCAACAGAGGCGTGTGGTCAAGCCCTGCCAGTTCCGCCACGGCCGCCTCCATCATCCTGCGCCCCCCACTGGCATGAACATTCATCATCCACACTCCCAACTCCGCTGCCGCACGCACGGCGGCGGCTACGGTGTTGGGTATATCGTGAAACTTAAGATCCAGAAAAACCTCAAAACCCTGCTGCTGCAACTTTTCTACCAGCGCCGGCCCGCTGCGGGTAAACAGCTCTTTGCCTACCTTTAGCCGACACAGGTCAGGTGAAAGTCGCGCGACCAATTCCAGCGCCGGTTGCGCCGACGGAAAATCCAGGGCAACAATTACAGGTGTTTTCATAGGTGCTCCATTGGGAAATGTTGGCCAGGCCTACACTGAGCCTGGGCCGTCTATCGCTTTAATACTGCCCCAGTGCTTGCAGCCCGGGCAGTGCCAATGCAAATGCTTGCCGGCAAAGCCGCAATGGCCACAGCGATAGGCGGGCCTGGTGGCCACAAGACGCTGACTCAGGTTCTGCAACAACGCAATATCCGGGTGGGACGGGATGCCATCTGCGCTGCGCTGTAGACCAATCAACTGCGCCAGGCCCCGCAGGGAAGGGGAAGCCACAAGCTGCTCCGCCAGAAACTCGCCAGCGGCCACATCGCCCTCTACTCGGCCGATATCCTCCGCTACAGCTGCCACCAGTGCGGGTGTGGGCCGCGCTGCAAGGCACTCCAGCAGATATACGCGAAACGACTCGCTATCATCCAGAGCGACATAACAGTTTCGCAGTAGCTCGATTGTTTCCGGCAGGTAATCGGGATCCTGGACTCGCACTCGCCGCAAAGACTGGGCCGCTTGCCGATAACGGCCCCCGTCCCACTCCACCTGTGCCAACAGCATGGACGCGCGCACACTGCACTTGTCGCGGGACAAGGCCTCTTGCAACAGACTACGCGCTTCATCGAGGTCACCGCCAAGGCGTTCTTCCTCTGCAAGTTCGCAGCCGTAGTGTGCCAGCCGCTGTGCAATCCTTTGACCCCGAACGTGGTGTGACTCGCTCGCGGCGCCCTTACGCGCCAATTTGCGTGGTAATAAGGGTTTGGCAGCCTCTATAGCACGCCGCCAGTCGCGTTCTATTTCGTAGATTTCCAACAGATGCCTGCGACCGGCCTGGCTCTGCCCGGGAAAGTCCCGAATGAATTCCAACAACAGTTCTTCCGCCCGGTCCAGAAGACCCGCACTGGTGTAGTCTCGCGCCAGTTCCAGCTGTGCCTGGGCGGTATCCCCGGCAGGCAAACCGGTACGCGCAAGTAGTTCCTGATGAATTCGCACTGCACCAT
This sequence comes from uncultured Haliea sp., assembly GCA_963977275.1. Lineage (GTDB taxonomy): Bacteria > Pseudomonadota > Gammaproteobacteria > Pseudomonadales > Halieaceae > JARRPM01. The sequence continues at coordinate 26,685 of CAXBNX010000038.1, read as the reverse complement.
CCACTTCACCACGTTTACGCAGTTGGACGCCAAGGGCTATTCGTGCCTGGGTGTTTCCGCCATCGGCAGACAGGCTGCCTACCAGAGAATCAATTGCGGTATCTGCAGAGTCCGCCCGGCCATGCTGCTCGCTGGAAAAATAACGGGCTGATGCACCAGTGCTGCGGGCGTATCGCCCAAGCGTCCAGCCAATGGCTATAGCGGCAAAGAATAAACCAAAGAAAATAAGGTCAGTCACTGACCTTTATATCCGTGCCCCGCACCTTTTCCTGTTCCAATTCAGTGCGGGTGCGGGCCAACTGTCGCCGCGAAGAGCCCAGAGCCGCTCTTGAACGCAGCATATACACCGAAGAAACCAGCAGCCCCGCAATGCCGCCCAGGGCAAAGGCGCCCAACACCCAAAGCGCCAGACTGCGAGGCGAAAAAGTGTATATCAGCAGGTCCAGCGGTACCGCCTGCGTGTTCTGCAAGGCGAACAAAACCCCCAGGCCCACACCAGCCAGCAAAATAAGAATATATAAAAGAGTACGCAGCTTTTTCATGGTGACACCGGATTAATAATTGACGGTGGGTTCGTTCTACCCCTTTGCCTGTGCGGCTCGCCGCTGTTGCCTGGGGGAAAGCTCACAGCCCCATTTGCAGCCCGAGGTTCACCCGCTCGCGCAATTCCTTTCCAGGTTTGAAATGGGGTACATACTTGCCGGTAAGCTCAACAGAGTCACCGGTCTTGGGGTTGCGACCGCGCCGCGGCGATCGAAAATGCAGTGAGAAGCTACCGAAGCCGCGTATTTCAATACGTTCGCCCGTGGATAATGCCTGGGACATATGTTCCAGTACGGTCTTCACGGCCAGCTCTACATCCTTCGAGGACAGCTGGCTCTGCCTAGCCGCGATGGCTTCTATCAATTCGCTTTTGGTCATCGTGCCTCCTTTCGCAGAGGTTTTATTATCGGTCATTACCTTTGGATTGGTATTGTCACCCGAGCGGTTTATTTTCGCAAGTTGTTATTTTTTAACGGAAAAGTTGGTTGGATCCGGCGTTGGTTGCCGCCACCGAGCTGGGGGTATGGTGTGCCTCCTGTCGGGACCGTGAGAGGCCAGGGACGGCCGAACACGAGCGCACATGGATGTGCTTGTAGCGGGTCCTGACAGGAGGCACACCATGGCCGTCGCGGGTGAACAGAACAACAACTGCACTTTGACCAATATGATGGAAACCACCGGCAAGATGCACCCACCCACTTCAATATTTGGGCTCAACCAGAACCCTTGGGCAAAAAAAAAAAAAAAAAAGGCCCGCCGAAGCGAGCCTTATTTAGCAACCCGGGCCGCGAGGCCCGGGATGTCAGATTACTTCTCAGCCATCTGCGCCTTGATCAGGTCGCCGATAGTACCCGGGGAGGCAGATTCAACTTCCTGCTCCTTGAGTGACTTCACAGCGTCCTGCTCATCTTCGTAGTCCTTGGCCTTGATAGACAGACCCAGGCCGCGGTTCTTGCGATCCACGGAGATGATTTTGGCTTCAACGCTGTCGCCTACCTTGTACAGGGCGCGGGCATCGTCAACCTTGTCACGGCTGATGTCGGAGGCTTTGAGAACGCCTTCCACCTCTTCCGCCAGCTTGATGACTACCGACTTGGCATCGACTTCAGTCACTTCACCAGTCACGATGGAACCGCGATCGTTTTCAGCCACGTAGTTGCCGAAGGGGTCGTCTTCCAGCTGTTTGATACCCAGCGAAATACGCTCACGCTCGGGATCGATTGACAGGATGACAGTTTCGATCTCGTCGCCCTTCTTGTAGTTGCGTACCGCTTCTTCACCCACTTCGTTCCAGCTGATATCGGACAGGTGCACCAGGCCATCGATGTTGCCTTCCAGGCCGATAAAGATGCCGAAGTCTGTGATGGACTTGATATTGCCTGAGATCTTGGCGCCTTTCGCGTAAGTACCTGCGAATGCGTCCCAGGGATTCTGCTGGCACTGCTTGATACCCAGTGAGATGCGGCGACGCTCCTCGTCGATATCCAGAACCATAACCTCTACCTCGTCGCCTAACTGGACAATTTTGGAGGGGTGTACGTTTTTGTTGGTCCAATCCATCTCGGATACGTGAACCAGGCCTTCCACACCTTCTTCCAGCTCGGCAAAACAGCCGTAGTCGGTCAGGTTGGTAATGCGCGCTTTCACGCGGCTGCCCTCGGGGTAGCGACCGGTAATGGCAACCCATGGATCTTCACCCAGTTGCTTAAGGCCCAATGATACGCGGTTGCGCTCACGGTCGAACTTGAGGATCTTGACGTCGATTTCCTGGCCGACTTCCACGATCTCGGAAGGATGCTTGATACGCTTCCAGGCCATGTCGGTAATGTGCAGCAGACCGTCGACACCGCCGAGGTCCACGAAAGCACCGTAATCGGTAAGGTTCTTGACCACACCTTTGACGGACATACCTTCTTGCAGTGACTCCAGCAGAGCATCGCGCTCGACACTGTTGGCTTCTTCCATCACAGCGCGACGTGAAACCACCACGTTGTTGCGCTTCTGGTCCAGCTTGATGACCTTGAATTCCAGTTCCTTGCCTTCCAGGTGCAGCGTGTCGCGCACCGGACGCACATCCACCAGAGAGCCTGGCAAAAATGCGCGAATAGTATTGATGTCGACAGTAAAGCCACCCTTGACCTTGCCGTTGATAATGCCTTTGACCATCTCGTCCGCCTCGTGGGCTGCTTCGAGATCTTTCCACGCTTCGGCACGTTTGGCCTTCTCACGGGACAGCTTGGTTTCGCCGAAACCATCTTCAACGGTTTCCAGTGCAACCTGCACTTCGTCACCGATGGTTAAGCTGCACTCGCCGCTGGCGTCGAGAAACTGTTCACGAGGGATAACACCTTCGGACTTCAAGCCCGCATGAACGGTGACCCACTCGTTATCTATGTCGATAACTACACCCGTGACGATCGCACCGGGTTTCATATCGACTGTTTTCAAACTCTCTTCAAATAGTTCGGCGAAAGATTCGCTCATTGCACATTACCTGTAGAAAATGATCGGCAGTTACCCACCTCTAACCGCGCCTCCAGCCGGCCCGGGCCATCCATAGTTATCTGCCACCCAACACCCTGACTGGATTCAGCGCAGGTGACAGACTGTTGCCATATCAAGGAAATTCGGCGCTTATCGCAACGCGTTCAGGCCTTTTTCCGTCACCTTTTGCATTACCTGATCAAATACAGCTTCGATCGGAGTGGCAGTGCTGTCGATAACGATGGCATCTTCCGCAGGCACCAGAGGGGATACATCGCGACTACTGTCGCGCTCGTCCCGTTCCTCTATGTCCTTCAGAAGGCGCGGGAGACTAACATTTTCCCCCTTTGCGATCAACTGCTTGTAGCGCCGCTCCGCCCGCTCACGGGCACTGGCCGTGAGGAAGATCTTGAGGTCGGCGGAAGGGAAAACCGCTGTGCCCATATCGCGGCCGTCCGCAACCAGTCCGGGGGGCTGGCGGAATTCACGCTGCCGCGCCAGCAGCGCCTCGCGTACAGACGGAATGGTCGCCACAGTGGAGGCGCCGCGCCCCCCCTCCTCGGTGCGTATATCGCGACTGACATCGCGCCCCTTATAGGCCACCAGAAATTCACCGCTGGCGGCCGTGGTGAAACTGACATCCAGGTGGCGTGCGATCTCGGTGACACCCGGATGATCATCCCAGCTTACACCTTCAATCAGGCAGGCCTGGCCGGTGACACGATAGAGGGCACCACTGTCGAGAAAGTGCCAGCCCAGGGTATCGGCCAGCATATGGCTGATGGTGCCCTTGCCGGCACCACTGGGGCCATCCACGGTAATAACCGGTATATCGGCCACCATTCAGGCCGTCATCGTCGAGATTTGCAGCCCAAGACCGCGCGCCAGCGCGTCGAAACCGGGGAAGGACGTGGCCACATGATCGCAATCCAGCACGCAAATTTCCCCCTCGGCCCGCAGCGCGGCAATGGCAAAGGACATGGCGATGCGATGATCGTGGAAAGTACGAATAACCCCACCTCCCAGCGTGCCGCCTTCTATAATAATACCGTCGTCCAGCACCTCGTTGACGATACCCAGCGTGGTCAGCCCTTCAGCCATGGCAGCAATGCGGTCGCTCTCCTTTACTCGCAATTCTTCGGCGCCACGCAATACCGTACGCCCCTCAGCACAAGCAGCAGCGATAAACAGTGCGGGGAATTCATCGATTGCCAGCGGCACCTGGTCCTCGGGAATCTCTATGCCTTTGAGTGGCGCGTAACGAACGCGGATATCGGCCACCGGCTCACCACCCACCTCACGCTGCTTGCGCAGGGTGATATCTGCCCCCATCAACTGGAGAATATTGATCACGCCGATGCGGGTAGGATTGATGCCGACATGGGTTAGCAATAAGTCGGAACCGGGGGCGATACTGGCCGCCACCAGGAAAAATGCAGCAGAGGAGATATCCGCCGGCACATCGATCTGCGCTGCCTTGAGACTGCCACCCCCGTGGAGCGAGATTACACCGCCTTGTGCTTGTACCTCGTAGCCAAAACCTCGCAGCATACGCTCGGTATGATCTCGCGTGGGTGCAGGCTCAGTCACGGAAGTTGTGCCGCTGGCAAACAGCCCCGCCAGCAGCACACAGGACTTCACCTGTGCGCTGGCCATGGGCAGGTCGTAATGAATCCCGGTCAGCGCTCGTCCGCCACTGATTCTCAAAGGCGGACGACCGCCTTCGGCACTTCCAATCTTCGCTCCCATCAGTGCCAGCGGTTCGGTTACCCGACCCATCGGCCGCCCGCAGAGAGACTCATCGCCGGTAAGCTCAGAATCAAAAGACTGTCCGGCCAACAACCCCGAAAGCAACCTGATACTGGTGCCTGAATTGCCCAGGTCCAAAGGCTGATCAGGCTCCTGCAGTCCGTGCATACCCACGCCGTGAATCATCACCACCCCTTCTTCGGGGCCCTCAATACTCACTCCCATGGCGCGGAATGCCGCCACCGTTGCCAGCGCATCCTCGCCCTCAAGAAACCCACTGACCCGGGTACTGCCCTCGGCCAGCGCACCCAGCATGATAGCGCGATGAGAAATGGATTTGTCGCCGGGGATGCGCGCCTCGCCGGTGACTTCCCCACCGGGCAGTAATTTGAATTCCATACGGTTTCCTTAGCTCTGCTTGCCCTGGTTGCGCACCGCCAGGATGGCAGAAAATGTGTCCCTGGCGGTTTTGGCTCGGGTAAAGGTCGTGTACAACTGCTCGCCGTCACCGTCGGCTACCGCCCGGCGGAGCTGGGCGAGCTGGGCACTGAACATATCGATAGCATCCAGCAGGGCCGGCTTGTTGGCAATGGCAATATCGCGCCACATCGCCGGATCACTGGAGGCAATACGGGTGAAATCCCGAAACCCGCCAGCAGCAAAGCGGAAAATATCCTCGCTTCCGGGGGACTTCGCCAGGGCGTCAACCAGCGCGTATGCCAGCAGGTGTGGCAGGTGGCTGGTAGCTGCCAAAACCGTGTCGTGTTCGGCCACCGCCATATCCACCACCTCGGCTCCGGTACTTGCCCACATGCTGCGAATGAGCTCCACCGCCGCCGGGTCGTTGGCTTCATCGGGGGTGAGTATCACCCTGTGATTAACAAAAAGTTCCGCGCTGGAGGCGTCCACGCCACTTTGTTCAGACCCGGCTATAGGGTGAGCCAGTACCAGCTGCGGCGGCATCTGTCCCACGGCATCGATGGCTGCATCGCGCAGGTTGCCCTTGACGCTCGCCACGTCGGTGATAATCGGCGTGTTTTTCCTGCCAGCCAGCCGTGGCAGGATATCTCGCAACATATCTGCAGCGATCAGCGTAGGCGCACACAGCACCAGTATATCGGCCTGATCGATGGCCTCGTCCAGGTCCAGAGTAAAATCGTCGATCACACCGAGCTCGACACCACGCTTGAGGGAGGGCTCCCGGTGGCCGTAACCTATAAACCGTTTACTGAATCCACTTTGGCGCAATGCCCTGGCGAGAGAGCCGCCAATCAACCCCAGGCCCAGAATGACGACCGTATCCGCAGAATAACTCACGTCTAGAGAACGGCTCTGGGATAGGACCCCAGGGGCTTCAACAGAATGGACTGCTCTTCCAGTTCCTTGACGATGGCGGCAATATTCGGATCCTGCACATGCCCTTCGAACTCGATAAAAAACACGTAAGCCCATTTCTCGGTGCGCGACGGGCGTGTATCTATTCTGGTCAGGCTCACGCCGCCCCTGCGGAAGGGGTCCAGCAAAGCAAAGAGGGCGCCCGGTTTATTGCGGCTGGAAACGATTATCGAGGTTTTGTCCTGGCCACTGGGTGGCACTTCCTCGCGCCCGATCACCAGGAAGCGCGTGGTATTGTCCTGGTAATCCTCGATGTGGCTGGCGATGGTTTGCAGCTGATAAAGCTCCGCCGCCATTTCACCCGCAACCGCTGCCAGCCCGGGAGTACCGGCTGCCATCCGTGCTGCCTCACCGTTGCTGCTGACCGCTTCACGCTCTATGTTGGGGTAGTGACGATCCAGCCAATTGCGACATTGCGCCAGAGCCTGCTGGTGAGCGCAAATACGTGTTATCTCCCCCTCACCTGTCCCTGGAGCAGTGAGCAGGTGATGCGAGATACGTATCTCTACCTCACCCGAGATCTTCAGCGGCGAGTCCATGAAATTATCCAGCGTATGACTGACCATGCCCTCGGTGGAATTCTCCACTGGTACTACACCGTAGTTGCACGCACCCGACTCTACCTCCGCATATACCGAGTCGATAGTTGCCTGTGGTACACAGATAGCGGCATGGCCGAAGTGTTTGATGGACGCCTCCTGGGTGAAGGTGCCTTCGGGCCCGAGGTAAGCCACTTGCAAAGGCCGTTCCAGGGCCAGGCAGGCAGACATGATCTCACGAAAAACATGGGCCACAGTTTCACCGGCCAGTGGGCCGGTGTTGCGCTCCATGATGCGACGTAAGACCTGTGATTCGCGCTCCGGTCGGTAGTAAACCACCTCGGCCTCAGGCTCCCCCTGGGCGCGGGCGGCCTCTGCATCTTCAAGTTTGATCGCCGCTACACGCTGGGCACACCGCGCCCGGCTGCTGATAAGCGCCTGGATCTCCCGGTCGATGGCGTCAATATCCGCCCTGACCTGATCGAGACCCCGTTTATCTTCCGAATCAGCCATAAACTGGGGCCCTAGGCCTTGCGTTGTTCGAAGTCCCGCATGAAGGCGATCAGGGCGTCCACGGCCTCTTCGCTCACTGCGTTGTACAGGCTGGCGCGCATACCACCCACTGAGCGATGGCCCTTGAGGTTGAGCAGGCCCGAGGCCTCTGATTCCTGCAAAAACAGCTTGTCCAACGCGTCGTCGGCGAGTGTGAAAGGCACGTTCATCAACGATCGGCTTGGCAGTTCTACCGGGTTTGCATAGAAGTCACTGCCGTCGATAGCAGCATACAGCGTCTCTGCTTTGCGCCTGTTGATGGTCTCCATCGCCGTCAGACCTCCCAACCCCTGCAGCCAGTCAAAAACCAGGCCTGCCAGATAGATGGCGAAGGTGGGGGGGGTGTTGTACATGGACTCATTATCCGCGGCCACCTTCCAATCGAGCATGGTGGGGCAGCGGGCTCCCGCGCGACCCAACAGGTCGCGACGCACGATGGCTATCGTCAGGCCGGCCGGGCCGATATTCTTCTGTGCGCCCGCGTATATCACGCCGAAGTCCTGGACGTTTATCGGCCGCGACAAAATCGTGGAAGACATATCTGCAACCAGCGGCACCTGCACCTGCGGCGTCCAGAAATACTCGACCCCGCCGATGGTCTCATTCGGCGTGTAGTGCAGGTAAGCGGCATCGCTGCTGAGCTGCCAGCTATCCTGTGGTGGTATGGTCGAAAAGTTGGTGTCTTCCGATGATGCCGCCACATTGACGTCGGCAAAACGGTTGCCTTCAGCGATCGCCTTCTTCGACCACTGCCCGGTATTGACGTAATCGGCACTGCCCTTCTCACCGATCAAATTCAGAGGCACCGAGGCAAACTGGGTGCTGGCACCACCCTGCAGAAACAGCACGGCATAGTCGCTGGAAATACCCAGCAAATCACGCAGGGTCTGTTCAGCGTGAGTTGTTACTCCCACAACTTCGGGGCTGCGGTGACTCATCTCCATCAGAGACAGGCCCTTGCCGTGCCACTCCAGCATATCGTCTCTGGCGATTTCCAGCACCGCCTGCGGCAAGGCTGCCGGGCCCGCGCAAAAATTATAACTACGGCTCATCTACTTCGTTTCCTTGGTTTCAGGTGGAGACCCGGCGCCTATTCGTCGGCCCCGTTATCTCCGGATTCATTTTCATCGTGCGTGGTAGCCTGAGTGTCTGCCGCCGGCGCCTCCTGGCTGTCCGTCGGCAGCAGCTCCGCATCCGGTGCCGGCTCGTCGATACGCTCTACACCCACCAGCACCTCCGCTTCCTTGGTACGGATAACCCGCACACCCTGGGTGTTACGGCCGAGAACAGACACTTCGTCGGTACGGGTGCGCACCATGGTCCCCTGATTGGAAATCAGCATCAGCTCATCCCCTTCGAAGACCTGCACCGCGCCCACCAGCTTCCCGTTACGCTTACTGGTAGACATGGCGATTACGCCCTTGTTGCCTCGGCCTTTGCGGGGAAACTCGGCCATTTCCGTACGCTTGCCATAACCATTCTCACTGACACTGAGCACCTTGCCGTCAGCTTGCGGAATAATCAGGGAAATCATGCTGTGCCCCTCGGCCAGGCGAATACCGCGCACCCCTCTGGCGGTGCGGCCCATGGCGCGAACATCTGCTTCGGTAAAGCGCGCAGCCTTACCCTCGCTGCTGAACAGCATCACATCGCAGCTGCCGTCGGTAATAGCAGTGCCTACCAGCACATCATCGTCATCCAGCTCCAGCGCGCGAAGGCCCACGCTGCGCTGACGTGCGAAATCTGTCAGCGCCGTCTTCTTTACGGTGCCCTTGGCGGTGGCCATGAAAATATAATGGCCCTCGGTGTATTCGTTTACCGGCAGGATGGACGTGACTCTTTCTCCCTCCTCGAGCGGCAACAAATTGACCATCGGACGGCCGCGGGAATTGCGCCCTGCCAGCGGGATATGGAAGACCTTAAGCCAATACACCTTGCCCAGATTGGAGAAACACAAAATGGTGGCATGCGTGCTGGCGATCAGCAGGTGCTCGACGAAGTCCTCATCCTTCACCGCCGTGGCAGACTTGCCCATTCCCCCCCGTCGCTGAGCCTGGTAATCCGACAGAGGCTGTGTCTTGGCATAACCGCCGTGGGAAATGGTAACCACCCGATCTTCTTCAGTTATCAGGTCTTCAACCGTGAGGTCGTGCTGGGAAGCGGTGATTTCCGTGCGCCTTTCATCGCCAAACTCGGTAACAATTTCTTCCAGCTCTTCTCGAATCACCAGCTTGAGGCGTTCTGGATCCGACAGAATTTCCAGATAGTCTGCTATTTCAAGCAGTTTCTCCTGATATTCGTTCAGCAGCTTCTCGTGTTCCAGGCCGGTCAAACGGTGCAAACGCAGGTCCAGGATCGCCTGGGCCTGGGCCGGTGACAGGTAGTACTGGCCATCGCGCAGCCCGTAATGCGGGTCCAGTTCATCGGGGCGACAGGCCTCGGGCCCCGCGCGCTCCAGCATGCCGATTACTTCGCCCGGCGTCCAGGCTGCGGCCAATAGCTTCTCTTTCGCTTCTGCGGAGCTCGGGGACGCCTTGATCAAGGCTATCACCGCGTCGATATTTGACAGGGCGATCGCCAGGCCCTCGAGCAGGTGACCGCGCTCCCGCGCCTTGCGCAGCAAGTACACCGTTCGGCGTGTAACAACTTCTCGACGGTGACGGATAAACGCTTCAATAATTTGCTTCAGGTTGAGCGTGCGTGGCTGTCCATCCACCAGCGCCACCATATTGATACCAAACACCGATTGCAGGCCCGTCTGTGCGTACAGGTTGTTCAGCACCACATCGCCAATTTCGCCACGACGCAACTCGATGACAACCCGCAGACCGTCCTTGTCCGACTCGTCCCGCAGCTCGGTAATACCCTCTATTTTCTTTTCTTTTACCAATTCCGCGATGCGCTCAATCAGCCGTGCCTTGTTCAGCTGGTAAGGCAGCTCGTGGATGATGATGATGTCCTTGCCGCGCTTGTCGTCATGGATGACTTCCGCCCGGGCGCGCACATAGATGCGCCCACGACCAGTGCGATAGGCCTGAATAATGCCCGCGCGGCCATTAATAATTGCAGCGGTGGGAAAGTCCGGGCCGGGAATATATTCCATCAGCTCGTCTACGGTCAGCTCCGGGTCCCTCATCAGGGCCAGGCAACCGCTGACCACCTCGGTCAGGTTGTGGGGTGGGATATTGGTGGCCATGCCCACGGCGATACCGGCGGAACCGTTAATCAGCAGATTGGGGACCCGGGTGGGCAATACGTGGGGGATTCTTTCAGTGCCGTCGTAGTTATCGACGAAATCAACCGTCTCTTTATCAAGATCCGCCAGCAGCGCATGGGAAATTTTGCGCATACGTATCTCGGTGTACCGCATCGCCGCCGCGGAATCGCCATCGATGGAGCCAAAGTTGCCCTGCCCGTCCACCAGCATGTAGCGCATGGAAAAGGGCTGGGCCATGCGTACGATGGTGTCATACACCGCCGAATCGCCATGGGGGTGGTATTTACCGATGACATCACCCACCACGCGAGCCGATTTCTTGTAACCCTTATTCCAGTCGTTGCTGAGTTCATTCATGGCGTGTAGCACACGCCTGTGAACCGGTTTTAGTCCATCGCGCACGTCTGGCAGCGCCCGCCCCACGATCACGCTCATGGCATAATCCAGGTACGACTGCTTGAGTTCGTCCTCGATACTAACGGGAAGAATTTCTTTGGCTACTTCACCCATGTAAAACGGATTCCTTGACTGCTGGCGGAGGGCTTTATTATTACCACGACCGGACACTTGAAACGCGCTGCGTTGAACACCGGATAAACGGTTTTACTCGCCCCAAATGCAAACGCGGGATTATACGGAATTTACCGCCATATCACCATAAATTTGCAGTATTTCGACGCTATTCGCGTAGCGCGACAGAATTTCCGGTTATACTTCGCAGCTCACTCGCCACTTGCCAGACTACGCCGCCGTGGAACGGGCATTTTGGTGATCAATTAGCCAGTTTTAGACCCATTTCCAGAGCAGGAAATACCGTCATATGGACCCGCACTCGCAAATCGCTGACATCCTGATCCATCCCGACTACATAGTGCCGATTATTCCGTATGGCGTGGTGCTGGAAAACCACAGTATTGCCATCACGGGCAACCGCATCAGTGCCCTGCTGCCGCGCGCTGAGGCGGTTGGCATACAAGCCAGGGAGGTGCTGGACCTACCGGGGCACGCACTGCTGCCCGGTCTGATAAACAGCCACGGTCACGCCGCCATGAGTCTGCTGCGGGGGTTCGCTGACGACCAGGCGCTAATGCCCTGGCTGGCGCAGCATATATGGCCGGCGGAAACAGCCAATGTCAGCGCCGAGTTTGTGCGAGACGGAGTGGAACTGGCGATCGCCGAAATGCTCCGTTCCGGCACAACCACCTTCAGTGACATGTATTTCTTTCCCGATGTCTGCGCAGAGACCGCCCAGCGCACCGGCATACGCTGCCAGATCACATTCCCCATCTTCGATTTCCCCACCGTATGGGCACGGGATGCCGACGAATACATCAGCAAGGGGCTTGCCCTGCGTGATGACGTGAAACACAGCGAATTATTAACCGTGTGTTTTGGTCCCCACGCCATCTATACCGTCTCAGAGCCCAACCTGGTGAAAGTGGCGACACTCGCCGCCGAACTCGACGTGGCGATCCATATCCACCTGCACGAAACCCGCGACGAGGTGACGCTGGCCGTCGAACAAACCGGCGAGCGGCCGCTGGATACCCTGCACCGCCTGGGCTTGCTGGGCCCGCGCACCCAGTGTGTCCATATGACACAACTGGAGGAGCAGGACATTGCACTGCTGGCCGCTACCGGTGCCCACGTTGTGCACTGCCCCGAGTCCGGGATGAAGCTGGCCTCCGGTACCTGCCCGGTGGATCGCCTGCTGAACAGTGGCGTCAATGTGGCGCTGGGCACCGACGGTGCCGCCAGCAACAACGACCTGAACATGTTTGGCGAAATGCAAACCGCAGCGCTGCTGGCAAAACTGGACAATCAGGACGCCGCCTCGGTGCCCGCTGCCACCGCCCTGGCGATGGCGACCATCAACGGGGCAAAAGCGCTGGGCCTGGAAGACCAGATCGGCAGCCTGGAGACCGGGAAACTTGCGGACATGATTGCGGTGGATCTCAGTCAACCCGAGACACAGCCACTGTACAACCCTATTTCACAGCTGGTATACGCCTGCAATGGCAGCCAGGTGAACCACAGCTGGATAGGCGGAGTGCAGGTAATGAAGCAGCGCCAACCAACGCACATCGACCTCGACGCCCTCGCTGTTCGAACCCGCGCATGGCGCGATCGCATCTACCAACAGGACGATAGCCCCGCATGACAGATACGCTGAACGTCGACCCGCAGGAAATTGCCAAATTCGAGGCGCTGGCTTCACGCTGGTGGGACCGCGATGGCGAATTCCGTCCGCTGCACGAGATCAACCCTCTGCGTGCCAACTATATTGACGAGCACTCCCCGGTGGCGGGTCTGCGACTGGTAGATGTGGGCTGCGGCGGTGGCATTCTGGCAGAGGCCATGGCTCAGCGCGGAGCCAGCGTCACGGGAATAGATATGGGTGAGGCACCGCTTTCGGTGGCGAAGTTGCATCGGCTGGAATCCGGTGTCGATGTCACCTACCTGCAATCCACCGCCGAGGAACTGGCCGAAAAAGAAGCCGGTGCATTCGACGTGGTGTGCTGTCTTGAAATGCTGGAGCATGTGCCGGACCCCGGTTCCGTGATAAGCGCCTGCGCCGCCATGGCAAAAAAGGGCGGGAGCCTGTACTTTTCCACCATCAACCGCAACCCGAAAGCCTTTGTCTTCGCCATTGTCGGCGCCGAGCACATTCTCCAACTGTTACCCGCCGGCACTCACGACTATGACAAGTTTATCAAGCCCTCGGAGATGGCCGCGTGGATTCGCGATGCGGGCCTGGTGGTAGAGGGCATGACGGGGCTTACCTACAACCCCCTCACCAGACACTACCGGCTCAATGAACGGGACGTCAGCGTGAACTACATGGTGCGCGCGGTTAAACCGGCGTGATGCGGCCACCGGAGTCACTGCGGGCCGTTATTTTCGACCTCGACGGCACACTGGTCGACACCGCCGCCGAGTTCGTCATCGTTGTACAAGCCATGCGGGCAGAGCACGGGCGCGAGCCAATGGACCCCGAACGCATTCGCGCTTCAGTTTCGAACGGCGCACGCTGTCTTGTAACACTGGGCCTGGATCTGCCAGAGGAGGCCCAGGAATTTGAGACACAGCGCCTGCGCCTGCTGGAACTCTACAGCGAAATACTGGGCACTGCGGCCAAGCCCTACCCCGGCATCACTGAATTATTGGCAGAACTGGCGCAGCGCGGGATCAGTTGGGGCATCGCCACCAATAAGCCCCGGTATTTAACCGAGCCCCTGTTGGAACGCCTGGACATCAGGCCGCCTGCCGGCAGCGTAGTCTGCGCGGACGATGTCAGCGAGCGCAAGCCACACCCGGAGTCTCTGCTGCGCAATTGCCGGGAGCTGCACTGCAGTCCGGCGCAGGCCATCTACGTGGGTGACCACCTGCGGGACATCGAGGCGGGTAACCGGGCGGGCATGCACACAATCGCTGCGGTGTACGGTTATATCGAGCCGGGCGACGACCCCTACACCTGGGGCGCTGACAGACACGTTGAAAACAGCACCGAATTGCGCGACATGATCCTCGGCTAACGTGAATGTCGTTGCTTTCCCTAGCTTCGGGCGAACGTCCCGCGCGCCACAAATCTCGATATCTCCGTTCGGTTGGAACCCCACGCCCTCAGGGCGCAAAGCCAGTCGGGGACTGCGGCGAGATAATGTCCATTCTCCTGAGTTTGCCATTCTGGCCAATGCAGTGATCAACTGAACAACAAAAGGATGTTGAAATGACAGCAAGCACACCACAGGCTTACCAGGCGGCACCTGATCTCCTGAAGGGCAAAACCCTTCTCGTCACCGGCGCCGGAGACGGTATCGGGCGCGCCGCTTCACTGAGTTACGCCGCCCACGGTGCCACAGTGATTCTGCTGGGCCGCACAGAAAGCAAACTGGAACAGGTGTACGATGAGATTGAGGCCGCGGGAGGACCCAAGCCCGGACTGGCTGTACTGGACCTGGCCACCGCAACGGAGGAAAACGTTGCCGTTCTTGCACAGGGGCTGGCAGAGGAATTCCCCCACCTTGACGGACTGCTGCACAACGCCAGCATTCTGGGTGAGCGGCGGCCCATAGAGAGCGCTGGCTACAGCGCCTGGCTGGAGGTGATGCAGGTCAATGTCAATGCCCAGTTCCTGTTAACGCGAGCGCTATTACCGCAATTGCAAGCGGCGCCGTCTGCCTCGATTATCTTTACCTCTTCGGGGGTGGGACGCGCGGGCAGGGCCTACTGGGGCGCTTACGCCGTATCAAAATTTGCTACCGAGGGTTTTATGCAGGTATTGGCAGGCGAGTTAATGAATACGTCAAAGGTGCGGGTAAACAGCCTCAGTCCGGGGGCGACCAATACCGCTATGCGAAGGACGGCCTTTCCCGGGGAACAGCCCACGGATAATCCGACACCGGACGCTATAATGGCGACCTATCTTTATTTGATGGGGGATGACAGCACAGGAGTTACCGGCCAGGCACTCAATGCACAATAGCGCTTAATAGCGCTTAATAGCGCTATCGCTTGCGCCGGGGTGCGCCGGTTTTCACGCTGCCTTTCCGGGTCGCGCCCTTTTGCACGACACCACGCCCCTTGCGTTTGCCAAACTGACGCTCCATCACTTCCTTTTCCTTGAGCGTCGTGCGTTTGACGTCCTTCATGGGCAGGTCGGCCATGCGGTAGAGACTTTTGATCTCGGCGGTTTCCATTTCCGCCCACTGCCCCTGCTTGACCCGCGACGGGATAAACACTTCGCCATAGCGGACGCGCTTGAGGCGGGATACCGTGAGCCCCTGGGACTCCCACAGACGCCGGACTTCCCGGTTTCGGCCTTCCATCAGCACCACGTAGAACCAGTGGTTAATGCCCTCACCGCCAGCATCGGTTATATCGGTAAACCGTGCCATGCCGTCCTCCAGCATGACACCTTCAACCATGCGGTGCAGCATCTCCATTTCTACCTTGCCCATCACCCGCACCATGTATTCGCGCTCGATGTTAGAGGAGGGATGCATCAGCGCGTTGGCCAGATCACCATCAGTGGTGAAGAGCAGCAGGCCAGAGGTATTGAAATCCAGGCGACCAATGGAAATCCAGCGGCCCGATTTGAGCTTTGGCAGGCGATCAAACACGCTGCGGCGCCCCTCGGGGTCCTTGCGGGAACAGACTTCACCGGTGGGCTTGTGATAAAGAATGCAACGGGTTTGTACGGCGGGAGCCGCATCGAGGGTGCGGCCGTCGACTGCGATGCGAGCGCGTTCATCGACGCGGTCACCCAATGTGGCAGCTTTGCCGTCAACGGCGATACGCCCCTCCTCTATCCAGCGTTCCATTTCCCGACGCGAACCGAGACCGGCACGGGCGAGCACTTTTTGCAATTTCTCACCGGCTTTGGTGACTGCTGCTGTGGGGCTGTCCCCAGGTCTGGATTTTTCATTCATAGGAGTGATCAGCTGCGATTATCTGGGCCGGCAACTGCCGGGTCGGCGTTGTCGGCTTCAACATCACTTGCAACTTCTTCGTCGAGGGTGGCCGGGGCGTCTTCAGTCACAAGTTCTGCCGCCGTCACCGCCAGATCCATTGCGGTGGTCTCCCCGCCGGTTTCCGCCGGCGCGTCACTCTCTGCCAGCGGCTCTACACCCTGCTCAGCGGGCGCGCTCACATGGTCAGTGCCGCCCACCACGGTCAGACCCGGCCCAATCTCCGGGACGGCATCGTCACTTTCTGTGTCTGTTGCGGGGTCACTGAAGCCCAGCTCTGCATTGAGCGTCTCCAGATCGCGAATATCCGCCAGCGCAGGCAGCTGGTCCAGGGTCTTCAGGCTGAAATAATCCAGGAACTGGCGAGTGGTGGCATACATCGCGGGCCGACCCGGCACATCGCGGTGCCCGACCACACGAATCCACTCCCGTTCGTGCAAGGTCTTGATGATATTGGAGCTGACGGCAACGCCGCGAATTTCCTCGATCTCGCCCCGCGTAATCGGCTGGCGGTAGGCCACCAATGCCAGTGTTTCCAGCAGCGCACGGGAATATTTCTGCGGGCGTTCCTGCCACAGGCGGGCCACCCAGGGGCTGAGGCTCTGGCGTACCTGGAAGCGGAAGCCACTCGCTACTTCCTGCAATTCGAATCCGCGCCCGTCACAGTGCGCCGCAACCTCTTCCAGCGCAGTGCGGATAGACGCATTGTCAGGCCGCTCATTGTCTTCGAAGAGCTCGCCCAGCTGCGCAACGGTCAGGGGCTTGCCAGCGGCCAGCAGTGCTCCCTCAATAATCTGTACCAGACCTATTTCCGACATTACGTTCTCTATTACTCCACTCTGGCTTTGACATGGATGGGGCCGAAGTTCTCGGTCTGCACGATTTCAACGAGTGATTCCTTGATCAGCTCCATGACCGCCAGGAAGGTCACAACCACCCCCAGACGACCCTCTTTGGCTGAGAACAGTGCGACAAAGGGGACAAACTGCTGGCCGGACAGACGCTCCAGCACCTGCGACATACGCTCGCGCGTCGACAGGGCCTCGCGTTGAATATGGTGGCTCTCGAACATATCGGCCCGACGCAATACCTCTCCCAGGGCAACCAGCAATTCCCGCATATCCACATCGGGTTCCGGGCGCGCCCGGTTCAGCTCCGGGGGATGGGCACTGCCCACCCAGGTATCGCGTTCGATACGAGGCATCTCCTCGATATCTTCCGCCACTTTCTTGAAACGCTCATACTCCTGCAGGCGCCGGATAAGTTGCGCCCGTGGATCCTCCTCATCTTCTTCCAGCTCGCTGGAGCGCGGCAGCAGCATGCGCGACTTTATCTCCGCCAGCATGGCTGCCATCAGCAGATACTCCGCCGCCAGCTCGAACTGCATGGCGTCCATCAACTCCACGTAGCGCATGTACTGCTCAGTGATTTTCGAGACGTCAATCTCGAGGATATCGAGGTTCTGGCGTTTGATCAGGTATAGCAACAGATCCAACGGCCCCTCGAATGCTTCGAGAAAAACCTCCAGCGCCTGGGGCGGAATGTAGAGATCCTTGGGCAGCTCAGTCATTGCCTTGCCCATGACGACGGCAAACGGCATTTCGCCCTGCTCAGGCCGCAGCAGGTTCACCGTAGGTACGTCACCGGTAGGCGGGGGCTGCGTGTGCTCGGCGGCGGGTATGGCGGGGTTTTCCGGTGTGGGTTTGTTGCCTGACACGGGCCTACCTGTCGTTATGGGAAGCCAGCGTATTCTGCGGCCGGCGGGCGGACTGCCAGTATACCCCTTTAATCCTCAAAAGGCGCGATATCTCCCTTGCCCACGCGCAATACCATGGGCACCTCGTCAGCCAGGTCGATCACGGTAGTGGGCTCCATGCCACAGTAGCCACCGTCTATTACCAGGTCCACCTCATGCTGCAGGGTGTCGCGGATATCATAGGGGTCGATCATGGGGTATTCCTCGCCCGGCATGATCAGGGTCACGCTCATCATGGGCTCGCCGAGGTCCTCCAGTAATGCCGCGGCAATCCGGTTGTCCGGCACGCGCAAGCCCACTGTTTTTCGTTTCGGGTGCATCAGGCGACGCGGAACTTCGGAGGTTGCCTTGAGGATAAAGGTGTAGGGCCCCGGCGTGCAGTGACGCAGCAGGCGATAGACCGAATTGTTGACCTTGGCGTAGGTGGCGATCTCGGAAAGGTCCCTGCACATCAGGGTGAAATTATGCCGATCGTCCAGCTTGCGGATGCGCCGAATCCTGTCCAGGGCGTTCTTGTCGCCGCTGTGGCAACCCAGGGCGTAGGCAGAATCCGTTGGATAAACCACCACTCCGCCGTCACGAACAATATCCGCCGCACTGCGAATGAGCCTGGCCTGTGGATTGTCCGGATGAATCTGGTAAAACTGGCTCAAGATATCTCGCTCCCAGTGGTTGTCCCTGCACGGCCAGACCATCGCTCCCAGACCCCGGGTAGACCCTGCAGATCAGGCAGCGCAACACCTGGCTGTGGACTATAGGGACCGTCCCTGTGGTAGTCTGAACCCACGGATACTTCCAGGGAGAATTCGGCTGCAAGGCGCCGCAGCTGCGCAAATTGATCCCGTGTCTGGTGGCCGCTGGAGACTTCTATCCCCGTGCCACTGGCAGCGATGAAGTCCACCACCAGCCGCCGTAACTTCATACGCGTAAACTTGTATTTCAACGGGTGGGCGATTACGGCCACTCCGTCCGCTGCAGTAATCCAGTTCACCACCTGTGCCAATTCCGGCCAGAACGCCTTGACGTCGCCGGTTTTTCCCTGCCCCAGGTATTTATCAAAAGCCTGGCTGTGGTCTGTCACATGCCCCTGGGCCACCATCCATGCAGCAAAGTGCGGCCTACCCAGCTGGCTGCTTCCCGCCTCATTCAGGGCGCCCTCCAGCGCACCGACAAAACCCAGCGCTTCCAGCCTGTGCCCTATTTTCTTGCCGCGCTCTATGCGCGCAGTATTGAGCATCTCCAATCCCTCGCGCATTGCGCCGTGATCGCAGTCCATCCCCAACCCAAGAATATGAATTGTGGCGCCAGACCAGCGACAGGAGAATTCCACCCCCGGGATCAATTGCGGCGTTTCAGCCCGGGGTTGCTCCAGTTCCAGCGCTTTGGTCGCCGCCAGGTAACCGGCTACTGTGTCGTGGTCGGTGATTGCCAGCATCCCAACCCCACGCTCGCGGGCCAGCGCCATAAGATCGCTGGGACTGAGGGCGCCATCGGAGGCGGTGGTATGGGTATGGAAGTCAATCAACACAATCTTTACACTTGATGCCCCGGCCACCATGATGGCGTCGGCACAATCCGAGAGAAAAACCTATGTTAACAGCCGTAGTACAGGGGAATCCATGAAGCAAATTGCCGAATTCCTCCCTATCGCATTGTTCTTCATCGTGTATCAGCTCAAGGGCACCTCCATTGAACTGGCAGGCTGGGAGTACACATTCGATGGCATCTTCTCTGCCACGGCGGTGTTGATGATCGCAACACTCACACAAGTGGTGCTTACCTACGCGTTTACACGCACGCTGGAAAAACGCCTGATGTGGCTACTGCTGGCGGTCTTGGTGTTTGGTGGCGCCACCCTCATATTCCGCAACCAGATGTTTATTCAATGGAAACCCACTATCTTTAACTGGGCGCTGGCGCTGGCTTTCGGCGCGTCGCAATTTATAGGCGACAAAAACCTGATGGAGCGGACGCTCGGCAGCCAGATACACCTGCCCAAACCTGTGTGGGGCAAGCTCAATCTGTTGTGGGTGAGCAACTTCATCGTCGTCGGCGGCCTCAACCTGTGGGTGGCCTACGGCTTCAGCGAGGACACCTGGGTCAGCTACAAGCTCTACTCGGCGATTGGCTTTACCCTGCTATTGACTATTCTCACTGCCCTGCTGATCAGCCCGCACCTCAAGGATGAGCAGCTGGTGAAAAAATAACCGGGGAACGGTGTGGCTCGCTAGAGGAACCACGAGCCACCATCCACCATGTGGGTTTGGCCGGTCACAAAAGCACTGTTATCGGAAGCGAGGTAGATAATAGTACCGGTGAGGTCGGGGGTCTCCAGATTTCGCGGTATAACCTGGCCCGCAGCGATCACCTTTTTTGCTTTTTCGAGTTTTTCGCCGAAAAAATCCGCTGTGCCCTCCGTCATAACCGCCGAGGGCGCCACGGCATTTACCCTGATTCCGTCCGCGCCCAGTTCGCGTGCCATACCCCGCGTCATACCAATAACCGCTGCTTTTGACGCCACGTAATCGAGGCCGTAGGGCAGGCCGTAAACGGCCGCCAATGATGAAATATTGATGATGGAGCCGCCACCCCCATCCCGCATGGGCTGAACCACTGCCTTGCAACTTTGCCAAAGGCCCTTGACGTTGATATTCATGACCGCATCCCACTGTGCTTCGTCCAGGTGCTCGAAGCGAGCACCCTTCAGGCCAGCATAAAGGGCCGCGTTGTTAACCAGCACATCGATACGGCCGAAGGCCGCTACGGCGCACTCCGCCATCTCGGTGCAACTGGCCATGCTGGATATATCTGTCACTGCCGCCGCCGCACGACCACCCGCTGCCGTTATAGTCGCAACAGTGTCATCGCATGAATTGATATCACAGGCCAGAACAGCTGCACCTTCCCGCGCCATCGCCTCCGCATAGGCACGACCCAGACCCCGCGCGGCACCGGTGACAATGGCTACTTTTCCTTCAAGTTGCGACACGGCATTACCCCGCAAAAAAATCAGGGGCTAAGTTAGCACAGGCGACAGGCGCAGGAAATACCAGCGCCTGTTTAGACCACCGGCACACCAACCCGCTTCAGCTGGCGGCGGCAGCGAGGATTGCGTTCAGTGTGGGGCTGGGCCGCATAACCTTCTTCACGGTATTGCGATCGGCGTGGTAATAGCCTCCCAGTTGTGCGGGCTGGCCCTGCGCAGCGGCAAGTTCCTCTATAATTTGCGTTTCTTTCTCCGCCAGAGCCTTTGCCAGCGGTGCAAACCGGGCAGCCAGTTCAGCATCATCAGATTGTTGGGCAAGCCCCTGCGCCCAATACATACCCAGGTAGAAGTGGCTGCCGCGGTTATCCAACTCGCCGGTCTTGCGGGAGGGCGATTTGTTGTTCTCCAGTAATAAACCGGTGGCGGCATCAAGCGTCTTTGCAAGCAGTGTTGCCCGCTCATTATTGTGCTTGATTCCCAGGTCCTCCAGAGACACCGCGAGCGCCAGGAATTCACCGAGGGAATCCCAGCGCAGGTGATTCTCTTCTTCCACCTGCTGCACGTGCTTGGGCGCCGAACCACCAGCACCGGTTTCATACATACCGCCACCCGCGAGCAGCGGTACGATGGACAGCATTTTAGCCGAAGTACCCAGCTCCATAATGGGAAACAGATCCGTCAAATAGTCCCGCAGCACATTGCCGGTCACGGATATAGTGTCGCGGCCCCGTATCATGCGCTCCATGCTGCGCCGAATGGCCTCAACATAGGTCATGATGCGGATATCCAGCCCCTCCGTATCGTAATCCTGCAAATAGGTATTCACTTTTTTGATCAGTTCGATGTCGTGTGGACGATTGCGATCCAGCCAGAAAATCGCCGGCGTATCAGACTGTCGTGCGCGTATAACGGCCAGGCGGACCCAATCGCGCACGGCCTCGTCTCTGGTCTGGCAGGCGCGCCAGATATCTCCCTGTTCCACTTCGTGCTCGATAAGAACAGTGCCGTCGGCCTTGACGATACGCATAATGCCGTCGGCTTCCAGCTCAAAGGTCTTGTCGTGAGAGCCATATTCCTCGGCCTTCTTCGCCATCAGACCAACATTTGGCACGGTGCCCATGGTCTTGGGGTCGAAGGCTCCGTTGGTTTTGCAGAAATTGATCATTTCCTGGTAGATGGTGGAATAGGTGCTTTCGGGCATCACAGCCTTGATGTCTTTCGCCTTGCCATCAGGGCCCCACATTTTACCGCCATTGCGGATCATGGCCGGCATTGAGGCATCGACAATTACATCGCTGGGCACATGTAGATTGGTAATCCCTTTCACAGAATCCACCATTGCCAACTCGGGCCGATGCTCATAGCAGTCGTGAATATCCTGCATGATGTCCTCGCGCTGCGATCGTGGCAGGGTCTCTATTTTTTCGTAAACACTGCTCAGGCCGTTGTTGGGATTAACTCCCAGCTCGGCAAACAACTCAGCGTGTTTGTCGAAAACTTCCTTGTAAAAAACCGTCACCGCATGCCCGAATACAATAGGGTGCGAAACTTTCATCATGGTCGCCTTCACGTGCAGAGACCACATCACACCGGAGTCCTTGGCATCGTTCAGCGTCTTCTCAAAAAACGCCCTGAGCGCGCCAATGCTCATATACATGCCGTCGATAATCTCACCAGCTTCCAGATGAAGCTTCTTTTTGACACTAACAGTCCCGTCCCCGGCGACAAACTCAATCCGAACATCGGTCGCTTCTTCCACAGTTGCGGACTTTTCGTGGGAGTAGAAATCACCCCCACGCATGTAATCTGCGTGGGTACGCGACGCCATACTCCACTCGCCCATGGAGTGAGGGAACTTGCGTACGAACGCTTTTACGGCGGCGGGCGCACGCCGGTCAGAATTACCCTCGCGCAATACCGGATTAACAGCACTGCCAAGTACCCTGCTGTACCGCGCGTGTATGGCTTCCTCTGCCTCACTCGTTGGCGCCTCGGGGAAATCGGGAATCGGGTACCCCTGGGCCTGCAACTCGCTGATACATTCCCGTAGTTGGGGCACCGATGCGCTGATATTGGGCAATTTAATAATATTGGCATTGGGGTCCTGGGTTAGTTCACCCAGAAAAGTCAGGCCATCTGCAACTTGCTGCTCTGCTACAAGGTGGTCAGCAAAGGTGGACAGTACCCGCCCGGCTAACGATATATCCGTTACCTTGACATCTACACCGGCCGCAGTGGTAAAGCTGCGAACTATTGGCAAGAGCGAACAAGTCGCGAGCGACGGAGCCTCGTCGGTGAGCGTGTAGTAAATAGTCTGGTCTACCATAGCCATTGATAATCTCCCTACTGAGGACAGGCAGTATAGGGGCGGAACCAGCATGCGGCCATACCTATGTGACATCGTGGCAGCCGCACACAGCGGATCTGGCTGGCGCCGGCAAGAGCTTCATGGCAAGCTACGCGCCTGTCCCCAGGGAGCAAACCATGCACTACGCAATTTTTTGTGAAGATGTCGAGAACAGCCTGTCACAGCGCCAGGTCGCCCGTCCGGCGCACCTGTTGCGATTGCAGGATCTGGCAGATCAGGGCCGCCTGCTGGCGGCTGGGCCACATCCCGCACTGGACACCGCCGACCCCGGCGAGGCCGGCTTCACCGGCAGCCTGATCATCGCTGAATTCGACAGTCTGGAGGCGGCCACGGCATGGGCCGATTCCGACCCCTACGTAGAAGCGGGAGTATTCAAGCGCGTTACAGTGAAGCCCTATAAGCTAGTACTCCCCTGAGCTTAAACTCCGGCGCAATCGAGGGTACACTACGCACCCCGATTCAAGCTTACTATCATTTAGGTACCCGTTTTGCGAATAGCCCAGCCGCTTTTTCTGCTTTTAGTGTTTTTTATCAGCACTGCGCACACCCAGGTCATGGCCGAGGACGTGCGCTATATCAGCGATAAACAATACATTCCTGTACGCAGGGGTGCAGGCAATGAGTTCCGCATTATCCACCGCGGACTACCCACAGGGACCCGTCTTACTGTTTCCAACATCTCTGAGAATGGTGAATGGGCTGAAATTACCACGGATAGCGGCACCACTGGCTGGATACGTGCGCAATACCTGATGAAGACCGCGCCCGCACAACAACGACTCAACGATGTTATGCGAAAAGCCGAGCAGGCTGGCGGGCTCACAGAGGCGTTGCAGCAGGAACTCTCCAACTTGAAAACCGAGCGAGAAGAGTTAACAGAAACACTGGACGACAGAGAGTTGCAACTCGCATCGATCACGGATGAACTGACGCAGTTGAAGCAGATTTCCGGCAAGGCGCTGCAACTGGATGCGGACAATCGCCGCCTGGTCGTCGACAGCGAGCAGTTGCGCTCCCAACTGGATATGCTGGAGGCCGAAAATCAGCGCCTGCATGACAAGGTAGACAGCGAAGATTTTCTCAACGGTGCGCTGGCAGTATTGCTGGGCGTCATCATCACACTTGTGGTTCCCCGCCTGTGGCCAAAACGCCGCAAGAGTTCGAGCTGGGCATAGGAGACCTGTCGACATGTTGAAATACCTGCTTATCTGCTGCTCATTGTTCCTGACTCCTGCCGCAATGGCCCAGCAAAACGCAGTGCCTAACCCCCAGGTTGTCATCAAAACCAGCGAAGGGGACATCACGTTGCGTTTGTTTCGTGACAAAGCCCCGCTCACTGTGGACAACTTTCTCGCCTATGTTGATGCCGGATTTTACAATGGCACGGTATTTCACCGCGTCATTCCCGATTTCATGATCCAGGGCGGTGGCATGCTGCCGGACATGACCGAGAAGCCGACCAACGACCCGGTGAAAAACGAGTCGAATAATCGACTCCACAATACCCGCGGTACCGTCGCCATGGCCCGCACCAATGACCCGGATTCTGCCACCGCGCAATTTTTCATTAATCAGCGCAGTAATCTACAGCTGGACTGGAGCCCTGGTGGCGACGGCTACACCGTTTTCGGCGAGGTGATACTGGGCATGAACATCGTCGACTTTATCGCCACGGCGCCCACCGGTACGGTGGCCATGTTCAGCAATGTACCCCTGCAACCGATCATTATTAATGAGATCGTTCGCGCCAACGCGCTATGATTGCGCTGAGCGTCAATCTGAATAAAATTGCGCTGATCCGCAATTCCCGGGACACCACCAACCCCAGCGTGACCGAGCACGCGCGCATGTGCATCGCAGCGGGGGCCGACGGCATCACCGTTCACCCCCGCCCTGACCAGCGCCATATTCGCGCGCAGGACTGTTTCGACCTGGCAGGTATGCTTGAGGTAGAATTCAATATTGAGGGTAACCCCATGGCGGGCGGGCGCAGCAGTGATCGCCCCGGTGTAGGGGATTACCCCGGATTTATGGCGCTGGTGAGAGAGATTCGGCCCGCTCAATGCACCCTCGTGCCTGACGGGGACGACCAACTTACCTCGGATCACGGTTTCGACCTGAAGCGCGACGGCGACACTGTCGCGCCACTGGTGGCCGAGCTAAAATCCCTGGGTATACGCACTAGCCTGTTTATGGACCCGGAGCCGGAACAAATTCGCCTGGCGGCACAAGTGGGTGCTGACCGTATCGAGCTGTATACAGAATCTTACGCCAGGGCCTTCAGTACCGGTGACAAGTTGGAGCAGGTGCTAAGGCAATTTATCGAGGCGGCGGAAGTCGCTGGCGAGCAAGGCCTGGGAGTGAATGCTGGCCACGACCTGGATCGTCTCAATTTGCCCCGTTTCACTGCGGTACCCGGTTTGCTGGAAGTGTCTATCGGCCACGCATTGACAGTGGACGCCATTCGACTGGGACTGGACAATGCGATTGCGGCATATCTGCAGGCGCTGGGTAAATAGTGCCACGTTAGTATACTGCCTTCCAGGGTCGCCGCGGTCGCGCGTCGCAGGGCCGCGAGGCGACGCTCAACTGCCCGCACATCCGGCCGCTGGCGAACGACATCCATCGGCAAACCCGGGGTTATGCGTCCCACAGGCCGGGGAATAGCCGCGTGGCTGGCAAACTCGCCCAGCAGGCTGCCGGCGTTTTCTCCAAGCAATACTGCGAGACGGTAGAGGGCCTGATCTTTGGCAGTCTCCAGACATAGCCGAGCAACCGGGCCGAGACTACCGTTCTGTTGCCAGCACCAACTCGCCGTCACGTACCGGAATCTCAGAGCCCGGGTTGTGATCCATGCGCACCTCTGCGGTTTTATCGCCCAGGCGATACTGTACGTCGTAGCCAACCGTTCGCTCGCTGACCTCCGTCACAGTTGCACAGCGGCGTTCGCTGGCCTGGTAGGTATCGCCCTTCTGCATGCTGTCCTGGATCCTGTTACCCGCGACGCCACCCACCACCGCGCCGGCTATCTTGGCACCGGTATTCTTACCGCCGCCCCCTATTGCGTCACCGGCCAGCCCTCCCGCCACTGCGCCCAGTAGACTGCCGGTAATCTTGTGCTCATCCTTCACCGGTGCCTGCTTCGTCACGGCAACGTCCCTGCACTCCTCCCGTGGCGTTTTCACGCTCTCCGTAACAGCTGTCACAGACAGCACTTCGGCATACTCCGATTCCGACATCATCTTGTAACCGGCAATACTGCCAATGGCGGTAGCTGCGACAACCCCCAACACAATTCCTGTAAGCATGGATTTGTTCATGACCAATCTCCTGGATAGGGGTTGTCCTAAAAATGAATGCGGCGCTGCACTGCTTGCAGGCCGCCGGACTCAGGACATGCTTGCGCACATCAGATTGATGACGATCATACAGAGGCGGCGAGCTTACTCAACCGCCGTGAGGGAGCACAAATACCGGAAAAGGAAGGGAATAAAACAATATCAGCCGCTCACCAGACTTATCATCACCCCAGCGGCGACAGCCGAACCGATCACCCCGGCGACATTGGGTCCCATTGCGTGCATCAACAGGAAATTGTGCGGGTCGGATTCCAACCCTACTTTGT
>CAXBNX010000037.1:0-46291 GCA_963977275.1 uncultured Haliea sp. | reverse complement strand
CAAACTCTGGGTGCCTCCCCGGCAGAGCCGGGGGGTCTCCCTTTTGTACTAGCGGTTGGAGGGGCATTTCATACATGCCCTCAGGCCTTGAGCACTTCAGCAGCGGAAACATAGGGCAACCCGAGGTCGTCCGCGACGGCCTTGTAGGTCAGCTGGCCCCTGTGAATATTCAGCCCGGCGCACAGGTGCGCATCGTCCAGCAGAGCCTTGCGATAGCCCTTATTGGCCAGGTTGAGGGTGAAGGGCAACGTCGCATTGTTCAGCGCGAATGTTGAGGTTCTCGCTACCGCACCGGGCATATTAGCGACACAATAGTGCACTACACCCTCTTCCACGTAGGTGGGGTCTGCGTGCGTGGTGGCGTGACTGGTTTCAAAACACCCCCCCTGATCGATTGCCACATCCACCAGCACAGAACCCGGCTTCATGGTGGCCAGCATCGCCCGATCCACCAGTTTGGGCGCTGCAGCGCCGGGCACCAGCACAGCGCCCACCAGCAAATCGGCGCTGGCGACGTAGCGCGTCAGCGCCTCGCGGGTGGAGTACACGGTGTTGAGCATACAGCCAAACTGGAAATCCAGTTCTTTCAGGCGCTGCAGTGACCTGTCCAGCACCGTCACATGGGCTTCCATTCCCATGGCCATGCGCACCGCATTGGTTCCCACCACACCGCCGCCAATGACCACAACGCGGGCCGCCTCTACGCCGGGTACACCGCCCAACAACATGCCGGACCCGCCCTGTTCTTTCTCAAGACAATGGGCGCCGGCCTGAATGGACATGCGGCCCGCCACCTCACTCATGGGCGATAACAAGGGCAGCGTATTGTTGGGGCCGGTGACCGTCTCATAGGCAATGGCGATGCACCCGGAGTCCAGCAGTGCATGGGTCTGACCCGGATCGGGGGCGAGGTGCAGGTAGGTAAAGAGCACCTGGCCCTCACGCAACATGCGGCACTCTTCGGGCTGGGGCTCTTTGACCTTTACCACCAGCTCCGCCCGCTCGAAAACTTCGCCGGCGGTGGCGACCACTTCCGCCCCGGCCTCCCGGTACATATCATCGGTGAGACCAATGCCCTCTCCGGCACCGCTTTGCACCAGTACCTGGTGACCGTTGTGTACCAGTTCCAGCACACTGCCAGTGGTCAGGCCAACACGGTATTCATGGGTTTTTATTTCTTTGGGTACACCTAGCAGCATCGGGGCAGTCTCCAGGAGGGATGGGGTCGTCGATTTTGAATGCACTAATTATAGGGATTTCCAGGAAGACAGATTCCTATATTTTTGCTATTTAATAGTCTATTTAACTTTATATTGATAAAATTCACGTTAAATCAACTGGTATAGAACATTTTATACAGATGAATAATCTTAATAGAATTGACAGGAATATTCTCCGTGAACTGCAACAGGACGGGCGCCTGAGCTACGCAGAGCTGGCACGACGGGTGGGCCTGACCACCACCCCCTGCACGGAGCGCGTGCGGCGACTGGAACGCGACGGTGTTATCACCGGGTTCAGCGCACTGGTCAATCCTGGCGCTGTCGGGGCCGCGCTGCTGGTGTTCGTGCAGATTCGCCTGTCGCGTACCTCACAGGATAACTTTGCCGAGTTCAAGGCAGCTGCCTCCGACTTGCCGGAAGTACAGGAATGCTATCTGGTATCGGGGGATTTCGACTATCTGATTAAGGCCAGAGTTGCCGACATGGCAGCCTATCGGGAATTCCTGGGGGAGACGCTATTGGGGCTGCCGGGCGTGCAGGCATCCACCAGTTACATGGTTATGGAGACGGTTAAGGAAACCCTTTGCGTGCCGATACGGTGACAGAAGTCACTAAAGCCAACGGCGAACACGCTGGCAATAGGCCGGATATTCCGCGGGGAACAGCTGGTGCAGCAATTCCTCCTCAGGGCGAATAAACCTGAACGTTATAATCACGGCGAAGGCCACCGGCACCAGCAGCGCGGGAACCACGCCCACCGTGAGGGCACAACCCAGCAACACCGCAGCCATCCCCAGGTACATGGGGTTGCGCGTATAGCGATAAATTCCCGTGGTCACCAGACTGCTGACCTCCCTGAAAGGAATAACATCTGTACCGGCGCGCACGAATAGCCCATTGGCCGTCACCAGCAGCAACAGCCCGAGCACGATCACCACCCCGCCCAGCACCTGGAAGAAAAGACTGGTGAAGCGAATCATCGGGCACATTTCATTGAGTGCAAAAACACTGATGAGCCCCAGCAGCAACCAGACCGGCGGGTAGATAAGACGCTTTACCACATTGACCTCCCTGGAATCAGTACCCTACTGATGTAAGTTGCCGGGCTCCAGCACACCGATGCCATAGGCCAGCCCTATCCCCAGCAGGAATGCCAGGGTCAGAACGATGCGATCGTGGCTGTGAAAATGCACTTCGGGCAGCAGGTCGCTGAGGGCGATACAGATAAAAGCCCCCGCAGAAAAGGCCAGGGCAGCCGCCACCAGGTAATCCCCACCATCCCCCAGCAAGTGCACACCAAAGAAAAACAGCAGTGCTCCCAGCGGGCACATCAGGGCAAACAGCAGGTTGTAGGTCGCCCGCGCACTGCGACTCCAGCCACCGGCCGCCATAATCGTGGTAATCGACATGGCATCCAATGGCTTGTGCAGCAGAATCGCCAGAAAGACACCCACACCTGCGATACCGGCGGCGCCCTGTGCGATTTCGCCCTGCATAACAGCCCCCAATGCAACACCGTCAATCAGGGTATGAACCCCCAGGCCCAGCGCAATACCAACCCAGCTCAGCCTGTTCACCGGGGCGGTGGCACCGTGCCCATGACTATGGATCTGACCGTGCTGGTGATCGTGCAGGTCCTCTTCTTCGTGGCTGAAATCGTGCTGGTGAAAATGAAAGGTGCGCAGCAACAGGAACATGGTGATGAGGCCCAGCATCAGCCACCTGACCGATGTATCAGTCGCGCCGGCATCGCCCAACAGGCCTATGCTATGGGGCAACAAGTGGAAGAACGCCACCCCGAGCATCAGGCCGGACACCAGGCTCATTGCCGCCTGGGTGCGGGTGTGCGTCATCTTCACCCAGTTGGGCAGCAGCCCACCCACCAGCGAGAAGCCTGCGATAGCTATGCAATAGAGAACGAGGAGTAAAGTTGGCGAAAGCGTCATGCTAAGTTCTTGTCGAGGGTATCGAAGGCCGGCGATTATCCCACAGTCGCACGGTCTTGTAATTCATACCGGCACCCGACGCGCCTTATGGTAGCCATTGACACCCATACTAATGGCTAATAGTTTGGCTCGATCTTACCGAGGGTACCTCATGTCGCTTTACGAACCCATCGCCTCCACGGACCGCCACCGCCACCTGCAACTGCGCAGCCCGGTTACCCTCGAACCAACAGGGGAACTGGTATGCGCCAGTGCTGACGACGTCGCAGCCGCCATCCGCAAAGCACGCGCGGCGCAGCCCGCCTGGGCCGCCACCAGCATGCGCGAGCGCAGCGTCATCATAAAAAGAGCATTGCAAATTGTGCTGGACAGTCAGGACGAGATTATCGACACCGTGATCTCGGAAACCGGTAAAGCGCGTACAGATGCCATGAGCATGGAAATTTTTTCTGTCGCGGACTCCCTGTGTTATTACGCCAAAAACGCCGAAAAATTTCTCAAGCCACGCAACCGCCGCGTGCACGGACTGCTGGGCATCCTCAAGCAGCTGAAGATTGTGTATAAACCACTGGGGGTGGTCGGTCTGATCACACCGTGGAACGGCCCTTTTGTGTTGGTTATGAACCAGGCCGTGCAAGCGATTCTCGCGGGCAATACCGTGGTGGCGAAAGGCTCCGAAGTCACACCTTTCTCCGCCCGACTGGCGGAAACTATTCTCACTAAAGCAGGACTGCCCGATGGCGTACTGCAGGTACTGCTGGGTGACGGTGAAACAGGCGCCGCCATTGTGAGTGGCGGTGTCGACAAGATATCGTTTACCGGCAGCGTGGCAACCGGGCGCAAGATAGCAGAGGCCTGCGCCGGCCAGCTCATACCCTGCACTCTGGAGCTAGGGGGCAATGACGCCATGGTGGTGTGTGCCGATGCGGACCTGGACCGCGCCGCCGACGGCGCCTGGCTGGGCTCCTGCATGAACACGGGCCACTACTGTTGCGGCACGGAAAGAATCTATGTGGTGGCCGAGGTGTACGACGAATTCCTGCGCCTGGTAATGGCGAAAGGTAAGAACCTGCGTCAGGGCCAGCAACACGGCTGGGAGGAAGACGTGGGCGCCGTTTTCTGGGATCGGCAAATGACCATCATCGAATCCCATGTGGAGGACGCGCGCGCCAAAGGTGCACATATTCTCATGGGGGGCAGGCGCAACCCTGCACTCGCGGGGCTCTACTATGAACCCACGGTGATTACCGGCGTGGACAACAGCATGGACATCATGCTGCACGAGACCTTCGGCCCCATCATGTGTATCCAGAAAGTGGCCAGTGAAGCGGAGGCGATTGCCCTCGCCAATGATTCCGAATTCGGGCTCAACGGCAATGTGTGGACCCGGGACAAGGCCCGGGGCTACCGTCTGGCGGCCGCGCTGGACACCGGTTCCTGCAGCGTGAACGACATGGCAGTGAGCTACGGTATTCCGGCGGCCCCCTTCGGCGGCCGCAAGAATTCGGGCCTGGGCCAGGTAAACGGCAAGAAGGGTATGCGGGGGTACTGCCACGAAATGCCCATCGTCATCGACCGCTTCGGCGGCAAGCTACAGAGCGCTTACCCCTACAGCACCAAAAATGCGCTGGGGATGAAGAAGCTGATGGATTTTCTCTGGGTGAAGACGCCGATTGGCCGCTGGCTGAGTTAGTAAGCTCCGTCTAAACCAGCACGAGGTTGTCGCGGTGGATGAGCTCCTCATCCCGCAGGTAACCCAATACACCCTCAATGTCGCCAGAGGCAAGACCCATGATGCGGCGTGTTTCTGCAGCACTGTAGTTGACCAGGCCTCTGGCGATCTCGCGGCCGCCGCTGTCACGGCAGGACACCATCTCACCCAGGGTGAAATCGCCCTGCACCGCCCGCACCCCAACCGCCAGCAGGCTGCGACCCGACTCACGCAATACGCGCACTGCACCGTCGTCCAGTTCCAGGCTACCCTGGCTCTGGACCATACCGGCCAGCCATTGCTTGCGGGCGTTCTCGGGTCGTTTACCCGTGCGCAGCCAGGTACCAATATTGGCGCCCGATGTGACCGCGGCGACAATATCTGCCACGCGGCCACTGGCAATAATGGTTTCCGTGCCAGAGCGCGCAGCCAGACGGGCGGCGCGCAGCTTGGTTACCATGCCGCCACGGCCGAGTGCACCGCCCTCGCCTGCCATGCCATCCAGTTGCGGGTCGTGTACGTCGCAACTCTGCAACAGCTCTGCGTCGGGGTTGCGGCGCGGATCTTCCCGGTACATGCCCTCTTGGTCTGTCAGCAGTAACAGCGCATCGGCGTCGATCAGGTTCGCCACCAGGGCAGCCAGAGTATCGTTGTCGCCAAAACGGATTTCATCAGTTACAACCGTGTCATTCTCGTTTACCACCGGCACCACACCCAGCTGCAGCAGGGTGCTGAGTGTGCCACGCGCATTGAGGTAGCGATCCCTGGCAATAACGTCGTCGTGGACCAGCAGGATCTGGGCGGTGGCAACGCCATGCTGTTTGAACGCGTTCTCATAACTCTGCACCAGTACCGACTGCCCCACCGCGGCGGCGGCCTGCAGCTTGTGCAGAAGATGCGGACGGGAGGTCCAACCCAACCTGACAATACCTGCGGCAACCGCGCCGCTGGACACCAGCACGACTTCACAGCCACTGTTTCTCAGGCGTATCAGTTGTTCCACCAGCCCCGCAATGAAGTTCTCGTTGAGACCGCGACCATCATCCGTGAGCAGGGCACTGCCCACCTTCACCACCCAGCGCCTGGCCTCCGCTATTTCCCCGCGATCAGCCATGGGCCAGCCGGGCTGCGCTAGGGTACATATTCCACCTCAACATCATAATCGTCGTCATCGTCTTCGTCATCGGCTCCATGCAACGGCCGCCCGCGCAGTCGCTCTCGATACTCCTCCACCCGCGCCCTCGCCTCCGCCTGCATGGCGAGCTGTATCTGTTGTTCAGCCTCTGCCTGCTCGGGGTCCTCCGCCTCGAGGGCGCGACGCTCTTCGAGATACACCATCATTTCCCCACACAGTGGCCCGGTTCCCTCCCCGGTGATCGCCGACATTTCATATACCGGCCCCTGCCAATCGAGGGCCTCGAGCAGCGCCTGACGGCGGGCGGCAAACGTTTCTGCATCCAGCAGGTCACGCTTGTTGAGTACCAGCCAGCGTTCCCGTGCAGCGAGCGTGGGGCTGAAACGCTCCAGTTCACGCACAATAGCCAGCGCCGCCTCTGAGGGTTCGCTACCGTCAAAGGGCGCCATATCGACCAGGTGCAGAAGAATACGGTTGCGCGTGAGATGTTTCAGGAAGCGAATACCCAGGCCCGCGCCGTCGGACGCACCCTCGATCAGCCCGGGGATATCCGCCACCACAAAACTCCGGTGCGCCTCGACCTTCACCACGCCCAAGTTGGGTACCAGGGTAGTGAACGGGTAATCCGCCACCTTCGGTGTGGCCGAAGATACCGCCCGGATAAAGGTCGACTTACCCGCATTCGGCAGGCCCAGCAGGCCCACATCCGCCAGCACTTTCAGTTCCAGCTTGAGATCGCGTTGCTCGCCTTCACTGCCCGGGCTGGTCTGGCGCGGCGCGCGGTTGGTGCTCGATTTAAACCGGGTATTGCCCAACCCGTGAAAGCCGCCCTGAGCCACTACCAGCAGCTGGCCGGGCTCGGATAAATCCCCCAGCATCTCGCCGGTGTCTTCATCGAATACACTGGTTCCCACAGGCACCTTCAGTATCAAGTCTTCGCCGCCCTTGCCGGTCTTGTTCTGCCCCCGCCCCGACTCCCCGTTCTCCGCTCGATAGGCTTTCTGGAACCGGAAGTCCACCATGGTGTTCAGGTTGATATCAGCTTCCAATATGACGCTGCCGCCGTCCCCGCCGTCGCCGCCGTCGGGGCCGCCGCGCGGTATATATTTCTCCCGCCGGAAACTGAGGCAACCTTTGCCGCCATTGCCGGCGAAAACCTTGATACTTGCCTCATCTACAAATTTCATCGTTGTTCCATTGTGTTGCTACTAGTGATCGAACACATCGAGCAGATGTTCTCAGTATATCCAATTTGTTCCGATCATTATCGGAGTCTTCGCTGTCCCTTTTGCTTGGCGTGCCTTGCGGGACAGATTTTAGATTGTGGCTGCTACCCGCCACGGCCATGCGGACGGATTTGCGATGTCAGGGATAAATAACTATACGAGAGACGCTGTTACAGAGTTGCCCTGTCTGGAGCGTTGAGCGCATGGACGCGCGAAACGAGCCTACATGGACGTATTCACGGCGAGTCCAGACAGGGCGACTCTGCAATAGTGTCTCGTATAACTGGCGCATACGCCTCGAAACCTAAAATGCACTATAGAGAGTCCGGCCAAAAAAAAGCCCCGTCAGTGACGAGGCTTTGCGCTTGCCGGCTGGAAAGCCGAGTCTCAGGCGCTCACCACCTGGACGAACTTGCGGCTTC
This sequence comes from uncultured Haliea sp., assembly GCA_963977275.1. Taxonomy (GTDB): domain Bacteria; phylum Pseudomonadota; class Gammaproteobacteria; order Pseudomonadales; family Halieaceae; genus JARRPM01. Next base: position 38,628 of record CAXBNX010000037.1, on the reverse strand, counting down.
TCGGGCCTCTGACCACGAACTCAACCTTGCCGCCCGCAGTAGCGAACAAGGTGTGATCCTTGCCGATACCCACGTTTTCACCGGGGTGAAAGCGTGTTCCGCGCTGGCGAACAATGATGCTGCCCGCGCTGACTGTTTCGCCACCAAAGCGCTTGACGCCAAGGCGTTTGCTTTCGGAATCGCGCCCGTTACGGGTACTACCACCAGCTTTCTTGTGTGCCATTGTTCAAACCCTCCTGTTACGCCGTAATACCGGTGATTTTGACTTCGGTAAACCACTGTCTGTGGCCCGTTTCTCTACGGTAGTGCTTGCGGCGATTAAACTTGATAATCTTGATCTTCTTGTGACGACCATGGGCGACCACCTCGGCGGTTACCTTGCTGCCGGCTACCATGGGGGTGCCGATTTTGATTTCGTCACCGCCGCCAACCATCAATACCTTGTCGAATTCGACGGTATCGCCAGTAGCGACTTCAATTTTTTCCAGTTTCAGGGTTTCGCCTTCCACCACACGGTGTTGTTTACCACCGGATTCGATTACTGCGTACATAGTATGCTCCGTTGAGTTAGCCTGCTCGCATTCAAAAAAACCCTTATAAATCAAGGGGGCAGAGACAGGCACTAACAGTTGATTAACCCTGGCCGGTGTTACGCGTGGGCGCTACAGGGGACAGAGGGCGGCGATTTTACTCAAGTCAGCCCTCCACAGCAAGGGTTACTTTTTTGCATAAAAACAACAGCTTATGGGGAACTGCATGGGGCTCGTGCAGCCCGCTTGACAGGCCGCCGATGGCACCCTAGCATGCCCGGGCACTTTCTAGCCCTTCCGGACCATGCAGCATATACGCGCTACCGTAGCCACAGAATTTGACCTGGTCAACCAGCTCATAGTGGAGCAGCTTCACTCTGATGTACCCATGGTGGAAAACGTGGGTCACTACATCGTCGACGCTGGCGGCAAGCGTCTGCGGCCGCTACTGGTACTGCTTTGTGCTTCGGCCCTGGGGAACTGCGGCCCGGATCAAATCAAGTTTGCAGCCATCGTTGAGTTTATCCACACGGCCACCCTGTTACACGACGATGTGGTGGATATTTCCAGCCTGCGCCGCGGGCGGCCTACCGCCAATGCCGAGTTTGGCAACGCGCCCTCGGTGCTGGTGGGCGACTTTCTTTACAGCCGCGCCTTTCAAATATTGGTGAAGCTGGGAAATCTGGATATCCTCGACCATATGGCCGACACCACCAATACCATTGCCGAGGGCGAGGTACTACAGCTCGCCAGGGCCGGGCATGCAGATACCACAGAGGCGCAGTACCTCGACGTCATCTCCCGGAAAACCGCCATTCTGTTCGCCGCCGCCTGCTATGGCGCAGCGACGCTCAACAGTAAAGATCTGGAAATGCGTCAGGCTATGCACTCGTTTGGCCTGAATCTCGGCATCGCCTTCCAGATGGTCGACGATGCACTCGACTACGAGGGTGATCCGGCGACCATGGGTAAGAACGTGGGGGATGACCTTACCGAGGGCAAGACAACCCTGCCCCTAATCCACGCCATGCGCGAGGGTACAGAGGCAGAGCAGACCTTGATTCGCAACGCCATCACCGCCAAAAGTGCCGAGCGCATAGACGACATCGTCAGCGCAGTTAAACGCTGTGGCTCACTGGACTACACCCACGCCCAGGCGAGACATTACCACGACCTGGCCCTGGCGCAGCTGCAGTCTCTGCCCGCCAGCGACGCGCGGGCCGCGCTGGAGCGCGTCACTCATCTATCGATTGATCGCGATCATTGATTCCCCGCTAAAAAGAGTCTGCTCCAAGCCCGTCATTGCACCCACCTGCGGGCATTCCTATACTCAGTAACCCCAACCTCCCTGCCCAGACAAGGTCCAGCGATGACAACACGCCCACTCCTGTCCGAACTCGCCGGCTACGGCGAATTACAGGCCATGGCCGAGGATCTCAAAGCCGCGTCTGTAGAGCAGCTATTTGCAGATGATTCAGAGCGTGCCGACCGCTTCACCCTGACAGCGGCGGGACTGTGTCTGGATTATTCCAAGCACCTGCTGACACCGCAAACCCTGACCAGCCTGCTGACTTTGGCAGACAACGCGGGGCTGCAGGCAGATATCACCGCGCTGCTCAGCGGGCAGCACGTCAATACCACCGAAAACAGGCCGGCGCTGCACACTTTATTGCGCGCCTCGCACAGCAGCGGTCTTAAAGACAAGTTTGAGGAGGTGAAAGCCGCCCGGAAACTGATGCAGTCGTGGTCGGAACGTATCAACAGTGGCACCTGGAAAGGCTTTAACGGCACCAGTATTACCGATGTGGTTAACATCGGTATCGGTGGCTCCGACCTGGGGCCACGGTTGGTCACCGAGGCACTGAGGCCCTTCCACGGCAATATCGCCTGCCACTACGTGGCCAACGTGGATCCCGCTGACCTGCAGGATTGCCTGCTGGAACTGGCACCGGAATCAACACTGTTTATCGTCTGCTCAAAATCCTTTCGCACCGAGGAAACCCTGACCAACGGCCTCGCCGCGAGAGACTGGCTACTCACCGCCGGTGCCACCGAGGCGGGGCTGGCCAAGCACTTCATTGCGGTCACCTCCAACCGGCCGGCCGCAGACGAGTTTGGTATCCCGCCAGAGAACTGCCTGCCCTTGTGGGACTGGGTGGGGGGGCGCTACTCGGTGTGGTCCGCAATTGGCCTCAGTTGCGCCATCGCCATCGGCTGGGAGCGTTTTGCCGAGTTCCTGGCAGGCGCTGAGGCCATGGACGAGCACTTTCGCATGAGCGATCCCGCGCAAAACATGCCCCTCATAATGGGGTTGCTGGAGCTGTGGTATAGCAACTTTATGGACGCCGGCAACCACGTGGTACTGCCCTACGATAACGGCCTGCAGCAGCTGCCGGCGTTTCTTCAGCAACTTACCATGGAGAGCAATGGCAAGCGGGTCAGTGCCGACGGCAGCCCCCTGCCTTACACCACAGGAACCGTCCTGTGGGGCTCCGCCGGCACCATGGGACAGCATTCCTTTCATCAGTTGCTGCATCAGGGCACCGTATTGTGCCCGGCAGACTTCGTGCTGCCCCTGACCACGCACACGGGTATGCACGAACAGCACCGCCGGCTGGTGGCGAACGGTCTGGCCCAGAGCCGCACCCTGATGGTGGGGCGCTCATTGAACACGGCGCGCAGCGTGCTGCTGGAACGAGGCCTGGGCGAACAGGAAGTAGACCGGCTGGCACCTCACCTCGCCATGCCGGGCAATCGGCCCAACAGTGTGATCACCATGGCGTCAGTGAACCCCGCGACACTGGGCGCCCTGCTGGCACTTTATGAGCACCGCACCTTCTGCAGTGCCCGGCTCTGGGGCATCAATCCTTTTGATCAATGGGGGGTGGAACTGGGCAAGGAGATCGGCGTGGAAATTCTCGGCCGGATGTCGGGCGGGGGTGAAGGGCCGGCGATGGACGCAGCCACCGAGCGCCTGATGACCGAGTGGCGAAAAGCCCAGAGCTAGCCGTCGATCAAAGCCAGCAACTCGCTGGTTTTCGCCCGCATCAGTGCCTCGTCGCCGCGACTCTCAACATTCAGGCGCACCACGGGCTCGGTGTTGGACATGCGCAGATTAAAACGCCATTGTCCCAGCACCATGCTGAGCCCATCGACATGCTCTATGGATTCCGCCTGGGCTGAATAGGTGGTTTCTACCCGTGCCAGCACCTCCGCCGGGTTTTCTATCGTTCGATTGATCTCGCCGCTACAGGGATAGGCCGCCACCCGCTGGGCCACCAGTGTGGATAGACCCTGCCCCGCCACACTGACCAGGCCCGTTACCAGCAGCCAGGGAATCATGCCGCTGTCGCAATAGGCAAAGTCGCGAAAATAGTGGTGGGCACTCATCTCACCGCCGTACACGGCGTTTTCCAGGCGCATGCGCTCCTTGATAAAGGCGTGGCCGGTTTTACTTTGCACCGCCTCACCGCCGTGGGACTCAACTATATCGATGGTGTTCCACACCAGGCGCGGATCGTGCACCACTTTGGCGGGACCCTGTTTCAGCAGGAAAGCCTCGGCCAGCAGACCCACCACATAGTAGCCCTCGATAAAGTCGCCGTGTTCATCAAAGAAAAAGCAGCGGTCGAAGTCTCCGTCCCACCCCAGCCCCATGTCAGCGCCGTGCTTGCGCACCGCCTCGATAGCAGCCACCCGATTTTCCGGAACCAGCGGATTGGGCACGCCATTGGGAAAGTTGCCATCGGGCTCGTGGTGCAGCTTGATAAATTCAAAAGGCAGGTGGGGCTCCAACAAGTCCACCACTCTGCCGGCGCCGCCATTGCCTGCATCCACCACTATTTTCAGCGGTTTCAGAGAGGTTAAATCCACATAGGACAACAGATGTTCTATGTAGGCTGCGGAGGTATCGAGACTGTACAGTTGGCCGGGACTCGCCGCCGGCTCGAATTCATCGCGCTCAGCCATGGCCTGGATATCGAACAGGCCCGTATCACCGGAAATGGGTTTCGAATCCTCGCGCACAAACTTCATGCCGTTGTAATCCTTGGGATTGTGGCTGGCGGTCACCACAATACCGCCATCCATGCCCGCGTGAGAGGTGGCGAAATAAATCTCCTCTGTGCCGCAAAGACCTATGTCATAGACGTCTACACCCTGCTCCAGCAGGCCCTGTACCAGCGCCGCCTTGATCGCCTCACTGGTGAGCCGAATGTCATGCCCAACCACCACCTGGCGTGGCCGGATCACCTCGGCGTAGGCACGGCCGATTCGGCGGCCGATTTCCTCATTCAGTTGGTCGGGAACACGGCCGCGAACATCATAGGCCTTGAAACAGCTAATTTTCTTCACCACCTAACTCCTCATTCTTTGCCGTAGTAGTTTTCATAGACAAAGTTGGTGGCCTCGACAAACCCCGGCACGCTGCCGCAATCAAATCGGCGACCCTGGAATTTGTAGGCCATGACACAGCCCCGTTTTGCCTGTATTTGCAGGGCGTCGGTCAGCTGGATTTCGCCGTTGGCGCCGGGGGGCGTTTCACGAATAATGTCGAAAATATCCGGTGTCAGAATATAGCGCCCGATTATGGCGAGATTGGAAGGGGCATCCTCGGGGTCGGGCTTCTCTACCATTTCATCCACGCGATAGATGCCATCCCGCAGACTTTCCCCGGCGATCACACCGTACTTGTTGACCTCATCAGCCGGCACTTCCTGTATGGCCACGATCGAGCAGCGGAACTGCTTGTACAGTTCAGCCATCTGGGCGAGCACACCGGGGCCATCGTTCAGGCATAAATCGTCCGACAGCAACACGCCGAAAGGCTCATTGCCAATAAGTGATTGGCCAGTGAGAATGGCGTGGCCCAACCCCTTCATCTCGCGCTGGCGCACCATGGTGAATACACCCTTGTCCAGTACACTGCGGATGCTCTGCAGGTAATTTTCCTTACCACTGCCCGAGATCTGGTGCTCGAGCTCATAGCTGATATCAAAATGATCGGCGATGGCACGTTTGCCACGGCCGGTCACCATGGCGCAGGTGGTCATGCCCGCGGCGATGGCTTCCTCCACACCGTACTGCACCAGAGGCTTGTTGACGATAGGCAGCATCTCTTTGGGCATGCTCTTGGTTGCCGGCAGAAAACGGGTGCCATAACCCGCTACAGGGAACAGGCATTTTTTGATAGACATATAATCTCCGTGTAAGACCGGGCCTACTTGCCCCGCCCGTAAATATCTTCGTAGCGCACAATATCGTCTTCGCCAAGATAGGCGCCAGATTGCACTTCTATAAGTTCCAGCGGAATACGCCCGGGGTTCGCCAGGCGGTGTTTGTGGCCCAGTGGAATATAGGTGGACTCATCTTCCGCCAACATGAACACCTTGTCTTCACAGGTGACTTCCGCCGTTCCGTGCACAACAATCCAATGCTCGGCGCGATGATGGTGCATTTGCAGCGACAGGGTCTGGCCCGGGTTGACCACTATTCGCTTGACCTGAAAACGTTTCGACATGACCAGGGACTCGTAGGAACCCCAGGGGCGGTATACCCGCCGGTGCTGCAACACTTCCGGGCGATTCTGATCTTTCAGGCGGTTCACGATACGCTTGACGTCCTGCACCTGGGAACGGTCCGCCACCAGCACAGCGTCGGCGGTTTCAACCACCACAAGATTGTCCACACCAATGGCAGCCAAGAGGCGGGAATCGCTGCGAAAGTAGCTGTCAGAGCAGTTATCCAGCATGACATCGCCCTTGCATACATTGCCGTCAGTGTCGCGCTCTGCCACGTCCCACAAGGCAGACCAGGCACCCACATCACTCCAACCGCATTCCAGCGCCACCACAGCACCGGCGGCGGTCTTTTCCATTACCGCGTAGTCAATACTGTCGCTGGGGCACTGCAGAAATGCCTCCGGGTCCGGGCGCACAAAATCCATGTCGGTGCTGGCACCTTCCATGGCCTGCCGACAGCAGTCGAGGATACGCGGTGCGTGCTCACCCAATTGCTCCAGGTACGCAGCCGCACTGAGCAGAAACATTCCGCTGTTCCAAAGGTGCGTGCCGCCGTCGACATACGCCTGGGCTGTGGCGGCATCCGGCTTCTCCACGAAGCGCTCGAGATTGTAGAGATCTGTATCGAGCGCAGCGCCGCACTTGATATAGCCATAGCCGGTTTCCGGGGTCGAAGGAACCACGCCGAAGGTCATCAGACGGCCTTGCTGGGCCAGGGGGAGGGCCCTGGCAACTGCCGCTACAAATGCTTCCACATCCTTAATCAGATGATCCGCGGGTAATACCAGTAAGAGCGCCTGCGGGTCAGTTACCAGCGCCTGTATCGCAGCCAGCGCCACGGCCGGGGCTGTGTTGCGCCCCTGCGGTTCGAGAATCAATGCACCAGCCTTGATATTTACCTGCCGCAGCTGCTCAGCGACCATGAAGCGATGCTCTTCGTTACACACCACTACCGGGGCGGCCTCTTCCATACCCGAGGTACGCTGCAGGGTCTCCTGGAGCATGGATAACTCGCCGGCCAACGGCAGGAACTGTTTGGGATGAGTCTCTCTTGAGACCGGCCACAGGCGGCTACCGACGCCACCGGAGAGAAGAACAGGTGTAAGCATGCGATTCCTGTGTCACCGGCCACGGGCGCAGTGAGAATAGTGTGAACAAGCCCGGCATAATCAGCCGGGAGGTATTACTGGACTCATGGTAGCGGATGGCAAAAGGCTTTGCTACCGAACCGCGCAGCAACCTTCCACTGCTGTGAACACCATCAAAGAATGGGTATTGCACTGGACTTGTGTGCATCAACTATTAAAATGGTGAGGCTCTCCGGAGCGCCGCCCAGAATCCAGCGGCGCACATTTCAAGCCAACACTGGATACTCTATGACAGCGAAAAGTGCCTTCAACAAGGACGAATTGATCAGCTGCGGCAACGGCGAATTATTCGGCCCGGGCAATGCACAATTGCCTACAGACAATATGTTGATGGTTGATCGTATCAGCCACATCAGCTCCGAGGGCGGTAAGAACGGCAAGGGGGAAATTATTGCCGAGCTCGACATCAATCCTGAGCTCTGGTTTTTTCAGTGCCACTTCCCGGGCGACCCTGTTATGCCAGGCTGTCTCGGCCTGGATGCCCTGTGGCAGCTGGTGGGGTTCTTCCTGGGTTGGCGCGGCAACCCGGGCCGTGGCCGCGCTCTGGGCTGTGGTGAAGTCAAGTTCAGCGGGCAGGTTTTACCCTCGGCAAACAAAGTGGTCTACAACATCAATATACGCCGAGTCATTGAGCGCAAACTGGTGATGGGCATTGCCGACGGCACTGTCTCTGTGGACGGTAAGGAAATCTACCACGCGTCTGACCTGCGGGTCGGGCTGTTCACATCAACGGAGAGTTTCTAATACCATGGGCAGACGAGTAGTTATTACCGGGCTGGGGATTGTTTCCTGCCTGGGCAACGACGCGGAGACGGTGACCCACTCATTGTACGAGGGCCGCTCCGGGATTTCCCTGCGCCAGGAACAGGTGGATGTCGGTATGCGCTCCCACGTGGCGGGCGCACCCGATATTGACATCTCCGCCCTGGTCGATCGCAAACAGTTGCGTTTCATGGGAGACGCTGCTGCTTATGCCTATATAGCCATGCAGCAGGCAATCGATGACTCGGGCCTGAAAGAAGCTGATATTTCGAACCCTCGCACCGGTATTATTGCCGGTTCCGGTGGCGCCTCTGCCTCGATGCAGGTTGAAGCTGCCGACATCCTGCGCGAGCGCGGCATTCGCAGGGTGGGCCCCTATCGTGTCACGCAGACCATGGGCAGCACCGTCTCCGCCTGCCTGGCTACTCCCTTCAAAATCAAGGGCGTGAATTACTCTATCTCCTCCGCCTGCTCCACCAGTGCACATTGTATCGGCAGCGCCATGGAGCAGATTCAGTTGGGTAAGCAGGACATCGTCTTTGCCGGTGGTGGAGAAGAATTGCACTGGGCCTTGAGTTGCCTGTTTGACGCTATGGGTGCCCTTTCAACCAAATACAACGACACCCCGCAGAAAGCTTCCAGGGCCTACGATGCCAACCGCGACGGCTTTGTGATCGCAGGCGGCGGCGGCATGCTGGTAGTGGAAGAACTGGAGCACGCACAAAAACGTGGTGCCAAAATATATGCGGAGCTGGTGGGCTACGGTGCCACCTCCGACGGCTATGACATGGTCGCCCCCTCGGGCGAGGGTGCAGTGCGCTGCATGCAACAGGCCCTGGCCACAGTGACAGGGCCGGTGGATTACATCAATGCGCATGGCACCAGCACACCAGCAGGCGACATTCAGGAGCTGAAAGCCGTACGCGCCGCATACGAAGACAGGGACCATATTCCCGTGGTTGGCTCGACTAAATCGCTGTCGGGTCACTCCCTGGGTGCGGCGGGGGTACAGGAAGCTATTTACTCACTGCTGATGCAACAAAGGGGATTTATCGCGGCCTCTGCCAACATAGAGACTCTGGACCCGGAAGCGGAGGGACTGCCGATCGCATTAGAGCGTCACGACGACGTTGATCTGCAACGCGTTATGTCCAACAGCTTCGGTTTCGGTGGCACCAACGCCTCCCTGGTGTTCCAGAAGTTCGTCGAATAACAGCTCGGGCTTACGCCAACAGATCGAGCAGCAGCACTCGCACCCGATCGCCCACTGCCACAACGGTATCGGGCGGTATAACGGCCAGCGCGTTGCTGTGGCTCACCGAACTGAGCACCCCGGAACTCTGGTTGGGAAACCGGCGTGCCTGCAGCCCAGCCGGCCCTTCGACCAGAGTAATCCGCTGATAATCCTGCCGCTTACCCGGTTTTTCCACGGCAAACATCGCCGCGGCCTCGAGATAGGGGTTGGCCGGCTCTGTAACACCCTGCAGTTTCAATAAAAATGGGCGAGCTACCAGGCAGAAGGTGACAAAGACCGAGCTCGGGTTACCCGGCAGGCCAATAAACGGCGTTTCGCCAATGCGCCCGAACGCGAGGGGTTTGCCGGGCTTTATCGCCAGCCGCCACAAAGCCAGCTGGCCCAGGCGCTCCACCTGCGCCTTGACATGATCTTCTTCACCTACCGATACGCCACCGGAGGTAATCACGCAGTCGGCGTCGGCAGCCGCGTCGGACAGCGCCCTGGCCGTAGCCTCCGCATCGTCCGCTACGATACCGCCGTCAATGACGTTCATGCCCAGCGATTTCAGCAGGCCCGCCAGGGTATAGCGATTCGAGTTATAGAGTTGGCCGCTGCGCAAGTCGCCGGAGCCCGGCTCCACCAACTCATCGCCGGTGGAGAGTATGGCAATGGTCAGCGGGCGATAGACCTTCACGGCAGCCCGCCCCACGGACGCGATCAACCCCATATCCTGTGGTCGCAAAACCCGGCCCCTGCCCAGTACGCTCGCGCCGGGCGCAATGTCCTGACCTCGAGGGCGAATATTCTGACCGTGCGTTACCGGCGCCGAGATAGTCACTATGCCATTCTTTTCGCGGCAGTCCTCCTGCATCACTACCGCATCGGCACCCTCGGGAACGGTGGCGCCGGTGAATATGCGTGCTGCGGTGCCCGGTAACAGTGGTTCGCCGCCAGAGGATCCGGCCGCAATTCGCTGGCTGATACGCAGTGGGCGGCCACTATCCTCCGCCCTGAGGGCATAGCCATCCATGGCGCTGTTGTCGTCCCCGGGCACGGCTACTCCGGCAACAATATTCTCCGCCAATACAGCTCCCAGGGCATCAATGAGTGCTACCTCTAGCACAGGCTGGTTTGGAACAGCGCTTGCCAGAACCCGCGCCAGGGCATCCTCCAACGACAGCAGTGGTCTCAAATCTCCCGGTCCCGCACATCCAGCACTCCCACAAAGTTACAGGGGCGATGACTGCTGTCCAGTTGCTCTCGAATAATGCTATTCCAGGCGGTTTTACAGGCACCTGTAGAGCCCGGCATGCAGAATATGACGGTGTTGTTGGCAAAACCGGCGACCGCGCGGGACTGGATGGTAGAGGAGCCAATTTCGGTATGGGACAGGGCCCTGAAAATCTCCCCAAAACCATCGATATCCTTGTCAAACAGCGGCCGCACAGCTTCGGGGGTGGAGTCTCGGCCAGAAAAACCGGTACCACCGGTGATCAACACGGCATCAACCCGCTCGTCGGCGATCCAGTTGGAAAGAATCGCCCTGATCTGGTAGATATCATCCACCACTATCGCCCTGTCAGCGGCACCGTGCCCCGCTGCCGCCAGCGCCTCGAGCAGGTACTGACCCGAGGTATCGGTGTCTTCTGTGCGGGTGTCCGATACTGTCAGCACCGCTATGGCTAGTGGGCGTGCATTCTTATCCGTCGCTTGGGCCATGATTGTCCCTTATTCCCGGTTCTTCTGGTGTGCGTAATACTGCTGGACAGTGGCCGCAATGGTGCTTCTCCAGGTGGCCTGTTTGATGGCGAAGGTATTGCGTATCTTGCCGCAGTTCAGTGAGCGATTAAGTGGTGCCAGGCCCTCGGGCTGGCGCTGCAATTGTACTGCCACAGGACTGAAACTGGAGAACTGCGAAGCGGAGGCCAGCAGCGCTTCGGCAAACTCGTAGTGAGTCGCCGTATCCGAGCTGCTGTAGTGATAAATTCCATTGGCCTGCACGCCGGTACTCAGTTGGTCCAGCAGCGCCGACAGGACCCGGGCACCGTCATCGGCGGCGACCGGACAACCTCGCAGGTTGTTGTCCATCACCAGGCTCCCTCCCTGTTCGCGCATTTCGCCCAGCATCTGGGTGATGAGATTGGTACCCTCAAAAGAAAATACCGGCCCGAGGCGCAGGATAAGATGCCGCTCACAGGCATCGCGCACCAGTTGCTCAGCGTTTGCCAGCAGCGCGCCAAGTCCGGTTTCGTTGTCAGGATAATCTTCCTCGGTATAGGGGCGGTCCAGCTGCCCGGAAAACACGCGGGAATTGGAGGTATATAGATAGGTCATGCCACTGCGCTGGCAGGCTTTTGCCACCCAGTGACAGCGCTTCAGATCGAGCTCCTGTAACTGGTCAATACCGTCAGCCGCTGCCGAAATGCGAGTATCAACCACCATCTCGCACTTCGCCCTGACCACAGCCTTTTTAGCCTGCCGCTCACTCTTCCAGCGACAGGAGGCGCGCGTTAGCGGCACGGACTCGTGTCGCCCCAGGCGTAGCAGCAGCTTGACCAGTGACTGGCCTAGAGGAGTGTCCGATCCGAGAATGAGTACGCGCACAGACCTTATGCCATTGCCGTCAAAGCTGTCGCCGGGTAATCAACCGCAACTCTTCAAAACGGAATGTCGTCGTCGAAGTCGCCAAAATCGGCAGGTTGCGAGCTGGCTGCCGGGGCGGCTGCCGGAGCTGCCTGTGGAGCAGCTCTCTGGGTATTCCCCGCCGGGGCGTGGTCGCCTCCGGAACTTGCATTACGGCTGTCGAGCATCTGCATCTCGTTGGCGAGGACCTCTGTGGTGTAGTGATCAACACCGGCCTTATCCTGCCATTTGCGCGTCTGCAGCCGGCCTTCCACATACACCTTCGACCCCTTTTTCAGGTACTCGCCGGCGATCTGCCCGAGGCGAAAATTGCCTCGATCGCGGAACACCACACGGTGCCACTCTGTTTTTTCCTGCATCTGGCCGGTTTGCTTATCCTTCCAGGTCTCGCTAGTGGCAATACTGGCATTGGTAACGGCACCGCCGTCCGGGAAAAAACGCGTTTCCGGGTCATTACCCAGATTACCCACCAGGATGACTTTATTGACGCCCCGTGAAGCCATAGGAATTCCTCTGCTGTTCGCCACTATCAGCTGTCATCTGGCAAAAACTGCCATCACTTGCCAACAACGACTGCTAATTTACCTTCTTAAGATTCAGATAGTTACGCAACATCAACTAAAGAGAGGCTGGAATCAACCAATACAAAACCAACGGACCCTCAAGCGGGGAGCGAGAACTACACACAAGCGCCACATGGTATCGCCAAAGGAAAAATCATTCTAGCTTTCTGCCTGTATTTGACGAACTGGCGTGAGCAACCTCCAATTAAAGACAGATTACCCCCATCTCAAAGAAGAACACAGGGCCAATAGCCCCTTATTATCAAGAATTGGAGCGGACGCTATGCTGGAAGGTCAGGTTTGGCAAATGTGGCAGTTGCCCTTGTTTTTTTCAGTCAAAATGAAGTGGGCTCTATTCGGGTTTGCAGTAGCAAGATCGTTGCTATAGGTGTGGCGAGTCCCATGTGTTCTTTATTGCCGCGCCGTAGGCGCTATGTTCTTGTCCATGTGCTTCCGGCGCGATGCAGTACTGCTGGGTTTTCATCAAACCCTACCGCTTGTCGATCCAATCAACCGCTTATATGTCGCGCGTTCGAGCCAAGTCTAATAACTGCAATATATCTCTACTTTTCAATGGTTAACGATTGTTAAGGGATACTCAAAAGTACAATTATATGACGAACAGCAAGCGACCAGATGCGAGAAATCGGGTATGAAAATTAGGTCTACCACGCAACGTAGAGGGCAAGCCGGGTTCACCCTGATCGAACTGATGGTGGTGGTTGCTATCGTTGCCATCCTGCTTGCCATCGCGCTGCCGGCATACCAGGAGCAACAGATTAGAGGGCGCCGCGCGGCGGCCAAATCTGAAATGATGGAAATAGCTAGCCGTCAACAGCAGTTCTTACTGTCTGATCGGGCCTATGCCAATACCGCAACCCTGACGGCAAGTGGCTACGGGATGCCAGCTGAGGTCTCAGACCATTACAGCTTCGCCGTGACAACAGGGGTAGGCACCGTTCCCTCTTTTCTTATTACCCTTACCCCAACGGCTTCTCAGGCCAGCGATGGTGCTTTAACACTCAATAGCGCGGGAGTGAAAACGCCTGCCGCAAAGTGGGCGAGATGACAGTGCACAAGATGCGAAAAGCCCAGGGCGGTGCACTGATGATAGAAGTACTGGTGGCTCTCACTATTGTTTTCTTTGGAATCATGGCAGTTATGCGTGTTCAAGCCCGGCTGCAACTGTCGGAGGTTGAGTCTCATCAGCGCACGCAAGCTCTAATACTCTTGAATGACATGGTGAACCGCATGGAGACAAACCGTAACGATGCAGAGAACTATGCTACCACGAATCCTTTGGGTGTCGGGGCAACATGCACCACGCCAACTACCCCCACCCTGCAGCAGAGTGATCACGTTGAGTGGTGTAACGCCCTGCAGGGCGCCGGGGAAACCCAGGATGGTGCTGATGTAGGGGCAATGGTCGGCGCCAGGGGGTGTGTGGAAGCAACTGTGGGGCCGGGGGTCAGGGAGTACATGATTACGGTGGTGTGGCAGGGAATGACGCCCATCTCGGCACCGCCGACGAGCGTGGTTTGCGCCGCCAATGCATTTGATGAGACTGGATCGGTCTGTGAAAACGATTTGTGTCGGCGCTACGCCACCACAATTGTTCGCCAGGCGAATTTAGAGACGCTATGAACACGATCGCTTTGGATAGAACTGTTAATTCGTTCAGCGGCCCGGGTGAAAACCAGCGTGGTTTGAGCCTTGTTGAACTGATGATTGCGATGGTTCTCTCCATGTTCATCGTTCTGGCACTAGCGGAAATGTATGTCAACCTATCCCGCAGCAGTCAGGAGCTGGCGAAAACAAGCGTGCAGATCGAGAATGCGCGCTACGCTACCCAGTTCCTCGAGTACGATGTGTTTCACGCCGGGTACTGGGGTGGCTTCGTACCCGAGTTCGATAACCTGTCGGCAATTGGTCCGCCATCAGACACACCCGTCCTGATACCTGATCCCTGCCTGGCCTACACCACTCCCTGGAGTGCCGCACAGATGGACGCATTGCTGGGGATAACGGTACAGGTCGAAAGTGGTGTACCGGGAACCTGTGCGGGCATTGTCCTCGACAAGTTGGCCAATACGGATGTGCTGGTTATTCGCCGAGCAGAAACCTGCGTGGCCGGCTTCGGAAATTGCGATGCGGATGTGGGCGGTGAGCTATACTTTCAGGCATCCAACTGCATTCTTGAGTTGAGCGCGGGCCAGGATTATTCCCTTGACCCTGCATCCTATACCCTACGAGAACGCGACTGCGACGTCTCCGGTGCCGGCACTCTGGCGCCCAAGCGCAAGTTCAAGCAGAGCATTTACTATGTTCGGGATTACGCGGTGATTGCAGATGACGGCATACCCACGTTAATGCGCTCTGATTTCCGGTTGGTGAGCGGTGTATTGGCGCAGCAGCCTGCCCAGGCACTGGTAGAAGGCATTGAACGTTTTCGTGTGGAACTGGGCGTCGACAACCTGAGTGATTCAGGTGAAGCTGTAGACTACAGCGGCGCTATATTGTGGTCAGATGATGAAGATCACCACTCGCCCATAAACCGCGGAGATGGCACTCCTGAAGCATTTATTCATTGTGGTACCGGTTGTACCCTCGCGCAGTTAATCGATGTTGTGGCAGTACGAATACACCTTCTTGTTCGCGCGCGGGAATCCACCGCCGGCTACGTGGACACCAAGGATTACGTATTGGGTGGCACTACCGTCACTGCCGCAACTCTCGCGGACGATTTCAAAAGACATGCTTTTTCCACCACCGCGCGCCTGTATAACGTGTCTGGCCGGCGTGAGACTCCAGAGGGATAATGGCAATGCATTCCGGCATTATCAGTAGAAGAGAGCGCGGAGCGGTGACCGTTTTCGTGACAATCATAATGCTGGTGTTGATGACGGTTCTTGTCCTCGGCGCATTCGCTATCAGTACCACAAATATTCGAGCCGTTGGCAACGTGCAGATGCGGGGTGAAGCTATTGCCGGGGCAAATCTTGTGATAGAACGCCGCCTAAGCTCTGATTTTACCGCTGTGCCGACGGCACTGACCGACGAGCCGGTAGACGTGGTTAATGACCCCAACTCTCCCGCGACGTACTTGGTAAACCTGCTGGCACCGACTTGCGTCAGGGCCACGCAGGTGATGACGACTTCTGTCAGTAGCGTGTCGCTGCCGGGGATGACGTTCGGCAATGGCTGGGACACTGTATGGGAACTGGATGCGACTGCCAGCAACGATGCAACCGGTGCGAGAGCACGCGTTGTACAGGGGGTTCGAGTGCTACTTACTGATGCACAAAAAGCAACACGATGCCCGGATGTTTGATTTGTTGCATGCGCATTGCACGTATAGAGGTGATAGAAGAGATGAAAACTAGATTTAGAAATACCTGTATAGCAGCAGCATTCGCGATGTTCAGCCAGGCCGGCTGGGCAGAGGATATAGACTTATTTCTCGGCAACCCATCTACGGCCAATACGGACCTGCCCAATGTGCTGATCTTATTGGACAACACCGCTAACTGGAATACGGCGTTCAACAATGAGAAGGCAGCTCTGGTTGCTACTTTTGCCGGGCTGCCTGTAGACAAATTCAATGTCGGCCTGATGATGTTCAGCGACCCAGCCGTAGGGCATATTCGCGCAGCGGTAAGGCCTATGAGCTCGACCAATAGAGCGCTGTACTCTGACGCGATCGACAGCTTGCACGTTAGCGGGGACAGGGCGAACGCGAGAACTCTTGGGCGAAACATGTCTGAGGCTTGGAGATACCTAAACGGCCTGTCCAGCACGGACACATCAAAGGTGAAGAGCAACAACAACTCTGACCGGGATTACGCCGGCAACACCTCGGCCACTTCTGAGTTTGATGCGATTCACGCGCTGTCCGGTAACGCCTTGAGCAGTTCCAATGCAACCACGTATAACCCGGTTATTGACCCTACCGGCTGTGGTGATACCTACATCATTTACATAGGCAACACTGTGTCCAGTGGTAATGTCACCTCTGATAACAGCTCGCGAAACAGCCTCTCAGGTTCGGAGTTGGCAGCTGCGGGGGGCGATACGACTCAAATACCGCTGTCGTACACTGCGCACCAATCCAATTACGCGGACGAGTGGGCTCGCTTCATGCAGACACAGGGGGTACGGATATACACTGTGGATGTTGACCCGACATCAACGCATAACCGCGGTTTGGGCAATAGTGCCTTACTACAAAGTATGGCAGGATCGGGGGGAGGCAAGTATTTTCCGGTGTATTCAAGCGCGGATGGTGGCGCACAGATTCAGGCTGCACTGGAAGAAATTTTTTCTGAGATTCAGTCCGTTAACACGGTATTTGCCTCTGTTGCATTGCCTGCCAGCGCAACCACTCAAAGTACTTTCCTGAACCAGGTTTTTATCGGTATGTTCCGGCCGGACGCAGCGCAAAACCCGCGCTGGTACGGCAATCTCAAGCAGTATCGTCTAGCCGTGGTTGACACCGGGTCTGGTGATGAACTGAAGCTGGTGGATGCTCGCGAGGGTGTTGATGGTAATGGCGACCCCCTGTATTACCCGGCCATTAATACATCGGGGGGGGACACAGCAGGTTTTATCACCGAATGCGCGCGGAGCTACTGGACGCCAACCGTTGCCGATTCCTATTGGGCGGCGCCACTGGTAGCCAACGGCAGCTGTATCTCCGGGGACGCAGAGAGCAACACCCCCGATGGTCCTGTTGTGGAGAAGGGCGGGCAGGCTTATATGCGCCGCGGGACGACCACACGCACTGTTTATTCCTGTAATTCGGCTTCCGGCGTGAACTGCGCCCCCAGCAGCGGGGCCCTGGGTGTGTATGGCTATGGCCATACCTCCCTCAGCGCTGATCCCTTGGTGAACTGGGCGGTGGGCCTGGATGTGGATAATGAAGATGCTCGCGCCACGGCCGTGCGTGCGTCCATACACGGTGACGTAATACACGCCCGCCCCGTGGCCTTGAATTACGGCTCTGACGCCAGTCCGCAAGTGGCGGTATTCTATGGCGGTAACGATGGCATGCTGCGAGCCATTAATGGCAACCGTACATCGGCCTATTCCAGCGTGGATGCTGGCGCTGAGTTCTGGGCGTTCAAGCCCATGGAGTTCGATGCTACGGAGTTTTCCCGCCTGCGTGTTAACACCGACAAAATAAGGTTTCCGGCAACAGGTACTGAAGCCGGGGCGGTGGGCACCGCGAAGGATTACGGCGTGGATGGGGCGGTTGTAGCCTTCGACGGTAGGCTCGATGCCGCCAACAAAAAATATATATATACCACGCTGCGCCGCGGTGGGCGCGCTATGTATGCGTTTGATGTCTCCAATATAGGTTTACCGTCACTACTGTGGCGAGCGGGCTGCGAGGAAAACCTGGCTACAAGCACAAATTGTACCGATGTGGGCTGGGCAAATATTGGGCAGACCTGGTCAACGCCCTCTATTGCGCTCCTGGATGGTTATGATGACGGTGACCTGTCAGACCCGCAGTTGATACCTCTATTAGTGGTAGGGGGTGGCTATGACACCTGCGAGGACACAGACCTTGGAACCGGTTTGGCAAACCACAGCTGTGCCGCCGCTAATAAAGGCGACAGCATCTATATAGTTGACGGTAAGACAGGTGCAATTCTGAAGGAATTCAGCACATTGCGCGCGGTAGCGGGAGGTATCACGGTAGTGCCCAGTTCCAGCAACGACCCGCGGATCAAATTTGCCTATGCCTCAGACACCGGTGGCAATGTTTACAGAATTTCCGGACCGGTAACCAGTGGTGTGGCAGCACCCATTGGAACAACAATACCTGCCAACTGGGAAATTACGCAAATTGCCTCGCTGGGCTGCGACACACCGTCCAGTTGTACTGCTAATCGCAAGTTTCTGTTCGGGCCCGATGTGGTTGAGCCCGATGATGGTAGCGGCCAATTCTATATCCTGCTTGGATCCGGTGATCGTGAGAAACCCCTGCTTGCGTACAGCGCTGCCGCCGCAGTTTCAAACTATGGCTTTGCTCTTGTGGACAAGCCGTCTGATGGTGCCTGGTTGAATGACACAGGCAGCGACTGCGGCGGAAGCAATCTTATATGCCTGAACGCTCTTACATCGGTCACGGCTGCAGACGGTGTTGCATCGGGTGTTGTTAGGGACAAGCGTGGGTGGAAACTACCGCTGGCAGCAAACGAACAGGTGGTGTCATCTGCGTTAACTGCGTCGGACACCGTATACTTCAGCACCCATATCCCCACGGTACCGGTCGCAGGCTCTTGTGATTCCAACCTTGGTATCGCCACAACCTACCAGCTTGATTACCAAAGTGGCAAGGGTGATGCGGTGAATATTCTTGGCGGGGGCCTTGTGCCTTCACCGGTGGCCGGCAAGGTTGCGCTGGACGATGGGACGATCGTACCTTTCTGTATCGGATGCGGCGGAGAAGAGTCTGCGATTGGCAGCATGGAAGTGACAAGTAAAGCCGAATGGGACCAACCTACAGGCCGAGTTTACCTGCGGATAGAACAATGAACGGCTTGGGCGGGTATCAGGCCGCACTACCGCGCAGCACCGCAGGGAGCGGCAGTGCAGGATTTACCCTTGTGGAGCTCATGGTGGTTGTGGTCATAGTGGCGGTAATTGCGGTTATGGCGGGCCCGAGTTTTTCAGAAGCCAGCCTGAATTCTAGGCTTAAGTCTGCTACCAATGCGCTTTTATCGAGTGTGTACAGTGCCCGTGGTGAAGCAATTAAGCGGAATGTGCCGGTGAGACTGTGCGCCTCGTCGGATGGTGCATCCTGTGCCGGCAGCGGTGACTGGGAACAGGGCTGGATTGTTCTGGATCCCAACGATGTTGTGATAGAAACCCAGAACCCGCTACCGTCGGGATATAAAGCGACTAGCACCGGCGGCCTGACGTTGACGTTCCAGCCCTCTGGCTTGGCCAGTACCCTAACCACCTTCAAACTGTGCCGTTCAGCACCCGAGCCGGGCGGCCAGGAGAGAGAGGTTCGGATATCAGGTACTGGCCGGCCAACAGTGAGCAAGACCCTGACCGCTACCTGCCCTTCCTGATTACTCTCTGCATATCAATTGCGGTGCCGGGGAATCAGTCGCTCGCAGTAAACTACTCACTATTTTGAGTGATAGCAGCCTCGACTGTTTTCACTCTTTCGCCTTTTCTTCTTCATTCAGATAACGGGAAGTGCCGTTGTCGCCGGGCATGCCTGTCCAGGTTTTGCATGGCAATCCTGCTCGCTTACGCATCGATCCCCAATTCGATAGATGTCCCCGCGCACTGTGCGCCAGCCAATGACTCGAACAACAATGTTGCGACAGCCCTAACAGTCCGAGGCCAACATCTAGTATAGGCCTATCGGGACCCGGACACGCGCTCCGACTCCGGCATCAGGTTGCGACCGGCAGCCAGCATTATCAATAACCACAGCGCAGCCAGGGCCGCACAAAGCCCCACCAGATAAACCTGCCCGAAATGCTGCATCACCCAACCGCCCCCGGCGCCGCCGGCAAAAGTCCCGAGAAATTGACAGGTGGAATAGATACCCAGGGCCGTTCCCTTGCCGCCGGGAAAGACCGTCTTGCTGACCTGGGAGGGCAGCGTCGCCTCCAGGTAATTAAACCCCACAAAGAACAGCCACATACCGAAGAAAAATAGCAACGAACCCGTTGCCAGCCCGAGTACGCAGACTGCGACAAAGAGTAAGGCGATACCGCCGAGGAACATTTCGCGAGGGCGGCCACCGCGCTCAGCCATGGCCATCATAGGTACCATGCCAGCGATCGACAACAGCAGAACCGGCAGATAGACCTGCCAGTGCTGTGCCCGACCCACGCCCGCCAATTGTTCCAGAGCCCCCGGTACCACCATAAAACAGGCCATGAGAATAAAGTGCAGGCTGAAAACACCAAAATTCAGCCGCGCCAGCGCCGGATCCCGCAGGGCAACCCGAAACAGGTCTGGCTTCGCGCCTACTTCGCTGTGGTCTATGCCGGTCGCTGCCGGTGTCGGCACCAGGAACAGAACGATGGCAATCCCGCCCAGGGCCAGCACCGCCGTTAACCAGAATACAGCAGACAGGCCACCCACAGCGGCGATGGCAGGCCCCAGAACCAGGGCGACGGCAAAGGACAGGCCAATACTCATCCCCACCACCGCCATGGCCTTGGTGCGCTGCTCGGTGCTGGTGAGATCCGCCACCAGCGCCATTACGGTGGCGGCGATAGCACCGGCCCCTTGCAACGCCCGCCCCAGCACAATACCCCAAAGGCTATCGGCCATCGCCGCCAGCACGCTGCCCGCCGCAAACACCAGCAAGCCGCCAATAATAACCGGTTTGCGCCCCACCTGGTCGGACAACCAGCCCAACGGGACCTGCAGTAAAGCCTGACTCAGGCCATAAACGCCCAGCGCGAGACCTATCATTCCAGGGCTTGAGCCCGGGAGATCGGCGGCGTAAAGCGCCAACAATGGCAGGACCATGAAAAGGCCCAGCATACGAAAGCTGTAAAGCAGCGCCAGGGAGCTTACGGTTCGCCGCTCCAGCGCCGTCATCGGGTGTTCAGTAATCACGGGAGTTTAAACTTCGAAATAACGACGGCCAATAGTACCAGTTTCACAGACGCCAGCACATCCACAGCCTTGATTTGTTCGTATAGATCAGTATGTTTTTGCAGCGCAATGAGCCAGGGCATATACTGCCGGGTTTGCAGTAATGAGCCAACTATGGACACGATTCAAGTACGCGGGGCACGCACCCACAACCTGAAAAATATCGATCTGGATATTCCCAGGGACAAACTGGTGGTGATCACCGGCCTGTCCGGCTCCGGCAAGTCTTCTCTGGCGTTCGATACGCTTTACGCGGAGGGCCAGCGCCGCTATGTGGAATCTCTTTCCACTTACGCAAGGCAATTCCTCTCGTTGATGGAAAAGCCCGATATGGACCATATCGAGGGCCTTTCACCGGCCATATCCATCGAGCAGAAGTCCACATCTCACAACCCGCGCTCCACTGTGGGCACCATTACCGAGATCTATGACTACCTGCGCCTGCTGTTTGCCCGGGTGGGCGAGCCTCGCTGTCCCGACCACGGCCTCAACCTGCAGGCACAGACTGTCAGCCAGATGGTAGACACGGTGCTGGCCTTACCCGAGGGGAGCAAGTTGATGCTGCTGGCCCCGGTGGTGCGCGACCGCAAGGGCGAGCACCTGCACGTATTCGAGGAATTGCGCGCCGGCGGCTTTGTCCGCGCACGGGTGAACGGCATTGTCGTCGACCTCGACGACCTGCCTGAACTGGACAAGAAAAAGAAGCACCGGATAGATGTGGTGGTAGACCGCTTCAAGGTTCGTGAGGACCTGGGTATCCGCCTGGCGGAATCCTTCGAAACCGCACTTGCGCTTACTGACGGTCTCGCTTCGATCAACTATATGGATGATAACGGCGAGGACATCAGCTTCTCCGCCCGGTTTGCCTGCCCGGAATGCGGTCACAGCATCGATGAACTGGAACCCAGGCTGTTCTCCTTCAACAATCCCGCCGGCGCCTGCGCCAGCTGCGACGGCCTTGGTGTGCGCCAGTATTTTGATGCCGAACGTATTGTCCTCCACCCGGAGGCCAGCCTTGCAGAGGGCGCAATTCGCGGCTGGGACCGACGCAACGTCTACTACTTCCATATGCTGACATCGCTGGCGGAGCATTACGATTTCGATATCGATACCCCCTTCGAGGAGCTCGACAAGAAACACCGTCAGGTGATCCTGCAGGGCAGTGGCAAGCAGGAAATCGCCTTTTCTTATGTCAACGACCGCGGCGATGTTTTCAAACGCACCCACTCCTTCGAGGGCATTATTCCCAACATGGAGCGCCGTTACCGGGACACCGACTCCACCTCGGTACGAGAAGAACTGGCGAAATTCCTCGCCACCCATCCCTGCCCCGATTGCGAGGGTACTCGCCTGCGGCGCGACGCCAGGCATGTATTTGTAGACGAACGCACGCTGCCCAGCATTACCGGCATGCCGGTAGGTGAGGCCGAGCTGTATTTTGGGCAACTTCAACTTGAGGGACGCAAGGGCGAAATCGCCAACAAAATCCTCAAGGAGCTACGGGCGCGCTACCGCTTCCTGGTGGACGTGGGCCTCAATTACCTGACACTGAATCGCAGCGCCGAGACCCTGTCCGGGGGCGAGGCACAGCGCATCCGCCTGGCATCACAGATTGGCGCGGGGCTTGTGGGTGTGATGTATATTCTGGACGAACCCTCCATAGGCCTGCACCAGCGCGACAATGAACGCCTGCTCGCCACCCTCACCCATCTGCGCGACCTGGGCAATACCGTACTGGTGGTCGAGCACGACGAGGATGCCATTCGCAGTGCCGACCATATTATTGACATCGGTCCCGGGGCGGGAGTGCACGGTGGCCGGGTTGTGGCACAGGGCAAGCTGAAGGATATCCTGAACTCTAAAGACTCACTTACCGGCGCCTACCTCTCCGGCAAGCGCAAGATCGATATTCCGGCCAAGCGCACCGCCCGCGATCCCGAACACCAGCTGGTACTCACCGGCGCTAGCGGCAACAACCTGCAGGCGGTAACACTGGAAATCCCCATCGGCCTGCTCACGTGCATTACGGGGGTTTCGGGCTCGGGCAAATCCACCCTTATCAACGGCACTCTATACCCTATCGCTGCCACCGAACTCAATGGCGCGACAACCCTGACCCCGGCACCACACGAGTCCATTGCCGGCATGGACCAGGTCGATAAGTGTATAGACATAGACCAGAGCCCCATCGGCCGCACGCCGCGCTCCAACCCCGCCACCTACACCGGTATCTTCACCCCTGTCAGAGAGCTGTTCGCCGGCACACAGGAGGCAAGGTCACGGGGCTACAAGGCGGGGCGATTCAGCTTCAACGTCAAGGGAGGCCGCTGTGAAGCCTGCCAGGGCGACGGTGTGACCAAGGTAGAGATGCACTTCCTGCCGGACATTTACGTACCCTGCGATGTTTGCAAGGGTAAACGCTACAACAGGGAGACGCTGGAGATTCGCTACAAGGGCAAGAACATACACGAAGTGCTGGATATGACCGTCGAGGATGCCCTGGTTTTCTTCACCCCCGTGCCCTCCATCGCCCGTAAACTCCAGACTCTCATGGACGTGGGCTTAACCTATATTCGCCTGGGTCAGGCGGCTACCACCCTATCCGGCGGCGAGGCACAACGGGTCAAATTGTCCAAAGAGCTGTCAAAACGGGATACCGGCAAGACCCTGTATATTCTCGACGAACCCACGACAGGGCTTCATTTCGAGGACATCAAGCAATTACTGGCTGTATTGCACCGCCTCCGCGACCACGGCAATACCATCGTGATAATTGAGCACAATCTCGATGTTATTAAAACCGCGGACTGGGTAGTAGATCTGGGGCCTGAAGGCGGCAGTGGCGGCGGCCAGATTATCGCCACGGGCACACCTGAAGACGTGGCCCGTTCGAAAAAATCCTTTACCGGGAAGTTTCTTGCACCGATCCTGAAACAACGCAAGACAGGCAGGCGGGCCGCCTAGAAACAGCGCCGTGGCGAGCGCCCTCAGGGCCGCCCGGCACCGGCTGCTGGCGCCCTGACCGTTTCTATTTTGCCAGTGCGCTCCACGGAAACGATTTCCGAGTGACTGGAGCTGGCTGTCACCATGTGCAGGTCGCGGCCATCTGCGCCCCCCAGCATACAGGCGTAACAATTATCACTGGTCTCGACGGCCTGTAACACTTCTCCCCCGGCCGCAACCAGCACACACTCAGGGGCAATGGCGTTCGCCACCCAGACATTACCATCGGCATCCAGGCAGATACCATCCGGTGCCCGGCCCGGCACTTCCGCCCACACACGCCGGTTGGACAGGCTGCCATCCGCCGCTATATCAAAAGCAGTAAGCCGCATCGCCAGGGTTTCGGCGATAATCATGGTTTTGCCGTCCGGGGTAATCACGGTGCCATTGGGAAAGTGCATATCGGCTGATGCCAGATGCACACTGCCATCGGGGTCCACCCGCACCAGGTTGGTGGTGGGGTGATCGGTGATGACGTCCTCTACTTCCCGCGTTGCCAGTTCGGCGTCCAGGTCAAACCCGAAGTTGCCCACCCAGGCACGGCCCGCGTCGTCCACCACCATATCGTTACACAGGTGCTTAGCCAGCCCCGACAAATCTGCATGCTCTACAAATCCATCCCCTTCCTGGCGCAATACTTTCAACAGCTTCATGGACACTACCAACAGCCGGCCATCCGGCAACCAGCCGAGGCCGGAGGGCTGGTCGTCAAAGCGATGCTCTATACGCACCTCTCCCTCGCTACTTACAGATTTGACTGCCTGGTCGTAGAAATCGCTGAACCACAGCCGGCCGTCATGCCAACGGGGGCCTTCGCCGAAGTGGAGGCCTTCTGTGAGTATTTTTGTGTCGGTCATTATTTTTGAGCTCCGTGCTGGTTTCAGAAGATACTGTTCAGATATGTTAAGTATACAGATTTATTGAATCTCCGAACCGCCACGGCTATGTACTACTCTCGGTGTCAGGCAGGGGTCCGGGTGTGTCCTGGCGGAACATAAAAGGCCAGCGCCGAAGGAGTGGAAGGAGACAGCGAAGCGTTGTAAGGCTCCTGACCGACTGAGGGTACCCCGGAGGGGCGCGGCCGTGAAGCCAGGACACACCCGGATTCCTGCCGACGCTGGAATAGATCGCAAGTTAAGGGTTGGCCACACGAATTAGGCACAAAAAAGCCGGGCAATGCCCGGCTCAATGTAAATCTGGTACCAACTACAGGATCTTAATCCTCGTCGGACTCTTCTACTTCAACCTGCGGCCGATCGACCAGCTCGACGTAGGCCATGGGGGCCTTGTCACCGGTGCGCAAACCACACTTGAGGATGCGGATATAGCCACCCGGACGCTCCTGGTAACGCGGACCCAGCTCATTGAACAGTTTGCCAACTGCTTCCTTGCTGCGGGTACGGTCAAACGCCAGGCGGCGATTTGCCACGCTGTCGTTCTTGGCCAGGGTAATCAGGGGTTCTGCGTAGCCACGCAGTTCCTTTGCCTTGGGCAATGTGGTTTTAATCAGCTCGTGCTCCACCAGGGAGACGGCCATATTGCGAAACATGGCCTTGCGGTGGGAGCTGTTTCTGTTTAGTTGACGTCCACTATGACGATGACGCATTTTTCCAGTCCTATACTTTCTGTGCTATGTGAGCACTGATTAGTGTGATGCGGGTCGTGCTAAATACTGAGAACCCGATCGTCGTTTTTGAGGCTCGCAGGCGGCCAGTTATCCAGGCGCATGCCCAGAGATAATCCGCGTGAGGCCAATACATCCTTTATTTCTGTCAGCGACTTCTTGCCCAGGTTCGGGGTCTTGAGCAGCTCGACTTCTGTGCGCTGCACGAGGTCGCCGATGTAGTAAATATTTTCTGCCTTGAGACAGTTAGCCGAACGAACAGTAAGTTCCAGGTCGTCGACGGGGCGCAGCAGAATCGGGTCCACCTCGTCCTCTTCGACGACTGACTCAGACTCGCTTTCGCTCTCCAGGTCCACAAACACTGCCAGCTGTTGTTGCAGGATGGTGGCGGCGCGACGGATAGCCTCTTCCGGGTCGATGGTGCCATTGGTCTCGAGGTCCAGTACCAGTTTGTCCAGGTCAGTACGCTGCTCTACGCGAGCGGCTTCTACCACATAAGATACGCGGTGTACCGGAGAGAAGGTGGCGTCCAGCTGCAGGCGGCCAATAGAGCGGGTTTCTTCTTCGGGGTTCTCGCGAGAGTCAGCCGGAGAGTAACCACGGCCACGGGCCACGGTGAGCTTCATGTTAATCTCGGATTTGCCGTTAAGGTGGCATATCACGTGATCGGGGTTACGCACTTCGATATCGTGGTCTACCTGAATGTCAGAGGCAGTAACCACACCTGTACCCTTTTTGCTCAGGGTCAGTTCTGCTTCTTCCTTGCCGTTCATCACCAGGGCAACGCCCTTGAGATTGAGCAGAATTTCAATAACGTCTTCCTGCACGCCTTCTATTGCACTGTACTCATGCAATACGCCGTCGATCTCTACCTCGGTTATTGCACAACCGGGCATGGAGGACAGCAGAATGCGACGCAAAGCGTTGCCCAGGGTGTGGCCAAAACCACGCTCCAACGGCTCCAGGGTAACCTGGGCGCGGGTGTTGTTCTTTTCATCAACCTTGATGACACGGGGTGTCAAAAACTCGTTCACTGCACTCTGCATTGGGGCACCTGTATTGTAGGTTAGTCCTTCAGTGGATTACTTGGAGTAAAGTTCGACGATCAGATTCTCATTGATCTCTGAAGAGAGATCCTGACGATCGGGTACTGACTTGAACACACCTTCCAACTTCTCGTTGTTCATTTCAATCCACTCGGGTTCGCCACGTTGCGCCGCAAGCGCCATGGCAGACTGTACACGAAGCTGCTTTTTCGCTTTTTCACGCAGGGCAACCACATCGCCGGCTTTGACCTGGTAGGAGGCAATATTCACCGCCACACCATTCACGAGTATCGACTTGTGAGCCACCAACTGACGGGATTCCGAACGAGTCGAGCCAAAACCCATGCGATAAACCACGTTGTCCAACCGGCTTTCCAGCAGTTGCAGCAGGTTCTCACCTGTTGCTCCTTTCAGGCGCGCCGCTTCCTTGTAATAATTGCGAAACTGCTTTTCCAGTACACCGTAGATACGGCGAACTTTTTGCTTTTCGCGCAGCTGTACACCATAGTCAGACAGGCGGCCGCGACGGGCGCCATGCTGGCCAGGAGCAGCCTCTGCTTTACACTTGCTTTCCAGCGAACGCACTCCACTCTTCAGGAACAGGTCGGTTCCTTCACGACGGGAGAGCTTGCATTTGGGTCCAATATATCGAGCCATGTCTATTCTTCCTGTGGGCGCTTACTTTGGGTTAGACGCGACGTTTCTTGGGGGGACGACAGCCGTTGTGTGGAATCGGCGTTACGTCGGTAATATTGCTGATCTTGTAGCCGCATGTATTCAGCGCACGAACCGCTGACTCTCGACCCGGACCCGGTCCTTTGACCTGGACGTCCAGGTTCTGCAGGCCGTATTCTTTGGCCGCCTCGCCTGCGCGCTCCGCCGCCACCTGTGCCGCAAATGGTGTGCTCTTGCGCGAACCACGAAAACCCGAACCGCCGGAAGTCGCCCAGCTCAGAGTATTCCCCTGCCTGTCGGTTATGGTGATAATCGTGTTATTGAAAGATGCGTGGATATGGGCAATGCCGTCCACTACAGTCTTGGTAATTTTCTTACGAGTGCCTTTGGCACCTGGCTTGGCCATAATCTACTTCCTGCTTTAATATCAACACTGCACTAGGGTGCAGCTACACTAAAAACGGATTCGCTGTAAGTAAAAGCTTACTTACGAATCGGCTTGCGCGGACCTTTACGGGTACGTGCGTTGGTCTTGGTACGCTGACCGCGCAGAGGCAAGCCCCGACGGTGACGCAGGCCCCGGTTACAGCCCAGATCCATGAGGCGCTTGATGTTCATGGAAACTTCACGTCGAAGATCACCTTCTACGGTCATTTCCGTCAACTTTCCACGCAGCGACTCTATCTCAGACTCAGACAGATCACTGATTTTGGCATTTTCAGCCACACCTGTATCAGCACACAGGCGGCGAGCCTGACTACGGCCAACGCCGTAGATGTAAGTCAAAGAGATAACAGCATGCTTGTTATCTGGTATGTTGACGCCGGCAATACGAGCCATCCATCTTTCTCCAATCGTTTATCGTCGCTTTCGTTGCGAACTTTGCACCGCGCTGGTGAGTTTTCTAAGTTTTCACCGGGTCCCGGACAAAAGGCGCCGCATTCTAGCGATATCGTTACTAAAAATCAACTGCCGGATTCTATCCCTGGCGCTGCTTGTGGCGCGGGTCGGAGTTGCAGATCACACGCACCACACCATTACGGCGTACCACCTTGCAATTTCTGCAAATCCTTTTGACCGATGCACGTACTTTCATGACTACCTCTCAGTTTACCTAGCCCAGTTGGCCTACCGACTCATTCGTTGTTAACGAACCCGTCCGGAGCCACCATAGGTTTTCAAATTAGCTTTTTTCATTACCGAATCGTACTGGTGAGACATCAGGTGGCTTTGCACCTGGGCCATAAAATCCATCACCACAACAACCACGATCAACAACGAGGTCCCACCCAGATAAAAGGGTACGTTCCACATGACGACCAGAAACTGCGGCATCAGACAAACCAGTGCGATATACGCGGCCCCAAACACTGTCAGTCGTGTCAGCACGCCATCAATATAGTTGGCGGTCTGTTGACCTGGGCGAATACCGGGTACAAACGCGCCGGAACGCTTCAGATTGTCAGCTACTTCGACCGGGTTGAACATCAACGCGGTGTAGAAGAAGCAGAAAAATACTATGAACACCGTGAACAACAAGATGTTCAGCGGCTGGCCGGGACCAATGGCAACTGCCAGGTCCTGCAGCCAGTCTGCCGAGCCCGAAGACCCAAACCACTGGGCTATGGACGCCGGAAACAGCAGTATGCTGCTGGCAAAAATCGCGGGTATTACACCGGCCATATTGACCTTCAGGGGCAGATGCGAACTCTGCGCCTGGTACATTTTCCGCCCTTGCTGCCGCTTGGCGTAATTCACTGTGATGCGGCGCTGCCCGCGCTCAATGAACACGATCATGTAGATTACTGCGACGGCGAGCGTCAGAATAAGCAACAGAACCAGTATGTTCAGCTCGCCCTGACGAGCCTGCTCCAGCGACTGGCCTATAGCCGACGGTAAACCCGCGACAATACCGGCAAAAATCAACAGAGAAATCCCGTTACCCACGCCCTTCTCGGTAATCTGTTCACCGAGCCACATCATGAATACGGCCCCGGTTACCAGGGAGGTGATCGCAATCACGAAAAACAACGGTGATGCGTCGTAGGACATGCCCTGATTAGCCATACCCACAGTCATCCCCGTGGCCTGGACGATAGCCAGTAGTACGGTGAGATAGCGTGTATATTGGCTGATCTTGCGCCGCCCCGACTCGCCTTCCTTCTTCAACTGCTCCAGTTGCGGCGTCACCGCAGACATCAGCTGCATGATAATCGATGCCGAGATGTAGGGCATGATACCAAGCGCCAGAATGCTCATCCGCTCCAGCGCACCGCCGGAGAACATGTTAGCCAACCCAAGGATTGTTCCCTGATTCTGGTTGAACAGCGCGGCGAGCTGGTTGGGGTCGATACCCGGTACAGGAATATGAGTTCCTATCCGGTAAACGACTATAGCCAGTAAAACAAAGCGCAAGCGAGCAAAGAGCTCGCCAAGACCGGCTTTGTTACCTGACGAAGGCAGTTGTGGAGGTGTGGCCATTTAGTCCTCTACTTTCCCGCCGGCTTTCTCGATGGCCTCTCGAGCACCCTTGGTGACCGCGATCCCCTTGAGGTTTACGGCCTTGCCCAGTTCACCAGACAGGAACACGCGTACCCGCGCAATATTGTCGTTGATCAGGTCAGCTTTTTTCAATGTTTCCAGGTCGACAACGTCACCTACTACCGCGTTCAGCTCGCTGAGACGAATCTGCGCAGTTGTCCGCGAGATACGCGATGAAAAGCCGTACTTTGGCAGACGCTTTTGCAGGGGCATCTGGCCGCCTTCAAATCCGGGCCTGATGCTGCCACCTGAACGCGCCTTCTGGCCCTTGTGGCCACGGCCTGCCGTTTTACCCGTACCACTACCGATGCCGCGACCGACGCGCTTGGTGTCTTTCTTGGACCCCGGCGCCGGGCTCAGGGTGTTGAGTCGCATTACTTCTGACATGATTTAATCCTCAACCTTTACGAGGTAATGTACGGCGTTGATCATGCCACGAACCGATGGAGTGTCTTCCACTTCAACGGTGTGACCGATTCGACGCAAACCCAGACCCGCAACACACGCCCTGTGATTCTTCAGGCGCCCGTGGGAACTCTTGATCTGCGTTACCTTGATTGTTGCTTTAGCCATGACGAGCAAATCCAATAATTAGTTCAGAATCTCTTCAACAGTTTTGCCACGTTTGGCGGCAACTTCATCCGGCGCACACATGTCACGCAGACCATTGAATGTCGCGCGTACCACGTTTACCGGGTTGGTAGAGCCGTAACACTTGGCCAGCACGTTGTGTACACCTGCTATTTCCAATACGGCCCGCATCGCACCACCGGCGATTACGCCAGTACCTTCTGATGCCGGCTGCATATATACCCTGGAAGCACCGTGAGACGCTTTAACCGGGTACTGGATAGTGCCCTCATTGAGCTCCACCTGGATCATGTTGCGACGGGCCGCTTCCATCGCCTTCTGGATCGCAACTGGCACTTCACGCGCCTTGCCACGACCGAAGCCGACCTTACCCTTGCCGTCGCCAACAACAGTCAAGGCTGTGAAGCCGAAGATGCGGCCACCTTTGACCACCTTGGCTACCCGGTTGACCTGGACCAGCTTCTCCTGAAGGTCACCTTCCTGCTGCTGCTTTTTCTGATCGTTAAAAGCCATATCTATAACCCTAGAAATTCAGTCCAGATTCACGAGCTGCATCGGCCAGTGCCTTGACGCGCCCATGATACTTGTAACCACCGCGATCAAACGCCACGGCCTCAACCCCTGCATCCTTTGCGCGCTGTGCAACCAACTTGCCTACTGCGGCTGCCGCATCGACATTACCTGTTTTGCCGCCGCGCAGGTCACTGTCCAGCGTTGAGGCACTCGCGAGCACCTTATCTCCGGCCGGCGAGATAATCTGCGCATAAATATGCCGGGGCGTACGGTGAACGCTAAGGCGGTTAATACCGAGGTCACGCATTTTGGCGCGTGCGCGCCTGGCACGACGCAACCTTGAATCATTCTTTACACTCATCTCAGATTACCTACTTCTTCTTGGCTTCTTTGCGACGAACATACTCGTCGGCGTAGCGAATACCTTTACCCTTGTAAGGCTCCGGCGGACGGAAACTGCGGATCTCAGCAGCTACCTGGCCTACCGACTGCTTGTCGACCCCGCTGACCACGATCTCGGTCTGGGTCGGCGTTTCTGCAGTGACACCCTTGGGCAATTTGTAATCAACAGGGTGGGACAGCCCCACTGTAAGGTTGACGGTGTCACCGCCAGCCTTGGCGCGATAACCAACACCATTGAGAACCAACTTCTTCTGCCAGCCTTCGCTGACACCCTTGACCATATTGTTCAGCAGGGCGCGTGTAGTCCCGGCCATAGCCTTGAACTTATCGCCGTCATAGCCGATGGTCAGAACCTTGTCATCCTGGCTTACCTGAACACCCTCAACTACAGATAGTTGAAGTGTACCCTTACTACCCTTGACGGTAAGGGCCTGGCCATCGAGCTTGACCTCGACGCCGTTGGGCAGCTCTACCGGACTGTTTGCGACTCTAGACATTTCAAATGCTCTTTAAATCAAAAATACTATTAAAAGACGGTGCACAGTACTTCACCGCCAACGCCAGCAGCGCGCGCCGCTCGATCCGACATGACACCTCTGGAAGTAGAAATAATTGCAACTCCCAGGCCAGCACGGACTGACGGTAACTCATCCTTGGCACTGTAACGGCGCAAACCCGGGCGGCTAATCCGATCAATTTCCGCGATAACCGGCTTGCCCTGATAGTACTTCAACGCTATGGACATGCGGGGTTTGCCACTCTCAGTTGAAAGCGAAAAATCCTCGACATAGCCCTCGTCCTTCAAGACAGCAGCTACCGCCGCTTTCAGCTTGGAGCCAGGCATTTCAACGCTAGTCTTGCCAGCCATCTGTGCGTTGCGTATACGGGTCAGCATATCTGACAGTGGATCTTGCATACTCATAATCTAATTCTCTCCGTAAACCGACTGGTTACTTACCAGCTGGCCTTAACCAGGCCGGGCACATCACCGCGCATAGCGGCTTCACGCAACTTGTTTCTACACAGGCCAAATTTCCGATAAACGCCATGGGGACGACCCGTCACCTGACAACGGCGGCGACCTCGCACCGGGCTGGCATCGCGCGGTAGCTTCTGCAATGCGACTTGCGCGTCCCACTTCTCCTCGTCCGAGGCTTTGGTGTCGCTAATAATCGCCTTCAGTTCAGCACGCTTGGTCGCGTACTTTGCCACTATGCGAGCGCGCTTTTTCTCGCGCATTACCATGGAAGTTTTAGCCATTTATAAAGCCTCTTAAGCCTTCAGGGGGAAGTTGAAAGCGCGCAATAGTGCACGACCTTCATCATCCGTACGAGCGGAGGTGGTAATGGTAATATCCATACCGCGCAAGGCGTCCACCTGGTCATAATCAATTTCAGGGAAAATAATCTGTTCGGTTACTCCCATCGCAAAATTGCCGCGGCCGTCAAATGACTTCGGGCTAATACCCCTGAAATCACGGATACGCGGGATTGCAATGCTGATCAGACGATCGAGAAACTCATACATACGCTCAGAGCGCAGAGTTACCTTACAACCGATAGGCCAGCCGTCACGTACCTTGAAGCCTGCAATCGATTTGCGAGCCTTGGTAACCACAACTTTCTGGCCGGATATCTTCTCCATATCGGCGACGGCGCTCTCTAAAACTTTCTTGTCGCCCAGCGCCTCACCCACACCCATGTTGAGTGTGATCTTGGTGATGCGAGGTACTTGCATCACATTTTCCAGACCCAACTCTTCTTTGAGGCGGGGAGCGATATCGCTCTTGTACTTGTCTTTCAACGTTGCCATGTCTAATTCCTGATAACCCGATCAGTCCAAATGGACTTAAGAATCAATTGCCTCGCCACTGGATTTGAAGACCCTCAGCTTGCGATCTCCCTCCACCTTAAAACCAACACGATCACCCTTGCTGCTGGTGGGGTTGAATATCGCCACATTGGAGCCCTGTATAGGGGCTTCCTTTTCGACGATGCCACCCGCAACCCCTGCCTGAGGGTTGGGCTTGGTGTGCTTCTTAATCATGTTAATGCCACCAACAATAAGCTTATTGTTGTCCAGCACCTGGCGAACCTTCCCGCGCTTACCCTTGTCCTTACCGGCCAGGATAATCACTTCGTCATCGCGCTTGATCTTCAACATTTCTTTTCCTCTACCTGCTGGCCGGCCTAGATGACTTCCGGGGCCAGAGAAATAATTTTCATGAACTTCTCACCGCGCAATTCACGCGTTACCGGGCCGAAAATGCGAGTACCGAGGGGTGCCTGCTGCGCATTGAGCAACACCGCGGCATTGTCATCGAACTTGATCATGGAGCCATCAGGTCGACGAACACCTTTCCTGGTACGCACAACAACCGCAGTCAGAACCTGACCTTTTTTAACCTTGCCGCGCGGAATTGCTTCCTTCACGGACACCTTGATCAGGTCTCCGACGCGAGCATAACGACGCTTGGACCCGCCCAGCACCTTAATGCACATCACTCGACGGGCACCGCTGTTATCGGCTACTTCCAAATACGACTGTGTCTGAATCATCTTCTACTCCAAACTGCGATCAATACCGCTATGCCCGCACTTATATCTGAGCGGCGCTCTCTACCACTTCCAGCAGTTTCCAGGTTTTACTCTTGGAAATCGGCCGGGTCTCCGCAACAGTGACTGTATCGCCGATGCCGCACTGGTTATTCTCGTCATGGGCGTGAATCCTGGAAGAGCGGGTGATGTACTTGCCATACACCGGGTGCTTGACCCTACGCTCGAGCAAGACGGTAATCGTCTTGTCCATCTTGTTGCTGACTACCTTGCCTGTCACAACCCGTGTACGCTTCTCTGCACCTGACATGCTCAATTACCCGCCTTTTCGTTGAGTACAGTCTTCACGCGAGCTATATCGCGCTGGTTCTGTTTCAGCAAATGAGTCTGCCCCAACTGACCAGTTGATTTTTGCATGCGCAATTTGAACTGATCTTCACGCAGGGTGAGCAGTTCCTTGTTCAGGTCCTCAGGGGACTTTTCACGCAATTCACTCGCTTTCATCACATCACCGACCGTTTTACAAATGTTGTGGCTAGTGGAATCTTGGCTGACGCCAGCGCAAATGCTTCCCGCGCCATCTCCTCGGACACTCCCTGCACTTCATACAGCACTTTGCCGGGCGTAACCTGGGCTACCCAATATTCAACATTACCCTTACCTTTACCCTGACGAACTTCCAACGGCTTACCGGTGATAGGCTTGTCGGGGAAAACTCGAATCCAAATTTTTCCGCCACGCTTGATGTGACGCGTCATGGCGCGACGAGCAGCCTCTATCTGGCGTGCAGTAAGGCGCCCACGCCCCACAGCCTTCAGGCCGTACTCACCGAAACTCACTTTGCTACCGCGATTAGCCAGGCCGCGATTGCGACCTTTCATCATCTTGCGGAATTTTGTACGCTTTGGTTGAAGCATCTGCGTAACCCTTAATTAGTTGCTTTCTTCTTGGTGCCGTCAGGGTTGCTTTCGCCACCGATAACTTCACCTTTGAAAATCCACACTTTCACACCCAGGATGCCGTATGTCGTGGCAGCCTCGTAGGTGGCGTAATCAATATCAGCTCTCAGAGTGTGCAGGGGAACACGACCTTCGCGGTACCACTCTGAACGAGCAATTTCAGCACCACCCAGACGACCACCAATCTGAACTTTCACACCCTCAGCACCCTGACGCATGGCGTTCTGTACGACACGCTTCATGGCGCGACGAAACATTACACGGCGCTCGAGTTGCTGCGCTACATTCTGAGCCACCAACTTGGCGTCGAGATCCGGCTTGCGAATCTCTTCGATGTTAATGTGCACAGGAACACCCATTTTCTCGGTGAGCTTCTTGCGCAAACTGTCGACATCTTCACCTTTCTTGCCGATAACAATACCCGGCCTGGCAGTGTGAATGGTGATGCGTGCAGTTTGTGCGGGGCGCTCGATAACTACCCGACTCACAGAGGCATTCTCAAGCGCCTTCTCGATATACGCGCGAACCTCCATGTCGTTAATCAACTGACTGGAGTAGTTCTTGCTATCGGCGTACCAGATCGAATTGTGATCTTTTACGATACCTAACCGAATGCCGATCGGATGTACTTTCTGACCCATGTGGTCTTCTCCTAAACTTACTACGCTTCGCCGTCTGCAACTTTCACGGTGATATGACAGCTGCGCTTTAAAATGCGATCTGCGCGACCCTTGGCTCGGGGACGCAGGCGCTTCATAGTCCTACCTTCATCGACAAAAATGCTGGATATTTTCAGTTCATCCACATCCGCACCTTCATTGTTCTCAGCATTGGCAATCGCGGAGTCAAGAATCTTCTTGACGATATGCGCCGCCTTCTTGGGGCTGAACTCCAGCAGGCTCAAGGCCTCCTCTACAGGCTTACCGCGAACCTGGTCAGCAACAAGCCTGACCTTCTGCGCAGATATTTGTGCCCCTGTTAACTTTGCTGCAACTTCCATTTCTTCAACCTCGCTACAGGAAAGCGCTTAGCGCTTAACCTTTTTGTCCACGATATGGCCCCTGAACGTGCGAGTCGCCGCAAATTCTCCCAGCTTATGGCCAACCATGTCCTCGTTCACCAGAACCGGCACATGCTGGCGGCCATTGTGTACTGCGATAGTCAGGCCAACCATATCCGGCGAGACCATAGAGCGGCGCGACCAGGTTTTGATCGGACGACGATCGTTGCTCTCAATCGCGGTTTCTACTTTCTTCATCAGGTGAAGGTCTATAAAAGGACCTTTCTTCAGTGAACGCGGCACAATCTAATCCTCTAATCTCTGGGTCTGCTGACCGAATTTACTTCTTACCACGACGGCGTACGATCAGGTTATTGGTACGTTTGTTCTTTCGTGTCTTGTAGCCTTTGGTGGGTGTACCCCATGGGCTGACCGGATGACGACCACCCGAAGTACGACCCTCACCACCACCATGCGGGTGATCGACCGGGTTCATGGCAACACCACGAACCGTGGGACGAACACCGCGCCAGCGTGCGGCACCGGCTTTACCCAGTTTGCGCAGGCTGTGCTCGGAATTGGATACCTCGCCCAGCGTGGCGCGACAATCTGACAATACTTTCCGCATCTCACCTGAGCGCAGGCGCAATGTTGCGTACTGACCTTCGCGAGCCACTACCTGCACAGCGGCGCCGGCAGAACGGGCAATCTGTGCACCCTTGCCAGGCTTCAGCTCTATACAGTGCACCGTCGAACCAACCGGGATGTTGCGCAAGGGCAGGCAGTTGCCGCTCTTGATCGGCGCAGCGGAGCCAGACTGCAGCACGTCACCGGCCTGCACACCTTTGGGAGCAATAATGTAGCGACGCTCACCGTCGGCAAACAGCATCAACGCGATGTGCGCAGTGCGATTGGGATCGTATTCAATACGCTCAACCGTAGCCGGGATGCCATCCTTGGTCCGCTTAAAATCAATTATGCGGTAATGCTGCTTGTGTCCACCACCAATATGCCTGGTAGTAATTCGGCCGTTATTGTTGCGGCCACCATTCCTGCTCTGTGGCTCCAGCAGCGGCTTGTAGGGTGCACCCTTGTGCAGACCTTCACTGACGACACGAACAACGTGTCGACGACCGGGTGAAGTGGGCTTGCTAGTTAAAACTGCCATTTCGAAGCTACTCCTTAATCAACCGACGCAAAGTCGATGTCCTGACCCTGCTCTAGGCGAACGTATGCCTTTTTCCAGGTCGACCTGGTACTGAAACCATGCTTGTTACGCTTGACCTTGCCCTTAACCCGCAGAGTACTGACCTTGTTCACATTGACCTTGAACAATTGCTCTACCGCCTTCTTGATCTCGAGCTTGGTGGCATCGAGAGCCACCTTGAAAACGTAATGGTTGTTCAGGTCGGCAGCAATCGCCGCCTTCTCGGAAACGTGCGGGCTTTGCAACACCTGAAATACGCGTTCCTGGTTCATCCCAACATCTCCTCAAACTTCTTCACCGCATCCACAGTGATCATCACTTTCTCGTGACCAATCAGACTGACCGGATCGATGCCATCAACATCGCGCACGTCAACTTTATGCAGGTTGCGAGCGGCAAGATACAGGTTCTCATCCAACTCGGCGGACACAATCAACACGCTGTCGAGACCGTACTCGCCCAGTTGTTGAACCAGCAATTTGGTCTTGGGCGCTTCCAGATCCAGGCTCTCTACAACCACCAGTCGATCCTGGCGCGCCAGCTCAGACAAGATAGAGCGCAGAGCTGCACGATACATCTTGCGGTTCACTTTCTTACTGTGATCCTGCGGCTGCGCTGCGAACGTAACACCACCACTACGCCAGATTGGCGACCGGATAGTACCCGCACGTGCGCGACCTGTGCCCTTTTGGCGCCACGGCTTCTTACCGCCACCGGCAACTGCAGCGCGGTTTTTCTGCGCTCTGGTACCCTGACGGGCGCCAGCCATATAAGCAGTGACTACCTGGTGAACCAGGTCTTCATTGTATTCGCGAGCAAAGGCAACATCTGAAACGGACACTGTGCCCGCTGCGGTGTTACCCGGCTTTGATACACTTAATTCCACGTTAGAGACCCCCTAACCTTATGCCTTGACCGTGGGGCGTACGACAACGTCCCCACCGGGTGCGCCTGGTACTGCGCCCTTAATGAGCAGCAAATTGCGCTCAGCATCTACACGGACAATCTCCAGCCCCTGCGTGGTGACGTTTCTCGCCCCCATGTGGCCCGCCATCTTCTTGCCCTTGAACACGCGGCCAGGTGTCTGGTTCTGACCGATAGAGCCCGGCGCACGATGCGACAGCGAGTTACCGTGAGTGGCATCCTGCATCTGGAAGTTCCAACGCTTGACGCCGCCCTGAAAGCCCTTACCCTTGGACCGACCCGCCACGTCAACGATCTGACCTGCCTCGAAACGCTCGACAGTCAGCTCAGCGCCAACCTCGGGAGCCTCATCGGCCGCTTCCAGACGGAATTCCCACAAACCAGTACCTGCCTCTACACCCGCTTTCGCGAAATGCCCGGCTTCGGACTTGCTTACTCTTGAGGCCTTGCGGCTGCCCGCAGTAACCTGGATTGCACGATAACCATCGCTATCGAGCTCTTTGATCTGAGTAACGCGGTTTGGAGATACCTCCACTACGGTTACTG
>CAXBNX010000036.1:0-46673 GCA_963977275.1 uncultured Haliea sp. | reverse complement strand
ATATCCATATTTACTGCCTTTTTACAAACTGTTGAACCAGATAGGTGCTGTCATCCTAAACCTACATATACAGTCTATGATGCGAGAACACATTGAACCTCTGACTATCGAATATGTGCCCGTTCGGAGAAAGATGACTTACGCATGGTAATCGCCATTTACAAAGAGCCAAACTATGGGACCAGGGGCACTCCTCCATCCCACTACGGCTCCCTGATCATCCACGACGAGACGGCGCGCCATATCATCGGTGGAGGCCAGTCACGATACGACACCAGTGAATATATGAATCACCAACCGGTCTATCTCGCTTTTGGCTATCTAATCTTCTTTAGCTCTCAGCAATTTACTATATACCAACCTTCCCTTCTGTCCGATTACGCGGGAATTACATTTTTGGCAATTTCTGGTCATCCATTTGATCTCATAATTATGGATTGAAAATGACTGCGCTCAGCCATGGCAGCAAAGCTGCTTTCTGGCAAGCTCGGAAGGCCGATTGGTTCCCGAAGTGTATGTATTTGGTTCTAACGTCCTAACGAGAGCTCCGAATAATTGCTTGAGCATCGCGCCCTTCTTTTCGTTTTGTAGGTTTCCCCACTAGGGTTGAGACTGAACCGCCGGAGGCCAGTTGTCTAACGGCAGTCCAGATTAGCACACGCAAGCCTTCGGGTAGATGACACGCGCATTAGAGATCTGTAATTTTTGCGCAATCCCTCTGACAGGGTCGCTAGCCTAAGCTGAACAGCACAAACTCGATTTAGGCCCTAAAGCACTCGTGCCTAAGTCATTCAAACGGAGACTCCGCCATGCAGCTTCTTGTTATATCGGAAGAAGTGAATATGGTTGATCAGATGCCCAGTTTGGGCATCATCACAGCGTCGTCTGATTGTGTCTTCATTTTTGCCTCGTCAGAAAATCGTAGGCAGTATCAGGTGCCGGTAAAAACCCGGGTGTGTGATGGCGTGTAATTTCAGCCCCATGATGGGTTCTAATGCCGCAGGATTCTCTGGCAGGCAGTTTCGCTTAGTTGTCGAAACCCTTAACGCTATTCTGTCACTCAAGCACTTATCTCAGAATCAAGTCTTCAGAGACAATCTGGTCGCGCTCACACGAATAACCGCTATTCCCTTCTTGGGCAGCTCATGCAAGAGACTGGTCTGTTGTTATCGGTGCACGCCGACGCCGGACTAGAGTATATAGACAATGTATCGTAGGGCTTACAGGAGATGACATGTTTCGCATATTTTCGGTGATATTCGCATTAGCCGCCGCCTGCCCCGTCATGGCGGAGGACACTTCCCGTTTCTACGCTCTGTACGGGGAGTTGCTTGCTCAATACTGGCGGCCGACCCTGTCCATCCACGGCATAGAGACGACCGTCTTCGACTACGATCTGATGAAGCGCGAGGCAGTACCGCTAATGAACGACATTGTCTCTACCCTTGATGTATTTGATCCTTCGTCCATCGGTGATGATGACGCAGTCAAGGCATTCTGGATCAATGTTTACAACTTCACCGCTATGCGCATGGTGGTTGAAGCCTATCCGGTCGACTCCATCACCAGCTTCAAGATCAGCCTGATCAAACACCCGTGGTCGAAAAAATCGATTGGCGTACGCGGCCGTCGTTATAGCCTGAGCGACATCGAAAAGGAGATCCTGTTGGCGCGCTTTAACGACCCGCGCATCGTTTTTGCCGTCAGTTGTGCGGCAGTCAGTTGTCCAGATCGTACCCCCGAGGTGTTTGATGGCACCAGAATAGACTCTCAACTCAATGACCTCCTCACGAATTATTTTCGTAATTCAGGGAAAGGAATGCTTCTGAACCGAGAGGCGAGAACACTGACCCTCGCCTGGATTCTCAGTAAAGACGGCCATCTGTTTCAGACTGAAGAAGGAGGTGTGATGGCTTTCGTCACGCCCTATCTGCATAAAGAGGAACAGGAATGGTTAGCATCGCATCAAGTCACAATTGACTATTTCGAGCATGACTGGACGCTTAACGACCTGGCACAGGCAGACGGTCGGTGAAGGAAGACGCTGATAAACGTTTCCACTTCGCAGAACTGATAGAGGAGCGGGTCACCCCTGGTTCCTCTACCAACTCCACGCACAGCCTCGGTGAGGGTGCAGTGGCACTTTTGATAACCGTCAATCCCCGGCGATGCATGACAATGATTATATGAATGCGAATGTTGCCATACACTAAACAAATCCAGGGCCGGAGACAGTTGAACCAAACACCCCTATCCGCCTGATGTTACGGGAATTACGATTTGGTCGATCCACTTTATATACCTGACACAGTTTTCAATTGTGGATCGAGAAGGATTGTGCTCAGCCGATCACGAAATGCCGTATCTCGCGAAGCGCCTTACGGAGTTCGTTTCGGAAATCTGGGTGGGCAATGGATATCAGGGCCTGGCCACGCTCCCTTAATGTCATGCCGTGGAGATTCACAGCTCCATATTCGGTCACCACCCAGTGAACATGTCCTCGAGTTGTCACTACACCTGCGCCAGGCTTTAACTCAACAACAATCCTCGAGAGAGCTCCCCCGGCCGCCGTGGATGGCATTGCGATTATCGGCTTACCACCTTTAGATAATGCGGCAGCGCGGATAAAGTCCATTTGTCCGCCGATACCTGAATAGATGTTGTGGCCCAGCGAATCAGCGCACACCTGTCCTGTCAGATCGATCTCCAGTGCTGAATTAATAGCCACAACCTTGTCGTTTTTTCTGATAAGCGCGGTATCGTTTGTCTGGTCGCAGGGATGAAACTCGACAATCGGACTATCGTGCACGAAATCGAATAAGCGTTTAGTACCGCTCACGAAGCTTGTGGTGATTCGATTCGGGTGTATCTTCTTAAGCCGGTTGTTGATGACCCCCTCGTCGACCAAATCGATAACACGATCGGAGAACATCTCCGTGTGGATACCCAGATCACGCTTGTGATGTAGACGGCTCAACACAGCACCTGGAATGGCGCCTATTCCCATTTGCAGCGTCGATCCATCCTCTACCAATTCGGCTATAATCTCGCCGATACGCCCCTCGACCTCCTGTTCGGGAGTTTCCGAATGCTCAATAAGCGGACGATCGGTGTGGATAAAGGCGGTTATCTCATCGAAGCTGACAACCGTGTTGCCATGGGTTCGTGGCATTTGTTCGTTTATCTCCGCGATTATGATTCGTGCCGAATCGGCCGCTGGCTTAGCCGTGTCCACCGACGTGCCCAGAGTGCAAAACCCCTGGCGATCAGGTGGGGAAAGTTGCACCAACGCGACGTCCAGTTGCACCCGACCAGAGGTAAATAACCCAGGGATATCAGACAGAAAAATGGGCATGAAGTCAGCGCGCCCTTCTTGTATGGGTTTGCGCATAGCAGGACCAGTGAACAGGGAAATGGAAAATAGGCCGCTCTGATTTGCAAGGTCGAAAAAAGGGATACTCCCCGCCAGATGAAGGTGATACAGATTGACGTTTTCCAGATCCGGGCGGCGACATAGTGCGTTAAGCAGCGGAGTGGGAGTCGCCGCGGCCCCATGAACGAAGACTTTCATACCACTTTTGATATGTTTAACTGCATCTTCAGCACTCGTTGCCTGGGTTTGCCAGTTTCGATCGATTTTCCTCATTTCTTTCTTCTAGCTCCCGCAAAATTTCGTCAATTCAATATTCCAACGCCGCTGTGCTATGAAGGGAACCCCCTCACTCCGTTCCAGCCCGGGCTGCTTCTTGTAGCAGAGATTCGATCTGCTGTGAGACCTCCTCGTGTGGGTCGCTGTCCATTTCGGCATAATTCAAGTTTTTGAAGGCGTCGGTCATACGGGAAAACCAGCGCCGGGCCATGGCCTTGTCCGGGAAGGACAACTCTGTATCGATAATTCGAGTGATCAGGCCAAAACTCTGTTTTTGGCGTTCAATACCCGTCGATACATCAACCGAATCGAAGGCATCCTGCTGGAGGTAGACCATGTCTACGAGCATCGATTTCTGCTGAATTACGAAGTCGTCCTGAGTGACACCCTCTTCACCAGTTACTTGCATCATGCGAGCGATCTCCTCCCCGCTGCGCAACAGGACATTGACTCGGGCAACGTCCACAAGCCACTGTGTCCCCATGTTTTCATTGAACCACGGTGTCAGTTGCTCGGGATAACGACTCCACGACTGCAGAGGATCTACCGCTGGGTAGAAGCGCTTGTAGGCACGCTCAGAGCTGAGTCCAAGAAATGTCTTCACGGTGTTCAGGGTGGCCTGCGTCACTGGCTCCTCAAAGTTACCGCCTGCCGGAGAGACAGTGCCAATAATGGTCAGGGAGCCGATGCTGCCATCATTGCTGCGAATCACCCCAGCCCGCTCGTACAGGTTGCGGATGTTCGATTCAAGATAAGCAGGGAAAGCCTCTTCGCCCGGGATCTCCTCAAGCCGTCCCGATGTCTCCCGCATAGCCTGCGCCCAGCGCGAGGTTGAATCGGCAATCAGCAGCACGGCGTAGCCCATTTGCCGGTAGTACTCCCCCAAGGTCACGCCAGTATAGATGGAGGCTTCCCGCGCCGCCACTGGCATGGAGGAGGTATTGCAAATGATGATGGTGCGATCCATCAGGGTTCCGCCGGTGCGGGGGTCCTGCAGATGGGGGAACTCTGTGATGGTCTCCACCACTTCTCCCGCTCGCTCACCGCAGGCCACCACGATCACGATATCCACATCGGAATAGCGGGAAATCAGGTTCTGCAGTACGGTCTTTCCCGCCCCGAAAGGTCCGGGAATGCAGCCGGTGCCACCCTTGGCAATGGGGAAGAAGGTGTCAATCAAGCGCAGTGTGGTAACCAACGGTTGTGTCGGGTACAGCCGCTCGTTAATCTGATCGCGAACGAGTTCCACTGGCAACGGTTTTCTTACCGGCCAGCGCTGCATCATGCGCACGTCATGCAACTGGTCCGTCTCGCCCTTCAGGCGCGCTATCACTGTATCGACGTCAAACGTGCCCTCCTGAATCCAGTCTACGGTAAACTCGCCACTGAGCATGAATGGCACCATGATTTTGTGCCCATAGCGGCCCTCCTGGACAGTGCCGATGGTGTGTCCAGGGCGCACTTTGTCACCCACGCGTGCCAGGGCATCAAAACGCCATTTTTCAGTACGATCCAGGGCTGGCGCCACAGAGCC
Source organism: uncultured Haliea sp. (assembly GCA_963977275.1). Classification (GTDB taxonomy): domain Bacteria; phylum Pseudomonadota; class Gammaproteobacteria; order Pseudomonadales; family Halieaceae; genus JARRPM01. The sequence continues at coordinate 41,490 of CAXBNX010000036.1, read as the reverse complement.
GCGCTGTAGGAACTTGCCGTTCATGATCTCTAGCCGGTGTAGTGGGTTTTGCAAGCCATCGTATACCTGGCGCAGCAGTCCTGGCCCAAGTTCCACCGACAGTAATTCGCCGCTCTGTTCCACGGGATCACCCACCGCGACGCCAGCCGTGTCCTCATAGACCTGCACGTCGGCTCGGCGCCCGCGAACTCTAAGCACCTCGGCCTTGAGCTTTTCGTTGAAGGCTACTGCCGCAGGGTATATGTACACCACCTCGTTTTTCACCAGAGGTTTAGTGTTCTTGGCCGTCACAATTGACTCCACGGTGATTACGTCGTCGCTGACGGCGACTACCCTGGCGGTGGCCCTGATATCATTCATGCGATTTTTCTCAGCTCCTGCAAGGGCTGCTTTAGACCCGAGCTCACGATTTCATCAAAACGTATTTTGGCTTGCTCGGTGTCATAACTGCACCAGCGTTCCACCAGGTCCCACTTTATCAGGTACTGCCAGACGGCGGACAAACTGAACGGCTCATCTGGCACCTGTCGGCTGAAGTAATCCCATACTGCAGATAGCAACAAGCGCTCAAGGCCGAAGCTGTCACCGGCTTCCAGCAGAACGCGAGCCTGCTGCAGCCAGGGAAATCGACTCTCCAGATGGAAACTGGGATGACTCCAGTTGCGCTCTATCTGGCGTACATGGCTACCAAAGCCCCAGAGCGTATTGGCAGCGGGGGCGTCCTGGCCCATGTGACGACGTCGCAGCGCGGCCACCACCGTGCGGAAGTCCATACGCCAGAACAGCCATTCGCGCATGTCCGATGGGTGAATATTCTGGGTCAGACGTTGTGCTTCGCGCACAATGACCTCGTCAGAATCGTTCAACTCCAGGCGTCCCCAATAGACGATGCGCGCCAGGTTTGTCACGGTTTGTCTGTCCTCGTCCTGCAGCATGTTAAGTCTTCGTTGCAACTGCACTTCACTGATCGGTGGCCGCCGATGCACGAAAGGGTTAGCCAGGTACGGCAGCGAGGACAGCAGATCAATATATTGGCGCGCCACACTCTTCTCCTAACAAACCAGCCCTTCCAGAATTGCTCGGAAGCGCGGTTGCAGGTGCGCCAGGAGCAGGTCTGAAAGCGCTTGCTCACTGAGGTCTACTGTCACCTCCCCATCGCGCAGCAGTACGTGCATACCGGCACGGCCGTGACCCCCTGTTGCCACAGTAATGCCGCTGCGGAACAACTCCTTTGCCGTTGCTGACACCAGTTCAATCAGTGGGCCGTGTTGCAGCGCCTCAGGATCTTGACGCAGCCCTTTGAGTCCCACAGCCTGTTCGGGCAACACGATGGTCATCTCCTCATCCGGCAGCTTCGAGCTGGCGGCGGCGCTCATCAGCAGTTTCTTCAGGGTTTCCGGGTCTTGCAGCTCTAGCACAATCAGCTTCTGCAGTTGCTGTGCAAACTGCTGAGATAGTTCGTCCCGAAGTTTGGCATGAATGTCGCGAAAAGCCAGTCTGAGTGATTCATTTCCGGCGTTGCGCGTGAACTCGGCTTCTTGCTCGGCTCTAACGCGAATTTCATCAGCCTGCTCATTGGCTTGCTCCAGAATCCATTTTGCACGTTGCTCCGCGTCCTGCACAATGCGGGTGCTCTCCTCCTTGCCGGCACTGACCCCCTTCTCCCGTATCCGGTCAATGAGTTCCTGGACACCACGGGACGCAAACGGGCTTTCAGTTTCTTCTGACATGAGCTACTCCCATTCAGGCGGGAATGTCGCCGGCCAATACCAAAGAAAACACGAAGGCAAAAACAGCGAAACCCTCAACGATGGCGGCAGGTGCAATACTTAGCCCGAATATTTCCGGTTTGTTTTTCGATGCATTGATCGCGGCGATCAGTGTCTGGCCCTGGTACATTGCGCTATACATCAGGGCCAGCCCCGTGAGCAATCCCACCGCGAACAGGCCACCCGCATTTTCCACCAAAACCTCCCGCTTGAGGGTGAACATGATGACGATGCCGTAGATGACCCCTGTTGAAGGCATCGCCGCCAGGCCGATGAATTTGCCGTAACCACTGTCCGTATCCAGCATGGCACCGGCGGCAGCCGCACCAGCCACGGCACAGCCGTAGGCACTGCCGATTGCACCCAGCGCGGTCGGCGCAAAAATACCGATCCAGCCCAACGCGATCATTAGTGGTTCCATTTCGAATCTCCTCTCTTGGCGAACGCCTTGAATGGGTATCCCTCTCCCTGAATACCCCAATTGTAGAATTCCATCAGGTTCAAGCGCAGGCCATGAATGACACCGCTCATGATAGCCAATACCAGGTTGAGCCCGTGCCCAAAGACGATGATCAGTGCAAATAGCAGGAACCCGCCAACAGAGACGGAGTCGCGCGCAGCCACTGCCAGTTCGTTGAAAGTCGCCGCCAGCGAAGCGCCAGCCAACCCCAAAGCGAACAGCCGCATATAACTGAGGATGTCGCCAAAGGCCTTGGTCAGACCCATCACACCACCCACCCCGTCGACCAGCTGCAGCAGTACATCCCTGGCCGAATGGATTGGCCTATCGCTGGAGCAGGTCAGTATCAGTAGCAGCCATATTGGTAAGCACCAGAAAAATGGGCTGCGGGTTAGTTCAAATCCCTCGGCGGACATATAGTCCAGCCACAGCATAAAACTGCCAGCGATTCCGACGATCCAGCCCAGCGAAGCCAGTGCCAGTCGCGAGTGGCGATTGACCCACATGACCATCGAGTGCGCAATCACCAGGTGGATCACGCCGACACCGATTGAAATCTTCATCATGGTGGTGAAATCGTTCATATCCAATAAATCGAGCGCCGCCAGCACAGAGCCCTCAGTGGGACTCACTCCAAAGTAACTCCCCACCAGCACCCCGTAGGCGACGGCACAGCCGATCATGCCAGCAGCCATATTGCGCAGTCGAATGGCAACGCTGCCGGGGGTCGACATCTTTTTCCACTTGGCGAGCAGTGGTACAGCCAGCAGCAGGGCGTAACCCGCGTCCGCGAGAATCATGCCAAAAAACACGGAGAAGGAGAAAAATATCACTACAGAGGGATCCCAGGAACGATAGCCGGGGAGCTGGAAGAAGACCACCGCTTCCTGTCCACCACCGATGAGATCCCCATTCAACAACAGAGTCGGTGGATTGTCATCGCCAGTGGGTTCGCGCAGTCGATAAGCGGCAGGTACGGTATTGATCCATTCAGACAAAGCGGGAAGGGAGTCTTTGGAAATCCAGCCTTGTAATACAAAGACCGGCTTCGCTTCCAGCACCTGTGCACTGGCCAGCGACAGTGCACGCTGATCCAGACTCTGGTCGATCGCGTCATGTAAGGGCAGAATCCAGCGGGTCAAAGACTCGCGTTTTGCATCCAGGTCTTCGAGATGAACAAGCGCTTCTTCGCGCGATGCGGCGAGTTGTGACTGTGACTGTGCTCCGGTATGGAATCGGTGAAAGGGTATATCTTCTTCACCTGGCTCCTCCTGCGACAATACTGCAAGGTAATGAAAGCGCTGGTCGCTGTGCATGATCTGCCAGGGCAGTTTGATCTTTTCCAATAACACGCGCTTGGCCAGCTGCACCTGATAGAACCATAGACGTACGTTGTCAATCTCGTCCAGTTCTGGAAACTCGAAGTCTCCCCAGGGTACGAGAGCACGCTGGCGCTGACGAATTATTTCAATGCGGTCAATTACGTCCTGACGCTGGTACTTATTTTCGAGGATTTCTTGCACCACTTCATTCAGCGGATGCTCGTGGCTCGGCCGCTGGGAGCGACGTTTTACCGGGGATGGAGACAGGTAGTAGAACGCCTCGCGTACATCGTCGGCCGCGTCGGGACCCGATTCGGGAGGCGGCGCCTTGAGTGGCACCAGATGCACCGCGCCCAGCTTCTGCAGGTCTTGCAGAATACCCTGCTTGTGGTCCGCATCGCCAACCAGGGTCAGCTCCACCTGACCGGCAATACTCATTGAGCCCCAGCCTCCGCGTTTTTCTTGCGCTTGGCTAGTTTTGAACGGACCACACTTGCCCGCTCCTGGTCCGAGAGAAAGAGATTAATACGTTTGATGTTGTCGGTTGACTCGGGGATCAACACCTTCGAAAACAGGTTTACCCGTTGGGTGATGGACTGGGCCGCCTTTTGCAGGCGCCGTACCCTGGCGACCAAGATCTGTTCTTCAAGCTTCAACTTCAATACCAGCTGCAGTGAGGACGCCAACTCGTCGAACCAGTGCGGCCTCGCCAGGAAGCCGTACGCCGTGACATTATAATCGACATGGCCAAGGGTCGGTAGATGGGTGCCCATCAGATTCTCCTCTTCGATTCGCACGTTGTCCACCGTTACCAGGCCAGCAAGGTCCATGCTTTCATTGGCCAGCATGGGCAGCTTCTGGTACACAGACGTCTGCGTGGAATCAATTTCAGACCGATGCTGCGCCAACTGCCGCTGTGCCTTTTTGCATTCCGCCAGAAGCTGTTTCTGCTTGAGCTCAAGAGACGGCAAGTAGCGCTCATAGGCGGTTTTGCGCTGCTTTTCGCGGCTCAGGACACTCTTATTTAGTGCTATCTTGGCCATGCGATTCCGTCCAATACTTGGTTTTGAGTTCTTTCTTGATAATTACCTCATCTTTGTCAAAACACCGGGATAGCAAATTCCAGCAGGCATCCAATCCGTCTTCCAGTTTCATGGACACGTCAAGGTGCATGAACTGTTCACGAAAAGCTCTACTGAACTTTAAAAGCTTTTCATCGAACTCGCTGAGCTCGAATGCCATTGCTTGCTTCTGTTCGGCCTCCACGCCTTCCGAGTAATAGTGAATCATGGTATTCATAATCTGCCCGTGATCCTCGCGGGTTTCCTTGCCAATCACATGTTGCTTGAGTCGTGACAGGGAGCCAAAGGGATCAAGTACACCGTTGTGCAAATAGAACTGACCTTCAGTAATATAGCCGGTGTTGTCAGGTACAGGGTGGGTGACGTCACCGCCGGGCATCGTGGTTACCGACAGGATCGTAACCGAACCGGCGCCTTTGAAATCGCAGGCCTTTTCATAACGCCGGGCCAGCTGCGAGTAGAGGTCGCCCATGTAGCCTCGGTTTGACGGGATACGTTCCATGGAAATACCGATTTCTTTCATGGCATCGGCATAGGCGGTCATATCTGTTAGCAGCACCAGTACGCGCTTGCCTTCTTCTGCAGCCAGTTTCTCAGCGACCGCCAGGGCTAGGTCCGGCACCATCAGGCGCTCTACAACCGGATCTGAGGCGAGGTTCACGAACATCACCGTTCGTGACATCATGCCCGCATCCTCAAATGCCAGTTTAAAGCTGTGATAGTCGTCAAAGATCAGGCCCAGGCCACCAAAGATCACCACGTCCGCGTCAGCCTGAACACCGATTCGGGCAAGGAATTTGTTGTAGGGCTCTCCTGCCACTGAGAAGATGGGAATCTTCTGGCTTTCCACCAGGCTGTTAAATATATCAATCATCGGCACGTCGGTACGGATCATGCGAGACGCCAGAACCCGGGCGGTGGGATTGACCGTTGGCCCATTGATTTGCACCTTTGGTTCGTAGGTGAGCTTGGGACCACCGTCTATCGGCTGAGCAGAGCCATTGAATATTCGGCCGAAGATATTCTCCGAATAAATGGCCTGCATGGTCTCGCCGAGAAAACGCACAGAGGCACCATTACCTAGCCCTTTGGTGCCAGCGAACACCTGTAAAGACACCTTGTCGTCAGCCAGGCTGATTATCTGGGCCAGGGAAAATCGCTCCCCGTCCTGCTCGATAATAGCCAGATCCCTGTTTCGGGGCGGGGTGCTCATGGTCTGGGCATCCGCAATACGCAAGTTGACGATGTCACCCACTATACTCAAGATACCCCGGTATCGGGTTAGACCGGCGTCCATACTTGCTCCTCTGTTCGGCCAGTTCCAAAAAAACGGTTCCAGATAGTAGGCCATTTAGACCTGATCGTGATTTCGATGATCGCCCGACTCCTTCGCACATTAGGTGATGTGGTAGTGCCCGGGTTGCAGCGACTACCGCCAACTGTTAGCGCTTACCGAGCGCGGCCACAAGTGACTCTGTAGCAGTTCGCTATTACTGTTCCCAAGATGTTCCTCCACTTTCTCAGGTCAATTATGTCACTATTTGACTTTAGACTTGTGAGATTCGAGTGGACCATTAGCAATAACGGCAGCTGGCAGAATATACCAAACTCCAGCCATACAGGGGATCCAAGCGCGATTTGACTGCGCAATGACCAAATGAAACCTCCTGTGTCAGCTGTTCGGGCAGATCAAATAGCGCCAGATAACAGTACGAGCACCAGCGACCAGTCCATAGGATTAGGGTATTGGTGCGCGACTTCTGATCCATTGTTCTTTTTGCAACATTGGTAGAATGCGTTAGCAACTTCAATAACATACGATTGCACAACCCTAACAGTTACAGTCTTTCACTCCAATGACCCCCAGCATGACATCTTGGTAATGAGGGGCTTGTATGTTGTCATTCTGGGGAATTCCGATGACCCGCAGGAGGTCCATTCCCCCAAATTAGGGCTCCTGGGATGTATGCATTTGCAAAGCAGGAAGACTTCGGATCTCCGAACGAGACTTTAGGTCTCTAGTTAACGGAAAGGCGTCCATATGATTACATATTTGTAATTTAAGTGTCATGAAATTGACAGGTGCCGATTGCTATCCTCAGGCACATACACAGTTTCTTCGATCTGGCGGCATTGCCAGCACAACAAACTAAGTTAGGGAAGGTAATTACCATGAAGACAAATGTACTGGTTTCGATGCTGGCTATTCTGGGCTTGATGTCCGGTGCCGCCCATTCGCTGCATGCGGAGCCCGGCTCTCACGATCATCAAACAACAAAAACTCACATTCCAAGTTCGGCTTCAAGCAAGAAGACGCCGACTGAAAAATGCACCCCCAAAGGTGATATGGACGTTTCCGATGAAGTTACAGATGCCAATTCTACTAGCTCTGAAAGTGATAAGTGCGAACCAGAGAAAAAGAAAGATCCAATTCACGATCACCGTGAAATGAAGAATCTATGATTCCGAGATTCAAAATGAATCGCGTTCTGAAATTAGGATGCGCTCACTATTTAACCATTGGCTGAGCATCAGTCAGGAGGCTTCAATGAGCAATTCAAATAGCAAAACCATCCCCTACTGCATTGCACTACTTTTTTTCGTAATGATGCCTGCATTCAGTGCAGAAACCAAACCGTGGGACGGCCAGGCGGCCCTAAAACTATCTGATCAACTGTATTCGGCATCACGAAAGCTAAACGCTGAGTGTCGTTCATCGCCGAAATACACTGGGAGCACGAGCACCGACTCAAGTGGTCATCTCGAGTTTCGCTATCATGTGCGGCATTTCATGAGTGTGACGAGGGACCTGTCGGAATCGCTTGAAAGTGGCGCGGACAAAACCCAAACACAACCCATTTACAACGAGTCAGTTAAAATTATGGGCGACCTCAAAAAATACGCTGGCGGGCTGAAACCTACCGCCTGGCCGCTGGTAGTCAATGCCGTATCGAATGCTGAGACGATCCAGCATCAACTCGGGGCCTATTACTCCCAGGAGTGAAGTCAGTAGTACAAAGCAATTCCTTTATTCCCTTTTGCCCGGCCCGCTAATCTCGGGGTGGGCTTTTTTCTATTATCAGATTCCCATGAGATAGGGACCAATGGGATTTGACTGCCCGTATTCGACACCGCCAACAAGACCGCCAATCCAGGGAGACCGTTTCCTTAGATCCATCGCGTGTACTTACGGTTCGCGCTCTTTGCCGATAACGTTGGCCATCAGGGGCTACCGACAATCCGATTATTAAATTCTTCGACCGATTCGGTGTCTAAGCCCATCCGTTTCAGTAGTGCCTGATAGCGGGGATGGTTGCGGATAGCCTCGACATTCATGAATTGCATTTTGATATGGAATTGTACCAACGACCCTCCTTCGACAACACGTTCCAATAGAACAATACTCTCTTCCACCTCGCCTATGCTTGAAGCCAGATAAGCCGTAAAAAGCAACCCAATAGGTGTCATACCGTCTAGCAGTTGCTGTAGTTCCCGATAGATTTGACGCGCTCTCTCGTCTTCACCTCGTGCCACATAGTACCGCCCGGTTAACGCCTTGATCTCGGGTTGTTCCGCCGCTTCAGGGGGGATGCTATCCAGCAGTGATTCTATAGCATCTAAATCGTGTGCGTCCGTATACAACTGGATCAGGTAGGTTATCGTAACCACATGGCCTGGATTCAGTTTCAGCGTTTCGCGGGCTTTACGTACCGCCGCTCCGGCATCACCACTCATTTGTAGAATGTGAGTAAGATTGCTTTTGTAGCCGGCGTGAAGGGGGTCACGTCTTTCGGCGCCAGTGTTCAGCTCAATCGCCTCAGCGTATCTGTCGAGGTGCATTAGGTATATTAGCGAGTATATTACCAGCGCATTACTGTTATCCCCTGCCGCCATTGCCTGTTGATATAAATCGCCAGCGGTCTCCCAGTCCCGTTCTACTAGCTGCGTGATCACTGCCTTGGTTGCTAGTGCTTCGCTTTGTTGTGGGTCCAGCGCAAGCGCACTCTCATATGCTGAGATGGTCGCCGGACCTATCTCGTCAAAGGATTGCCAGAGCATAGACATCATACGTGCGAAAGCAAGATAACCCCAGGCCATTGCATACTCGGGGTCGGCTTCCACCGCCTTTTCAAAATAGCCAATGCTCTGTTCAGTGGCGTGGTAGTTGTCCCAGTTGAAGATAGCGCGCCCACGCACAAACCAATTATAGGCTTCGAGGTTCGCGGTTTGTTCAGCGACTAGTGGCTCCGTCGTCGCAACACTCAGTTCAACCCGCAGTGCCTGCACGATGGCCCGCGCCAGCTGGTCCTGCAATTGGAAGATATCCGCGAGCTGACGCTCGTATGATCCGGTCCAGATGTGAAAACCACTGTTGGCATCAACCAGTTGGGCGGAAATACGTATACGGTCGCCAGATTGACGTACGCTGCCTTCCAGTACAGCCTGTACGCCAAGGACGTCAGCGATCTCGGCAATGGTCTTGTCAGTATTCTTGAAGGCGAATGATGAGGTTCGCGCCATAACGCGGAGGTCCCTCACCTGTGCCAGTGCATTCAGCAGTTCCTCGGCAATTCCTTCGGCAAACCATACCTGGTCTCCCCGCTCGCTCATGTCCGCGAATGGAAGCACCGCGATGGAGCGGTATTGTTCTGGTTGGGCGATCGCAGCTTGGCCTGCAACAGAGTTTTCGCTATTTGTCGACTCAGGCTCTACCAATCGTTTTTGCAACGAAATCCTATCCACATAGAGATAACCTACAGTAATCACCAATACTCCTATCAGAAAAAACTCGATTATAGTAGCGATGGAGAAGCGCGGATGTGCTTCCATGGAAACAGGATGGGTACGCACCACCCCTTGCGGACTTAAATCAAAAATCCAAGCGAAAATCAAGGTGGCGGGGAATCCCAAGAGGACCAGGGCAAGGACAAAGTTGACTGTCCAATCCGGGAGACCAAGCCGAGGGAAGACAACATCGGCCACCTCAAGCAGCATCCAGCCTATACCTGAATACACCATTGCGGTCCGATAGACTTTGCGGCGTTTGAGTTCCGTTAGGAACCAGCGTAAAACCATCCAATTATTTCCGTAGAATCAACAATTGATTATGGCACTAGAATTCCTCGAATCAAATCATCGATGACGCCGTAAATGAGCATCGGCAAATTAACTTCACCATATCGCGGAAATCTGACCTCTACGTTCAAGCCATTACATGGGATGCGCAAAACCAGACATGGGAGAATCGGGGATTCCCCTCACCACTCCCCTGTACCACCTTGCTCATCCGACAGTCAGAGACTGTTCTTTGCTGCCGATGCGATAAAGCGATTGAGACAATGACATCAGTGCGGGGTTGACTGTACCGAAAAACCGCGGGCAATCCAGGGCAATCGCGTTTCTAGACTAGCCGAGTATGCATAGCTCAAATGACTTACATGCCGCGCAATTCTGCCACATTGTTCGGCTCAATATTGCCTTTGACGATAGAACCACGGGAAAAGTGTTCGTCAATGATTGAATCAATTTGAATTTCTCCGACCGCATTTTTGCTATAGTTATCCGTGCCATCGGTCATTGAACCACTGTATTCCACCTTGAAAACGTCGAGGACCATACCGGTTTTTGCTCCATCTTCGCTGCCGATACACACCACAACCTTACCGTCTTCGACATACACGACCTGCCCACTCATCATGTAATTGTGATAACGCGGGGCGCTTGAACACGCGGCAATAAATCCCGCAACTGAAACAATGACAAAAAGTCTAAATAGTGTTTTGAACATAGATATTACTCCATAGAATCCCTGCGAAGGCACTCGGTCATAGAAATTGCCGGCGGCTTTTGGGGCCTTTTGACCCCGGTAATTGCGCACCACAGTTCTTGTTTTAATCTGACATCCAATCAATTGGGGGACTACCTCGCCACGTTATTTCTACTGCAATACGACGCCAATATGCTCTGACATCCAATCATTCAGCGCACTGCTTCTCCACGTTCTTTCCACTGCAATACAACGCTATAAATTACCGGCAACACCAGCAAACTCAGTGTTAGTACGGTTACCATTCCACCCAGCATCGGCGCTGCAATTCTATGTGTCACATCGGCCCCGCTGCCGGAGCTGAGCATGATGGGGACCAGCCCCGCCATGGTAGATACGGCGGTCATCACCACTGGTCGTACACGCCGTGATGTCGCTGAAAGCGCAGCGTTCTTGATATGATCCGTACTGAGCTGACCCGGGTTGCTTTTCCGTAGCTCCGCAATTTCTTCATCGATAAAACTGAGCACAAGCACGCCGATTTCGGCACCCATTCCAGCCAGGGCGATAAACCCTACTGCGACGGCGACTGACATGTTGTAATCATTGATATAGATGAACCAGATTCCGCCTATCAGGCCGAAAGGTATCGACAACATGACTACGAGAGGCGCCGCAAGGTTTCTAAAATTGAGGAAAAGGAGCAGAAAAATGAGCAGTAGCGTAATCGGCGCCACGACTCTCAGACGCGCCTCTGCGCGTTCCATATACTCGAACTGACCTGACCAGCTGATGGTATATCCGGGCGGTATATCGACCTGGCTCGCAACTACCTCCTTCGCCTGACGCACAAATCCCCCGATATCAGAAGTAGAAAGGTCAACATATATCCACGCGTTCGGTCGAGCATCCTCGGATTTTATAACCGGTGGACCGCGCGTGTATTCCAAATCTGCCACCATTGCCAATGGAATCTGGACGCCTGTCGGCGTGGGTATCAGCACCCTGCCCAGGGTTTCCAGATCGCCTCTCAGGTCTCGTGGATAGCGGATATTCACCGGATATCGCTCAAGTCCCTCAACCGTCTCCGTCACGTTCATGCCGCCAACCGCGGACTCTATGACGTCCTGCACCTGACCAATGGTTAATCCGTAGCGCGAAGCCTCGTCCCGATTGATGTTGAAATCCAGGTAGTAGCCACCCACGGCTCTGTCTCCAAAAGCGGAAAGCGTGTCCGGTATCGTCTTCATTGCCTGCTCAATGCTTTTCGAGATCTCCTGTAGTACGGCCAGGTCGGGGCCGGATACCTTAATCCCTACGGGTGTTTTTATTCCTGTGGAAAGCATGTCAATACGGGTCTTAATGGGCATTGTCCACGCATTGGCAAATCCCGGGATCTGAATGGCTTTATCCATCTCACTCATGAGTTCCTGGGTCGTTTTACTTGGGTCTGGCCACTGGTCTTTCGGCTTGAGCCGGACCGTCGTTTCATACATGGAAAGCGGCGCAGCATCCGTGGCCGTCTGGGCGCGACCGACCTTGCCGAATACATGATGAACCTCGGGAAATGTGAGGAGAATCCGGTCTGTCTGCTGTAGCAATTCCTGCGCCTTGGTAATCGAAATACCCGGAAATGCGGAGGGCATATAGAGAATGTCGCCCTCGTCCAGCGGCGGCATAAATTCACTGCCGAGCCGGCTATACGGATAAGCAGTAACTCCCAGGATCACCAACGCACACACTATGGTGATCCATCGATGCTTCATCAAAAGAGTCAGCGTTGGTGTATGTATGGCATGCATAAACCGGTTAACGGGGTTAGCATGTTCAGAAATGATTTTCCCTCGAAGAAAATAGCCCATCATCACGGGTACGAGTGTGATTGACAATATTGCCGCCGCGCCCATGGCGTAAGTGGCCGTAAAGGCAAGGGGGCTGAAAAGTCTCCCCTCTTGTGCCTGCATGGTGAAAATGGGCAAAAATGAGACGGTTATTACAAGCAGAGAAAAGAATAGCGCGGGACCCACCTCTCGAGAGGAACGGCCGATAGCATCCCAGCGTTCCGAGTCCGTTAGTGAATCTCCCTTCTCCTTAGCCGCTGCGGCAAGATGCTTGTGGCCATTCTCCACCATCACAATAGCCCCATCCACCATCGTCCCAATGGTAATTGCGATGCCTCCCAGGGACATGATATTGGCGTTCAGCCCCTGGAATCGCATGACAATAAAGGCCATGAGTATTCCAAGTGGCAAAGTTATGATTGCCACCATGGCAGAGCGTACGTGTAACAGAAACATGACGACCACGAGACTGACAATAACCAGCTCTTGCATCAGGGATGTATTCAAACCGTCGACGGCTCTTTCGATGAGATCACCGCGGTCATAGACCGTTACGATTTCGACACCTTCGGGCAAACCCTTTTTAAGCTCTTCAAGTTTCGCCCTGACGCCCTGGATTGTGGCCAGCGCATTTTCGCCAAACCGCATAATCACAACGCCGCCAGCCACCTCCCCTTCCCCATTCAGTTCGACCAGTCCACGCCTGAGTTCAGGGCCCATTTTGACATTCGCTATGTCCTGAATTCGGATGGGGGTCCCGGAGTCATCAACGCCAACAGGGATAGAATTGATATCCTCTACCGAACGAATGTATCCTCGCACCCTCACCATATACTCTGTTTCAGCCAATTCAATCAATCGACCACCCACATCGTTATTGGATTGTTTTACGGCTTGTTTTATTTTATCGAGCGGAATGTTGTACCTGAGCAGCGCGTTGGGATCGACTTCGATTTGGTACTGCTTGACAAACCCACCTACGGAAGCGACTTCCGACACACCCTTAACTGTTTGCAGCGGATATTGCAGGTACCAATCCTGAATCGATCGAAGATCTGAAAGATCGTGCTTTCCCGTCCTATCGACCAGGGCGTATTCATATACCCAACCCACCCCAGTGGCATCGGGCCCGAGTGCGGGGTTAAGGCCCTCTGGCAACCGTCCGCTGACATAGTTGATGGATTCAAGCACCCGGGAGCGGGCCCAGTACATATCCACGTCGTCTTCAAAAATGATGTAAACAAAAGACAAGCCAAAAAATGAATACCCTCGAACCACCTTGGTCTTTGGCACTGCCAGCATTGCGGTGGTAAGAGGATAGGTGACCTGATCCTCCACTACCTGGGGTGATTGCCCGGGATGCTCGGTAAAGACGATAACCTGGACATCAGAAAGGTCCGGAATGGCGTCCAGGGGGGCGTTGAGATAGGAAAATAGACCCATAGCAGCAAGGGCCATCATTGCCAGTATCACAAGAATCCGGTCTTTTAAAGCCGCATCGATAATGGAGTTGATCATTTAATGATCTCCCTCACGACCAGTAGCTGCGCCTTCGACTGAGTTGGCTTTCGGCTTATCTTCCTGTACTTCCGGTGTATGATCCTGGTCATGCTCGGGAACATCGGGTTGTCCCATCTGAGTCATTTTGGCCGTGGCTTCACGCAGTGAAGATTCTGAATCGATCAGGAACTGAGCCGAGACAACCACCTTCTCTCCAGCTTGAATGCCCTCAAGTACCGTAACCTTGCCACCGGATTCAATGCCCAGCACAACTTCGCGTGGTTCGAATAAACCTTCTTCTTTCATGACAAATACCTGGTCGTAGACCCCTGACCGAATAATAGCCTCCGCCGGTACGACCACAACATTCGGCATGGTTTTCGACCTGATCGTGATGTCCGCAAACATTTCGGGCCTTAGCAGCAAATCGGGGTTTTCGAAAATAATACGAACTTTAATGGTCCGCGTCTTCAATTCAGCATAGGGATAGATATAAGACACCGTACCTGTGAGCACCTGCCCCGGGAGACTGGCCAGGGTCATCTCAACCAGGTCGCCCTCATTCACCCAGGGTAATTCGTACTCATAGATATCTGCATATACCCAGACCGTACTAAAGTCGACGATCTGGTAGAGCTCGGATCCAGGCGTGACATATTGACCCTGCCTGGCACCGATTTGCATTACGGTGCCGGCGACCGGAGAATGGATATGGAGAGTTTCCGTGACCGTGCCCGACGCCTCCAGCGCTTTGATCTGGTGTTCGGGAACATCAAAAAGGCTGAGCCGCTCTCTGGAACTGCTCACCAGCGCACTGGCGCCCTGGCGTATGTCTTCAATCTGGTTGTCTTTCAGTGACTCGTAATTCTGGAGCGCCAGCAGGTATTCCTGCTGTGTGGCCACCAGCTTGGGCGAGTAAATCTCCAACAGTACCTGGTCCGCTTGAACAAACTGGCCAGTTTTGTCTACGCGAATGTCCCTTATCCAGCCGTCGATCTTGGGATGTAGGCGAATTATTTTCTCTTCATCGTAGTCGACTCTGCCCACGGCACGAATCGTGCGTGACAAGCTCTCACGCGTGGCAATAGCGGTGCGCAAACCGATGTTGTTTTGCACAACGGGATTGATTCTAACTGTGCCTGCTACGTCACCCTCACCCTCACCTTCTTCCGCATACACCGGAACGTAGTCCATACCCATCGCATCTTTTGCAGGAACAGGAGAGGTCACTTGTGGGTTCATGGCATTTCGGTAAAAGAGTGGTTTCTTATCCTCACTGTTACCCCCCGTAGTCGATAAATCCTGTGCCGGGAGAAGGAAATACCCGAGGCCCACACCTATCCCCAGGCTAAGTGCGCAAACCAGAAGCGTTCCCTTATTCATAAATGTTTTCCTCGCCGACGGCGGCTGATAGCCTCGCCACTGATTGATTGATTTCGGTAAATGCTTTCCAATACAGTAGTTCGTAGTTAAATAGCGTGACCTGGCTTCTTACCAGGTTCAAAAAATCCACCTGATCGACCTGGTAACCCACAAGCATCGATTCAACGGTTTGCCTGGCCTGCGGTAGAATTCCGTCGCCAAACAGGTAGAGTTGCTCGGTTGCCTGGTCAAGTTCGGTAACTGAATTCGATATCGATGACAAGACCAAATTGCGCTGGTCAACCAGGGAGTAGGTATTTCTGGCAAGCTCTCTGGATCGTTGTTCCACCGCTTCCGATTGTTTGGTTCCCGCATATAAAGGAATGTTGACACTCAACATAACCGAGAGAAAATCCTTGCGGGATCGACCAAAATCATCTTCCTGTCGGTTGCCGTACTGGGCACCTAACTTGAAGTCTGGATAGTAATCCTTTTTGGCCAAAGCCAATCTGGATTTGGACGCATCAATCGACGCCTGCTCCTGCTTGAGTAGCGGCCGTGTGTCAAGCGCACGTTGGTAAAGCGTCGGTTCCTTGGCGATAACGCCAGAAAACTTGGGCATCATCACCGGGAGCACCGCCGGTGTATTCGGCGATATATCCATAAGGACGTTTAATCGAATCAGGCGCCTCTCTCGCATGGATTTCAGTTGTATTTCGGTATCAAGAAGCTTTGACAGCTCCAATTGCGCAAGCAACACATCCTGTTGCAGGCCGTTACCCACCTCGTATTTTGTTTCCGCAATTGTGACAAACTGGCGAAACAGGGCCTGATTACTCAAAACCGTGTCCAGTGAACGATCAAGGAAATAGATCTCCCACCAGGTCACGGTGACATTCATATCCAGATTCAGCCGCATTTCATCGACGGAGTTGAGGGCCGCCTCTGCTTCAAACAACGCAATATCCTCTCGCAGACCGAGCTTTCCCGGGAAAGGGAACATCTGACTGACACCTAACTGCACCTGGGTCATGGGTTCCTGGTTAACGTCAAATGAACCCAAGGGGAAATTCATCGCGTTAAGGCTGACCACGGGGTCCGGTAGTGAACCCACCTGCGGCGCAATATGTGTCAATGCTTCATAGCGTTCCTGCATCTCGGCGAGACCAGGATTGCTGGACAAAGCGCGTAACCGCGCATCCTGAAGCTCGAGGACGAGCGCATCTTGCGCGAAAGCCCCTGACCCAGCATTCATACCCAGCAGGAGCACCATCACTGAGTACTGGAAAAATATCTTCACGAAAAAGGGAATCTTCATAATTGCGCCAAAAAATGTGGTGAAGGCGAGGAACGCACGGGCGAGTCCGGCCAGGCATTCATGGTGGAAGCTCATTGACATAAGAGGTGTAACTACTTATGTGGTGGAATTTTGTGGCAGCTAAAGGGCACATGCTCCGCATTGTCCTTCACGTTCTGATCGACAAATCGGTAGTGTCCCTCCTTCAAGCGCGTCCACCAGTCGGGACTGACTTCGACGCGGTGCTTCACCAGAACCTCTTCGATGCAATCGATACAGATTCTCGACGCATCGTAGGCGACATTGAGCACCCGTGACTGTTCGTCGAACGAGGCCCCATCCATGCCATAGATTTCGTCAATCTCTGAAACAGCCAATGCAATACGCTGTGTATTCGCATCAACCAATTTGAGGTGCCTATGCACAAGGGTGGTCTCTGATACGCCCAACCGGTGTTCCGCTTTCTTCATGATTTTTACCTTCTCAATTTGATACTAAATACTCTACTACCTACCCATTTTCATCCGTTCCCGGTGTCGATTGGGGAAGCTTTCCTGTACGAGGAATCCATGCGGGGGTTGTGGCCATGTAATGCCGATATTCGTCACCAAACTCGGCGATGGCCATTTCCTCTTCGCGATTCGCGAGTCGGATGTAAACGATGACCAGCACAGGAAACATTACGAGGGTGGGTATGGTCGGCCACTGCAACAGAAAGCCGAACATGATCAGAATAAAAGCCACGTATTGCGGGTGTCGGCACCGCGCGTACCACCCCGTGGTAGCAAGTGATCGCGTTTTCTGTGCTGCATGTAGAACACGCCAGGCCGCCGACAGAAGAAAGAACCCGAGAATGATGACGATATTGCTGGCAACGTGCAGTGGGTCAAAATGTGCATTGCCCTCAAACCCAAGGAGGGTATGCAACAAATGCCCGTTATCGTGCGCCAGAAAATCGACACCAGGGTACTTCCTGGCCAACCACCCGGATAGAAAATAGATGGTCAGCGGATAGCCGTACATCTCGGTAAAAAGTGCGACAATAAACGCGGAGAACGCGCTCAGACTGCGCCAATCCTGTTTGGTTTTCGGCTTTACGAAACTGAACGCAAAAAATATGAAGACCGCAGAGTTGAGTATTACCAGTGTCCATAGCCCGTAGGCGGAGTTATCGTGCATCACCTATTGCCTCCTATCCGTAGATGGCTTGTCACTCACTGACTGTCTACGTCCCTCTTCAATACCTCGCCTGTAGGCCTCTTTCTCGCCCAAGTTCGGGTGTTGGCGAATGGCGCCCTCTTCGCTCTCGTTGCCCTTATGCCCGCCGTGACCGTGCCCTTTATGCATAAAGATATGCATCACAGGGCATAACAAAAGAATCATAAATGGCAGGAAATAAAACAGATGGGCCCGATGCTCCATCAATAAAAAGTAGCTGACTGCACCAATTAGAAAGATCGATGCCACGCCCTGGGAAGTTGTCCAGAAGGACGGTTTTTTGGTCATTGCGCAACTCGTAAAAATCTATTACTTTCGTCACATCATTGTCGGGCATGGATCCATTACACTTCATCAACGGGCGTAATCCGGACGGGTCCCTCGTTATCAATACCTGCATGGGCTGCATCCATGATGACCTGCACCGTAAACCCCGGATGCCGTGGCCTATCCGTGCTGTTTCAACCACCTCCAGTCACCGTTGATCGAATATCGCCGCTACCAGCTTAAGCGCCACGAATCACCTTATTCGACATGTATAACGCCGCGATACATCTGCATCTGGCAGTGAAATTCATAGTCACCGGCTTCCATGGGGGGAAGGCTGATACTCTTGGACTTGTTAAGAGGCAGGGTTTCGCTAATCTCCAGATCAGGTATCTGGACAATCTCGGAACAAGGTGATGCATCTTTGCGCACAAAATGTAGTTCAGCTGCCTGGTTAGCCGCCAACCTGATGTGGGCTGGCTGATAAATTCCGCTCTCCACAACAATCAACGAGCTGGCATCGTTTAGCGCATTCTCGCCGGGCTTATAAAGCCAGAACCACCAGGCGATTAGTGCTATCAGCGCAACACCCCCGAGATTTATTAACAGCATCGTTCGTCCCTCTCTTAGTGTTCCTGCGGCTTGAAAAACCGCAGCCGGTTGGCATTTGTCACGACGGTCAACGACGAAAAGGCCATCGCCGCGCCTGCAATGACCGGGCTGAGCAACAGCCCGAAAAACGGGTAGAGCACCCCTGCTGCAAACGGCACACCAGCGACGTTATAAATAAACGCACCAAACAGATTTTGCTTGATATTGCGAAGCGTAGCCCGGCTTACGGCGATGGCATCAGCCAGGCCATGGAGGGAGCCTCGCATCAGGGTAATGTCCGCACTCTCGATTGCCACGTCTGTTCCGGTGCCAATCGCGAAGCCCACGTTAGCCATCGCCAGAGCCGGGGCATCGTTAATGCCATCTCCGGTCATGCCGACAATTTCATCCTGCATCTGCAGCTCGGCGACCTTCTTTGCTTTCTCCTCGGGCAACACTTCCGCAAAATACTCCTTAATGCCCACCCGATCGGCTACCGCCTGGGCGGTGGCCCGGTTATCTCCGGTTAGCATTACCACTCGAATACCGGCATGTTGTAGTCGCTTGATGGCTTCAATAGAGTCTTCCTTGATCGGGTCGGATACCGCGATAATGGCAGCCAACTTACTGTTTACTGCAAAATACATTGGTGTTTTGGCTTCTGCGGCAAGCTTCTGCGCTCTGTCTCGAACCGATACAATCGAAATACCCCTATCGACCATGAGTTTTTCGTTACCCAGAAGCAGGTGCCGATCTCCCAACTGGGCCTCGACACCATGGCCGGCGATTGCACCGAAGTTGGACACTTTCTCCTGCGGTAGTCCTCGCTCCTCGGCCGTCTCAACGATGGCCATTGCCAGGGGGTGTTCGGAACCCGATTCCAGGCTCGCTGCGAGCTGCAGGACACTGTCTTCGCTATCGCCTTCCACCAGAACAACGTCAGTGACTTTCGGGGTACCGAGCGTAATTGTTCCGGTCTTGTCCAGAATCATAGCCGTAATCTTCGATGCCGTTTGCAGGGCTTCGCCGTTGCGAATCAGCACGCCCGCCTCAGCCGCTTTCCCTACACCAACCATGACCGACATCGGGGTAGCAAGGCCCAGGGCACAGGGGCAGGCTATGATCAGTACGGTGGTTGCCGATACAATCGCAAACGCCAGCGCCGGTTCAGGACCGAAGTTAAGCCAGGCCAATGCGCTCACCACCGCGATGATCATCACGATAGGGACAAAATAGCCGGAAATAATATCTGCCAGCCGGCCGATGGGCGGCTTGGAATTCTGTGCGCGCTTGACCATGTTGATGATTTGCGCCAATGCAGTGTCTTTACCTACCCGAGTCGCCTTGAAAAGCATAGAGCCGGTCTTGTTGAGGGTTCCCGTGGCAACCTCATCGCCAACGGCTTTCTCTACCGGCATAGGCTCTCCGGTTAACATGGATTCATCAATGGACGTATGTCCCTCAACAACGACGCCATCCACCGGAATCTTCTCCCCGGGGCGTACCCGCACGATATCATCGAGAAGGACATCCTCGATGGCAATGTCCAGCTCCTGACCGTTTCGGCTCACCCGCGCTGTTTTTGCCTGTAGGCCGATAAGACGTTTGATCGCCTCAGAAGTCCGTCCCCGTGCCTTGAGCTCCAGGGCTAGACCAAGATTGATCAGTCCTATGATCATGGCGGTGGCTTCGAAGTAGACATGTCGCGCCATATCCGGCACGAGATGTGGGACGAAAACCACGATCATCGAGTACAACCAGGCCGTACCGGTACCCAGTGCGATTAGCGTGTCCATGTTGGCTGAGTGGTTGCGAAACGATTTCCACGCGCCGACATAGAAATGTTTGCCTGAGAAGACCATGACTCCCAGGGTCAGCAGACCGACGATCAACCAGGCAAGGCGCTCAGAGTTGGTAGAGACGGTCATTTCACCAGCGAAGAGACTGTAAATCATCAGCGGTACGCCCAGAGCCAGGGCAATCGTCATCTCCCGCATAAGGCGCTTGTAATAGGCTCGTTCCGCCTGTTCTTTTTCCTCCAGTGCGTCATCCTCTGACCCGGCGCCCATGGGCTTGGCGCTATATCCGGCTTTTTCAACCGCCCCTGTTACTGCCGCACCATCGACATTCCCAGTAATGGTTACTGTACCCTGTGCAAAGTTCATTTCAGCACTGGAAACACCGGGAACTTGCTTGATCGCTGCTTCAATCTTCGTGACACAGCTGGCACAGCTCGCTCCCTCTATGGTGAACTGCTGTTCACCGCCGACAGTAGGCACCACGTTCTCGCTATCCTGACCACTTTTGGCGTCGTGATGGTGGCTTGTAGCGTCGTTCATCAAGTCTCCTGTATCTATAATCGTATTAAATGAAAACACTGGCGAAAACCTATCAACCAAAGATTGAGTATCTACTTCCGAAGTAGCCTACCCCACCGCGGCTTTCCCGTGGATGACACATAGATTACAAAGCGGTAATCTTTATGCAATCTTTTTGACAGGGTGGTTAGCTTAATCTGCTCAGTATAAATCAAGTTAGGTTGCGCCGCGATATTTCTGAGACGCGCCTATGTAGCTCTACGGGAGACTCTGGTATGCGGCTTCTTGTTATCGAGGACGAAGCGAAGACGGGTGATTACTTGTATAAAGGACTAACTGAAGCAGGATTTCAGGTGGTCCTGGCTCGCAATGGGCTCGATGGTCACCATCTGGCGATGACTGAAACGTTTGACCTGGTTATTCTGGATGTCATGCTTCCTGATGTTGACGGCTGGCGCATCGTCAAATCGCTCAGGGAGGCGAACCACACGACGCCCGTATTGTTTTTGACCGCGCGCGACAGCGTGGACGACCGGGTAAAGGGGTTGGAGCTGGGTGCCGATGACTATCTGGTCAAACCATTCGCGTTCGCAGAACTACTCGCCAGGGTGCGCACATTGCTGCGACGCGGCCTTCCTATCGCAGCGGTGGAGCATCTGGAGATTGCCGATTTGGTTCTCGATCTTCCCAGGCGGCGGGTCACTCGAAGCGGAAAAAGAATTAACCTCACCAACAGAGAATTCTCGCTACTTGAGTTACTCGTCAGGAGGCAGGGAGAAGTGTTACCTCGTTCTCTGATCGCTTCCCAGGTATGGGATATGAACTTCGACAGTGATACCAATGTCATCGATGTGGCGATACGGCGATTGCGAATGAAAATTGACGAACCGTACAAGCCGAAGTTGATACATACCGTGCGGGGCATGGGATACCAACTGGACATAATGAATGAAGATTAGTTTCTCCGGGTTACAGCGGATATCTCTCGCCGCCCGGGTCACTGTCCTGGTTGGGATTACCTTTCTCACCTGCGTTTTGATGTTAGGTATCATTGTACAGAGCTCAATCGATCGGCATTTTCTAGAGCAGGATGCTGGCGAACTGAAGGTTGTTGCAGCGGCTGTTCTGCGGGCGGCAAGAGGCGACAATCCATTCTCTCCCGGCGCTGATATCCAGCAACGCCTGGAATATGCGGTTTCGGGTCACCATGGCGTTTACTACGCTGTTTATGATGACCTGGGACGAACGGTATTTTCCACACCCGGTCCGACACTGTCGTATCTCACTGATACGGTAGATCCGGCCAATCAAATCCACATAACAGAGCTCTACCAGTGGTCAGAAGGAGAAACGACCTACCGCGGCACTGTCATAGCGATGGAGGGTGGAGATAACACGACTTTTTCGGGATACAAAATCGCGGTTGCCTCCTCAATGGACTTTCACCTCGAGTTTATTGAAGACTTCCGGCGAAAGCTCTGGTTAATGCTGGGTTGCACAAGTGCTCTAATCCTTTTAACAGCCTGGTATGCCGTCCATTTTGCTCACAATCCATTACACCAAATCAGCAAAGAGATCAGTACCATCACGACCGAAAAATTGAATTTGCGGCTAAAGCCAGAAAACGTGCCAGTTGATCTTGTGGAACTCGTCACGTCGTTTAATAGCCTGATAGGCCGTATGGAGGAATCGTTCCAGAGACTTGCTAACTTTTCAGCAGACATAGCGCACGAGCTGCGCACGCCAATCACCAACCTGACCACGCAGGTGCAGGTCGGGTTGAACAAAGAGCGTGACCCTGCGGAGTATCGCGAAATGATGTACTCCAATCTGGAAGAGTATGAACGCATGGCCAGAATGATCAATGACATGTTGTGGCTGGCTCAAAGCGACAATGGAACACTCAGGCCGACGTTTCAAGCTGTCGACGCGAGGACGGAGTTGCTGGAGCTTATCGATTATCTCAGCGCATGGACTGAGGAGCGCGGCACTACGCTATCCGTAGAGGGTGCATGCCCACCTTTAAAGGGCGACCGTGTCATGCTACGGCGGGCTTTAACGAACCTCCTTACCAATGCCGTTCACCATGCCGATACTGGAACTACCATCCAGATCCATCTTGCCGCGGATGAGCGCTTCGTACTGATATCGATTGAAAATTTGGGTGACGAAATTCCTGCCGATCACCTGCCCAAAATATTCAATCGCTTTCATCGTGTGGACGCTTCACGCCAAAGCGCTGGGAGCGGAGGTAGAACGGGGCTTGGTCTGGCAATAGTGCGCTCAATTATTGACATTCATGGCGGGACAATAAACGTGACATCCCAAGATCGCCGAACGGTGTTCCAGATACAGTTACCTCTGGACTCCCCACGGGTAGCGATACCGTAGGCGTGAAAGCTAGAAGTACCAGCTCCCGCGCAAGGTTAAATAGCTATCCCTTTCGATACCGTACAGTCGACCCTGCTTGGGTATATTCATCAGCGCCCGAAGTTCGAGTTCAAGCGTCCAACGCTCTCCCAGTCGGCGCTGAGCCTCTATCAGGGCAACCGTCTCGCCATCGTCCGGATCAACAATAGCACCCGCGAGAATATTGGTGTCATCCAGGTCGTTGAGCGTCAATCTCAGGCCTAAAAATATGTCATCGTCCAGCGACGTTGGCGGCGCTGTCTTGTCGCGAGCATCATAGAGATATTCCGCGAGAAGCCCTAAATCAGCACTCGAGCCCTGTACACCATAGAAGGTGTACTCTGTTCCACCGACCATGGCGCCAAAATTATCTCCCTGACCAGCTCGACCGATCACTTCGAGCTTCCAGAGCCAGGCCGCCTCCGTGTACTGGACATCCACACCTATTTGACTGATAACATCATAGTGTGGGATGAGTACAGTCTTGCCCGACTCACCCAGTTGCGGCACCATACGGGGCTCTCTGCCAGTGCCATAAAAACCGGACAGGCCGATGTCCCAGTTATCAACGGAGGTTCTCCAACGCAACGCGGCATCGACCCGCCGATCTCCCGCCCCGGAATCGTAAACAGCATCGTGATTGGCCATCGGCAATGGCCCCCGCAGGCGGGCATTATTCGCCGGAAAGGTTCTCTCCCGAAATCCTGGCAACAAAAACAGCCCCAGCGACCCGCTCTCGCTCCAATGTTCAACATGGATCATGGGCTGTCCCAGTTTTTCCTCCTGGTCGATATCCTCAACCAGGTCAGTTTGATTCACTATATCAACCAGGTGTCGGGATTCTGCCACGCCCCAGAATACCTTGCCCATGCCAACCAACCAGGTCCAGGGACCGCTAAAGTGCTGCCAATTGGCCTCTCGCAGGTCCCAGTGAGTGCGATTTTCGTCGTCGGAATCATATCTGTAGAACGGTATGACAGTAATGCGATCACTGCCCTCGCCCCACGCATAGCGGAACTCGGGAGAAATCACCACGGATGGCGACAGGCCCTGCGTTGGATTCTGCTGATAGGCAGGTTTATCAAAAAAAAATCTGGGCTCAAGCGCTGCAAAGCCCGCCAGATCGTCGCCTTGCGCGTGGCACATGCCAGTGAGCGCCAACATAGTCGTCGCGCAGAAAATATTCCTGGTGGAGGTTCTGGCCAAATCAACGAATACGCTTAAGCGTATCAGGACTGAAGGCCTGCTCAGTCAACCCGGTTTTAAACTCGTAGGTGTCGAAAGTCAGTTTGGTTGTTTTTCCGGTCAGGATGCTCTCCATGCGTAAATCATGCGCCCGCCAGAATTTATTCAGATATTGACGATAGTCCTCAAGGTAGAGAGTCTTTTCCAAGGTATTTTCCAGGTCGTAAAACTCGGTTCGATGAATTCTGTATTCGGCGATATCGATCCATGTCACCTGGCGGCGATAGCCGGAATTATCGTAGACAGGCACTCGCTCCACCACAAAGCACTCCCATTCGCCGCAGCGTTCTTCCCTTAACCAACGGTAAGAGAACTTCTCCACTTCATCAGACAGCAAATCCTCATAGGAAAACTCACTGCCCACAAAGGAGCCGGACATATTTGCCGACGCTATACGTTTTACCCGCTTGAGAGAAGGCAGATAAAGCCATTGGTCATCCTCACTGGAGAGGTGAGTGTGACTGAGAAAGCCCGTCCCTGCGATATCCCTGGGCTCATGAAAGATGGTGAGAGACTTGTCACCTTCTCCGGCTTTGGTCGCCTCCAGAGTTCTCCATGTCAGCACCCGTTCACGGGTTCTGCCGTCGGCGGAACGCAACTCCATGATGAGCTTTACGGTGGTATCACCATACCCCTCGTTTCGTCGGGATGCCTCCAATGCTATCGCCAGGCCTCTGGCCTCTGACGTCAAAGACATACTATCCTGGGACAGGGTCGGGATGGGTAACAGGATGGCAATCGCAAACAAAATCCGCGTAGAATGTTTCATCAGTTTATCGCTCCACTTGATGCGGTTCTATCTTGCTCACCCGGAGAGCACTTTACATAACGCGTTGGCTCTTCTTCAAAACGCTCCAGGCAACGCTGAGCACAAAAATGGTAGCTCTGCCCCTCGTAGGTGGAGCTTAGTTGAGCAGTCCATTCGTCCACCCGCATACCGCACACCGGGTCGCGCACCCATGCGTGTTTTTCGGCCTTGCGGTCGCGCAGTGCGCCGTCTTCCAGCCATAATATACGATCCGCTACATCTTCCACCCGAGGATCATGTGTCACCAGAATAATCGATCGCCCCTCATCCCTGGCGATATCGTGCAAAATCATCATGACCTCCTGGCCGCTGGTCGAATCCAGGTTCCCGGTAGGTTCGTCTGCGAGTATTAGCGGTGGTGCGTTGATCAACGCGCGAGCTATTGCCACTCGCTGTTTTTCGCCGCCGGACAAGGTCTGCGGTAGCGCCGTTCGGCGCGGACCAAGTTTGAGACGTTCTATTAAATCCGCGGCCCGGACGGCGGCCTCTTTCTGGCCGCCACGAATCAAACGAGCAGGGAACAGGATATTTTCTTCCACTGTAAGCGCATCCAGTAGGTTGAACGCCTGAAAAATAAAGCCAACGCTGCGGGCCCGTATCATAGGCAATTTCGATTCACTCAGGGCTGAAATATTGGTGCCGTCGATAAACACTTGACCCGAAGTGGGGCGCAACAGGCCGCCTAATATTGAGAGCATTGTCGTCTTGCCCGAGCCGGAAGGCCCCATAACCAGGACCAGTTCCCCTTGCTTGAGTGATAGCGAGACATCGTCTACCGCACGCACTTCGGTGTGACCACTGCCAAAGGTTTTGACCAGATTCTCCGCTTGCAGTACCACTTTTTCTTTCATGACTGGATATCCCTTATGTCTGAAACGCCGAGGCCGGGTCAAGCCGCGCAATTTGCCGGGCCGACAGTAGAGCTGCTGTGATCGCCACGAACAGGCCCAGGATCGCAATTTTTGCCACCGATGCGACTGTCAGAATCATAGTGACCGCCGGGATGAAGTTTGACAGCGCGGGCAGTAATGCAGCTGCGGTAATGGATGCGACGATTACGCTGGCGAGGGTAATTCCCACGGCCTGTAGCGCCACGCTGATATAAAGGGAGCGGTTGGTAGCGCCCAGTGCCTTCGCGACCGACAGTTCTCGACGTTGTCGCATCACCTGCGAGTAGATAGTGAAGGCCACCAGCAAAATGGCCAGGGCGGCGCCTATGGTTGTCATCAAGGCAATAGTTTCCGTACCCATTTGCATGGCCAGACGCCTGTCGTTTTGCAGAAACTGGCTGGCGGTGAGTGCATGGACCTTTTCTACTGCGTCTTCTATCGCACCTACAAGCTCTGTCGGCGAGACATCGGGCCCGGACTTGACCAGCATGAAACTGGCGATATCGAAGGAAGACATAATATCCTCCAGATCGATTTTATTGACAAATATCACCGAGTTCGCCATGGAAAACGTCTCTTTGGATAGTCCGACGATGGTTAGTTCACGGTCTGTCACCCGCAAGGTGTCTCCTATCCCGAGGCGGGTCATATCAGCGAAGACCTCGGGCACCACCGCTTCGCCAACAGATGGTTGGGCTTTGCCCTGTGCCATTGCCCAGGGCCCCGCATAATTGGACGGCACCTCAAGCCCCACCACATAGGAAAACCAGCGCTGGTCACCCACCTCTACCACCGTATTAAGGTAGAGAATGGCCTCTACACCGGCTACCCCAGGCAGCTCTCTGACCTGTCTGACTTTCCAGTCAGGTATGTAAGACGTGGCCATGTGCATATTGGACACGCCGCGTTGCATAACCCATACATCGGCCTTCACGTTACGGACATAGGCGACTATCTGCTCAGATTCCCCCGCGAAGATACCTTCAAAAAGAATGATCAACAGAAATGCACTTGCCGCTGATGCAATAGCCACAACCAGGGTCAGCGGCTCCATGAACAGGCTCTTAATCATCCAGCGCAGCATCTCAACTCCTGAAAACCATGGCGGGGTCCAGTCTGAATATTATGCGTACCGGCAGCAGTGATCCGATAATCGCGAACACGCCACAGGCAAGGGTCGTCCTTATCAGCGGCACTGCTTCGGTCGGTAATATGAGGTACAAAGGTGCAACACTTTGGATGAGTAACGCAATAATAATGGCGAACAGGACACCCGCGGGTATTGCGACAGCGGTCAGCAACAGCGCCTCAATCACCACAAGTCGCAACAAATAGCGATTGGAGAAACCCAAAGCCTTCATCACACCTAGATTATGTCGCCGTCCATTGACGGCGGCGAACATAATGATGGCGGTTACCAATATTCCAACTACATAGGCGACCCCGATCATCATGCCGAAAATCGGCCCCAGAGTGATTCTCCCCAGGGCGGCATCCCGATCCGCGAGCGCCTCTGGCTCAAAAACATCCGCGCTGGGAACGGCTTCCTCTATTCGTTGCGCCACGTCAGCCTTGTTCGCATCCGACTCCAAATCGACTAACAAAAAGCTCAGCATGGGAAACGTACTGAGATCTTCAGCCAACTCGGACTCGAAATAGAAATCCAGCAGGTCGTCGAAATTGACAAATCCAAAAGGTGTAAAGTAGGCGGCGGCGCCCTCCGAGATACCTGCTATACGAAACTCGAAGTCCGACAAGATAAACGGATCGCCAGGGACCAGGTTGTATTTCTCCGCGATCGACCGGTCGATGATGATCTCGCGATCCTTTCTGATGGGGTTCCCTGCGACCAGCTACTTCGGGCCACCGTGAGTATCGTAAACGAATAGTGATATGGGCGTGCGCAACTCACCCTGCTCGTATATCAGGGCGATACTCGCCAGGGGAGCCGCGCTGGCAACACCCCGTACTGCCTCCACATCGCGGCGCGCGAACTGGGGAAGTATCGAGCGCGTCGCAATCATATTGGATACGCCGGCCTGGGCCACGATCAGATCGGCTCCCCTGTTCATCACGGTATTGCGCAATTGCACCAGTTGACCCACATAGACACCCTCCAACAGGAGAATCACTGCTACTACGGCCGCGACTGCGCCTCCTCTCATGAGGGTGCGGCTTATATCCAGTTGTAACTGACGTACCACGTATCGGAGCATTGCTCACAATCCAAAAGTCGTATTAGGGCGTACACTCATAACCCCACCAAACAGCGGTCAGTGATTATTACCTTCAGATGAAATTGGGTTTTTGCGGAGAAACAGGGCCTCGCCAAGCAGGATGGCTAGCATTCCAATACACGCCACACCGATAACCAGCGGATCGCTGGCAATTTTGACTAATACAAAGCCTGTCAGCACTACCAGATCAAGCACTATCGCGATAGCGACAATACTGCGCCTGGCGTCCAGGTCGCTGTAGAGATGTCGCAGCACACCCCAGTGAATGGCAATATCCATCACCAGATAAAAAATGATGCCCAGTGCCGCAATTCGGGATAGGTCGAAGAATGCAGTGAGTAACAGCCCGAGGATGATAGTATACACAAGTGTGTGCTTCTGGATGCTGCCTGGCATGCCAAAATGGCTGTGCGGAACCAGCTTCATTTCAGTCAACATGGCCAGCATGCGTGAAACGGCGAAAACGCTGGCGATAATCCCACCCGCGGTCGCGACCATGGCCAGAATAACTGTGAACCAGAGGCCATATTCGCCCATCGCCGGTCGAGCCGCGGCGGCCAGGGAGTAATTGCGTGTCTCGATAATTTCTTCAAGAGACAGATTACTGGAAACGGCGAGGCCGACCAAGGCGTAGATGACTATACACAGTAAGATGGAAATGACGATAGAACGACCCACATTGCGGTGTGGGTTCTTCAATTCGGCTCCGCTGTTAGTAATCGTCGTAAAACCTTTGAAAGCAAGAATGCCCAGGGCTGTTGCGCCTATGAAGCCCAGCAGACTGTTGCTTGTCTGACTACCGAGTGAAATGATTTCCGTCTTGTCCGCAACGGTAACTCCCACCAGGCCAAAAACGACAATTCCACCAATCTTGATAGCCCCCATCAACGACTCCAGGCCCTGAATGAATCGATTGGCTGACAGATTTACCAGGAAGGCACATATAAGTAATGCAACGCCGAGGATGGGAACCAGAACGCTGGTATCGCCGATATCGAACAATTGTAGTGTATAAGAGCCAAAAGTGCGTGCCAGAAAACTCTGAGCAATCACCATAGAAAAATACATGAGCAACGAATGAAATGCGGTGGGCAATGTTGCCCCATACGCCTTTTTCAGATACATCGCGACCCCGCCAGCAGAGGGATACGCATTGGACAGCTTGACGTATGAGTAAGCGCTGAAGGAGACAACAAGTGCGGCAGAGACAAATGCAAAGGGAAAAAGCGCACCCGTCATCTCGGCCATTTGACCCGTGAGCGCAAAAATGCCGGCCCCAATCATCACCCCAGTGCCTAGGGCGACAGCGCCGACCAGTGTCAGGCTGTTTTCACTATACTGCGACGCTCTTCCTTGATTATTGCCCATATGCTCCTTATTCCAGATTACTTATATTTCATGCTGCCTAACGCGACAAAAGCCGCGCCTTCGCACGCTAGAACCACGCACGTATGCCGATCACCAACGAGGTTTCACTCGCGCCTTCGCCCTCCTCCCTGGCAAAATCGGCCGTATTGCCGTACTTTTTGTACCAGTTAACACCGATATAGGGGGCAAACTCCCGCCGTATTTCATACCGCAGGCGTAATCCAAATTGCGCATCTGATAGTCCTGATCCGGTTCCGGTGTTCTCGTCGTTCCTGCCGTAAGCATTGATTTCGATCTCGGGAGAAAGAATCAGTTTCTGGGTAAACAATATCTCGTATTCTGCCTCCAGCCGAAATGCGGTCCGGCCCGATTCTCCGACGAAAAAGGCCGTGTTCAGCTCGAACCAGTAAGGTGCCAGCCCCTGAAAGCCCAGGGCTAGCCAGGAACGGCTCGGTGCTGGTTTGAAATCTTTCCGAAGTCCCACCTGCGCATCCCAAAAGGGGGCTACCCCCCTGCTATACAGGGCTTGCAGCTCGGCCTCCTCGGTGGAACCGTCACTGTGCTCGTATTCACCCTTGAACCAGAGTTTATTCAGGTCACGACCCACCCAGCCCTCTCCCTCAAAGTAAGCAGCGTCCGGCCCATCCCTCTCGCGCCATTCGAGTTGGTCAATTTTTACCATCGCCAGCGTAGGGTCGTCAGTTTCCATTGCCAGTACAACGCCACCGGACACTGCATTGAGAACAAAACTCCAGAAGATACAGTAGACGAGTCTTAACTTGCGTTGGGTACCTGAGCGGTATACACACAATGCCCTGACACCGTCGATTTCCGTGTTCATCAGGCATTGCCTCCCGGCGTTACGTGGACCGCTCGGAACATGCCTGGCATGTGATAAATCAGGTGACAGTGATAGGCCCAACGGCCCATGGCATCGGCCGTCACCAGATAACTGATTTTGGAACCGGGCTGAACGATTACGGTGTGCTTACGGGGGATGAATTTTGGATCCTCTGTCTCGAGCTCACTCCACATACCGTGCAGGTGAATGGGATGGATCATCATCGTGTCGTTTACCAGGGTAATCCGCACCCGTTCACCAAATGTCAGCTGTATGGGGTCTGCGTCGGCAAATTTAATGCCGTTTATAGACCACATATAGCGGTTCATATTACCCGTCAAATGCAACTCGATTTCCCGACCCGGTTCGCGTGGATCTGAAGTCGGGTAGTAATTGCAAATATCATGGTACGTCAAAACTCTCCGACCGAGTACCTCCTTGTGATTTCGCAAGCCAATGCCGGGATCGTCGAGACCATTGCGCGGCGCATCCGCGCGCATATCCACGTTGGGACCATACTCGCTTGGGGCGTGGACGATAGGCAGCGTACTGCCGAAACCAGCGCGACCCAACGAAGTCGAAGCGTTCGAGGTCTCATTCTCGTTCACAACATGCATGCCAGAATGCGGAGGCTGGCCCATGGGCTGCATGCCTTCATGTTGGCTGTGATCCATTCCCCCCATCCCGCCTGACGAATCGCCACCCATGCTCGCCATATCATGCATTTCGTGCATTCCACCGTTCATGCTCATACCCATATCACGATGCCCGAGAACCGGTGCCACATCCATCTCAGGCACTTCGGCCACCCAACTGGCGTCAGGTGTGAGGGTCCCTCGGGCGTAACCGGTACGATCTATGGATTGCGCAAACACCGTATAGGCGGTGTCATCATGGGGTTCAACAATGACGTCATAGGTTTCAGCAACGCCGATTCGAAACTCATCGACGGTGACCGGATCGATGTTTTGACCATCTGATGCGACCACTGTCATTTTCAAACCAGGTATCCGCACGTCAAAGATGGTCATTGCCGCACTATTGATGAAGCGCAAACGCACTTTTTCGTTACGCTTGAAAAGGCCCAGCCAGCCATCTTCCGGGGTCACGCCGTTCATCAGAAAGGTATAGGTATACCCGGTAACGTCCGAGATATCCCGATCACTCATGCGCGCCTCATTCCACATTTTGCGATCGCTCCATGTCTGGGAAACGCCTTTGCGCTTGATCTCATCCCAGAGGTCGCCTGCCGTCCGCTCACGGAAATTGTAGTAATCACTCATCTTCTTTAACTTGGCGTAGATACTCTCCGGCTCATCGTCCGACCAATCCGAAAGTTGCACGACGTATTCGCGATCAAAGGTAACGGGGTCCTGCTCGCGAGGGTCGATGACGATGGCGCCGTACATGCCGGTTTGTTCCTGAAACCCCGAGTGGCTGTGGTACCAGTAAGTACCGTTTTGGTTGACCTCAAACTTGTATTCGAAGGACTCCCCCGGCTTGATCCCATCGAAACTGAGGCCGGGCACGCCATCCATGCCAGTGGGCAGGATAATGCCGTGCCAATGGATTGAACTATCATGAGCAAGATGATTTTTCACGTTTAGCGTGACACGGTCTCCCTCCCTCCATCGCAATATCGGTCCCGGGACAGAGCCATTGATGGCGGTTGCCAGGCGCTCTCTACCGGTAAAATTAACCGGCTGATATCCAATATCGAGGTTGAAGTTCTTGCCACTCAGTACGGGTACGTGCGAGGCGATCCCGGGCGACTGGGAGGCATAACCCCAGGGACTTCCCAGGCCGTAGAGAGCACTTCCGGCCACCACGCCTGTGACGAATTTCCGCCGGGAAAGTACCGGGTGCCTCTCATCGTCCATGGTTCTCTCCAGATATTCTATCGAGGCTGAATTGATGAAGCCGGGTCCGTCCAACCGGGGCGATCGATATGCGCATAAATCTCGCTGCTGCCGTCAGTTTTCAATACCAGCACATCGTAGCTATCGAATCGCTCTCCGATTTCCATTCCGGGGCTGCCTACAGGCATACCCGGAACTGCCAACCCGATAGCATCCACCGGCTTCTCCTCCAGAAACCGCTGCACCAGTGAGGCGGGAATATGGCCTTCGAAGATGTATCCGTCAGCCACTCCGGTATGACAGGACTGATAGCGAGACTGAATACTGTACTCGTTCTTGATGGCACTAAGATTTATCTGGTTTCTCGTATTGACCTCAAAGCCCGCGCTTTCCATGTGATCCACCCATTTGCCGCAGCATTTGCAGGAGGCTTGTTTGAATACCTCCATCTGGATAACTTTATCTTTTATGGGTTCACCCGGACCCGTTTGTTTCTGTGTACACCCCGCCACGAGGAAAATGACGAGTGTTGCAGACAGGCCTGCGATTGTTCGCATGGATCTATTTGTCATGTTGTGCTCCTCTGATTTCTTGTGTAGATCGTCACCCGGTAACCGTATGGGCTTCGCATACTCGACTTGAGCATGACGCTGATCGTCATTTACCTTCCGAATCGACGGCGTTGTAGCGCGCGGGTGGTTCTGCGCACTGGAATGGCAAGGCCCACACATTTGACACCAGCCCTACTGGATGGCTAAAGGGAGACTATCGTGTTGCTGATTACCATCCGGTGACCCAAACATTACAAAACTGTAATGGAGTTTATCCGATAAATACTCTGCGCCAGAACACATTGCTCTCGCAATCCAATGTCCGGCCGCTTTTCTACTGACTTAATCCGAATGATGGTGCGGCCAGAGTGGGGGGAGACCGGTGCTTCATTAAAAACAGAACGCTAGATAGAAACACCTTTTCCACCAGGAAAAACATGCGTCCCAGAGAGAAGCTCAGACTCGCGATGTCCTGTACGGCCGAAACTAACGAAGGTCGTACAGCTGACCTTTGCTCATTGCACACAGCTGTAGCAGAAGATAGCGCTGCGCTGTATTCATCCGGCAAAACAAACAATTGTGTTCTCCCGCGCTCAAAGCCACAAGTGAACGCAAGCCGAACCAGTCTGAACTGTCACCAGAAATACGGCTTCACCTTCATGCCCTCACTATTCAGGCAGTAGTTGATTCTGCAATCCTTCAAATCGATCCGTCACGTAGCGGCTATGGCACGCTATGCAGGATTCCGTCATGCGATTGAAGATTTCCACTTGCTCCTGAGTGCTTTCCTCCTCTCCCGCCTTGGCCAGTAACGCCGCCAACTTGTGGAACCGAGCGTCCAGCTGCAGAAACTCCTGAGGCACCGCCGCTTTCAGGTCCTGGCGATCCTCTTTGGTCAGAGACAGTTTCAGGATGAAGCTGTCGTGTATGGCCTGACCTTGCTGCGCAACTGTGGTGTGGTTGCCCTGGACAATGGCACTATAGATATCCAGCATTGCCGACTCGATTGCAACCATCTCCCTTACCAGTAATCCACGCAGTTTCTCGGTCAGGTCGGGACCTACCGGTTCGGCGGCAAGCGCGCCTCCACCAAGAGCCAGAGTTCCCAACATCGCGACTAACATGATGGCGCGGTATTGCCGTCTACGATTGCGCAACCGCGCGTCCTTCATCGTGTCTGTGCTTATTACTGT
This sequence comes from uncultured Haliea sp., assembly GCA_963977275.1. Lineage (GTDB taxonomy): Bacteria > Pseudomonadota > Gammaproteobacteria > Pseudomonadales > Halieaceae > JARRPM01. Next base: position 7,295 of record CAXBNX010000036.1, on the reverse strand, counting down.
GTGCTTGTTCACGCTTGTACTCCTCGTATCGCAGTTGACTTGCCTTTTTCACTCTGCTCTTGAGCTAAGGCTTATCCTAGATAGAAAATTTTGGCTCGAGCGAAGCCGGCATCGTTGAATATGATCTTGCAGGGCCGTTTATAGGAGGGCAAACAGAGCGCTATACCGGGCCTCGAAAGATGCGCCGCCTTATTATTGTTAATCGGCGGCCCCTTCACTCCAGGGGGAGTAAAAGTTCTTCCAGAAAAAATGCCGAAAGTGCTGCTCGTCCGGAAAGCCCACCCTTGCGGTATACCGAGCGGGCCTGTTCTCGGATGGTCCGCTCGCTGGTCTGGCGAAGCTGGGCAATTTCCCGGTGACTCAGGCCCTTGAGCAGAAACAACCCGACCTCGGCTTCAGCCCGGGTAAGTTGCCAGACGGTGAACTGTTTCTGGATCGCAGCGCCGAGACCCCGTATCAGGTCCTGGGTTTCCCTTCGCCATTGCTCCGCCTCACCGCGTGCGTCTACAAGATCTGACCGGGTTGTGTGCAGTTGACGCCACAGCAGCCAGGTGCCACTGGCTGCCACCAACAACACAAACAGTTCAATCGCGATATGACCCCAATGGGCGTTCTCGCGATAGTCAGCGATGACATCCCATCCGATCAGCAAAGCAATAATTGCAAACAGGGCTATCGAAGCATGTGTGGAGTTATAGCTTGCTACGTCATCCGACATATATCTTGTTACTCCCGCAATACGGTCCACTATACGTCACATGCCAAATTGTAGCAGAACCCGAATCCCTCCAAACTGGGCACTCGTCAAACCCTGAGGATTCTGCATGAAAACCAACGAAAATATGATTAAGGTCTGGGACCCCATTGTCCGAATAGGGCACTGGACGCTGGTAATCGCTTTCTTTGTCGCCTATTTCACGGAGGACGACTATCTCACGCAGCACACCTGGGCCGGATACGTGGTCGGTGTCGTCGTCGCCTTGCGATTGCTATGGGGGTTTGTAGGAACCGAGCATGCGCGGTTTAGCGACTTTGTGCCTTCGCCTTTCACTTTTACCCACTATGTCCGCGATCTGCGGCACAACCGCGCAAAGCGCTTTGTTGGTCATAATCCGGCGGGTGGCGCCATGGTAGTCGCGCTACTGATCGTACTGTCTGGAACGGTGTCGTCAGGGCTGGTGCTCTATGCGATTGAAGAGAACAAGGGACCCCTCGCGGATTGGGTAGCGAACAGTACAGATGCCCCTGCCATGCCGGCCCTGATAGCGGCCGCCATTGCCGACGACGATGGGGGCGAGGGGCATGAAGAAGATCCCCACGAGGAGTTCTGGGAAGAAATCCACGAAATATTCACAAACTTGACTCTGTTTTTAGTCGGCCTCCATGTCGCCGGAGTGCTGTTCTCCAGCTACGTTCACAAGGAAAACCTGGTCAGGTCAATGTTTACCGGCCGGAAACGGGATTGAGACGAATAACCTTGGACAACGCGACTTCCACCGGAGTCAGCGGCATCACCATGAGGTGCTCGATGGTGCCATGCTCCCGTTCGCGCAGCATCGCCGCGCCGGTCAACGCGATGGTCAACAACGACAGCTGACTGTGCAGTGACGATACCGCCTTGAACCAGACCGGATTACCGTTGGGATTGAAGGCACGGCGCAACGCCAGCCGCAGCGGCGAACGCATTGGCGGTGTGTCCGGAGGGGAAGCTGAAAGTACAATACACAAAAAAAAGGGGCGGTATTCAACAGAGAGACTAACTCCGCGACAGATTTTTAGCGCAGTGCCTCTCTAACTTTTTCAGAGCCGTCACGCGTTGTAGCTAAATATGTTCTCACATCCGGGTCTAAATCGATGAAGCATTATTGTGAGCCAGAGAGCCGGGGACAAGGTCAAAACGGGCAAGAAGGCGTGGCGATTGCATCCAAAAGTTCAGGGTTAGTTTCAGAGTCTATACCCAACGGCCCCGTAGCCAGCATGGAGCTTCTAAGTCGATTGAATAAATACGATCGGCTGCTATTCCTCAAAATATTCAAGCACCGCGAAAATCAATTGGCTATACTTTTTCTGCAAATTGTGTCGCGTTCCAGTGAAGGTGCACTACACGTATTCATTCCTGTAGTGATCTGGAAGCTGGGGCTGCCGGGTCTTGAGATACTGATTCCGCTACTGATTGTGTCTCTGGGTATTGAGCGCAGTCTCCATTGGGTCTTGAAGAACACACTCCAACGCCCACGTCCGCAGGACTCAATACCAGGCTTGCGGATCTTAGCAACCGGAGCCAGCCGATACAGCTTCCCTTCAGGGCATTGTTCTCGCGCTTTCTTGTTGGCAACAGCGCTAATGCTTGTTTATGGCGTGGGGGCTGTGGCAATGTGCTTCTGGTCCGGAGCAGTCGCGTTGTCCAGGGTGTTACTGGGCGTGCACTACCCTGGCGATGTGCTTGTCGGTGCATTTGTTGGTAGTTTTGTAGCGCTGTTCAGCTGGCTGGTGGTTGTGGGGATCTGAGAACAGGCGCGCAAAGGATATCGAGAAGGTGAGTGTCCGAATTAGCTGAAACTGGTAGATTGATACCCTCTTTTGACTCACACATCTATTCGTACCCACTATGAATCCAGATAGTTCACCGGCTTCGCCCTCGTCTGAAAATCACTTTTCTCCGCTACTGGGCGACGTCCTGTTTCTGTTTGGTTATGTTATGGCCTCTCTCGCTTTCCTGACTGTATTACGAGGAATGTTGCTGTGGTCGAATATCGCACTGGCGAAACTAATACCGTTCGAGGACCTGGCCCACACATTTCTTCTCGGGCTCCGATTTGATCTGATTGTCACCTGTATTCTTGTAGTTCCGCTTGTTGTCGTCTTACTACTACCACGCGGCCTGGGGTCGCGCAGACTCGCACTGCTCTGGCTGGGGCTAACAGGTTCGCTGACAATTTTCGCAGGCGTTACTGAACTTGAATTCTATAGAGAATTCCACATCCGTTTGAACAGCATCGCTTTTCACTACTTGCAGGAAGATATATCAACCGTGGTGAGCATGATCTGGAATGGCTACCCCGTAGTGATCTATTTGCTCGTGTGGCTGTTTTTAACCGGCATTTTTCTTGCGACGTTACTCTGGCTTGACCGATCAACACCGAAACAAGCCGCTACCCGTTACCGGGCGGCCCTGCGTGTGCCCGTAGTTGTTCTGCTGCTCTTTCTGGCGGTGTGGGGCGCCAGAGGCACGCTGCGCTCAGGACCACCATTGCGTTGGGGAGATGCTACTAACACCCGCGGATGAACTGCTGCTCCCCGAGCAGTATCCTCTGTTGCGCCGACATACACCGCTGGTACGCCTCCCCCGCGCCCCAAAAAATATCGTACTGATCATGATGGAGAGTTTTTCTGGCGCGTTTACCGGAGCCCTGTCGCATGATCAGGGCATTACGCCTGAATTCGATAAACTGGCCGTCCGGGGGCTGCTTTTTGATCATTTCTTCTCCAATGGCACCCATACGCACCAGGGCATGTTTGCTTCCGTGGCCTGTTTCCCCAATCTCCCGGGGCATGAATACCTGATGCAACAAACGGAGGGCCAGCACTATTTTTCGGGCCTGCCAGCACTCCTGAAACCCATGGGTTTCAGCGATATCTACGTCTACAACGGCCTCTTCGCCTGGGATAATCAGGAGGGATTTTTCCGCAACCAGGCCATGACGCGCTTTATCGGCCGCGATAGTTATGTGAAGCCGGTGTTCATGGATCCCACCTGGGGCGTGTCCGATGAAGATATGTTCAATCGCGCACTGGAGGAACTCAACAGGCTGCCGGTAGGCGCGCCGTTCTTCGCTATCTTGCAAACCCTGTCCAATCACACACCTTACGCATTGCCAGAAACGCTCGCGTTTGAACCTGTCAGTGGGTTTGGCAGACTCGATGAACACCTCACCGCCCAGCGCTATTCGGACTGGGCGCTGGGCCAGTTCTTCGATAGAGCATCGCTCGAACCCTGGTTTGACCAAACCCTGTTCGTGATTGTGGGCGACCACGGCTTTGGCCTCGACCGGCAGCTGTCAGATATTGACCTGCTGCGCTTTCATGTCCCGCTGCTGCTTCTGGGACCTGGTATCCAGTCTACTTACGGTAATCGCATTCACACCATTGGCACGCAAGTCGATATCGTTCCCACTGTTGTGAGCCTACTGGGCAAACCGTTTACTCATCAATGTTGGGGGCGAGACTTATTGGCGTTGCCGGAGGGCGACCCCGGATTTGGCATTATCAAACCATCGGGCAGCGATCAAACGGTTGCCTTGATTCGCGGGAACAGAATAACCATTAAACCACCGGACGGGGAACCCCAATCTGGCAGGTATACCCTGTATCCGGAGGATAGTTACGTCCCCTATAAGACGAGCGATGAAGGCAAGGCATCTGCGATACAACTCGACGCATTTATACAAACTGCCCTAAATGCACTGCTTCAGAACCGCACGGGTATTTAGCTTAGGCTAGCCAAATTGATTCGATGGCTGGAGGAGGGCACTACATGACTACCTGAATAGCCCACGCCGGTACAGAGACCAAAAAAAACTCCACATAAAGATAAGCGGCGCCTTTTTGACTTTATTAGGTATCACAACTTTCTCGCCAGTGTGACGTTCTAGCTTCCACGCGATATAGTCCAGTCCCCCGTCAAACGTATATAGCGCCTTAAGCAACCGCGTCACAGACAAAATTTTTCCCTGACACCGGCGCAAAGCCCAGACTATCGCGCTCTGCCATCGCCAGATCTTCCCAATGTCGCAATAGTAAGATGGCTCGCCCCGTTCATCGAAAATGTCAACCGGGAAGCCCAGTGAATCTGCGTGATAGTGCGCTATACAGGCGTAGTATTCTTGCGGCTGTTGAACCAATTCTGCGGCACGTCCACTGCGCTCGGTTCGCAGTTCAGTTGAATAACTTAAGTCCAGTGCTTGCGCCCACATGTCCGCGAGCCGACCCCATTCTGCAAGTCGTGGTAGTGTGTTGACCATCAAGGTCCTGGCCGCCTCAAGCAGGCAGCCCTCGACCTGACAGCGCACGCCTTCATCGCTGCTATAGAGAATACGTGTCGGTTGTGCAAAGCGGCCCCAAAAATAGGATTCGAAAGATGCCGGCCTGCAACCTTGCTGAAAGTCTTTGAAAGAGATAACCGAGACTTTGCAGCGCAGCGTTTTTGATCGGTCCTCTGGTTGTTCTGTATCTCTCATTTCCACGTAGAATACGTTGGGGGGCAACATCCAGTTGGCTATCGCCAACAACCGGTGCTGATAGGCCTCCGCGTAGCTGTTGCATATCACGTAGATATCTAACAGGCCGTCATAGACATCACCGCTGCGAAGGCATGAACCGTACAATAGGACGCTATCGACTTTGTCATTGTGACATGCACGCAATAGTGTAACCAGACCTGCTAGGGCGGGCGTCGACGTCACGTCCGGACCGGCAACATCAGGGTAGTTTTTCATAGTCATATCTATTCCGGAAGTAAGTGAAGTGGACGCAATTCGAAGCACCTGCTCCTGGCGCTTCTGCCGCGTGAAACGCCAAATTCCAGCGCTTATCGCAACATTATTAGAGGGGGATTCGCCCTATTTTCTGTCGCAAAGAAAGGCGTGCCAGGGCATTTTTTTCCTGTGTAGTGATCCCCACGCAAGCAAAGGAGCATCGCGCCGCCTCGATTGCATCAGTTTCCGACTGTATGTGACAGGCAATTCCTTTAGGTGCACTCCAAAGTATTAGTATGATAAAAATCGGTCCGATATCAGGCTCCCTTCAAACGAGTCGAGATCGACGCCTTGTGCGGCAGATTTCGAATGGAGCATCTCAGTCTGCAAGTATATCGAATATTTAGTTGCGCTATTTCGTCCGTCGGCGACAGAAAATTATCTAATAGTACCTCCAACTGTTGTATGGAGTGATCTGTCTATTTCTTCCTGGTGTCGATTTGCACTCCACTATTGACGATAACCGGTTGTGCAACGGACCCATCGAGCGTCGACCCCGGTGAACCGAGCGATGTCTGATTTCAATGACAGGAGACACCAGTTGGTATTGACGCCGATAGCTAACGGTTACGTGGCTGTAACACCTGCCCCGGCATGCAAAGGAATTGAAAATATCTTTTCCAACTTTAACGATCTGACTGGAACACTCGCCGCGGTATTTCAAGGGCGGCTTGGAGATGCTGGAGGTAATGTTGCTCGGTTCCTCGTCAATTCCACCATGTATTTGCCGATGAAGATTGGCCAGAGTGACCACTACCAAATGACTATGTTCAGGACCAAACTTTTCTGGCTTTGACCTATCAAGACTCCAATGCATCGAATTATGTGTCTAATGTCACGCAAAGAGGTAATAGCATGAAGTATGAGAATTTTGGGGCAGCCAAGGCAAACACGCCCCATTCCACTATCGCAACATATGTTTTCAAACAGCGAGCTGTACTGTTGTCAGTCATAGGCCTTCTCGCCATTGCAGCTTTATATGTAGATATTCACGGCGCAACTATTGCGGCGAATTTGGGTTATACGCTGACTGGTTTGGGGATTCTACTGCTAGCTTTTGGCTTGTTCATCCGCCTTTGGGCGTCCCTGTATATTGTCCACAATCGTAACAAAAATCTGGTGTGTTCCGGCCCCTACAGCATCATCCGCAATCCGCTTTATCTCGGCAATTTTATTGCTGTGACAGGTGCGTTGGTCATGACAGGCTCTATTTACGCCACCCTGGCCGTCCTGGCCGGCATGACGTTTGTTTACTATTTCACCATAAGGTATGAAGACGAACGATTAGAGCATTTTTTTGGGGATCAGTTCGTCGAGTTTCGGAACCGGGTACCCCGAGTGCTCCCTTCCGTTCGAAGTCTGCGTACACTTGTAACGAATCAGGATTTCGACAGTATTAGCTACAATAACGTAGGTAATGAACTGGCTCGCGCATTCCAAGTCTTTGCAATAGTCACCATTCTGATGGTCTTCACCTACACCATCAGGCACAACCTACTGTAGGACATTGACCCCAAGCGTTATTAGTTGCCCAGGCAACAATATTCGCGAGCCCGTAGCAGCACACGAGAGTCACGATGTACCCTGCATAATTGTTACAGCGTACCAAAGCAACTGGGAGATTCTGGGTGCAGCCATGGCACGAACGAGAATACCCAATACCACGCTGCATTCTCCGCCCACCAATCCATTGTTGGACGAGATGTTCCCCCCGTGTCAGGATAGATGTCGTGCCTAATTTTTCATCAATATTCGGGGGGC
>CAXBNX010000035.1:0-49235 GCA_963977275.1 uncultured Haliea sp. | reverse complement strand
TGAACTGAAAAATGCCGCTTAACTGGGTTGTAAAGAAATGCTGGACCAGGTCAGTCATCCGCGATACGCGCATTGGCATACACGCTGGGGTTAACAACGCTTGATTTGGACGAATCCGTACGGGCCTGCACGTTAGCCTTCAGGGTGTTATCCCAGCGAATATTCCAATCGTCGCCGGTATCTAGCTGGAACGCACCTGCCTGCGAGCTAATCGCGGCAAGTACGGACAATGCGAGCGCTTTGTTCTTCATGAGACTTTCCCTCTGAGCATTTTAGTATAGTTAGAATTGAAACTTTGTCAGGCGCTCTGGCGCCTCTCTTATTCCTGTGATGACCAGTGCGATTATGATCCGGCTTTTTATATCAGACACAAGATAATAACCCTTCCGGTAATTAGCTACGAAAATTAAAAGTTTAGCCAACTCTTACCAAAGTTTCCACGGAACCCAGCTACTGCACTCCCGCAAACTGCGGGCGATACAGGCAGGATTAACACGCCGTGGAGCGGCAAGTCTATCGGATATGTTTTCTGGCTGTGCAACAGGATGGATACCACGCACTCCCTTATTCATTATGCTGTCATAATACCATCTAAATATAACGGAACAAGCCGCGGACACTATTGATTTGAAACAATTTTCCGGCCTGATCCTGCGACACCAGAGGCACAGCGAGTGCGTCCTGTCCGTTTAATACCGGCACGTACCCTGCACCCATAGAGGTTGGTTCCTCTGGAACATGCCAGCCCAGGTGACTACAACAGCCACCGGGCAAGCTGACGGCTTAGGCCATCAGTGCCTGTCCACCGTCCACACCGATACTCTGACCATTGATATAGCCGGCCGCATCACTGCACAACAACACGACAAAACGGCCAATATCCTGCTCACAATCGCCTACACGCTTCATCGGCAGCGTGCCGAGAAACTCCTCTGCCTCCTCCGCCTTGTTCTCCATCCACCAGGCCATGCCAGGGGATTTTGCCAGTGGGAGTATGGCGTTGGCCCTGATACCTTCAGCGCCCCACTCACAGGCAGCTGCGCGTGTCAGTGAGCGGATAGCTTCCTTACATGCGGCGTAAGCTCCATAGCCTGTCATATCCCAGCGCCTGGCAGATGAACTGGCCAGATTAATAATGACGCCATCGCCTTTCAAATGGGGATAACAGAGCTTCATGGCCCGAAACACTGCCATTGGACCGGATTCCCAGCCCGCGGAAAAGCGCTGTTCTGTCACCTCGTGCAAGGTGCCCAGCGGCACTTCCTGGGCATTGTTGACCAGTATGTTGAGCCTTTTGAAGTGCGCCACCACCTCGTTGACACACTGCGCCAGCGAGTCTGCCGACTTGACATCACACACCACGGCCAGCGCCTGCCCTCCGCGCTCCTCTATCAATTTACAGGTGACATCCAGCTTGCTGCGGGTGCGCCCGGTCACCGCCACTCGGGCACCCTCTGCTGCCAGCGCCAGCGCAATGCCCTGGCCTACACCCTGCCCAGCGCCAGTGACAAGCGCAACTTTCCCATCCAGTACCATTTTTCTCTCCGCTGCTTGCTAAACATGTATTTCACCACTCCCAGTATGAATGAAAAAAGCCCGGGGCTGTGACCACAGCAGGTCAAATAGTTATGCCGTGGCGGGCTGTGTCACCTTCGCCAAGGAACCGTTTCACTAGCGCTTTTGATTAGTCTATTCTAGCCGGCATACCTGTCCAATCATTGCAATAAGATCAGGAGATAACCCCATGCGCAAAATGCCGCTTACTGACGCCTTTTTCCTCATGTCGGAATCGCGCCGTACCCCCATGCATGTGGGAGGGGTAAACCTCTTCACCCTGCCCAAAGACGTGGACGACGCAAGCTTCCTTGCGAACCTTGGAGAGATTCTCAGCCGGGAGGGAAATCTGCGTCGACCCTTTGGCGAAAAACTCAAGCTGGGTGCCATGGGTGCAGCCGGAAATATATTCTGGGAAGAAGAAGACGAACTGGACATGGAATACCATGTGCGCCACTCGGCACTGCCAAAACCCGGGCGGTACCGGGAATTGTTTGCCCTGGTATCCCGCTTGCACAGCACCCTGCTGGACCGCTCCCGCCCCCTCTGGGAAATGCACCTGATCGAAGGTTTACAGAACCGCCAGTTCGCCACCTACTTCAAGGCTCACCACTGCGCTATCGACGGCGTGGGCTCCATGCACATGATGAGTAGCATGTATTCCACCAATGCCCGCGCCAAAGTCAAGGTTTCGCCCTTTTCCCTGGAGGCCTACGAGATATACAAGCGACAGCTCGCCAATGCGGCCCCCGCAACCAGCAGACCCAGGGACGCCGAAGTCCGGGCCGTTGTGGAAGTATTGCGAAGCCAACTCGGGGGCACAGTAAACGTCGCCCGCGCCCTGCGAGAGTCCGCCAATGTCTGGCTGGGGCGAAACAAAAGCATGGCCGTACCCTTTCATAAGGTCCCTAAATCATCTGTCAGTACGCATATTACCGGTGCCCGCCGCTTCGTGGCCCAATCCTGGCCGTTCGAACGCGTGCGGGCCATGGGCCGGGCGTATGACGGCACGCTCAATGATGCGGTCATGGCGATGTGCTCCGGCGCATTACGCAAACACCTGCAGGAACAGCGTGATTTGCCGAAAATCTCACTCAAGGCAATGGCGCCGGTGTCCGTAAGAGCTGCCGACGATATGGACTCCGCCAACGCCGTGGGAATGGTTATTGTTGACCTGGCAACCAATGTGAGAGACCCGGCCCAGCGCTTCCGCGCAATCAAGGAATCGATGGACGCGTCGAAAGCGCAATTGCAACAACTGTCCAGCGCCGAAATTCAGGCTTACACGGCTATCAGCCAGGCGCCCCTGCTGTTAACCAGCCTGACTGGCCTGGCCAGTCGTTTCCCGGCGTTCAGCACGGTCATCTCCAACGTACCCGGCCCGCGAGAAAAACGTTACTGGAACGGTGCGCGACTGGACGGCATGTACCCGGTCTCCATACCTATGGACGGTAGCGCCGTAAACTTCACCCTGGTAAGCAACAATGAAAACCTCGATTTTGGCATTGTCGCCTGCCGCAAATCCGTGCCCCAGGTACAGCGCCTGATTGACTATATGGAAGAATCCCTGATGGAACTGGAGGATGCCGCTGGCTTGCGCAGGCGCAAAAGTCCGGGCAAACGCTCCGCCCCAGCAAAGAAAAAGTCAAAAGCCAAAAGTAGTAGTAAAATGGCCAGAGCGGTGCCCAAGCTGCAGGCTAAAAACACGCCTAAAACCCGGGCGAAACCAAAACAATCTGGGCCCAGTAAATAGCTTAATTAGTCAGAGCTGACGACCGGCCTCACATCGGAGAGTATGACCTTGTTTAAATGGGCTTTGCTGTTGTCCGCAATTATGCTGCAGTCTGCGTGTTCCAATCGTACGGAACAGGCGCAAGAGACGTTAAAATCCTTCCTGGGCGAAAAGGTATACCTCGAGTTCCAGAACGTTGAAGTCTTTCCGGGTGGGGCGGTATGCGGTGAATACCGCAGCAATGACGCGATGCGGGGCAGCAGCCGGTACAGCCGCTTCGTGGTCTGGGGTGATACGGCCACGGACAGGCCTTCCAAGCAAGACTGGGCCATTTTCTGCAGCGAGGAACCCAACGCAGCGCTGCTGGCCCGGCTTGGCATAGGGCCAATATCTGGTGAAGAAAACCACTTAGTGCAGCTGCGAAACGATTTACACCAATTGCAATCGTCACTGGAGCAATATCGGACCGACAACGCCATATTGCCCACCCCAGAACAGGGGCTGGCAGCGCTCGCGGCCGCGCCTACTGCTGCTCCGCATGCCATGAAATACAGGGACGGCGGCTATATCGAATCACTGCCGGATGATCCCTGGGGTCGCCCCTATGTATACGACAATTCGGGGCTTGGGGGCGGCGTCACCCAGCAGTTTGATATTTACACTCTGGGTGCCGATGGCGCTCCTGGCGGCAAAGGCAAGAACGCGGATGTGAGCCTTTCACATCTTAAATACCTGGATTATCTCATGGGAAAATGAGCACAGTTGGCTCGGCCTCACAGTACAGAGGTTAAACCTGGGGCCGAAGGCCCACAAAACGACAGCCTAAAAAGGAAATATCCGCGGAATCAGGAACAGTACTATCACAGAATACGCGATGGACAGGGGCAAACCCACGCGGAAATAGTCACGCAACTCATAACCGCCCAGGTTCTGAACCATCAGGTTTGTATTGTAGCCATAGGGCGTGAGAAAGCTCGCACTGGCACCATAGGCCACCGTCATCACAAAAGGCATATGACTCAAACCGTAGCTTTCGGCCAGCCCGAAGGCAATCGGAAAGCTCAGTGCCGCAGCCGCATTATTCGTCATTACCTCGGTCAACAGCAGGGTGCCAAAGTAAATGCCGAATAACGCCGCATAGGGACCTAATTGCTCGAGATTGTCGTGCAACACATCAGTAAGCACTGCTACCAGGCCGGAGTTGGTGAGCGCCTGCGACAGCGTTAGCGCCGAGGCGATAATAATCCATAACTCGAAGGGAAAGCGCCGTCGCAGCTCTGAGCCTTTGACCACCTTGAGTGCAAGCATACAAACCAGCAGGAACGCCACACCTTTGATTAACGGCATCATGTCCAGGGAGGACAGGACTATCACCAGCATCAGCACACCGGTGATAAAATAATCCTGAAATGGTGTGGTCCGTATCTCGCCTACCGAGTCGTTGATAACCAGGAAGTTCTTGTCGAGGTTTTTGCGCTCGTTGAAATCCGGCCCTACCGCCAGCACCATATTGTCGCCCGCCTGGATAGTAATATTGCCCAACTTCCCCGAGAGGCGCTTGCCACCCCTGCGCATGCCAACCACCGCGGCGTCAAACAGGGAGCGGAATCCACTATCCTTAACGGTCTTGCCTTCAATCGTGGCGGCGGGCATGACAATCACTTCCGTCATATTCTTGCGCAGCAGCCCCTCCTCCACGGCAAACAGGCGCAAACCGTCAAAGGATTCCAACACTTTCACCTGTTTGATATCACCTGAAAAAATGAGCTTGTCCCCGGCCTCGATGAACTCCTGGGGAGCCACCGGTGATATCAGGTGTGGGCCGCGCACGATCTCCACCAGGAAGAGGTCCTCCATTTCTCGCAGTCCGTTTGCGGCGATGCTCTTGCCAACCAGGTCGGACCCGGCATCGACCTCCACCTCAATCAGGTACTCGTTGATATCAATCTGTTCTGCGCTGCCCGATGGCAGCAATGAAGAACTCGCCAGAATGACCAACAAGCCAACACTGGTGACCGCAAGCCCCACCCATAGAAAATCGCCAAAGGCCAGCCCCTGCCCGGTGGCATCCTCCAGGAAACTGCTGACAATAAGATTGGTGGAGGTGCCAATCAGGGTGATAGTCCCCCCGAGGATGGCTGCATAGGACAAAGGCAACAGCAGCTTGGAGGCGGGGTGGTGGCGGTTATTACGGACGGTGTGGGCCAGCGCCGCCACTACTGCAGTGTTGTTAACAAAAGCAGAAAATAGTGCTGTAAAGAACCCCATGCGCAACAGGCTTGCGGAGTAACCGGGGGTAATAAGCTTGCCTGAAAGACGGGTCAGCCAGGATAGCTTCTCCAGGCCTATGGACACCAGCAACAGGAGAATCAACGTAATGAGGCCCGAATTGGTTGCCTTGGCAAGCACTTCTGCGGTATCTACCAAACCCAGAAAGTAGGCGATAAGCATGGCAGTAGCAAACACCCATACGGCTGACCAGGACGTCATTATGAGGCTGATCACCAAAGCAAAAAACACGCCAGCGATTAGCAGTTGATCCAGCATGGGCCTATTCCGTTGTCCCAGATTGAGAACCGTGAAGGATACGCGTTAGGGGTGCTGTCGGACAACTGCCTTGGGATATTGCTGCACAATCAACTAAACTGAGGCTCCGTAGAAGTTACCGACAAATTGCTTATCCCGGCGTCGCCCCAACTAGGGTTCGAATAATGAAAAAGCGCATACTCATCATTAGCACCGTAATAGTAGTGCTGGCGGCCCTGAGCTATTTCTACCGGGAGTCAATGAAAGAAGCTGTTGTGGCCAAGCTGACGGAGAACATGTTTGTAGCAGCTGACGCGGACAACTTCGACCCGGGTCCCGCCCTGGGCTCGCGCTTCCCGGGCCTGCGTGCGACCTACCAGGGGCGAGACATCAGTCTGGTGGAGGAGTTCGCAGGAAAGAACGGTACGGTCCTGATAGCCAGCCGCTCGCTGGACTGGTGCCCTTATTGCAAGCGCCAGATGATCCAGTTGCAGGAGTCTCGTGCAGCCTATGAGGCGGCGGGGATTGGCATGGTCGCCATCACCTACGACCCGCCACAATTGCAACAGCAGTTTATCGACAAATTCGCTATCACCATTCCCGTGCTGTCGGACGTGGATGCACTCAGTTTCAAGACCCTGGGAATTCTCAACGAGCAGTATCAAGAGGGGGATTCCCAATACGGCATTCCACATCCGGGCATCATCGTCATCAATCCGCAGGGTGTGGTAGTGGGAAAGTTATTCCTGGAGGCCTACAGCTCGCGGGTGGATTCCGCGGCGGCCCTCGCTTTTGCACAGAGGGCGCTGGAGGCCAACTGACCCCGCCTTGGCAATACGCTAGTGGACATGCCCGTGCTCGATTTCCTCCGCACTGGCCGCTCTCACACCGACCACCTGCACATCGAAGTTTAATTGCTCACCGGCCAGCGGGTGATTGCCATCGACTGTCACCTGGTCACCTTCAATTGATGTCACGACGATGCGTTGAGCCTGACCATCTGGCCCGCGCGCCTCAAAAGCCATGCCAACATCAACTGATTCAACGCCCTGGAATGCCGCGCGGTCAACGACCTGAACAAGTGCGGGATCTGGCTCGCCGTAGCCCTCTGCCGGCGCAACGCTGACCTGCAGGGAATCGCCATCTGATTTGCCGACAAGTGCCCGCTCGAGACCGGGAATAATATTGCCGGCTCCGTGCAGATAGATTAACGGTTCGCCGCCATCCGAGCTGTCCAGCACCTCGCCATTCGCGTTTGTCAGTTTGTAATGCATACTCACTACAAGCTTGTCGTCAATCACTAAAGACATCGTTTAAACCCCCGACACGTCTGCAGAGAGGGATAACATGGGACTACGGAGCATATAACAGTGGGGAGTGAACATTTTCTTCTCCTACAAATTTTCGACGCATGAAAGCCTCCTCTGATTGCGAGGGGGCACGGGATGGGCGGGAGCTTTCCAGCTCCCACTGGAGGGTTTAGCCGGTTTTTTGCTTGTTGCCGAGTTTGATCTGCTTGTTAACCGCCATGGTTGGCTGGCCACTAATTCCGGACTGGATAATGTCAATCTTGTTGCCGGATTTCAAAAACAGCCGAGTTTGTTCTTCAATAGACTCTGAAGTCTGTACCGCTGCAGGTTGCTTTTTCTTTGCTGCTGCTCGCGTTGGTTTGCGCGCCATGAGTAAGCCTTGTGCGTGAATAGAGAGCGGCATATTGTACAGGAATTAACCGATAAATACAGGATTTTCTGTCTATACTCGCCTCAGCAGCGGACCTTGCGCCCCACCAATCTACATACCAATCAACCACTTAACCGTCTCGCCGGAAAAGTCGCAGGGCAAACGCCATCGTTACTGCCGGTATCTCTGATGCCAGCAGCATCTCCCTTCGGCGCCTGTCCGCGCGGTAGGCGAACGGGGTCATATTGACAATATCTGCAAGCTGTCCCGGCGCGGGCCGCAGTTCGTATTGCAGCTCCCTGCGCTGATACAAGCGCATACCGGAGATGGTCTCGCGCGCCGGCTCATGTTCTTTCGGCATTTCGTAAAGTCCCTGACGCAGTTGCCACAAATGCCGGGGGCCGGGGCTAACTTCGAGATAACAGCCATGTGGCTTCAGCACACGAACCAGCTCGTTGTCATCCGAAGGCGCAAAAATGCGCACCATCGCATCCATGGAGTGATCCGGGAGAGGCAAATTGAAAGCGCTCGCCACCGCGATATGCGCCTCCGGGCACTTTTTTGCCGCCAGGCGAACCGCATTGCGCGATATATCGACGCCGCAAACTGCCCTGTGGCCCAGGGCGGCAACCAGTGCCTGGGTGTAGTAGCCCTCCCCACACCCCAGGTCCAGCACACTACCCCCCAACTTCTGGGCAGCGAGTTCCGCTACTACAGCATCGGCCACCGGACGATAAGTGTCGGCGTCGTGCACCCGGCGTCGTGCCGCCACCATCTCGGCGTTGTCCCCGGGATCGCGACTTCGTTTGCGGTTGGGGGGCAACAGGTTGACATAACCCTCCCTGGCGAGATCGAAGACATGCCCGGCGGCACACACGAGTGACGCAGCGTCCGAACTGTTGTTCAATTCCAGCCGGCAGTATGGACAGGCCCACATGGCAAAAACCCGTTCAGATAAAAGTTCCAGTGTAGCCGATTCGAACTCACGCCATCAGACCTGCAATGATGTCCAGTAATTGAACTCTGTGGGTTATACTCCGCCGCCATGACCTCAGCCCAGCAAATCCTCCAAACCGTTTTCGGTTACCCGTCATTTCGCCCGCCGCAGGGTGAGATCATCCAGACCGTGATCGAGGGCGGCGACGCGCTGGTATTGATGCCGACGGGTGGCGGCAAGTCCCTGTGCTACCAGATCCCTGCCCTGGTGCGCCCCGGCTGCGGTATTGTCATCTCCCCGCTGATTGCACTGATGCAGGATCAGGTCAGCGCACTGCGTCAACTCGGTGTACGAGCCAGCTTCCTGAACTCCACTCTGCCAGCCGAAGCCGTGCGGGAAACAGAGGCCCAGCTGCTCGCGGGCGAACTGGATATGCTCTATATCGCACCCGAGCGACTGACCCAGGAGCATTGCCTGCAATTGCTGCAGCGCGCCGAAATCAGTTTGTTTGCCATTGACGAGGCTCACTGTGTGTCACAATGGGGGCACGATTTCCGCGCAGATTATCTGCAGCTAAGTCTTTTACATCAGCGCTTTCCCCATATTCCCCGCGTGGCACTTACAGCCACAGCGGACGAACGGACGAGACAGGAGATCATCGATAGGCTCGACCTGACCGGAGCCGCCAAGTTTATCGCCGGTTTTGATCGCCCCAACATCCGTTACCGCATTGCTCTCAAACAAAGTGCCAAAGCACAGCTTTTGGGCTTTCTGCAGCAGGAGCATGCAAACGACGCCGGCATAGTCTACTGCCTGTCGCGCAGGAAAACGGAGGAAACGGCCAGCTGGCTGGTGCAGCAAGGGTTGGATGCAATACCTTACCACGCCGGGCTAAGTGCCCAGGTTCGGGCGGCGAACCAGGCCCGCTTTCTCCGGGAGGAAGGGGTGATTATTGTTGCGACGATCGCCTTTGGCATGGGCATAGACAAACCCGATGTGCGCTTCGTGGCGCACCTGGATATGCCAAAAACCGTAGAATCCTACTACCAGGAGACGGGCCGGGCCGGGCGTGACGGTCAGGCGGCGAATGCCTGGATGATCTACGGCCTGCAGGATGTGATCAAGCTGCGCCAGATGATGGCTTCATCAGCTGGTAGTGAAGAGCATAAGCGGGCCGAGCAACACCGCCTGAATGCCATGCTGGGTTTGTGTGAAATCACCAGTTGTCGGCGTCAGGCTCTGCTGAACTATTTCGGCGAAAGCCTGCAGAATCCCTGTGGCAACTGCGATACCTGCCTGGAACCGGTAGATACCTGGGACGGTACGGAGGCTGCCAGAATGGCGCTAAGCGCCGTATATCGCACTGGCCAACGCTTCGGCGTCAATCACCTGATAGACGTACTGCGGGGCTCTGAGGCTGAACGAATTCACCAATTTGACCACCACCTGTTGCCCACCTACGGTGTCGGCAAACAGCTGGACAACAACCAGTGGCGCTCGGTATTCCGCCAACTGGTAGCACGCGCCTATCTCAGTGTTGATCTCGAACGCTTTGGCGCCCTGCGCCTGGAAGAAAAATGTCGCCCGCTGCTCCAGGGTAGCCATGAGATACAACTGCGCCGCGACCAGCCACAGGCCAAAGCGACTAAAAAGCAAACCCGTATTGCATTGCCGGACGATATAGATATTGCGCTGTGGGAAGCGTTGAGGGACTGTCGGCGAGAACTGGCTGAGGAACAGGGCGTGCCACCCTACGTCATCTTTCACGATCGCACTCTACAGGAAATGTGCATTAGCCTGCCCCGCGACACGGCACAGTTCAGTCGTATTACCGGTGTCGGCGAGCGCAAACTGGACAAATATGGCAGGCAGTTCCTGCAGGTCATCGGCGAACACGCCAGGCCAGTGTAAAACCCGATTTGACTCCGGTCCCTGGCAGTCTTGCATCAATACTGCAATGCGTTAACAATGTCGGCCTGCCCCCATGCCGGTTTGCTGTGCCTGCGAGCCATGTCCGGCTTGGCGCCGGCCTGTTGGCCTGAGAAAGTGCTATTGGAGCTCGGAGTGCTCAATGACAAAAACGGTAAAAATGCCGCGCGTGATATGTACGTTCGCAGTTTTCATGCTGGCCCTCACTGGCTGTATGCGGTCAGGCATCTCAGAAAAGGAGCTGGAGCCAACCGTCGCGAAGCAGCAGACTTACTCCTTCAGCAGCGATGTCAAACCCATACTGGACCAGAAATGCATTGCCTGCCACGCCTGCTACGACGCCCCTTGCCAACTGAAGCTCACCTCGGCTGAAGGCCTGTTGCGCGGAGCCAGCGAAAAAACTGTCTACGACGGCACCAGGCTGACCAATGCCGGCCCCACCAGACTCTTTGTAGATGCACATGGGCAGGCGCAATGGCGGGAAAAAGACTTTTTCTCCGTATTCAATGACCAGGGCGGTTCTCTCGACGATAACCTCGCAAATTCTGTGTTTTTCAAGATGATTGAACTGGGCAAAACCTACCCATTGCCAGCCAATAGCCCGGTGCCGGAAGACATCCCATTGGGGCTTTATAGAGAAAATGCGTGTCGGGTAGCGGAGGATTTTGACAAATACGCCAAGGACAAACCGCAGCAAGGCATGCCGCTGGCCATGCCCGGTCTCAATGACACTGAGTATCGTACGTTGCGCCAATGGGTTTTTGAAGGCAGCGTCGTAGATACCAGGCCCTGGGTACCAGACCAGGCTGAGCAGCAGCAGATAGACCGCTGGGAAAACTTTTTAAACCAGACCCCCCTGCGCAACCAGTTGGTGGCACGCTATCTGTACGAGCACCTGTATCCTGCCCACCTCTACTTTGAGGAACTGGAAAGTGACAGCTTCTTCGAACTGGTGCGCTCCACTACCCCCCCGGGGCAGCCTATCGAAATCATTGCCACCTTGCGTCCCAATGACAAACCGGGCCCGCAGTTGTACTACCGCCTGCGTAAGGTTGTCTCCACTCTTGTGCACAAAACCCATCTGCCCTACCCACTGGGTGCGGCAAAAATGGCGCGCTATCAGGAACTGTTTCTCAGCGGGGACTGGGATATACAAAAGCTCCCGGATTACTCCAGGGCCAACACGGTCAATCCTCTTGCCGTTTTCAATGATATTCCCGCTGGTGCGCGCTATCAATTTATGCTCGACACAGCGCAATACTTCGTCAGCACTTTCATTCGCGGGGCGGTATGCGCAGGGCAGATAGCCACCAATGTGATAGAAGATCAGTTCTTCGTGATGTTTCAGGATCCGGCAGCAGACCTGAGCGTAACAGACCCCGTCTACCTGTCGAAAATCCTTCCCCATATGGTCTTGGTTCCGCAAAAAGAAGGATTGATAACAATGTATGCGGACTGGCGTGATCGTGTGGACGAAATGAATATTTACAATCATCTGCGCGGTGAGGCCTACAAAGCGGCGCAGCCGCAAGGGCCCTCGCTTGATAATATCTGGTACGGAGAGGGCACCAACAATAACGCCGCTTTAACGGTATTCCGTAATTTCGACAACGCCATGGTCAGCAAGCACTTTGTCGGCGATATCTCGAAAACCGTGTGGGTCATGGATTACCCTATGCTGGAACGCACCTACTACCTGCTGGTAGTGAATTTCAATGTGTTCGGCAGTGTGGAAACCCAGGCCGAGACACGTTTGTACTTCGACCTGATGCGTGCCAACGGTGAAAATAACTTCCTGCACTTCATGCCCCCTGATGTGCGCACCAGCATGCGTGACTCCTGGTATCTGGGCAGCGATGCCGAGACCAAGGTAAACAAAATGTACGAGATAGTGAACGAAGGCATGCCTGTTCAAATAGCCTATAAAACTGACGAACCAAAAACGGAATTTATCGATAGGGTCTCACGGCGTCTGGGCCCGCTGGCCGGGCCGCCCGACATTTTGAATCGCTGTGAAAAAGGCCCCTGCTACAGCGCTGGTGCAAACGAGGTACAAAAGCGCATTGAAGCCAGCCTGCAAACACTGTCGTCGCGTCCGGCCGGGGAGGAGGGTATGCGGTTTGTCGACTTTATGCCCGACGAAGCCTTTCTGCGAGTCAGTACCGCAAATGCCAATGAAAGCTACGCCTACACGCTCATCAGGAACAAGGCGCACAGCAATGTCGCATTTATGTTTGATGAAAATGAACGTCGCCAGCGACAACTGGACACCCTGACAGTTTACCCGGGGTTGCTGGGCAGCTATATTAACTTCATGTTTCATGTGTCGGCGGATGAGATCGAGTCATTTACTGAGAGACTGCATGCTGCCAGCACCCGGGTGCAATTCACCACGGTTGTTGGCGACTATGGCCTGCCCCGGACTGACCCGGCGATCTGGGAGAACTTCCAGTGGTTTGTTGACTACATGAAGCAAACCCGGCCAGTGGAAGCGGGAGTCTACGACCTCAGCCGTTACAAGAAGGTCTCCGAACTGATGAGCGACAGTCAGGGTTAGCTACTGAATTTCAACTGCGGAGAGAAACAGCAATGATAATACGAATATTGATAATACTTTTGACGCTTGCGACGCCCAGTGCCCTCGCCAACGAGGTAACTCCGGGGGGAAGACTGGCCGACCTCGCCATCACTAACAAGGGTGAACTGGTGCTGTCGGGTGACGACGTGCAGTACAAACCCTGGAGCTACCCTCAGCAACCCGGCAAGGTGCACGTCATGCAATATATGGCGGCCACCATGTCGGCCAGCAAAATCCAGGAACCATTCCGCGACAAGATGCAAACCGGCCTCCCCCAGGACAATGCATTCCTCTCAACTACTATCCTAAACCTGGATGAGGCCATGTGGGGTACTTCAGGTATGGTACTGAATAAATTAAAGTCGAGTAAAGCGGAGTTCCCCCTTGCAACTATGGTGGCGGATGAAAAAGGGGTGGGGCTCAGCCATTGGCAGTTGGAGAAGGGCAACTCGGCGGTGATTGTCACCGACGCCACCGGTGTGGTGCGTTACTTCAAGCAGGGAGAAATGTCCGAGGCCGAAATAGACAGCACGCTGGCTTTAATCCGCCAATATATCGACCAGGACGGCGCCGCCAAAACAGCACAGAACTGATTTTTACACTACCGGGCTGCAGAGTAGACTGCACGCCCGGTTCTGTGGTTTCCGTTAGTCCAGCAACTCGGGTTGCTCGGCCACAATGACATCGTACAAAGGCTGGAAGCTGAACCAGCCCGCCAGGTTTGACCCCACTGTACCGCGCGTCTGCTCGGCGTGTTTCTCGTCAATAAGTACCGGCTTACCCACAGCCTCCGCCATCAATTGGGCCTGGCAGCTGCGTTCCATGGTGATAAACCACCAGGCCGCCTCGTCCACGCTCTGGCCCACGGTCAGCAAACCGTGGTTCTGCAAAATAGCCGCTTTGCTGTTACCCAGGGCAGCGGCAATACGGGTCCCTTCACTGTCGTCCAGCACCACACCGGTAAAGTCCCCGAACAGCACATGATCTTTATAAAAAGCACAAGCGTCCTGGGTTATGGGGTCGAGTAAACGCCCCAGGGAAGACCAGCTTTTGCCATAGAGCGAGTGCGAGTGGGCCGCTGCCGTGACCTCAGGGTGCGCCATATGAATCTGCGAGTGAATGGTAAAGGCGGCACCGTTAAGCAGGCCACTGCCGTGGACCACCTCACCGGTGTGATTGACCTGCAACAGGTCGGACACACGCATCTGCTTGAATGAGCGGCCCATGGGGTTAACCCAAAAATGGTCCAGGTGCTCAGGATCGCGCACGGTGATATGCCCAGCCACACCCTCGTCAAAACCAAACTTGCCGAACAGGCGCAGAGCTGCGGCCAGCCGCTCCTTGCGATGCTGGCGCTCTTCGGGAATGCTGCGCTCCGCGGGCAGAATACCCTTCTCCGCATCCATGTTCATAATTATGCTGTTGGCTTGGTCACTCATTAATAAGCTCCTATGGGTTTAAGACTCACCTATTATAGATCAATTCCCAAAATGCTGGCTCGCTGAGCGGGGTGTCCGGCCATCAGGCGAATTGGATCTGCCGCCTCTTACAGGAGCACCTTCACCGCTGCTGCAGCTGTTTTTGCCTTTTCAACCGCTTTTTCCACCGTCTCGGCCCTTGCCAGGGCAACTCCCAGCCGACGCTGGCCGTCAATCTCGGGCTTGGCGAACAGACGTAGCTGCACATCGTCACAGTCAAGCGCGGCGGCAACGCCGGTATAGCGTATGTCCTGTGATTGTCCGCTGGCGAGTACAACCGCTGAGGCGGAACACCCCAGCAGCGGGATCTGGCGCACAGGCAAGCCCAGAAACGCTCTGACGTGCAGGGCAAATTCTGACAGCGATTGTGATACCAAGGTAACCATGCCGGTGTCGTGGGGCCGCGGAGACACCTCACTGAATATAACCTCGTCTCCCTTCACAAACAGTTCGACGCCGAACACACCGCGACCACCCAGTGCCGTGACCACCTTCCCTGCCATCTCTTTGGCCCCCGCGAGTGCGACGGCGGACATGGCCTGCGGCTGCCAGGATTCGCGGTAGTCACCCTGTTCCTGACGGTGCCCTATGGGCTCACAAAAATGAATACCATCCACCGCACTGACCGTAAGCAAAGTAATTTCGTAATCAAAATCCACAAAACCTTCGACAATGACTCTACCACCTCCGGCACGCCCCCCCTCCTGGGCGTAGCGCCAGCACCCCTCCAGGTCAGCCTGATTTCGCAGCAAGCTCTGTCCTTTCCCGGAGGAACTCATGACAGGTTTAGCGATACAAGGATAGCTGATAGCGGCCACGGCCGCGCTGAAACCGTCAAAGTCATCTGCAAAAGCATAGGGGGATGTTGGCAAGTTCAGGGTTTCAGCCGCAAGGCGTCGAATACCCTCGCGATTCATGGTCAATTGCGCGGCCCTGGCGGTAGGAACCACATGCACGCCCTCCGCCTCAAGCGCCACCAGGACGTCGGTGGCAATGGCTTCCACTTCCGGCACGACATAATCCGGTTTCTCTCTGGCGATAATCTCACGCAGCAGTACCGGATCCAACATATTGAAGACATGGCTTCTGTGGGCGACCTGCATGGCTGGCGCATTGGCATAGCGATCACAGGCGATGACTTCGATGCCGAGACGCTGGCACTCTATGGCCACCTCCTTGCCCAGCTCTCCCGATCCCAGCAATAACACGCGAGTAGCGCTAGCTGACAAAGCTGTACCAAACATGATGGACTCCTTGAACTAAAAGACAGGACACAACATCATAGCGACTGACCGGGCATCCGCAAGAAGGGCCTAGTCAGGTTCCTCGGCCTCGCGCAAGCGTTCCTGCCTCGCAGCCTCCTCCGCCATTACCGCCTTGATTTCCTCCAGCACGGAATCCACATTGGCGGACTGCAGGTCTTCCTCAAACAAGCCGGTCAGCCTTGTTTCCGGCTGCAACTCCCCGTCCTCGTAGAGACCCCACATTTCCTTCGCATAACGCGTATTTTTTAGCTCGGGAGCGAACAAAGCGTAGTAGTCGGTTATTTTGTTCACGTCACGGGCAAACATTTCCTGGGCATTATTGTTAGCCGCGGCATCCACGGCCTGCGGCAGGTCAATAACAACCGGGCCATACTCGTCCACCAGCACATTAAACTCTGACAAGTCACCGTGTACCATGCCGGCGCACAGCATTAACTGGATGTAGTGCATCATCAATGCGTGATCTTCCCGCGCCTGCTCGGCAGTCATATCCACGTCACCCAGACGCGGAGCGACTTCGCCCTCCCCGTCTGTGACCAGTTCCATCAGCAACACGCCGTCGAAACAGCCATAGGGTTGCGGTACCCGCACCCCGGCTCTCGCCGCGCGATATAATGCGTCCACCTCGGCGTTTTGCCAGGATTCTTCCATTTGCTTGCGGCCGAACTTCGAGCCTTTTTCCATTGCCCGTGCGCGTCGGCTGTTTTTTTCGCGACGCCCCTCTTGATACTTCGCCGCCTGCTTGAAACTGCGCTGGGCTGCCTCCTTATAGACCTTCGCACAGCGCGTGTCATCGCCGCTGCGCACGACATAGACAGTGGCTTCCTTACCGCTCATCAATTGATAGAGCACTTCGTCAATCAAACCGTCTTCGTAGAGAGGCCGCAGCCGTGCCGGAATTTTCATGCCCGCCTCACAGTTTGCGCACCTTGAATTTGCGGCCCTTGATCCTGCCGTTAATCAGACGAGCCAATGCCCGATCTGCAGTCTCGGTTGCAATGGCCACGTAGGTGACCTGGTCCATTACACTGATTTTGCCCACCGCTGAGCCCGTTATACCGGCCTCACCAGTAAGCGCACCCAGAATATCACCGGGGCGGATTTTGTCCTTGCGTCCGCCGGCCACGGCCAGCGTCACATAGGCAGGGGGCAGCATTCCGCTGGCGCGGCCTGGCAGCACCTGTATCGCTTCAAATGACAGATTGCGCTGCTGGAACTTCTCAATGCTGTCCAGGCGGTAACGCTCCTTGTCGGTAAACAGGCTCAGCGCCAGCCCGGACTTACCACCGCGGCCGGTACGACCAATGCGATGTACATAGACTTCGGCACTTCGCGGTAATTCGAAATTCACTACCGCCGGAAGGTCGTCGATATCCAGGCCGCGAGCAGCGACATCTGTCGCCACCATCACCCGACAGCTCTGTTGCCGGAACTGAACCAGTACACGGTCCCTCTCACGCTGTTCCATATCACCATGCAACTCCGTGGCGGCCACCCCGTGCTGTTGCAAAAAAGCACTGACCTCGCGCACCAGTTGTTTGGTGTTACAGAACACCACCGCGGCCTCCGGCCCGAAATGGCCTAACAACTTAACCAATCCCGCCTTCCGATCCTCGGCCTGGCATATAAAGAACTGCTGGTCTATTTGCTCATCCTGCACCAGAGACGCCACTGAAATCCGCTCAGGCTCCTGCTGGAAACGCGCGCTCAGCGCCTTGATGTCGGAGGGAAAAGTTGCCGAAAAAAGCAGGGTCTGCCGCCCGGGGGGGGTCTGGCTGATGATCGCTTCCATGTCGTCGTCAAAGCCCATTTCGAGCATGCGGTCAGCCTCGTCTAGTACCAGGCAGTTAACGCGACTGAGATCCAGGGTTTGCTTGCGCAAGTGATCCTTGATACGTCCCGGCGTACCAACCACCACGTGCGCGCCGTGCTCCAGTGAACCTATCTGCGGGCCAATGGCCTGTCCCCCGCACAGCGTGACCACCTTGATATTCTGCTGGTAGCGCGCCAGCCGGCGTATTTCAGTGGCCACCTGGCCAGCAAGTTCCCGTGTCGGGCACAGCACCAGGGCCTGCGTGCCAAAGTCCCTGGGATTGAGCCGGGCCAACAGCGGCAGAGTAAAGGCCGCTGTTTTCCCACTGCCGGTCATGGCCTGGCCGATGAGGTCCTTTCCCGCCATAGCGACAGGCAGAGCCGCCGCCTGAATGGCGGTCATTCGGTGATAACCAAGACTATCAAGGTTGTCCAACTGGGCTGCCGGTAACGGCAGGATTGAAAAAGCGGTGTCGGTCACGTGGGATTCTTGCCTGGAGAAGACTGCAGTATAACAGAGATCGCTACCCTCCAGTGGCGGGGCACATCTCTACCGTCCCTCACAGTATTTTTCAGGCCCATCCCGGAACCCCCTGGAGCGAGATGCTCAGGCGTTGCGTATGGTCAGGCCACCATCCACCGGAATGGCAGCGCCAGTAATGAAGCTGGCACTGGGCAGTACCAGGGCCAGCGTGATATGAGCCACCTCCTCAGGCATGCCATAGCGGCGCAATGCCGTGCGCCGTCGCGCAAACACTGCCTTATCCTCCTCAGGAATCCCCTCGGTAATAGCCGTATGAATAGGGCCCGGGCACACGCAGTTCACCGTAATCCCCTGCTTGCCCAGTTCCACCGCCATAGCGCGAGTGAGGCCCAGAGCCGCATGTTTGGCCACCACATAGGGGCTGTTATGGGGAGTGGCCCCCAACGCCTCAGTTGAGGCAATATTGACAATTCGGGGATGCTCGGCGTCCCGAAGAAAAGGCAAGGCCGCACGAATGGCCCACTGCTGCGCGCTTACCATAATATCCAGGGACTTTTGCCAACTTGTGTCATAGGCCGGATCGTCCAACAGGGCGGGCAGAACCAGTCCCGCATTGTTGATCAGGATATCCAGCGCCCCATAGTGGGCTGCCACCTGTTCAACCGCTGCGGTGACCTGTGACTGCTGTGCGCAATCAGCCACGATGCCCAGCACATCACCGCCGATCTCGCGTATCTCCTCTGCCACCCGCTCCAGTGCTGGCCCATTAACATCGAGTATAGCCACCCGGGCACCCTCATCCGCCAACAAGTGTGCCGTGGCCCGCCCCATACCACTGCCAGCCCCGGTGACCAGTGCCACACTTCCCTTAATGGATCTGCTTAACTGTGAATTTCTTGCCATTGCGCTAACCCCTCTAATGCAGCTTTGTGTGGTCTCACCCGACACATTGAGCACGGGAGCATAGCTCATCGAACTTTCAGGCTACTAGTGGAATCTGTCACACCGGCGCGTTGACGAGCGGCGGACAAGCGGGTAGTTTCATCTTGCAATCATCCAAGGAGCCGAACATGAGCAAAAAAATCCCCCGTTCCAACGCAGACGACTACAGCGCCGACATCATCGCCGAGCGTCAGGCTTTTATTGAAGAAAATACTCCGGCAAAACTTGACCACACCAAGCAGTTTTCTTTCGATCCGCAGGAGATGTCGGGCAATATCGAGAATATGTTCGGCGTGGCACAGGTGCCGATTGGCCTTGCCGGGCCTCTGTTAGTAAACGGGGAGCACGCCAAGGGCGAATTTTATGTGCCTATGGCAACGGTCGAGGGCACCATGCTCGCCAGCTATAACCGCGGCATGAAAGTTATACGCGAGAGCGGCGGTGTGACCACAACCATCTCCGGCGAGGCGATGCAACGCGCTCCCACCTTTGTCTTTCCCAGTGCCAGAGAGGCCCGGGACTTCTGCACCTGGCTCAAGGAGAACCACCAGCAGATAAAGGCCGTTGCAGAGTCGACGACCTCAATTGGCAAACTGAATGAAATTGAGCAGTACCACGCTCACAATATGGTCTACACCCGTTTCGACTACAGCACAGGGGATGCTGCCGGCCAGAATATGACCAGCAGAGCCACTTTCGCTGCCTGTGAATGGATTGTTAAGCAGCACCCTCCACTGTCTCACTATCTGCTGTCTGGCGGCTTCGACACGGAGAAGAGAACGTCCTCCGTCAACCTGCTCAAGGGGCGCGGCAAGCGGGTAACGGCGGAAATCACCGTCCCTGGGGAGGTGATGAAAAAAAATCTGCGCATTACCCCGCATCAGATGCACTACGGCCAGGGCATCAGTACCCTCGCCGCCCTGCTGACCAACTCCTCCAACAATGCGGCGCACCCCGCCAACGGCCTGGCGGCCCTGTATCTGGCCACGGGGCAAGACATTGCCAATATCGGCGAGTCCAACCAATGCACTACCTATAACCGGGTAAGCCGGGAGGGAGATTACTATTTCTCCATTACCATGCCCGCGATCATCATGGCCACCTATGGCGGGGGTACCGCCCTGCCCACACAGCGAGAGTGCCTGGAAATTATGGATTGCTATGGCCAGGGTAAAGCGCACAAACTGGCGGAAATTGCCGCAGGCCTGGTGCTGGCCGGCGAGCTTTCGCTGGGGGCTGCAACCCGAGTGGACAAGGAAACCCGCCAGAACGAGTGGGTGGATGCCCATGAGAGACTGGGGCGAAACCGCTAAAGGAGAGCTACCTGCGTGCCAATTGAAGCACGGGACAGGTCATTATCATGAGCGCCGATGAGAACTCACTTGCCATAAGCAGCCACATCAAACTTCCCCTGACGGAGATTGATGTGCAGGCGATTCGAGCACAGGGCGCCGGGGGCCAGAACGTGAACAAGGTGTCCTCCGCTATTCACCTGCGCTTTGATATTGGGGCGTCGTCACTGCCGGAAATCTACAAGGAGCGCTTACAGTCTCTGCGCGACCGGCGAATATCGAGTGACGGCGTGATTGTGATTAAAGCCCAGCGTTTTCGCAGCCAGGAAAAAAACCGCGAAGACGCCTTGAAGCGCCTGCAGGAACTGATCCGCCCCGTAACAGTGACGGCCAGAAAAAGGCAACCCACCAAGCCCACGCGCAACGCCAGGCGCAAGCGCATGGACAGCAAAACCAAACGTGGCCAGTTAAAATCGCTGCGCGGCAGAATCGACCGGGAATGAATACCAGGTCGAGGCCGCCCAGCAGTATCGAACCCACCGGCTCTGTGACGAAAGTTGATCCAGTAACCGGTGTTGCTGCCCGACTAGTCGAGAATACTGGCGTAATTGTCTGAGAAGACGTCCCGGCCAATAATATATTTCATGATCTCTGAACTTCCCGCCAGTATGCGGTTAATACGGGAACTGGTGAACATATAACTGATCGGGTATTCCATCATATAGCCGGCCCCCCCGTGTAATTGCACACCCAGGTCAAGCATACGCCACTCGATCTCGGTGGCTTGCAGTTTAATCTTGGCACCCATATTAGCAGTGAGCTTACCCGCATTGTGCAAGCCTACGCAGTGATCTACATACACCTGCATAATGTCAATCTCGGTGTCCATTTCCGCCATTTTGAACTCGGTATTCTGCATCTTGGACAAGGGCTTGCCGAAGACCTTGCGCTCCATGACAAACTGCCGGGTCAGGTTGAACGCCTGCCGCGCGTTGGCGATGGCCCCAGCCCCGGAGATAAGGCGCTCCTCGGCCAGCCCGTTCATCAACTGAATAAAGCCCTGGGTGGGGTCGCCCAGCACATTTTCCTTGGGCACCTTTACGTTATTGAAAAAAAGCTCCGCGGTGTCCTGTGCGTGCATACCCATCTTGTCCAGGTTGCGGCCCCGCTCGAAGCCCTCCATCCCACGTTCCACGATTAGCAGCGCAAGTGAATAGGGGTTATTTTCCGGGTCAGTTTTCGCAGCAACGATAATAACGTCTGCGTTAATACCATTGGATATGTATGTCTTGGAGCCATTGAGCAGGAAGTGGTCACCCATGTCGACGGCCGTGGAGCGCATGCCTGACAGATCACTGCCGGCGTCGGGCTCAGTCATGGCAACCGCGAGAATGGATTCGCCTTTGACGCAATCCGGGAGGAAACGTTGCTTCTGTTCCTCACTGCCAAAGTTCTCAAAGTAGGGTCCCACCAGGCGGCTGTGCAGCGTGTTGAACCACTCGCCACATCCGGCCCGGCAGGTCTCTTCCATAATAATCTGCTCGAAACGGAAATCGCTGTCTCCCATACCGCCATATTTTTCGTCCGGCCAGATCATCAGGAAACCCTGCTCTCCGGCCTTTCTGAAAATCTCGCGATCGACAATCCCCTCTTCCCGAAACCGGGGCATGTGAGGCTGTACTTCGGTCTCCAGAAATTTCCGGTAAGCATCCCGAAACATCTGTTGCTCTTCAGTAAATACTCTCACGATCTAGCACCTCTCATTCTGCGTGACATATAGCACCACCTGATTCATCAGGCGAAAAGTTCACCCGAGCGGGCATGGTCCAGTGCGATTTGCGGCGCTTCAAAGCGCTCGCCATAGGCCGCTGCCAATTCACCGCAGCGATCAACAAAGCGCTGTGCACCATAGGTATTAACAAACTGGATGTAGCCGCCGGTCCACACCGGGGCACCAATACCCATGATTGAACCAATATTACCATCCGCCACTGTGCGCAAGACATGGGTTTCCAGGCACTTCAGCGCTTCGATTACCGGGCGAAAAAGCAGGCGGTCTTTCATATCCTGCTCACTCACCCGGGTTTCCGGCTTGTAGTAAATGTCCAGAAGTGGCGGCCAGATAGTCTTGCTGCCGTCCTCCGCATACTCATAAAAGCCGCCACCGTGGTGGCGGCCACCGCGACCGTGTTCACCGACCAGGGTACTGATGACCGAACGAGCAACACTGCCATCGCCCCACTTGTCCAGCACACCCATTTCCTTCCAGGTGTCCTGTGCTTTGCGGCTTAACTCGAGGCTCACCTCATCATACACCGCAAGCGGCCCGACTGGCATGCCAATGGCCTTGCCCATTGCGTCAATCTGTACCGGGTGCGCACCCTCGCTCAGCAACTGTACACCCTCATCCAGATAGGTGCCGAATGTGCGCGAGGTAAAGAAACCCAGGGAATCATTTACCACAATGGGCGTTTTGCGAATCTGTCGGGTGTAGTCAAACGCCCTGGCCAGGGTTTCATCAGAGGTTTTCTCACCGCAGATAATTTCCACCAGGGGCATCTTGTCCACCGGTGAGAAAAAGTGGATGCCGATAAAGTTTTCCGGTTTCTCAGCGACTTCAGCGAGTTGGGTGATGGGCAAAGTCGAGGTATTGGAACCCCAGACACCGTTGTCAGCCAGCCTGCCCTCTGTCGCCTGGGTAATCTTGTGCTTGAGGTCAATATTCTCAAACACGGCCTCTATAATCAGGTCACATCCCTGCAGATCAGCATCATCTGCTGTGGGCTTGATCAAACTGAGAATCTCCTGCTTTTGCTCTGCACTCATTCGGCCGCGAGCTACCCGTTTTTCCAACAGTGCTTCCGAGTAGGCCTTGCCCTTATCCGCCGCTTCCTGGGATATATCTTTCAGGATTACCTCGATGCCCGCCATCGCAGACACATAAGCAATGCCCTGGCCCATCATGCCGGCACCGAGCACACCGACTTTCTTCGTGAGCGTCTTATCGACATTCTTGGGCCGACTGGCACCGCCATTGACCTTGTTCATACCAAAGAAAAAGGTGCTAATCATGTTCTTGGCCTGGGGGGTTACCGCCAGATAAGTAAGGCCGCGTGACTCGATTTCCAGGGCCGTATCCAGGTCCAGGCGAGCCGCTTCGACTGCACAGTCGAGAATCTTTTCCGGTGCGGGCAACAGGCCTCGCGTTTTTTGCTTGAGCAGTGCGGGAGCCATCATCAGCAACTGCGCCAACTTTGGTGAACCGGCATTGCCACCCGGTATTTTGTACCCCTTGGTATCCCATGGCTGGACCGCGGCCTGGTCATTGCCTTTGTTTTCCAGTATCCAGGCTTTAGCCCGGGGCACCAGTTCCTCTGTACTGCCGACGATTTCCTGAATCATACCCTCGGAGAGGGCCTTCACAGGCGCAACCTTTTTGCCTTCAAGCAAGTAGGGCAAGGCTTTTTCCAAGCCCAGCAGGTTTACCATCCGCACAATGCCGCCGCCGCCGGGGAGCAGGCCAAGGCTTACCTCGGGAAGGCCCAGTTGTACGGACTTGTCATCCCAGGCAATGCGATAGTTACAGCACAGACATATTTCAAAGCCACCGCCGAGAGCAGCGCCGTTAATTGCCGCTACCACCGGTACCGGCAATTTCTCCAGGCGGCGCAGTACTCCCTTGGTGCTGCGCAACATGGCCATAAATTCAGCTTCGTCGCCTTTATCAGCGGCAAGTAACTCATTGAGGTCGCCGCCGGCAAAAAACACCTTTTTTGCTGAAGCGAGTACAACACCGGTGAGGCCCTGCTCCTGTTCCAGCTTCTCTACCGTGGCACTCATGGCCTCACGATACTCACCGTTCATTGCGTTTACCGGACCAGTCTGGTCCATGGTCACTGTTACAATGCCATCGGCGTCCTTTTCGTACTTGAATACACTCATGAAATTTCCTCAGTTTCCTTGATTAGTTCCGCAACCGGATGTGAATTTATGCGACACCCCGGGGGATACTAGACGCGCTCGATAATGGTGGAGATACCCATGCCGCCGCCGACACAGAGAGACAACATGGCCCGTTTGAGATTGCGTCTCTCAAGTTCATCCAGCATGGTACTCACCAACATTGCACCCGTAGCACCCAGCGGGTGGCCCATCGCGATAGCACCGCCGTTGACATTGGTCATTTCGGGGTCAATGCCGAGGTCTTTCATGTAACGCAGAGCAACTGCAGCAAAAGCTTCGTTTATCTCCCAAAGGTCGATATCACTGGCGCTGAGCCCTGCCTTCTGGAGACATTTTTTGGCCGCGGGTCCGGGGCCAATTAACATGATGGTTGGGTCAGTAGCCAGTACGGCGGTTGCCACAATCCGCGCTCTGGGAGTGAGCCCCAGATCCACACCGGCCTTTTCGCTGCCGATCAAAACGGCACTGGCACCATCTACAATGCCAGAGGAATTACCCGGTGTGTGCACATGGTTGATTTTTTCCAGGGTGGTGTACTTGCTCAGAATGACGTCATCGAATCCGAATTGGCCCGCCATCTCAAATGAGGCCTTCAAACCTGCGAGAACTTCGAGACTGGTATTGGGCTTGATAAAATCATCTCTTTCCAGAATGGTCAGTCCGTTGCAATCCTTAACCGGTACCACCGAGCGATCAAAATAGCCGCTGTCACGGGCGTGAGCGGCGCGCCGCTGCGATTCCAGCGCAAAGGCATCCACGTCTTCCCGGCTCCAGCCCTCCAGAGTAGCGATGGTGTCAGCGCCGATACCCTGGGGCACAAACCCGGTTTTCAGTGCGAAACCGGCATCGCCGCCCATTGCGCCGCCGTTGGAGCCCATCGGCACACGGGACATGCACTCAACGCCGCCTGCCACCACCAGGTCCTCCCACCCGGAGGCGATTTTCTGGGCCGCGATATTCACCGCCTCCAGTCCCGAAGCACAGAAGCGGTCCAGCTGCACACCGGCAACGGATTCATCCCAGTCGGCATTCTGAACAATCATTTTAGCGACATCAGAGCCCTGCTCACCTATGGGTGTTACACAACCCATCACCACATCGTCCACATAGGCTGTATCCAGCGAGTGACGGGACTGTAATTCCCGCAGCAGCCCGGCTCCCAGATCGATAGGCTTGACTTCATACAGGCTACCGCCCGGTTTTCCCTTGCTGCGCGGGGTGCGAACAGCATCATAAATATAGGCTGGGTTGCTCATCAGTTGCTCCGTGAGTAGGTTTGTCGTGTCGTGTAAAGAGGTAAAAATCAGGTGCCGGAATAGTGCCGCCAGTCAGGCCACAGCACAATGACCGGGACTACTAGCAAAATTGACATTTGGTTACAGAATTGGGCACAGAGCGCCCCGATCGTCTGCGCCGTAACAGCCCCTAGGCAGCTTTACGCCTGGGGCGCGACCGCTTCTGATTCTTAAGCTGCTGAGACTCAAAATCCTTGAGAATATTGTCCAGAGTGCGGCTGATATGTGTTTGCACACGAATCATTTCGATCTTGCGCCAGGTGGAGCGCTCACCTGAGGAGATCAGCTTCATGATGTCGTTCGGCGCCAGATGCGCAAGGAGTTTGAAGGGGTTGTAAAAGCGGTTGCGCGGGATAATATT
The DNA here is from genome assembly GCA_963977275.1 of uncultured Haliea sp. GTDB lineage: Bacteria > Pseudomonadota > Gammaproteobacteria > Pseudomonadales > Halieaceae > JARRPM01. The sequence goes on along the minus strand of CAXBNX010000035.1, from coordinate 23,407 downwards.
GACGTCACCGATATAATCCTGATTCACCATCGACAACACCATATTGGCAACTCTTGAGACGTTGCCCTCGTTACTGAGCGGCCGGTGCATAATCGCAGCACCCGCATTCAACCACTCCCGGGCAGTGCGCCGGGTGGCATTGGTAACAATGGAAAACGCGCCATCCTGACGGCGGCCATCCGCCACAAAGGGCAGTACCGCAGGGTTTGCCTGGCTGACAACGTAATGATTCACGCCGTACAGCCGGGCCAGGCGTTTGGTGGGCAAATCATCGCTAACCGAGCCGTCAACCCACTTGCGGGAGGGCAGATAGGGTTGACGGTCACCCCACTTGTCCCTCGCCTCCAGGGTTACCGGGGGAAACACTCCAGGCACTGCTGCCGATGCCATAATCGATTTGTGGATTAACACATTGGGTGAAGTCGTGGCATTCAGCAGCCGGGAGGTCTGGTGGGTTTCGGCCGGTGCAACCGACACATTCAGCATCCGGCCACTGTGCTCGTAGGCTTCCTGAAACGTCATATCGGGAATAAGCCGCTGGATCATTTCCCGCACTTCTTCAACCAGCAGCATCCGCGGCTTCAGCCCACCGAGGGAGCGAATAAAGCTGCCTTCCTGCTCGACTTCATTGAGCAGAAACTCCGGGGCAAAGATTTTGCGCAGCTCTTTATCGTTGTGCGTGCACAACAGGCTGCCCACTATAGAACCACCGCTGGACCCCGACAGAATATTGGGTAACAAGCCCTGCTCCCACAGGGCTTTTACTACACCCACATGAAAATACAACAGGGTGCCGGACCCGCTCATCAGCAGGGCTGTGCGCCCGAAGCAGTGGTGGGCGCGCCGGAAAAACTCGAGTTTTTCGTCAACGCTGATCTCGTCGACGTTGGGGCTGGCCAACAGCTCCAGCGCGTCGACGATTTCCTCGACGTAATCATGAATCAGGTGTTTGGTGCCAAAGGCCGCCCGGCCATACAGCGCAGACTTACCCATACCCCCCATATTGCCATGTATGCCCTCATTGAGGGTGAATAGCAGGCCGCGATAATCGTGACGGGCGCGCATGGCACGCAGCCGGTCCAGACGAATACGGATGGAGACATTGTCAAACTGGGTTGACTGATCCCGTTTGCGCCAGCGATCAGCGCCGCTGGCGGCATCGCTGGCCTGGGCAACCTCTTTCCAGCCTTCGTAGTTCTCGGCCTGATCCATGGCTCTGGCGTACTTGCGGTTTCTCAGCGCTGACATTGAGAGCTGCCCCGTAATTCTGGTTAATTGAAAAACATACTTTGTGTTCAATTTACGCCAGTTGAGCAGGAATCACACCCTTGACAGGCGAATAAATGCCTGTCACGCAATATCCGGCAAATGGACCACGCCGGGCACTATCCGGGCTTATCCGGACTGGCGTATTCCTGTACAGTAGGCCGCCGGAAAAACGAAAAACCCTTCATCGGAACAAACCCATGTCCAACGAATTAGAGGTCGTACTGGCCACCACCGGTATCCTCCGCATCACCATGAATCGGCCCGAAGTGCACAATGCTTTCGATGATCACCAGATTGCACGTTTTACAGCTGCACTGGAAGACGCTGCCAGTAACCCCGCAGTGCGAGTGCTTGTCATCGCCAGCAACGGCAAGAACTTTTCCGCGGGTGGCGATATCAACTATATGCGTCGAATGGGCGGCAACAGCTATGAAGAAAACCTGGCGGATGGCAGTCAGCTTGCCCGCCTGATGAAAACGCTCAATGGCATACCCAAACCGACTATCGCGCGCGTACAGGGAGCCGCTATGGGCGGCGGGGTCGGCCTTGTCAGTTGCTGCGACTTTGCCATCGGCACACCGGCCAGTAAGCTTACTCTGAGCGAGGTAAAACTGGGGATAATACCTGCCACTATCAGCCCCTACGTGGTGATGACTATCGGTGAGAAGGCGGCGCGCCGGCTGTTTATGAGTGCCCTGCCGGTGCAGGGGCACGAGGCTCTCGCTCTAGGGTTCCTGAGTGAAGTGGTCGAGGAAGATCAGCTGGATGCCGCGGTTCACGCGCTGGCAGACACGCTATTGAAAAATGCTCCCTCCGCAGTGGCCCTGTCGAAGCGTCTGGCCACCCAGGTTGCCGCGGGAGATATCAACGACCAGCTCATCCATGAGACAGTAAAATTGATCGCTGATGTACGCGATTCGGACGAAGGTCGCGAGGGTCTGAGCGCGTTTCTGGAAAAACGGGCTCCCTCCTGGCAGCAGAGCTAGCCAGGGGTACGCCAGCATTTAATACGCCACTGGAGTTTGTTATGGTCCGCTCAGCCTATAACACATAAATTGGAAATGAGGACATAGCATGGTTCGGTGGCCCGCCAGGGCTCTACTCGCTTTTCTGCCCTTGTCAGGGCTGTGCGGTGCCGAAACGCTCAGCCTCGACGAGGCGCTGGCTCTGGCGCTGCGCAATAACACGGCCGTTACCAACGCGCAGTTACAGCGAGAGGCCGCACAGGACGATGTTAATGCACTGCGTACCTCCCGTTATCCGCGCCTGGATGTCAGCGGAGGCATCTCCCACAACATGGAAGACCAGGAATACACCTTTGACGAGGGTGTCTGGGGTGACTATCCGAATATCGGTGAAATCCCGGGGGACGATATCACCATTACCAGCAGCAGCGGCATTTCGCGGCTGTTATCTGCCGGCATCACCCAGCCACTGTCACAGCAATACCGGCTCGCGCTCAGCATCGAGCAGGGTGAAGTCAGGGAGGACATGGCAACCGAGTTTATCCGTCTCACCCAGCAGGATGTAGCGCGGGTAGTAAAACAGGATTACGTCGATATTCTGCAAACCCAATCGACCCTCGCCGCCACCCGCGAGTCGATCATTTTTTATACCTCGCTGGTGGAACTGGTATCGAACTACGTAACCCAGCGCATGGCCTTCGAGTACGAACTGCTGGAAACCCGGGCTCGCCTGGCGCGGCGGGAACTGAACGCCAACACCCAACTGAATCGCCTCAGTACCCAGAGGGAGCGGATGAACAGCCTGCTGGGGCGCGACATCAATACTGCCTTCGAGGTAAGCGAGCTACCGGCCACAGCGTTTCTTAGCGGTGGTCTGCAGGACGCGGTGTCGACCGCCCTGAGCCAGCGCCCCGAAGTCCGCGAATCACAGCTGAAAGTGAAAGATGCCGAGCTGGGTTACGATATCAAGAGGGCGGAGTATCTGCCCGACCTCGATCTCAGTGTCCGCTACACCAGGCTTTACGACACAAGCTTCATTCCCGATACCGAGGCCTACGTGGGTCTACATGCCCGCTGGGAAATTTATGACTGGGGTCGCAAAAAAAACGAGCTGGCCAGTAAGGACAGCATGATCAGGCACGCCGAGAACAGCGCGCGCGAGCTTAAAAACAGGGTTACTATTGATGTACGCAGCAGCTTTCGCGCCATTGCCGAAGCGGAAGAAGCGATAGAAGTAGCACGGCTCTCGCAGGCGGCGGCCAGAGACAAGCTGCGAGTATTGATGAATCAATACAAGCAGCAGAGCACGCTGCTGCAAAATGTTTTGGATGCCGAGTCCGACCTGGACCAGGCCAATAATGCCTACAACCGCGCAGTGTTATCAGTTTGGAAGGCGCAGGCAGAACTGGAGCGAGCCATTGGAGAAATCTAAAGCACTGTTTATTGCGTTCGCAGTCGCTGTACTCCCCTTTTTGGCGAGCTGTGAATCGAAACCGCCAGCCGCCGTAATCACGCCGGTCAAAGTGGCCGCCGCAGAGTCGCTGTCCGGGGATATCAGTCTCATCTATTCCGCCCAGGTTATACCGGAGACGCAGGTCGATGCCGCCTTTAGAACCGATGGCTACATCGCCAGCATAAAGAGGGTTCTCGGCGTCGATTCGCGCCAGCGTATTTTACAACCGGGGGACTCTGTACAGGCGGGCGACGTGCTTGCACGCGTACAAGACCAACAGTACCGGGACCAGGTCACCAAGGCCCAGGCCAACCTCGAAAAAGCACTGGCTGCGGCACGTAAGGGTGATCAGGACTTCCGCCGTGCCCGGGCGCTGAATGCCACCGAGAGCATCACTGCACCGGATTTCGATGCCGCTGAGAAAGAATATACATCTGCCAATGCGGCCGTCAAAGGCGCACAGGCACAACTGGATGAAGCAAACCTCAAACTCACGGAAACTGCCCTGGTCGCCCCTCTAACCGGCATCGTGCAGCAATGCAATATAGAAATCGGGGCTCTTGTGCACGCCGGCTCTGTGGGCTTCGTGGTGGCTAATACCGGCGTTGTTAAAGTCGTATTCGGTGTGCCCGACACCGTACTGGGTGATATTCGCCTCGGTAGTGATCTGGTAATACAGACTGAATCGCTGCCCGACCGCAGTTTTAACGGTAAAGTAACGGAGATCGCCCCCGCCGCCGATCAGCGCACCAGAATCTTTGAGGTCTCTGTTTCGGTAGAAAACGCCGACGGCGCGCTGCGCCCGGGGATGGTGGCTGCGCTGAACCTCGGCACGACATTGCCCGGCGCAGGTGACATCGTCGCCGTTCCCATCACTGCCTTGGTGCAGGCGCCAGACGGTGGCTTTGCGCTCTACGTTGTCGACACCACAGCTGAAGGAGCAGAGATGGCCCGCCTGCGCAGTGTCGAAACCGGCCAGATACTGGGAAATCGTATCACCGTGAATGGCGGCCTTATCCCCGGCACGAAAGTGATCGTAAGCGGCACCGCCCAGGTTGGGGATAACCAACCTGTCAAAATTGTACCCTGAGCACGATTTCGATGTCGGCCAACGATAAAAAGTTCGAGTCGCTCAGGGATAAACCCAATATCGCCCGCTACTGCGTGGAGAATCCGCATGTGAGCTGGGCGCTACTGGTACTGGTACTCGTGTGGGGCTATTACGGTTATCAGCAAATGCCGAAGAGTAAAGACCCCAACATACCAGTACGTATCGCGCTGGTATCGACACCCTGGCCGGGGCACAGCGCCCTGGAAATCGAGGAGCTGGTGACACGGCAGGTTGAACAAAACATAGCCGAAAGCCCGTTTCTCAACCACCCGAACAACCGCTCTTTCGCCATGCAATCACTCACCCTGCCCAGCGTCTCCTTTGTGCAGGTACAACTCGCCCCGGGCACAGATCGCGATGTTGCCTTTAACGAGATAGGGCTCAATCTCGATAGTATCAATAAGAACCTGCCCGAGGGTGCCGGGCCCATTTCCATCAACAGCCAATTCGGTGATACCGCCGCAGTCATGCTGGCAGTCGCCAGCCCGAAAGTCGGCGGGGTGGAAGTTGAGTTGCGGTCCAGGGATATTCGCCAGGCCATAGTTCGCACCCGCGCGGGTAAGAGCAACTCTGCGGCGCGCGCGACGCTGGTGGTCGCCTCGCCACTGGATGTGGACCAGGGTGTCATAGACCCGGTATTAAGCCTGTTCAAGGGCTGGCTGGGGGGAAAACAACTGGCCAGTGACTTCGAGCTTGTCCAGGGCGCAGGATTCATCGGGCTGGACTTTATCCCGCATGCTGACAACGCAAAGCTACTGAAATCCACCAGAGAGTTTCTCTACCAACGCCTGGGCGCCGAACGCTTCTACCCGGACGCCTGGCTACCGATGGTGGTGCGCGACCCTGCCGGCACTGCTGCGGCCCTGCACGGTGTGGCAGGCGACAAGTACAGCTATCGACAGCTTGATAACTTTTCCGATGCGATTGCCGCCAACCTGCAAACAATCCCCGAAGTCTCAACCGTATTGCGTTCCGGTGTGCTGAATCAGCAAATCAATCTCAGTTACTCCCAGGACGTACTCGCCGCCTACAGCATACTGCCCGCCCGTATCGAGCAGGTTATCTCGCAACGGAATACCACCGTTCCCGGCGGTGTGCTGCAGGTCGAGGATATGAATGTCATGCTCACGCCCTCCGAATCATTCACCAGTGAGAAGGATATCGGCGGTGTCATGATCACTCGTTCCGAGGACGGGACGCCGGTTTATCTGCGAAGCCTGGTAGATATCCAGCGCGGCTACCAAAGCCCCCCTCACCTGCTGACCTTTTACACCGCCCGCAACAAGCAGGGAGACTGGCTGCGGCATCGCTCGGTTAATCTCGCCGTGCAAATGCACACGCACGAACAGATTGCCGAACTTGGCAAGGCGGTAGACTCCACCCTGGCCCAGCTGCGCCAGACCCTCCCCGACGACCTGATCATCGAGCGTGTATCAGATCAGCCCACTCAGGTTGAGGAAAATATAGATTTGTTCATGACCGCGCTATACGAAGCCATTGCCCTGGTGGTGCTTATCGCCCTCATAGGGTTTTGGGAATGGCGTTCGGCACTGCTGTTGATGATCTCCATCCCGGTCACCCTGGCACTCACCTTTGGTATCATTTCGGTGCTGGGAATCGACCTGCAGCAGGTTTCCATCGCGGCACTGATTATCGCTCTGGGACTGCTGGTAGACGACCCGGTGGTGGCCGGCGATGCCATAAAGCGGGAGTTGGGGGCCGGGCGGCGTCCGGAAGTGGCAGCCTGGCTCGGACCGACACTGCTGGCCACTGCCATCCTGTTCGCGACCATTACCAATGTGGTCGCCTACCTCCCCTTTTTGCTGCTGTCGGGCAACCAGGGGGATTTTCTTTTCAGCTTGCCCATCGTCATGGCCGCCGCGTTAATTTCTTCGCGAATTGTATCCATGACATTTATTCCCTTCCTCGGGAAGTTGTTACTGCGACCCGGCAAGCGCAAGGAATTGTCGCTGGAAGAGCGGCGTTCCCAGGGTTTCACCGGCAAATATTATCGCTTGGTGGGGTTTACCATCGACCACCGCAAAAAAGTATTATTGGCATCCCTGCTGGTGGTGGTAGTAGGTATGGCGTCAAAAACCCAGCTCAAGAACGCCTTCTTTCCCGAGGACGTACAATATCTGTCGACCATTGATATCTGGCTTAAAAACAATGCCAGTCTAGAAGCGACCAACCGGGTGGCGGAGGCTGTAGAAAAGCAGGTACGCCAGGAGATAGGAAAATACTCCGCCGAACTGGGGAACAAGGCACCCGTAGAAATTCTCGACTCCATCACCACAACACTGGGCGGCGGCGCACCGCGATTCTGGTTTACCGTTACCCCGGAGCAGCGACAGAGCAACTATGCGCAGCTGATTGTACGCCTGACCGACAAGGACCTGACACCTATACTGGCGCCGCGTCTGCAAACAGCCCTCAGCAGCGCTATTGCCGGCGCAGATATTGATGTCAAGCAGCTGGAAACCACGCCGGTAAACTACCCTGTGGCCATCCGCCTGTCCGGGCGCGTTACCACCGGTAGCGCCGATGAGCTCGCAGACATCGAACGATTGCGAAACTATGCCCGACAGGTTAAGACTATTATCAGTAGGTCCGCCGCAGCCAGATCTACCCGGGATGACTGGGGTGATCCAAGCCCTCTGATGCGCCTGAATATTGACAATGACCGCGCCAATCTTGCTGGCATCACCAACGAAGATATCGCCATCTCCACGTCTACAGGGATCAACGGCGCCCAGATCGGCACTCTGCGCGAAGGCGACAAACAAACTCCCATCGTGGCCCGCCTGCAGTTGCAGCAGCGAGCAAGACTGTCAGATCTGGGCAGCCTCTATGTTTACTCCATGGATGACGGCAACAAGGTGCCACTGATGGGCGTGGCATCCACCGAATACACATTCCAAACCCAGCGCATTCGCCACCTGGAACAATTCCGCACGATTACCGTGTTCAGCTATCCCGCGCCGGGCTACCTGTCTGCCGATATTATGAAAGACGCACAGAAAGAGCTGGATACCTTTGCCGCAGAGCTGCCCGAGGGTTACCTGATACAAGTTTCCGGTAACCAGGCCAATACGGTGAACGGCTTCGGAGAACTGCTAGGTATCATGGCTATCTCTGCCGGCGCAATATTTATCGCACTCGTATTCCAGTTCAGAAATCTGATAAAGCCGCTACTGGTACTCGCCGCCGTGCCCTATGGCATGGCCGGTGCACTCACTGCACTGTACATTACAGGGCAGCCTTTTGGATTCATGGCCTTTCTGGGAATCGTGAGTCTGATAGGCGTTATTGTCAGTCATATCATTGTGCTGTTTGACTTTGTTGAGGAGCGTCACGAGGCTGGTGCGCCCTTGCGCGAAGCGTTGCTGGATGCTGGAATCCAGCGCCTGCGCCCCATCCTGATCACCATCTCGGCCACCACTCTGGCGCTTATCCCGCTGGCTATTCACGGTGGGCCGTTGTGGCAGGGCCTCTGCTTCGCCCAGATAGGCGGGCTGTTTGTTGCAACCTTTGGCACCCTGCTATTCATACCGACGCTGTATGCCTTTGTGGTGATGGACCTCAAAGCGATCAAATGGCATGCGCTACCACCTGGCGCCACCTGAACGGCGGCGCTAAGGCACCAGGCAGGTAAACATGGTAGAGCGGGGTTCGATCGTATATTGAGAAACCAGGGGCGGGAGCATAGCGCTCGCCAGGCACCTGAAGGATAATACGCACTGTTTTGACCGCTTTTTCACTAGAGGTACATCGTGTGCTCGAAATCGCTGCCCTCTCCATGGCAACCTTCTTCGCCACCATCGGGCCGCTGGATGTTGCGGCTATATTTGCGGCCCTGACCGCTGGCTCCACTCGCCAGCACCGGCGCTCCATGGCCATTCGCGGCACCTTGATTGCCACTTTCATTCTGGTATTGTTCGCGCTTGTAGGTGAAGCGGTACTGGGAAGCCTCGGTATCTCCCTACCCGCCCTGCGCACGGCAGGTGGTATTCTGCTTTTACTTATCGCCATTGAAATGGTCTTCGCGCGCACCACAGGCGGCACTTCGACAACGGATGAGGAAGAAGTGGAGGCCCAGTCAAAGCAGGATATTTCGGTGTTTCCCATCGCTACCCCGCTGATTGCCGGCCCCGGCGCGATGGGCGCGGCGATTCTTCTGATGGCAGACGCAGAGGGCGACCTGACCCATCAACTGATTGTATTGGGGTCGCTGCTCGCAATCATAGGGCTCACCTTCGCTGGTATGTTGCTCGCTGGCCGCCTGCTGAAATTACTGGGTATCATCGGCATGCACGTAATAACCCGGGTTATGGGCGTCTTGCTATCTGCACTGGCAGTCCAGTTCATCTTCGATGGCGTGGCCAATAGCGGCATATTCTCATAAGTTTCCCACCAGAAAGGGCTTTTCCATGATCCGCTACACAATCTCGATGCTACTGTTTATTTACTGTATACCTGCGTTTTCAACAGATATAACGCTGCTCGCCGGCTATCAGTTCAATTCTGATTTCGAGATCGTTTCTGCCAATGATCTGCCACCGAACGTGGAGCCCGGCACCGGCGAACCCGGGGACGACGTGAAACTGGACGATAGTGCGGCGTTCAGCCTGGCGGTTGATTTCGTTTTCGAACAGGAAAAAACCAAACGTATCGGCTTCTATATTTCCCACGCGAAAACCCGGTTTGAATCCAATGCCGGCCTGACCAATCGGGACCTGGACGTAACCCATTTGCACTTCACTGCCATGAGTTATTACCCGGACGGCAACCTGGAGCCCTTTGTGCTAGCGGGGGTTGGCGACGTTTTTTGACAGCGATGGCACCGTATTTTGTAGCGGGGGCTGCACCATTGCTGTGAACTCCAATACCTACAGCCAGGTGCAGGCCAATATCGGGCCTACCTTCACCGCCTGCTGATGTGACACTCATAGAGGCGCCCGAGGAATTGTCGCCGCGACACATCCAGCCAATACAGCATCGCGAGAAACATAAGGCTGGGTATCAGATGCAAACTTACCCTTGCCAGCGAATCAAAAGTTTCAGCCCCTCGGGAGTGCCTGGTGTAGACAAAGAGGGCCAGCAGTAAAACAAGCGCGCTGAACAGGGCAACGCCAATACCGCGGTATCTGGCCGCGACACCGCGGCCCGAAAACAGAATAAGCAGAGCCAGTGCTGGCAAAAGATAGCCTAGCAAATGCCAGTTGTCCTGTACCCACAGACTGGCGACAACAGCCGGGAGAGCCGCCGGATGAAACTGCAACTTAAGGCCGCCTATCGAGGTTCCCGCGATCACCAGATCGGATGGCAGAAAGACCAGAATCAACGCAAGCGCCAGTACTCCACTGGCAAGCAGAATCACAGCGCGCCGCCAGGGTAACAAGACGACAATCAACGCGGGCAGAAAGGTTAACAACCAGAAAAATCCCTCGTGTTTTATCAGCGGGCAGGACAGCGCAAAGATAACGGCGAGTACAGCCTGCCCTGGCTGACGGGTCACAGACCAATTATGAAAGGCCATGATCGCGGCGCAATAGAATGTTGCCAGGAAGAGATCGGCGTAACCTGCCAGTGCGACATGTGTGCTCACCAGCGGCAGTGAGATCAGCAAATAGGTGAATACAATCGCGCTAAGCGCCGAGCTACCCGCCGCCCGGGCCTGCCCATAGAATGCCAGGGCCAAACCAATCAGACAGAGCAACCATGGTAAGTTCATCAAGCTCTCATCCCAGCGGCCAAGCGCGAGACTTATCCAGAGCTGTAACAAAGGGGTGGTAACAGGATAATCCGCATGGAAATCGGTATACACGCCCTCCCCGCCCAATGCCAGCCAACGCACATTGTCGACAAATGGAACAATAGCCTGCATATCAAACCAGACCTTGGCCTTTGTTGCCCAGTGCATAGTGGCATCCCAGGGAAACAGGGGCCGCCAGACAAGTTCCAGACCCACGGACAGAATCCGGATATCTATCAATATCAAGAAAAATACAAATACAGCGAGCTGCTGCCTGGACAGCCCGAATGCCCCACCATTCGCTGGCGATGCAGCTCCGCTTTGACCTCTAAAAAATTGCAGGAAAGCCACAATCAGCACCAGCAGCGTCAGCGGCATTACCCCCGCCAGAAAGGTGAGAGGCACACCACATGCATCGAGTACACGAAATATCAGGGGCACGGCCAACAGGCCCAGTAATATGCCATAGCCCAGCATAAGACCTGCCCGCCCGGGAGTATGTGCAGGTAGCCACCAGGCGACACACAGAGTACCCAATACGGATGGCAGCGTTAGCGCGAGCAGCAAATTTAGCACTTCCACCTAAAGAACCCGAAACAATGCGCCGGCCTGACGAGCAATCAGTAGTTGTACCGGTATCACGTCCCCATCCCGGGTCTCGAGAAAGTTCTCGTGTGAATTGTAGTTCAGCGCGGCAGGCGGCAGCACCAGGATATAATCGTCAGCTTGAATCGCTTGTCGCGGGGGAAGTTCGCGGCCACCGCGCTCCCAGTAGACATTATGAGGGAGTGCATAATAGGCCCCTCGCATCCCTGTGTAGTCGTCACTGGACGCGACAAAGACCCGGCTGCGGGCTGACGTCATCAGCTCACTGGCCTCAGCCACAAACTCGAACAGCGCCGCGTCAGGACTCGCCTTACGCTTGGCCTCGCTGCTCTTTCCTGCGTACAACACTTGGGTCTCCCGTAACTGGACCAAAAACTTGCCTTGCCACATCAGATCGAGAGTTATCCAGCATGCCAGGAAGATTCCGGCGACGACTTCCCAACTCAAGCCAGTAACCCCGCGCCGAAGGACAACATAGAACAGCAGCGACAGCGCCAACCATATGGCGAAAACGGGTAGAGGCAACGGGGCCATGGCATCGAGATAGCGGGTGCCCGGGTAGAGGTTGATAGACCGATGATCCCAGGGCGAGGAAGTCAGCCATTGCGCCCGTATCATTCTTAATCGTGTGGCTGCGGTATCGGGTAGGAGTTCCACTCGCTCGAGTTGCACGGCCTGTTGCGGCTCGCCCTGGATAACAATCCCAAACTCAGAGATGGCACCACGCCATTCTTTTGATCGCGTTAACAGAACCCACGCTATCGGCCACGTATTGTCCGGCACACGAAAACCCTTGAGACTCTCGCCCGTCACTGCCGTTTTCCAAACAACTGATAGCGAGCTTGCCGGCTTCGAGCCCTGCAGTTGCACTCGCAAATAGGGATAGCTACCAGCCTGGGTGTCAGGTATCGCCCACTGCACTACTCCCAACCCGCGGTCGTCAGTTAACAGTTGCGTGCCCCTGCCGGGCAATACCTCTCCCACTTCGACATGCGCGGCTGTACCGTCCAATATCAAAGGTGATGTGGATAGATCCGGTAACGCTGCAAAAAAATACAACAGTAAACCCGCGATCACTGCTGCCGCCCCCAGCAGCAGTGATACGACGATGGATTTAACCATAGTCAATAAATCAGAAAAACCCCAGCGGGTTAATGTCGTGGCTCACCAGCATATTCTTGGTCTGCTGATAATGCTCCAGAGTCGATTTGTGATTTTCTCGCCCGATGCCGGATTTCTTATAGCCGCCGAAAGCGGCGTGGGCCGGATAAGCGTGGTAACAATTCATCCATACTCGCCCGGCCTTGATATTTCTGGCCATGCGAAAGGCCAGATTGGCATCCCGCGTCCACACACCTGCCCCCAGGCCATACTCTGTAGCGTTGGCAATAGAGAGCGCCTCAGCCTCGTTCTTGAATGTCGTGATACCCAGAGTCGGACCGAAAATCTCCTCCTGAAACACGCGCATATCGTTGGTGCCCTGCAACAGGGTGGGTTGAATATAAAACCCTCCCGCTATGTCGCTTCCCACGGTGGCCTTGTCACCGCCAAGGAGGAAATGCGCTCCATCTCCCCTGGCAACATCCATATAGCTCATAATCCGATCGAACTGCTCGCGGGAAACCTGCGCTCCAACCATGGTCTCAGTGTCCAGGGGATTACCCTGCTTGATTTTCTTGGCACGCTCCAGCACGCGCTCGATGAAATCACCGTAGATGCTTTCCTGCACCAGCGCACGGGATGGGCATGTGCACACCTCCCCCTGGTTGTAAAAGCCCAGCAACACACCTTCTATACACTTGCTAATGTAATCTTCTTCATGGTTCATCACATCTTCGAAGAAAATATTCGGTGATTTACCTCCCAACTCCACCGTCGAAGGGATCAGGGTTTTGGCCGCATTGGCAAGTATGATCTGGCCCACAGCCGTAGAACCGGTAAAAGCGATCTTGGCGATCCGATCAGAACTGGCCAGAGCCTGCCCTATTTCCTCGCCGTAACCGTTGAGAATATTCACCACGCCAGCTGGCAGCAAATCCGCGATCATCTCCATTAGCACAAGAATGGAGGTCGGTGTTTGCTCGGCAGGCTTGAGCACCACACAATTGCCGGCCGCCAGGGCAGGCGCCAATTTCCAGCCTGCCATAAGCAGAGGAAAATTCCAGGGAATAATTTGCCCTACAACGCCCAGCGGCTCATGAAAGTGGTAACACACGGTGTTGGCATCTATCTCTGCCGCCGTACCTTCCTGTGCCCGGAGACAGCCCGCAAAGTAGCGAAAATGGTCAGCCAGCAGGGGAACATCCGCATTGAGTGTTTCGCGGATACCTTTGCCGTTATCCCAGGACTCTACATAAGCAAGAGTCTCGAGGTTAGCCTCTATCCGGTCGGCTATGCGTAACAATACATTTGAACGATCCGTCGCGGATGTTTTCCCCCAGGCGTCCGCCGCAGCGTGGGCGGAGTCCAGCGCGACACTCAGGTCCGCGGGAGTAGACCGGGCCACTTCGCAAAACACCTCTCCCGTTACCGGTGTGACGTTGTCAAAATACTTGCCTTCCTTTGGGGCAACCCACTCGCCACCGATAAAATTCTCGTAGCGATTCTTGAAAGTGTAGAGGGCATCTTTACTGCCTGGCATAGCGTAGAGCATGGGAAAATTCTCCGTTAATTGTATGATGCGTTCAATATAGCGCAGGATAGAAGTTAAGGTAGAGTTTAGTAACCCTTTCTTGGCTAGAAAATACATTTAGTTGACGCGGTTGAAGCAGAACGCTAGTCTGGGTTCTTTTATGGAACTATAATTTAGACTTGGGCAAGCCCCGTCTGCCAGCGCCGCCGAACAGCTTGCCCTTTGGTCAACAAGGAAACTCCCATGAGCAAAACTCTGGACTTTTATTTCGATTTTGGCAGTCCTACTGCCTACCTGGCCCACAAGCGCCTGCAGCAACTGACTGAACAATACGCGCTTAAGGTCAACTATATCCCCATGTTGTTGGGTGGAGTCTTCAAGTTGACAGGCAATGCCTCCCCGGTGTCAATTCCTGCAAAGGGTAAATATATGCTGGAACATGACCTGCCGAGATTTGCCAAACGCTACAGTGCCGAGCTCAATTTTAACCCCCACTTCCCGATTAACACGCTCACACTGATGCGAACGGCAATCGCCGCCCAGCATCTCGGGTGCATCGATGACTTCATCGACCCGGTGTTCGAGGCAGTCTGGGTGCAGCAGAAAAATATGGGCGACCTGGAAGTGGTCGCCAATGTGCTAACTGACGCTGGCCTGGACGCAATTGCCCTGCTCGCCCAGGCCCAGGAGCCCGCGGTAAAAGCAGAACTGGTGGCGGCCACAGAGGCTGCCGTCGCGCGTGGGGTCTTCGGTACACCCACCCTGTTCATGGATGACGCGATGTACTTTGGCCAGGATCGGCTCGACTTCATCGAGGAAACACTGCAAGCCTAGCGTGGCGCGTCAATAGCGCGTGCTGTGTGGCCTACTTGTGCGCGATCGGTTTATCGGTAAAAAGATAGTCCTTAAGTTCCTTGTCCATTTTAGGGTCTTGCCGACGGATCCATTCCATCACCATGGCTGCGTGCTCTTTTTCCTCGTCGCGGTTGTGCGCAAGAATGGCTTTAAGCTCTTCATCCTTGCACGCGTCAACGCGCTGATTGTACCAGTCCACTGCTTCCAGCTCTTCCATCAGCGATGTGATCGCCCGGTGCATATCCCGGGTTTCATCTGAAAGCTCTTCAATGGGTTCGTGATATCCTTCGTTTGCCATGTGTTACTCCTTCTATTGGACTGGTAAAAGTATTCCACTACCGGGCATTATACGCAATACTGCCCGCTGTAGACTCGACTTCGGCGGCGATTAAAAACTCTTGAAAACAACTATATTCAATCGCGCCACCCATTTCAGCATTATCTGGGGTGTATGCCTAGCTGTGATAACTGTCCTGGAATGGAACAGCCTTGATCGGAACCCGGTGAAGCAGGAGATATTAAGCCCTTTTATCCAGCGCACAATGACAGTTGAAGTGGCGGAAGCACCTGGCCTGGACACCGATGATTTTGCCACACAGCAAGTAGAGCCGAACGCAGTCCTCAACTATCAAGTGTCTTTTCATTTCAATGGCCCTCTGTTCATCGCCGTTTTTTTTGTTCCCATATTGATATTCCACTGCCTGGCTGCGCTGTGGAATCGCCTGCGCAGAAAGTGAAGCTAGTGCGCAGGAGGTGCTTGAGCATATGATCAATCAAGCATTGAAAACAATGCGCAAAATGCACCTTGGTATCGTCAACGAATAGGCTGAGGCTGGATAGCATGGAAACACTGGAGCAACTACTGGCGGCGATAACATCGGGGAAAATCTCTGCGCTAGACCTGATGACCGAATCGCTCGAGGCTCAGCAACGTAATCGTTCTTTAAATATTATGATTACCGAGGTGAGCACGAAGCCACCTGGCGATTCGGCGCCTACTGGCGAGCTGTGCGGCCTGCCAATGGTGGTGAAGGATAATATCGCCGTGGCCGATCTCCCCTGGACAGGTGGCAGCCCTGGCTTAAAAGGCAATATGGCCAGTGCCGATGCGCCCTGTGTACGTCTGCTGAAAGAAGCGGGGGCACAGGTGATCGGCAAGGCAAACTTGCACGAATTGGCCTTCGGCGTCACCAGCAACAATGCGCATTTTGGGCCCGTCAAAAACCCCTTCGATCCAACCCGAATTGCCGGTGGCAGCAGTGGCGGGTCGGCCGCCGCCGTGGCTGTGGGTATTGCTCCCTTTGCCCTGGGCACTGACACCGGAGGCTCCGGGCGGATTCCGGCGGCTTTTTGCGGTGTCGTTGGCTACCGCCCCACTCAGGGGCGCTATCCTTGTGAGGGGCTCATACCATTGTCTCCCACCAGAGACACGGTCGCTCTGTTCACCCGTTCGGCAACAGATCTACCGCGCCTGGATGCGATTTTGTCCCGGCAACCATCCACATCCAGTAGGCCGACGTCACTGCGCGGCCTGCGATTGGGTATTCCCAAACGACCTTTCTACGAGGATTTATCCGAGGGCGTCTCTGCGGTTTCAAGCGCAGTGCTTGAGAAGCTGTCTGCCGCCGGGGTTGTGTTGGTGGAGGCGGACATGTCCGAAATCGCCGCGCTCGACGAAGAGTGCGGCATGCCGATAGCGGTCTATGAATCAGCCGTGGCACTGCAGGCGTTTATCCAGGGGGCGCTGGGTATTGACCTTGAGACGTTTGTGCCACAAATCGCCAGCCCGGATGTTCGCGAAATAGTGGCCATGGCCTGCGGCCCGGAGGGTGTTCCAACTGAGGTGTACGAGCACTGCCTGAATTCTCTGCGGCCACGACTGCAACACGCTTACGCACAATGGTTCGTCGAAAACGATGTCGTCGCCGCCCTGCTCCCCACCACGCCTATGACTGCACCGCTCATTGGCGAGGATGAAACCCTGCTGCACAACGGCAATCGGGTACCCGCTTTTCCTACAATAACACGCAATGTGCGACCGGTGAGCGTGGTCGGCGCACCGTCGCTGTCGCTGCCAGCAGGCTTCGATAGCAATGGCATGCCCGTAGGGTTACTACTCGACGGCCCAATAGGATCGGACGCTCGCCTGATTGAGATCGGCATCGCTTTCGAACAACACATTACTGTTTAAACAGGCTGGAAATTTAATGACCGTTACGCATCTTTATCGCTACCCTTTCAAGGGCTTATCACCGGAAGCTTTGGCGTCAGTGAAACTATCTACAGACCGGGGTTTTCCTATAGACAGACGCTTCGCGCTGGCACGGCACGGCATCGAATTCGATCAGGAAAAACCTGCACCTCTGCCCAAAACTGAGTTTTTGATGCTGATGAAAGATGAAAAGCTGGCTACTCTATCGACGCAATTTGATGAGGAAAAGCAAGTGCTGACGATTCGCGATGCTACTGGCGCCGCTCTGGTGTCAGGGCTCGTTGAGACAGCCGACGGGCGCGCCGATATTGAAGCTTTTTTTCATTCCTTTCTGGGGGAGAGCCTGCAGGGAGCACCTCGCCTGGTAAGGGCACAGGGACACCAGTTCACCGATGTGAGTGTGGTATCTCCCGCGATGATGCGTTCTATCTCGCTCATAAACCTGGCGTCTGTGCGAGCACTGGAAGACGCCACCGGCGAGACGGTGAACCCATTGCGTTTTCGCGCCAACCTTTATTTTGACAACAACAAGCCCTGGTCAGAATTTGACTGGATGGACAAAGATATTACCGTTGGCACAGTGCCAATGAGTGTCGTGTTTCGGACTCGCCGCTGCGCCGCCACCCAGGTGAATCCAGACACGGGAGAGCGTGACATCAATATACCACGCTATATCAAAGACCATTTCGGGCACACGGACCTCGGGATATATGCCGAGGTAAAAGGCAACGGAGTAGTGACCCCCGGAGACATCATATCTGCGCCCTTATGACATGGGCTTGCTGACACCGAGAGCTTGGTAACGACCGAACAGAATCTGGAAGAAATCAGTCTCGACAAGGCTATCGCGAGTGCTGATTTAGTCGTAATGGTAACTCACAAATACCGTAAAATGATGGCCAGCCATCGCAAATTTTGGGATTATGAACCTATGATGCTTCCAACGCTCGCAGGATTTTTTGCCCTTTTAATGGCGGTCGCCTCACTGGTTGTTTGGTTTCGAAAAATCAATCAGGTCAGCATTCCCAACAACCGCATCGTATTCCACAGCCTGATGGGTATAATTATCGCCACTGGAATATATACTTGGGCGGGCGACGCCAATTGGGTGGCTAATACAGCGGCCACACTGGCTATCATAGTCGGCTGTTTGTGGTTCATCCTGTGGGCTCAGAGAAGGCAGTCCAGCGCGCCGCCTGCTGTGGCCGTGGGCGGAGAAATACTCAATTTCAGTGCCCCAGACGAGAACGGCAACACCGTCGAATTGTCATCCATGCACGGCAACCCCTTTCTGCTTAAATTCTTCCGCGGCCACTGGTGACCTTACTGTGTCGCCGAGTTGCGGCGATGGGAAGAACTGAGACCCGAGCTCGATGCGCGGGGGGTTAAGATCGTCACCGTATCCGGCGACCCCTCTGAGGACATTAAAAAGAACCGACATAAACACGGAATAGAGGCGGTCATGCTTGCTGATCCGGAGCTCTTGGTCACCACCCTTTATGGGCTGCGCAATGAGAAAAACATCAGCCCGTACGGAATAGCCGCCCTGCCGATTCCAACGACTATACTGGTCGACGCTAACGGTATTGTGCGCTGGATAGACAAATCAAAGGATTATCAGCAGCGCTCAGACCCCAGCCGGGTTATGGCGGCAATTTCCAGCTTACCGGAGATAACTGACTAAAGGCACGTTACTGCTTAAAACGCTACGCTGTCTCCGGGGGCCGGAATGCCAACTTTCAGTTGCTGCTCCTGCCAGAGCTTTTCCGCCATGGCGTCCTGGGCAGAAGACTCGCCGTGGACCAGTAGCGTGCGCGGCTGAGGCTGAAAACCCGCTATCCAGGCCAGTAATTCACTCCGCCCGGCATGTGCAGACAGGCCACCCAGGGTTTCCACTCTGGCTTTTACCACATACTCATCCCCAAACATCTTGATCGTTTTCGCGCCATCCACAATAACCCTGCCAAGGGTACCCTTTG
Source organism: uncultured Haliea sp. (assembly GCA_963977275.1). Taxonomy (GTDB): domain Bacteria; phylum Pseudomonadota; class Gammaproteobacteria; order Pseudomonadales; family Halieaceae; genus JARRPM01. The sequence continues at coordinate 4,570 of CAXBNX010000035.1, read as the reverse complement.
CCTGGTAACCGGTAAAAAGGATGGTGTTGCGCTGGTCCCAGATGCGTCCCTTGAAATGATGACGAATACGCCCGCCGGTGCACATGCCGCTGCCCGCGATGATGATCGCACCGCTTTTTATTCTGTTAATAGCCATGGACTCCTCCGTACTCAGCGCTAAATTAAGCGTGGGTAAAAACTTTTCCAGAGAACTCTTGTGTGCATCGCTGAGCTGACGCACATCGTCAACATCCAGCAGTTTCAACCAATGATCGTATATCCGTGTTACTGCAATCGCCATCGGGCTGTCAAGAAATACCTGCCAATTATCCAGCTCACCCTGATTATGCAGACACCCCAGGTGGAACAGTAAATCCTGGGTCCGCCCGACCGCGAATGCGGGAATCATGACATTACCGCCCTGGGCCCAAGTTTCCTTCAGTATCTCGCGCAACTGAATCATGGTGTCCTGCTCGCCACGGTGCTCGCGGTCACCGTAAGTACTCTCTACCAGCAGCACATCGGCCCGCTCTAATACCGTGGGTTCATTCATCAACACCGAATCGTCTTTACCCAGGTCACCGGAAAAAACCAGCACCTTCTCCTCGCCCTGCTCCTGCAGTGTTATTTCCACTATGGCAGAACCCAGAATGTGGCCCGCATCGTAAAAACGCAATGAGGCATTCTCACCCAGCGCTATAGTTTCCTTGTACGGATAGCCCTTACAATGGTTCAAAACCGTTTCCACGTCTTCCTGGGTATAGACCGGGTCCAGCAGGGGCCGCCCTCGCCTGCCATTGCGGATGTTGGTTCGCTCCAGGTCGCGAAGGTACAGACCTACCGAGTCATTAAGCATCACGTCCAACAACTCGGCGGTGGCGCGAGTGCAGATTACCGAACCGGTGAAGCCCTCGTGATAGAGTCGGGGTAGCAAACCGGAATGGTCCAGGTGAGCATGGGATAACACTACCGAGTCAATCGTAGCCGGGTCAAAGGCAAATTTCTCGTCCTGAATCCGCTTTACGGCATCGCCTCCCTGATGCATGCCACAGTCCAGCAGCACACGGCCAATACCGGGCCCCTCAAGCAGATGACAGGACCCCGTGACTTCCTGGGCCGCTCCAAGAAAAGTAATCGTTGCCATACCGTGGTAACTCCGAAATGAAATGACATCCGCCTGGACTTGTTGGATAAGTTCATCTCTCAGGCGAGAGCACAGACAGTTCTAAAATATAGGGATTCTGCTAACCGGGCAAGTCGACGCGGCCTTATTCGCCGATAAGCCGCTGGTAGTGATCCGCTGCGAAACCGCGATACTGCATAAAGCGGATACGCTTTGCTTTCTCCCTTAGATCGCCCGGTACGTCGGCACCGAACTTCTTAAGCAATACCTGTGCAGCGAGTGTGTCCCAATCAACTTCAGCAGCTTCAAAGGCGCGGGCGATATCACTGTCGGAGAGGCCCTTTTCGCGCATACCCTGGCGCACTCGCGCAGGGCCATAGCCTCTGCCTGCTCGCATGCGAGCGTAACTTTCAGCAAAGCGCTCATCGCTTTGGAGTTTGTCAGCTACCAACTTCTGCAGCTGATTCTCCAATTGCTGCTCATCGGTAAAGCGTCGCCGCAGCTTGGTTCGCAACTCACTCAGGGAGTGCTCCCGGCGGGCCAATAGATTCATGGCCGCAAACCGGATCTCAGCCGGGCTGCCGGGCTCAGCGATTTGCTCCCGTGGGGCCTTTTTTTTTCGTGAAGAAGGATTTTGGTCTTTCATGGTAAAAAGAGGTGCCGAGTATCACGATGGGAGTCGTTGAGTTCCCGGCACCTGTAGGGAAAGCCTGGGATCATTCCCGCTCTGCGGTGACCGCCTCTGCGTCGTTTTCGCTCTCATCTTTTGCATCTTTTGTCGCTTTTAAGTCGAGGTTGAGCATCTGCGCACGTATCTGGGTTTCGATCTCGTTTGCCACGGCAGGGTTATCCTCCAGGAACTTTGAAGCATTGGCCTTGCCCTGCCCGATCTTGTCGCCCTTGTAGGCATACCAGGCACCGGCCTTGTCCACCAGGTTCAACTTAACACCCCAGTCGACCACCTCACCCATGTGGTAAATACCCTTGCCATACATGATCTGAAATTCAGCCTGTTTGAAAGGCGGCGACACCTTGTTTTTTACCACCTTCACCCGGGTCTCATTTCCCACCACCTCGTCACCGTCCTTGACCGCGCCAATGCGCCGAATGTCCAGGCGAACAGAAGAGTAAAACTTGAGCGCATTACCTCCGGTTGTGGTCTCGGGCGAGCCAAACATTACACCGATCTTCATGCGAATCTGGTTAATAAAGATAACCAGGCAGTTGGTCTGCTTGATAGCGCCGGTAAGCTTGCGCATCGCCTGGCTCAGCAGGCGGGCCTGCAGTCCCACGTGGGAATCACCCATCTCGCCTTCAATTTCCGCCCGCGGTGTCAGGGCTGCCACCGAGTCGATTACCAGTACATCTACAGCACCAGAGCGAACCAGCATCTCAGCTACTTCCAGGGCCTGCTCACCGGTGTCCGGCTGGGACATGATAAGGTCGTCGACCTTGACCCCCAGTTTCTCTGCGTAGCCCGGATCCAGAGCGTGCTCTGCGTCGATAAAGGCAGCCGTGCCACCGGCCTTCTGCGCCTCGGCGATGACCTGCAGGGTCAGTGTGGTCTTGCCGGATGATTCCGGCCCATAGATTTCACAAATGCGACCCTTCGGCAGCCCGCCTATGCCCAGGGCAATATCCAGCCCAAGCGAACCGGTGGATATGGCGGGCATGGCAACCCGCTCCTTGTCTCCCATCCGCATGACAGTTCCCTTGCCGAACTGACGCTCAATCTGGCTGAGTGCCGCTGCCAGTGCTTTAACTTTGTTGGCTTCCATCGTCGTTTTCCTCTGTGGCCGTCCAGTAATACTACTGTATATATAGTCAGTGGTTTAAAAACGGAATGCAAGCCCTTCAGGCAATTAAATCCGGTCAAATCGAGGGGCTTCGGGAAACCTGCCTGAATTGGCGACAGATCGTGCGCAAGGCGAACGGCAGTCTGCTCGGCAACCTAGGCCCGCTCGACCCACTCTCCGTCCACTTTATCCAGGTGGATAACATCCTGTGGCACGCTATCGTAGACACGATCACTGCCCGTGAGATTAATCAGAATTCTGTCGTCGCTGGCAACCTGCCCGCGACCCACGGCCCGAATCAATCCCGCCACTGCGGTGGCCGCCGAGAAACAGATGTCGATACCTTCCAACTCCAGAACGGCTTTTCGCGCGTCCCGGATCTCCTGCTCCGAGGCGGCCAGGAAGCTACCTCCGCTCTCTGACACTATCTCCCGCATATAGGGGTAGACCCGGGTGGGGTCGCCCCTGAGAATGGCCATGGCGATACCACTGGGGTCAGCAACTATGTGCTCCGGCTGAATCGTTTGTGAACCGGCTTCCCAGGCACTGACCAATGGACTGCAGGATGATTGCTGGGCACACAACAGGCGCGGCAGATGGTTGGCAATACCCAGTTGCATAAGTTCCTTGGCTGCCTTGTACACACCATAAACCCCCATCGCGCTGGATACCGCCTGCACATACCAGTCAAAGCTGAAACCGGCCTGTTCCACCGCCTCATACCAGCTCAGTTTGAGACCCTCTCGCCTGCCGAGATTGAAAAAGCCCCGCTCCGATGTGTAGCCTCCCCGCTCCGCGAACTGTGCAGCGACTACGAAGGCCTCGGCAAAACTTGCCCGGTGGCAAATGTAGTGAGCAATCTGCGCGCCGGACTCGTAATTCACCCGGTTGCGGAACGCGTCGCCGGTGAATATTCGCATGTTGAGGTCGGGGATATTGCGGATCAGATGGGCGTAGGCAGAAGAGCTATTGCCGGTAGACGATGTACAAAACTCGGTGACTCCACTCTCGAATAAATAGGGCAGTGAAACTGCGGCCATACGGTACTTTGTTGTGCCCGTGGGCAGCGCGGTTTCATTCTTCAGGTAGAGGTTTTTCAGGCCGAGCGTGGCCCCCAGCTCGGTGGCGTGAACCAACGGCGAGAAGGCGGCATCCTTGGGTAACAAATCCCGGTCCAGCACAGGAATCAGGTCAAAATATCGCTCGTAGGGATTATCCGAATCGACCAGGCGTACATTGCCGGTATCAAAGTAGGCCTCGGTCAAGGCGTCGCAGCTCTGACAGGTCGGAGAATAGGCCTGCGACTGTACTAGATTACACTTTACGCACTGGACCTTGAACTTTGAGTTAGTTGACAACATCAAAACGCTCGGGTGATAAGTAAGGGATAACAGCAGCGGGACCGTTTACAATCATTTCACGCAAGGCCCTGGCGATTCCCGCGCTGAGAAGTATGCCCTTTGAGCCACCACCGGTTCCCACCAGTAGATTTTCATAGCCGGGCAAAAAGCCAACAATGGGAAGCTTATCAGCAGACTCAGGTCTGTAACCGGTCTCGTGCGCGACGATTTCAAGCGGGCCCAAGCCTGGAAGCATGGTGTCGATTCCCGCAAGAATATGACGTGGTCTAATGGATCTGCACAACCCAGTTAAGGGATAATACCCATAACTG
>CAXBNX010000034.1:0-51403 GCA_963977275.1 uncultured Haliea sp. | reverse complement strand
CCAGGCGCATACGGGTGGCCAACAACGACTGGTGCGCATCGCGCAATACCACATCCGTTATTCCCAGTGGGCGGTTGTTTTGATCCATCGTGTTGAGCCTCTTGGGTTTCAGGGGTTATTGCTAGCGCTGATTGTCGCGGTGCTGATGGATGGCAGCGGTAATCACCGCAACAACACCGGGGTCGAGTTCCGCAGCGGCAGCCTGACCGGCGCTGCGTTCTCTGGCCTTCACCGGCGGCGGCTCCGGCTGGGGAAAGTAACGAGTAATAAACCCGGACATGCCGGTAGTGGCAAGTACCAGCGCAGCCAGAAACAGAACCACCGTACCCATGCCATACAGCATGAGTTCGACCCCCTGCGCCACAATGTCACCCTGCATAAAAACACCCATTTCTCTGGCCCGGAATTATCGCCGGGCACACTGGAGCCCATAATAAACAAGTCGCCTACCCGGCGCCATGTCCAGCGACGGGAATCGGCATGGCCCCCGCACTGCGGCCTGTATATAATTGCCCGCCTTTTCCGAGGTTAACCACAACCATGCGATTAATGCTCGCCCCCATGGAGGGGGTTATCGACCACACCATGCGCGAGCTGCTCACATCAATGGGTGGAATAGACCGCTGCGTCACCGAATTTGTTCGGGTTACCGACCGCCTGCTGCCGCCAAAAGTGTTCTACCGCCTGTGCCCCGAGCTGGCCGGCGGCGGCACCACAGCCACCGGCGTCCCGGTATACATACAGTTACTGGGCGGCCAGGCAGGCCCCCTCGCAGACAACGCAGCCCGCGCCGCCGAGTTGGGCGCGCCGGGAATCGATCTCAACTTCGGTTGCCCGGCAAAAACCGTGAACCGCTCGGACGGGGGTTCTATCATACTGCGCGAACCGCAGCGAGTGTATGCCATCGCTGCCGCTGTGCGCGCCGCCGTCCCAGCCCATGTACCCATCACGGTAAAAACCCGGCTGGGCTATGAGGATGAAAGCCTGTTTCTGGATATCGTGCGCGGTATCGATGCGGCTGGAGTGAACGAACTGACAGTGCACGCCCGCACCAAGCGGCATGGTTACCGACCGCCAGCTTACTGGGAGGAGATTGCCCGCGCCCGAGAGGTCACAGGCATGCCGCTTATCGCCAACGGTGAAATATGGAGCCCGGCGGATGCGTTGCGCTGCCTTGAGGTGACCGGGTGCGATGACCTGATGCTGGGCCGGGGCACGCTCTGTCGCCCAGACCTGGCGCGCCTGGTGGTTGGCGCTGCCGAAGGCCATATGCCGGAGTCAATGCAATGGCAGGAGGTGCTGCCATTGCTACTGCAATTTTTTACGATGAACCTGGCACACTATGATGCCCACTATGCGCCCAGCCCCTTGAAGCAATGGCTGGTCTATTTGCGTGGGCACTACTTTCCGGCAGCCCTGCTGTTTGAAAAGGTGAAGCGATTACGCGACCCGACGCAGGTCCAAAGTGCTCTGCAAGCGGCTTTAGCGGAGGCGATTGCAGACCGTCGTGAACCGCCAGAGCGCACACCTGCGCTCAAAATAGCGTAGGCACAACCGCGTCTATCAAACGGGGCCCCTTGCCACTCATGGCCGCCGCAAATTGCTCGTTGAACTCCTCCGCAGTGGTGGCTCTTGACGCCTGCACCCCCATACTGGTGGCCATGGCGACAAAGTCTATCACCGGGCTGCCAATGTCGAGCAAGCTGGCGGCATTAGGCCCCGGCTTGCCGCCCCGGGCACCGGTGCGGGCAAACTCCATTTCCAGCACGCTGTACTTGGCATTATTGAAAATCACCACGGTGACATCCAGGTGTTCCCTGGCCATGGTCCACAGGGACTGTATGGTATACATCGCGCTGCCATCTCCCTCTAGGCACAGTACCTTGCGATCCGGGCAGGCGATTGCCGCACCGACAGAGGCCGGCAGCCCCCAGCCTATGGCGCCACCCGTCAGGCTCAGCCAGTCGTGAGGCTGGGCAGTGGCGGTCGCGGGGTACAGCACAAAACTCGAGGTGATAGCCTCATCGATAACAACCGTATTCTCCGGCATGAAATGCGCCACCGCTGTGGCCACCTTGGCGACGTCCAAGGGCCCGGCCGCGAGGTCGGGAACGTCCAGCGGATTGACATCCGGCTTCACATCTATGGCGTCAAGTGCTTCCAGCAAATCCTCCAGAGCCTGGTCGATGTCTTCATTAGGGCCAGCCAGCACGAACTCCTCGCAGCCATCCGCCGCAATTGCGCTGGGCACATTGGGATAAGCGAAAAATGAAACCGGGGCCGGCGCACCCAGCAGAATAAGCTTCTGCACATCCTTGAGGTGATCAATAGCCAGCTCCGCCAGGTAAGGCAGACGATCGATCACAGCTCTGTCAGCTCCCCGGGCCATACGCCCTGGAAAAGTTTCTGCACAGACTCTTACGCCCGCGGCCTTGCCGATACGGCTCAGCATCATGCCGCGCTGGCTGTCTATTTCCCGGCCCCCGACCATAATCATACAGTTAGCATCAGACTTCAGCATTGCCAGCGCTTTCTTCACTCGTTCCGACGGCACCGGAGCCGGTTGCTCCAGGGTGACAGCACCCTCAGGCCCGTTGGGGTTGTCGCTCCAGGAAACATCCGCTGGCAGCATCAGTGTGGCTACCCGGCCGATACCTGCCTGGCGCACGGCTTCCGCCGCATCCCTGGCGATATCCTCAGCGGCCTTCGAGGTGTAAACCCAGTGCGAGACAGGGCCGGCGATACCTTCAATGTCGGCCGTCAGGGGGGCATCGTATTCCAGGTGATAAGTCGCGTGGTCACCGACAATATTCACCATTGGCACACTGCCTTTTTTGGCATTGTGAACGTTTGCCAGCGCATTACCCAGGCCCGGCCCGAGATGTAACAGGGTTGAGGCCGGCTTACGCGCCATAAGCGCATAGCCACCGGCTGCGCCGCTGAGCACACCCTCGAACAAGCACAACACGCAGCGCATGCCGTCGACCTCGTCCAAAGCGGCAACAAAATGCATCTCAGATGTACCGGGGTTGGTGAAACACACTTCAACTCCGCTGTTTACCAGGGTGGTTAGTAAACTCTCTGCACCATTCATAGGGCATTACTCCAGGTTGGTAGTTAGATTAAAAGGACTGCTCTAGTCCGGATCCAGCCGGGGCACGGAATTAAGCAGCGCCTGGGTATAAGGATGTTGCGGTGCGGTCAGAATCTGTTCTGCGCTGCCCTGTTCAACGAGTTTACCCGCCTGCATGACTCCCACATGGTGCGCCAGACTGGGCACAATGGAAAGGTCATGCGTAATGAACAAATAGGAAACACCGAACTCGCGCTGCAGCTCCTGCAGCAGGTTCAACACCTCTGCCCGGATCGATACATCCAGGGCGCTGGTGGGCTCATCACAGATAATCAGCTCCGGTTCCACTGCCAACGCTCGCGCAATGGCGATGCGCTGTAATTGACCGCCGGAGAACTCGTGTGGATAGCGGTGGCTGTACTCACGACGCAGCTGCACCTTGTCCAGCAGTTGGCCGATGCGCTCTTCCCGTTCCGCAGTCGACAACCCAAGGCCCAGGCTTACCATGCCTTCGGCAATGATCTCGCCCACTGACATTCGCGGGTTCATGGACGAGAAGGGATTCTGGAAGATCACCTGTATCAGCTTGCGATAGGGCAACATCTCTCGCCGCGCCAGTGAGCCGATGGCCGCGCCTTTAAAACGGATACTGCCACCACTCACTGTCTCGAGGTTGAGTATCGCCCGGCCCAGCGTTGATTTGCCGCTGCCCGACTCGCCCACTAATGCGTAGGTCTCACCGCGGCCAATCGCCAGGGACACACCGTCCACCGCCCGGGTGTAATCCACCACCCGCTGCAGCACACCTTTGCGTATGGGGAAGTACACCTTAACCTCCTCCAGCTGCAACAGAGGCTCCTCCACCGCGACACTCTGAAAGTGGGTGAGATCCGGCAAGGCGTCAATCAGGCGCTTGCTGTATTCCTCTTTGGGGTTGTGGAAAAACGCCTCCACCCCGGCGCGCTCGATAATATGACCCTGATACATCACCGCCACTTCGTCGGCAGTGTTGCGCACCACACCCATATCGTGGGTGATCAACAACACTGCCAGCTGACGTGTCCGCGTCAGTTCGCGAATCAGTTTAAGCACCTGCTCCTGGATGGTCACATCCAGTGCCGTGGTAGGTTCATCTGCAATCAGAATGTCCGGCTCACAAGCCAGGGCCATGGCGATCATGACGCGCTGCTGCTGGCCACCCGACAACTGGTGAGGGTAAAAACTGTAGCGACCCTCCGGGTCTGGGATGCCCACCTCTGCAAATAATTGCACTACACGCTGCCGCAAGCTGTCACCCCGCAGGGTAGTATGCAATTTCAGCGTTTCTGCCACCTGTTGCCCAACGGTCTGTACCGGGTTGAGGGCGCTCATGGCATTCTGGAATATCATCGCAACCTGGCGGCCGCGCACGTCCTGCATCTTGGCCTCGGGCAGGTCGAACAAATCCTGGTCACCGACTGTTACCGCACCCTCGGTAATATGCAGCGCATCGGGCAACAGGCGCATAGCGGCCAGAGACGTGACTGATTTGCCACTGCCAGACTCGCCCACCAGAGCAAAAATCTGCCCCGCCCTGAGCTCCAGGCTGACACCCTTGAGAATCTCCTCTCCGGTCTCACTGAGACGTACCTTCAGATTCTCTACTTTCATGCGGACGTCTGATGCCGTGCTCACGCTCCCGACCTCCCGCCCGCACTGCGCGGGTCAAAGGCGTCGCGCACCAGATCGGCAAAGAGATTGGCCGCCAGCACCAGCAAAAACATAAAGAAAAACGCACCGGTCAAAGTCCACCATACGGCCGGTTCCCGCGAGAGTTCCGAGCGGGCACCGTTGATCATGTTGCCCCAGCTTCCCATCGATGGGTCTATACCCACGCCAATGTAGGACAGTACGGCTTCCGCCAGTACCAGTGCGCTGAAATCCAGCACAAAGGTAATGAGGATGATATGCACCACGTTGGGCAAGATGTGTCGCCCCAGAATACGGGTGTGGCTGACACCGAAGGCGTGAGCCGCCTGCACATAACCGAGTTGGCTGATCTTCAGGGTTTCAGCCCGGATCAGGCGGCAGAGACTGGACCAGCTGGTCAGACCCAGGATAAAACACAGGGCGATAAACCGGGCGTCCGCTTTCTCCATCCCAACCGAGAAGAAATCCGGATTGAGATCGATATACACCTGGAATAGCAGTACCGACGCGGCAATCAACAGAATGCCGGGGATGGAGCTGAGCGTCGTGTACAGATACTGCACCACATCGTCCACCCAGCCCTTGAAGTAGCCCGCTGACACACCGAGGGTCACAGCGATGGGCAACATTACCAACGTGGACAGTGTGCCCAGAAGCACCCCGGTACGTATACCCTTGATGCTCTGGAAAGCCACGTCGGTACCGCCCTGATCAGTTCCCAACACGTGGTAGAAATGGCTTATATACACCAGCCAGACCGCGAAACAGATGACCGCGGTCTGCACCGCCCAGGAGGCATACCAGGGGTAGATACTCCCGCGCAGGAAAAACCACTGTACACCTACAACAAGAGCCGCTCCCGCCAGACCCCAGGCGATTGCGATGGCACTGAGACGCAACACATCGAGCCACTTGTCATCGACACTGGCAAGGTGCACTCCCGCATGTGTGAGGAAATCGTAGTCCCGCACCATATTGCCCTGGGCGTCAGGCATATTGCTCTTTTCAAAAGACTTCAGGGCAAAGGGCGCAGAATAGGTGCGCTCGAAGCGATCGCCCATGCCATCGAGCATGACATCGAGAACACTGGTTACCTTGTTATCGTAAAATATCTCTGTGGTGTCTACACCTTCAGGGCTGGGCAAGGCCTTGCGAAAATGCAGCGAATCAAGCAGTGCAACACCCACGTAAACCATGATGACGGTAAAGGTCACCATGCCCAGGCGCGAGGAGAATACCTGGCCCCAACGCTCCCGGGTCTGTGGGTCGTTGCGCAGCCGGTAGAAAAACACCACCAGAACTACTACCAGCATGTAGATTAATGCGTCGGACCACAGAATAATCGGCTTCATTCCCAATTCAGTCATCAGCTCAATCGCACCCTGGGATCTGCCCAGGTGTAGGAGATATCTGTGAGGATAAGGCCGAAGATATAAAGAATGGAGCCGATGAATACCATGGTACGAACAATGGCAAAATCCTGCGAGCGAATGGCATCCAGCATATAGCTTCCGAGACCGGGTATTCCGAAGAAAGATTCGATCAACAGGCTGCCCATGAACAGCGAGGGAATCAACACGACGATACCGGTGAGAATCGGGATCATTGCATTGGGCAATATATGCCGAAACAGAATACTGATTTCGCTGGCCCCCTTGGCCCGCGCGGTGCGCACGTAATCCTGCCCGGCCTCCTCCAGAAACAGCGTGCGATACCAGCGCGCCCCGGAACCGATTCCGGACACCACACTGACCAACACCGGCAAGATGAGGAATTTCCACGGCTGCGAAACCGGGTCATAGCCCGATATCGGTACCAGCATCCAGCTCTTGGCCACCAGGTACTGCCCGCCGATAATATAAAACAGATAGGAGATCGACATAAGACAGACGAAAACAAACACCGCCCAGCGATCCAGGGCAGTCGCGCGGAACATCACCACCATCAGCGCCACGCAAATATTCACCCATATGCCTACCATAAAGCTGGGCAGGGCCACTGCCAGGCTGGGCCACATGCGGGTGGACACGTCGGTAGTAATATCGCGGCCACTCTCGGACCGACCGAAGTCAAAGGCGAAGAGTTTTACCGACTTGGTAAAGAAGATGGTGTCCGTCAGGGCACCCATACCGCTGGCCTCGTCATTCAGGAACAGCGGCTTGTCATAGCCATTCTTGCGCTTCCAGCTGGCTATAGCCTCCGGGGTGACGTATTTCTCACCCAACTGGGATACCGCCATGTCATCAGGAGAGTTCACCACAAAAAACAGCGTGAAGGTCAGCAGATTAACGCCGATAAGAATCGGAATCGCGTACAGCAGGCGACGGATTATATATGCAAACATCTAGTGTACCTGAGCCCTGCGGGCGGTCGCTTTCTGGCGCCGCCGGTAGGCGATCACCCCCGGTGCCAACAAGCTGAAGAGAACCAGGGCCCCGGCGTACAACGGCCAGGTAACTGGCTGGTTCCACTCAACCTGTTTGCGTGCCCGCTCCTCGGCATCAACCCGGGTGTATTTGAGTGTGGCCTTGGAAACCCCGTGGCGTTTGTTGTTGTGTACCCAACTGTTATTCAGGTAAGTGTCCTTGGGGTAATACGCAAACAACCACACGGCGTCCTTGCGGTACTGCTCTACTGCCAGGGCCACCAGTTCATCGCGCTCAGGGCCGGGCGGCAGCACGCGAATCTTCCTGAACGCCTCATCATAGCTCTCACTGGCGTAATTGGCGTTGTTGGCGCCGTCGCATTTACAGTCCAGCGGACTCTCCGGGCCGTACAGCAGGAACAGGAAATTCTCGGGGTCAGGGTAGTCCGCCAACCAGCCGTGGGAGAAAATCTGGGTATTGCCCGTCAGCAATTTTTCACGGGTGCGGTTCCAGTCTGCCGGACGATATTCGACCTGCACGCCAATTTCGCCAAAAATGCGATCCATCCAGTTCATGCTGGTGTTGCTGATCGCCTGGGACTGCACATCGATAAATATCTTCAGGGGCTCGCCAGTGCGCTCGTCCCGGCCGTTAGGGTAGCCGGCCTCTGCCAGCAGTTGTTTGGCATACTCCAGTGACTTGCGCTTCGGTTCACCCTCCACCCAGTCGTACACATAGGGGTTTATCCCCGCCTCCCCCTCCAGGAAACCGGGGATGCCCGGAGGAATCGGCGACTGGGAGGCAATGCCGTTGCCCTTGTAAAAAATGTTCAGGTATTCCTCGGTATTGAATGCTATTTGCAGAGCCTGGCGCAGCTTGCGTTTGTCCTCCGTATAGCCACCCACCACCGGGTCGCGCATATTGAAGCCATAGTAGTAGATGGCCGGCTTCACATCGGGCGACATGGTGATGTTGTGACCGGCCAGGTCTGCGGACATCTCAACGCCGTCGGGGCCTACTACAAAAGCCTGATCATAGACACCGTTGGTATTGCCGTGCACCTCGCCGGAGCGGTCGTAGTAGCCCTGCAGAAACTTGGTCCACAACGGCAGAACCTCCTTTTCGAGGCGATATACCGCCCGATCTACAAAAGGTACCCGTTTGCCGGCATCATCCAGCAAGCCATTTTCCAGATCGCCCGGCCCACCTTCGGTGGGATAAAAATCCTCGCGGAAGTTGGGGTTTCTCTCCAGCACAATCTCGCTGTTGGGATCATTTTTCACCATCATGAAGGGTCCGGACCCCACTGGCCACCAATCCAGGGTCAGGTTGCGCTCGGCAAAACCGGGGTTGTGATAGAAGCGGTCGACCTCCGGGGCAATGGGGGAGAAAAACTGCATAGCCAGCCAGTACGCAAACTGGGGGTAGCGATCCTTGATGGTGATCGTGAGTGTGCGGTCATCCAGCACCTTCAGGCCTTCCATAGCGTACTGGTCAAGGTCCAGCCAGCCGTCGCGCGGAATTTTTCCCACACGTTCGGAAAAAGCCTCCATGCCAACAATATAGTGCGCCATGAACCCCAACATGGGCGAACCGTTTTCGGGATCCGCCAAGCGCTTGATGGCATAGACAAAATCGTTGGCCAGTACCGGCCTGCTGCCAGTCTCCGGGAAGTCGGGAACCTGTCGATACCTGGCGCCCTCGGCAGCGGTAGCAAACACATACAGTGGCTTGCCCTGGTCATCCAGGGCGAAAGCCGGGTGGGGTTGGTAATGCTCATCCTCCCGCACACGCAGGGTATAGCGGGAGTACGCCAGTGCCTCACTGTCCTCCGCCACTTCATTGCCCAGGGCATCCAGGAACGTCAGCTCCGGGAAGGATTCCAGCGACAGGGGGATAAGTTCGTAGGGACGCTTCAGGTAGTGATAGCCCATAGGGGGCTCGTAAATCTGCATGATGAAAAGGCTTTCATCCGAGGCATAGGAACTTGCCGGATCCAGATGCTTGGGGGGCGCCGGACTCATGACTGACTGATATATCAGTAAATCATCGTGATAGAGCGGGTTGGGGTTATTCCACGGGGGACCGCCACAGCCCCCCAGCAACAAGAGCCCCGCAAGGAGAGTAACGCCACACATTCTGATTTTTATAAAACAGAGTTTCTCTTTTGGCACAATGCCATCGCTCCGATTGCGAGAGCGCGCAAGGATACAATGCGCAATAGCTGAGGGCCAGTCCCAGGGCAGCTTCTGGCGCGAAAAGGTGCATGGCTATGACCCGCAGCTGCAGCAATCTATACTAGCGCGCTTGCCTCCCACAGCAGCGACACGATAAAGAAATGACGACAAGCACTTCCACCGCGACCAACCCCGAGGTCGATACAGTCAGTGATACCGGCTTCTTCGGCCATCCTCATGGCCTGTTCATCTGTTTCACCACCGAGATGTGGGAACGCTTTTCCTTCTACGGTATGAAATATCTGCTGCTCCTGTATCTCACAAAATACCATCTGTTCAGCGATATCAACGGACTGGAAGTCCTGGGCAGTTATGCCGCGCTGGTCTATGCGATGCCGGTGATAGGCGGCCTGTTGGCGGACCGCTATCTGGGCATGAGGAAAGCCGTTGTCTTTGGCGGTGTCCTGTTGGTTCTCGGGCACCTGGGCATGGCTTTGGAGGGTGAACAGGCCCGCATTGAGGGCGGCGAAGTCCTGCGGGATGAGGGCGCTCTGCAGGTTTTTTACTTTTCGCTGGCCTTGATCGTGATAGGAGTAGGCTTTCTCAAACCCAATATCTCGACCATCGTGGGCAAACTGTACGGCCAGGATGATCCTCGCCGGGACGCCGGATTCACCATCTTTTACATGGGCATTAATCTCGGCGCCTTTGCCGCCACTCTACTGTGTGGTTACTTGGGAGAAACCTATGGCTGGCGCTACGGTTTTGGGCTGGCGGGCATCGGCATGTTGATAGGGCTGGTCACGTTTCTGTCCGGGCAACGCCACCTGCATGGCCGCGCGGAACCCCGCGACCCCGCCATCCTCGCGGAAAAATCCCTGCTGGGTATAAGCAGGGAACTCACCATCTATGTGTGCGGATTACTGGGAGTTATCGTCGCCTGGCAAATGCTGCAATTCCACGGTGCTGTCGGCACATTGCTCAATATGTTGTCGGTGTTTGTGTTGCTCGGGCTGGGTTGGTTCATCACCGTCAAATGTAACGCTGTTGAGCGCAGTCGAATGACTGTGCTGATCATCCTCACCATGTCCACCGTGGCGTTCTGGGCACTCTTTGAGCAGAGTTCAGCGTCCATGACGCTCTATGCCGACCGTGTGATGGATCGCAATATTCTGGGCTTTGACTTTACCGCATCTCAGTTCGGCGCACTGAACTCCCTGTTCATCTTTCTGTTCGCACCGCTTTTCGCCTGGTTGTGGACCGTACTTGGACGACGCCAGCTGGAACCGTCCACCCCGATGAAATTTGCCCTTGGCATCGCCCAGGCCGGGCTCGGTTTCGGCGCCCTCGTCGCAGGCGCAGCCAGCCCCAACGACGCGGGACTTGTTGCCGGCTACTGGATGATTTTGGCCTATCTGTTGCACACCTGCGGGGAACTCTGCCTGTCACCCGTGGGGCTGTCCGCTGTAACCAAATTGGCGGTTCCCAGCGTTGTCGGGGTAATGATGGGCGCCTGGTTTCTGGCGACCGCTTACTCGGAATTCGTTGCCGCGCAGCTTGCAAAAATGGCAGCTCTTGAGACAGTGCAGGGCTCAGTGACCGATATCTCCACGGCGCTGGCCAGCTATACTCAATTGTTTACCGATCTGCTTTACACCGGCCTGGGCATCGCCGTCCTGCTAATGCTCGCTACACCCGTGCTGAAAAAAATGATGCGCGGCATCCACTGAGGTAACACACCATGGCAAAAACGACATTCGACCTTGTCCTCTGGGGCGCGAGCGGTTTCACCGGCCACCTGGTAGCCGATTACCTGGCCCGCAACTACGGCACCGGCGGCGACCTGCGCTGGGCAATAGCCGGACGCAACCGCGAAAAACTGGAGCAGGTGCGCGACGAATGCCTGCCGCGTGCAAAAAGGAAGGAACTGCCCGTGCTGATCGCCGACAGCACTGACCCCACCAGTGTTGCGCAACTGGTGGCACAGACGCGGGTGGTATGTAGTACGGTTGGCCCCTATGCCAAATACGGCACCGCTCTGGTCGCCGCCTGTGCAGAGGCCGGCGTGGACTACTGTGATCTCACCGGTGAGGTGCACTGGATGGCGCGGGTCATACCGGATTACCAGGGCACAGCTGAGGCCTCGGGAGCACGCATTGTGCACACCTGCGGCTTCGATTCCATTCCCTTTGATATTGGCACCTGGTACCTGCAACAGACGATGATGGAACAGCACGGGGTTTATGCAAACCACGTAAAAACCCGGATCGGCCGCACGCGTGGCGGTGCCAGTGGAGGCACTATCGCCAGCATGCTTAATATGCTGGAGGAAGCACAGCGGGACGACTCGATACGCCGGGTAATGGAAAATCCCTACGCGCTCAATCCACCGGGCGCCGGCACCGGGCCAGACGGTGCGGACCAGACGAACGCCCGTTACGACACGGATTTTCGTCAGTGGACCTCTCCCTTTGTGATGGCCGCGGTCAATACCCGGGTGGTAAGGCGCAGCCATGCGCTGCTGGGATTGCCGTGGGGTGAGGACTTCCGCTACGACGAAGCGGTGCTCAATCGCTCGCGTGCGGAGGCGACTGCTATTGCGCTGGGCACAGGCGCCGGCATGCTGGCAATGGGGCTGGGACCCGTGCGTAAAGTGGCGGCGAAACTACTGCCGGCGCCTGGCGACGGCCCCTCCCGACGCCAGCGCGAGAACGGCTATTGGGAAGCCTTTTTTCACGGCGTTCACCCCAGCGACAGGAGCAAGGACTTGCGCTTGAAAGTTACCGGGGACATGGATCCCGGCTACGGCTCAACCGCCAAGATGCTGGGGGAGTCGGCGGTTTGCCTGGCGCTGGATAAAGCAGCGACAGGCGGCGGCTTTCTCACACCGGCATCTGCCATGGGGAGTCAGCTACAACAGCGTCTGGAGGACAATGCCGGGCTGGATTTCGAATTCCTGGAGATAGACTAGGCCCCTGTTACTTGTTGGCGCTTAGCCAGCATGGAAAATCACAGCGAAAACCCGTACATTCGTCGACAACTATAAACAACGACAGGGGTGGCAATAACAGGGGTGAACAGGTTTAACCTCACGTTCAGGGGCGAGATTGTCGAGGGGCACGATTCGGAGCGGGTGCGAGCCCGCCTGGCACAGTTACTCACCATAGACGATCCCGCGATGCTACAGCGCTGCTTTTCAGGCGACCCCGTTGTATTGCGCCGCAATCTGGAACGCAAGGAAGCGGCTGAACTCTATGTCCGCCTGCGACAAATGGGCCTCCACGTCGATCTGGTGAAGATTGGTGAACGGGGTGATTTGCATGCAGGCGAGACAGGTATTGCCCTGGCCGCGTCCATAGCGACGCCACCATCTGAGCCCGCAGGGGAAACTGCGGCAACCGGGATACCAACAGCAGCTGTCGCTGGAAACCTCGAGGAGAACAAGGCGGAACAGGCCATCCGCCGCGCCGACCTGGCGGCAAACAAGGAGCTGCGAGCAGAGCATGATGCTGAGCTCAAAAGTAGAGAAAAAGCTTTAAAAAGAGCGCTTTTGTCAAAGGAGAGAGAAGAGTCAAAGCGCGCGAAAGCCAACGAAAAAGCACAGAAGAACACGCGATCCAGGGAAGCGAAGCGCAAGGCGAGGTTGGCGGCCGCGAAACGCAAAGCAGAGCGGAAATTGGAACAGGCGGAGGCCGCCCAACAACAAGCGACTGCCCGGGCAGAGCGGGAAGGACTGGAGGCTGAGAATAGCGAACGCATCGCAGCCGAACGCACAGAACAGGCGCGGCTGGAGCAGGTCCGCAAGGAAGATAAGCGGCGACACGCGGAAGAGACTGCACGTCGCAAGGCCGAGGAAGAGGAGCGACACAGAGCCCTCGAGGAAGAGCAGGAAACTCAGCTCCGCGCCATGGAAGAGCAGCCGATCCAGCGGGCCGCTACAGAACTGGCGCTAAAACCTGGGTTCAAGCCGGTGGATGCCAGGGTGAAAACTCGCCTTGAAACGCCTTCGATGCAGCGCCGTTCAGGGGGGGATGCGGTTGAGGGCAAACGCCAAAGGCAACCCGGCGCACCCAATATTTACAGCCTGAGACCCTTTAGAAACACCCCCGGGATTCGCGACCGGGCGACTTTATCGAAACGGGCCATGCGACTTGCCTATACCGTTGCGGCAGTAGCGTTGATAGCCGCCGCTGGCCTGGGTGTGCGCCTGGCCACCCTGCCGGCGATGCCCCAAATCCTGGGTCCCAGTGCCATGGCCATTGCACCGCAGGGCCGGTTGCTGCTGGTCGCCGGCGAGCACCTGCTGCTACACGACCGATCCGGCGTGAGCGTCTCCCAGCTATCTTTTGACAACCTTGGCCTTGCGAACCTGCAACCGCCGCTGCTATTTGATCAAATGGGAAATCTGCTGGCCGCAGGGCAGCTCATATCGTCCAAAGCAGCGCAGGGAACGGGGCAAAACACCCTGCTACGCTGTGATCTGACAGTCCCTGCATGCGCAAGCTTCGCACCGGAACTGGCGAGCAAGGAGATTTCTGCACTCGCAGCTCACCCCATCGACGGTAGCCTCTTTATCGCCGACAGCAATAGAGGCGAGTTAACCCGGATCAGTGCAGAGGGCGCAGTAATCTCGCGCACCAGCATGGCGTTTCCAACCAAACCGGTATTGCGCCTGGATTCAGGTCTGTTGTTGATTAACAGCGCACTGGGGCCAGGAATCAGCGTCTATCGCTATGAGGATAATGCCTTCGGCAGGCAACTGGACGAAGTCCTGCTATTGCCGGGAGGCAATGCGGCTGAGTTCGACCGAGTAGCTGATTTTGTTCGCAATGGCGAGTACTGGTGGGCCATTCTGGAGGCCACAGAAGAATCGACATCGGAGCTCTACCGATTTGACTCCCGGTGGCAATTTGTCGACCAAGCGGCCCTGCCACAGGGGACCCGCCCCCGGCAACTGGCTAACTGGGGTGGGCGAACGCTGGTCCTCGATCCTGCGCGTATGGCCATACATCGCTTCAGCAGCCAGGGGGCCGCGGAAGCACCACTCTTATCCGGCGGTCTGACTCAGCTACTGGAGGAACAGAACCAAAGCTTAAGCCTCGTACAGTTAAGCTGGAGAATTGGCCTGGCACTGGCGCTTCTGACGGCAGTGGCAGGCCTGTGTCTGGGTGGACTGCACCGGGTACGCAGCCTCGTCTATACCTCCTGCCGGGAACGTGGGGCGGCGCCTGTGGATGAACTGGCGAAAAATATCATTTGGGTGGACACAGCGCCGGAGCGCAATGCACATTTTAACAGGGTCGCCCTCGGCTATCTTGCACTGGCCACCGGACTTGTCCTGGGCGCTATCGGCCTGGGGGCCTCAAGCATACAATTGGCTGCCCTGCTGCTCGCCCTTACTGGCCCCGCCATAGCGTTGCTGCTATTGCAGCGCAGTGAGACGGGCCATATCGGTGTCAGCGGAGGGCAGCTGCTACTGGTTGACCACAGTGGAATGTACCACTTTGGCGGTGGCGGGCGCATTCAGCATCGGGGCCCCTTCCTGATGATAGATGACGTAACGGTATTTACCGGAGCGCGACTGCTGCCGGCATTTTCTCCGGCCGCCATCAGGGAACAGGTTACACCCGCGGTTGTCGGAGGTGTCCGGGTGGACCGCAAGATTGTCACGGTCAAGCTGTTCCAGGCGCGCCATCCCATCGCCCTGGGCGCCGCGATGATTCTGGCGACCAGCGCCAGCGCGGTAGCACTGCTGTCTCTGCACGGCATTTTTTGATTGTACACTGAGTCGGTGTGATCGGGGTCGGCCGCCAAATTAGACTATCACCAGGCCAGTGGCAGGGCGACAGGGCTTCACTGTATTCGATATACTGTGTCTCGAAACGCCGCTGAGACAAAAATACAGGAAGCCCGGCTCGTATGCCCCCAACCGAAACACATCAGCCGAGCCCGCCCGCTTCTCTGCGGGTCTCCCTGTTTGTCACCTGCCTTGCGGATCTGTTTCGCCCCGCTGTTGCTTTCGCCAGTATTAAATTGCTTGAGCAGGCTGGCTGTGACGTTTCGGTGCCACTCAAGCAGACCTGTTGTGGCCAGCCTGCCTACAACACCGGGGACTTTGAATCCTCTATACCCCTTGCTCGCCAGCTCATCCAGCAGTTTGAAAGTGCCGACTATGTGGTCGTACCCTCAGGGTCCTGCGCCGGCATGATCTGCCATCACTATCCCAAGCTATTGCAGGGCGAATGGCGCGAACGAGCACTGCAACTGGCGGCAAAAACGTTTGAACTGACCACTTTCCTGAACGATATCGCCCACATCAAACGCGGTGAACGGCCTGTGGTAAAACTTCCGAGCGTGACCTACCACGACAGTTGCGCGGGGTTGCGCGAACTGAGTATCAAAAATCAGCCCCGCGCCCTGTTAAAGGAATTGTGCGACAAAGAGGTAGATGAACTGCAGCAGACGGAGGTGTGCTGCGGTTTTGGTGGAACCTTCTGTACCAAAATGCCGGAAATTTCCGGCAAGATGGTGGGCGACAAACTGGCCAGTGCAGTAGCGACCAAAGCGCGTATCCTCACCGGCGGCGATCTCGGCTGCCTGCTCAATATCGCCGGCCGGGCAAAACGCAACGGTGAAGATATCGCAGTCAGGCACATTGCCGAGTTGTTGTGCGGTGATATCGACGGCCCCGCCATCGGCGAGGGACAGTGATGGAAACAGTCATTTGAAACAGACTTCCCATGCCTTCCTTGAGAACGCCCATGAGGCGTTGCAAGATGCAGACAAAGCCAAGCGCCGGGAGTTGCTGGCCACGTTCATGCCGCTTGTGCGCGATGCGGCTATGGACAATTTCGGCCGATTCGAGGACCTGCGCCAGCACGTGAAACAGCTGCGGCAACACAGTCTCGAAAACCTCGACCATTACCTCAGCAAGTTCGAACAGGAGGCCGTGCAAAACGGCAACCGGGTCCATTTTGCGGAAGACGGCGATGAATTAAACAGCATCGTGCTGGATATCTGCCAGCAGCACAGCGCTCGCCATATCGCCAAGGGCAAATCCATGGTGACAGAGGAGACGGGGCTCAACGATTATCTCAAGCGTGCTGGTCTAAAGGTGACCGAGACAGATCTCGGCGAATACATTATCCAGCAGGCCGGTGAGACCCCCAGCCATATTGTAGGGCCGGCGCTGCACAAGTCTGCCGCGGAAATCCGCGAACTGTTTCTGGAAAAGCACGATCTCGGGGAGCGCGACCTCACAGAGACCGTCGACATGGTGGACGAGGCGCGACAAGTGCTGCGTGAACACTTCCTGAACGCAGAGGTCGGCATTATTGGCGCCAACGCGCTGGTGGCTGAAAACGGCTACAGCATGCTCGTTACCAACGAGGGCAATGGCGATCTGTGTGCCAACCTGCCGAATGTGTTGATCGTCTGCACGACCATCGACCGCTTGCTGCCGCGACCGGAAGACGCGATGGCCATGCTGCGATTACTGGTGCGCTCTGCCACCGGCCAGCCCCATACCTGCTACACCAGCTTTTACTCCGGACCACGGCGCGTTCAAGACAGCGACGGCCCACTGGAAACCCATTTTGTGCTGCTGGACAACGGCCGCACCGACATATTGGCGAGCGACTACAGTGAAATGCTGCAGTGCATCCGCTGCGGAGCCTGCCTGAACCACTGCCCCATTTACGCGGCCACCGGCGGTCACGCCTACGGCTGGGTCTACCCTGGACCCATGGGCTCGATACTGACACCCTTGCTGACCTCACTGGAGCAGAGTCATGCCCTGCCCAACGCCTGCACCAGCTGCGGTCGGTGCGCGGAAGTCTGTCCCGCCGACATCCCTCTTCCCGATCTGCTGCGCGACCTGCGCCACGACGAAGCAAAGCAAAAGCTGTCGCCTGTCCGTTGGCGCCAGGGCATGCGCTTGCACGCCTGGCTGGCGCGACACCCCGGCCTCTATCGCGCCGTGACTAATGTGGGCATTTTCGCACTGCACCTATTGGGTCGAAGCAAGGGCAGCTTTAGCAAACTACCGCTGGCATCCGGCTGGACCAGCCAACGCGATTTTCCGGCACCCCAGGGCAGAACCTTCATGCAACAGCTCGCCGCGTCACAGCGGGAGGACAAAGCCCGTGTGCATAAGGCAACGCGCAGCGCGGCAAAAAAGTCTGCCAGCGGCAAACCCCGGAAAAAGAGCGCGGGCTCCGGCAACGAGCGCCGTGAGCCGGGACTGAGAGCTGACTGGCCGCGCAAACCCGACCCCAGAAAACCCGCGGGAACTGCCAGGCACCCCAAGGCCGGCACAGAAGCTACCGGCAAAACCAAAGCCCGCCCGGGTGGGCCTCGCGGCAAAAAACCACGGCAGAGACAACCCGATGACCGATAGCGCCAGAGCGCGGATTTTTGCGGCTGTGCGACGCGCCAGTGCGGGCGCTGATGCAGACAAGATAACGCGGGAGCTGGAGTCCTTTGGCAGAGCGCCAGGGGCGAGTTTGCCGGCCGCCGACATCTGTACCGCATTTCTCGTCAATGTTCTGAAAAACAAGGGCAGCATAGACTGCGTACCCAATCGCTCGGGCGCGGTAAAAGCAGTCGCGGAATACCTTTATGAACACTTTCGCAGCTTCCGGCTCGTGGCGGGCAATGACTCTCACCTCGCGGCCATGCCCTGGCGTGAAGCCGGTGTGCTCCCGCGTTTCGGTAGCGTCGAAGCGGGAGAACCGGTCACGCTCAGCTATGCACTGCTAGGGGTCGCGGAAATAGGCGGCATCGTTACCCTGACGGGCAAAGCCAACCCCGCTGCAAATAACTTGCTGAGTGAACACCACATCGTACTGGTCGAGAGCAGCAGGCTGGTGGCAGATATGGAAGGTGCCTGGGAAGTCATCCGCAAAGAGACTGACAAATCCGGCCGCCCCCGAGGCATCAATTTTATAGCAGGGCCATCCAGCACCGCGGATATCGAGGGCAAACTGGTGTATGGCGCCCACGGGCCGCGCAACTGGCACGTAATCCTGATGGGAGAGCTACCGGAAAACGCGCAGGAAAGAGCCCGCGAGCTCGCGGGCTGTTAATCAGGGCGAGCTTACTGCGCCTGGGCCAGCGGTGTATAGGTGAACTTCTGGCCGCCCAGTACCGCTTCAAACATCAGGCCGCCCTTGGCAATGGTAAAGACTGCCAGCCCCCGGCGATAGCCGCCGTGGGCGGTGGTCGCATCGTTCCTGCCACCACTGGCACCGGCCGACAGGCCGCCAGTCGTACTGGCATCAGCGGAGACGCCGGCGGTAATTGCCACCGCAGTTGCCTGGGCGCTGAACTCAAAGTTTCCCGAGGTAAATTCCTCGTAGGCTGTCTGATTCTGGAAGAAGATAATCTGGGTGAAGGCCTGCCCTCCCAATTGCCAGCCCGCAGTCAGCTGGGTCATGGAAGTCGTGCCCACAAACTGCCCCGCCGCGTACACCCGGCCCTCGCCATAGGCACCACCGACGATAAAGCCTCCCTTGCCTATGGTGGGAAAGATGGCATAACCGTAAGCGCTGTCAAAAAACTTACCGCTCTCACCGGCGTTGCGAAACGAGCTGACCGCGTCGCTGTACTCATCGGCCCGGGCAGGGCTCCCGGCCAGCAACAACAACGACAGGATTGGCACCAGAAAATTGGCTTTGAAGAGTCTTTGCATAACAAAACACCTTGCTTTTGAGTATGGGGGTTACTAAGCGTTTCGGCCAACTGCGCCGGTGCCCGTATTCTCGGTTGGACGCCCCCGCGGGTCAAGGCATTGTCACCCTGTGTTGCGCATGCCCGCTGCTACCCCGGCGATGGTGACCATAATCGCCCGCTCCAGCACCGGCTCTGCCGCTTCCCGGTTGCGCAGCAGCAATTCCGCCTGGAGCATATTGAGCGGTTCCGTATAAATACTGCGCAGGCGCAGTGACTCCCGGATCCAGGGCTCCGAGGCCAGCAACTGCTCACCACCACTGATTTCCAGCACCGTGGCCGTGTCGCTAAGCAATTGTTCGCGCAGGGACGAACCGATTCCCCGCAACTCTTGTGGCACCAGGCGCTCGTCGTAATAAGCAGAGATACCCGCATCGGTTTTGGCAAACACCATCTCCAGCATGGACAGGCGAGTGGCAAAAAACGGCCAGACCGCCGCCATCTCGCGCAACATGTCACCCTTACCGCCGTCCAGCGCCAGGCGCAGCGCGGCGCCAGCGCCAAGCCATGCTGGCAACACCAGACGGTTCTGGGACCAGGCAAATATCCAGGGGATGGCCCTCAGACTCTCGATACCCCCTCCCCCCGCGCGCCGTGCAGGCCGCGAACCGAGTGGCAACTTGGCCAGTTCCTGCTCCGGTGTCGCGTGGCGGAAATACGGGACAAAGTCCGCCTCGCCACGAACCACAGCGCGGTAAGCGGCACAGGAGTCTCTGGCCAGGTCGGACATAAGCTCGCGCCATTCCTGACGCGGAGCCGGTGGTGTCAGCAGATTTGCACGGCAGATGGCCCCGGTATACAAGGCCAGGGTTTTAACAGCCATCGAACTCCAACCCAGCTTGGCGCGAATCATCTCGCCCTGCTCGGTCACCCGCAAGCCATTCTTTAGTGAACCGGGCGGCTGCGACAACAGCGCCTCACCGGCGGGGGCACCGCCGCGCCCGATAGTACCGCCACGACCGTGGAACAGCGTCAGGCGGATATCGAATGCCTGGCAAGTCTGTAACAGTTCTTCCTGGGCCCGGTACTGCGCCCAGGCAGCAGCCAGCACCCCGGCGTCCTTGGCGGAGTCGGAGTAACCGATCATTACCATCAACTGGCCCTGTATATGGCCGCGGTACCAGCTGTCATGCAACAGGGCGTCGACCACCTGCTGTGCCCGGGACAGATCATCAAGCGTTTCAAACAGAGGGGCGACCGGCAGGTTGTGTGCGCAACCCGCCTCTTTCAACAGCAGGTGCACCGCGAGCACATCCGAGGCCTGTCGCGCCATGGAAATCACGTAGGCACCCAGTGCTTCCCTTGGCTGACTGGCAACCACAGTACAGGTGTCCAATACCTCCTGTACCGACGCAGAGGGCTGCCAGTTGTGTGGTACCAATGGCCGTCGATTTGCCAGTTCCCGCAACAGGAAAGCCCGCCGCGCCTCTTCATCCCAGGCGGCATAGTCACCGAGGCCGAGATAGGTGGTAAGTTCCGACAGCGCCTCGGTGTGTCTGGCGCTGTCCTGGCGGACATCATGACGCAAAAGGTGAACACCGAAACAACGCACCCGTCGCAGCAGGTCCAGCAGTGCCCCATCCGCAATAATCTGCATACCGGATTCCACCAGTGAGCGGTAGCAGGCGTGCAATGGCAGCCACAACTGGTCCACAGACCGCAGCATATCGCCTTCCGGCGGCAGCTCACCGTCCAGCGTCGCCTCTATCGCGAGCCGGGTCTGGCGCAGCAGATCGCGCAACTGACGCAACACGACCCGGTAGGGTTCATGGGCATGGCCTGCAAGTTCCGCCAGTTCAGCGGTGCAGCGCGTCATCGAGAGCTCTTCCACCAGGTCGTCTACATCCGTCAGATACAGATCTACCACCTGCCAGCGGCTCAACAGCATCACCTCGGTGGTGACAGGCGCGGTGACGTTGGGGTTACCGTCACGATCACCACCCATCCAGGAAACGAAAGTCACCGGAGATACATCCAGCGGCAGGTGTACGCCGCAGCTGTCAAGTAGCGCGCGGTCGAGGCGGCGCATAAACTCGGGAACAGCGCGCCAGAGAGAATCCTCGACCACCGCAAAGCCCCATTTCGCTTCATCTACCGGAGTGGGCCGCTCCAGGCGAAAATCATCCCCGAACCAGATCTGTGCAATCAGCTCACGCAGTCTTTCATGTAGCCGCTCCTGCTCGCGCTCGGTCAGACCGTGCAACTCCAGTTGGGCCAGGCAGCGACCGATCTCACCGTGTTTATGAATCAGGGTACGGCGGGTAATTTCGGTAGGATGGGCAGTAAGAACCAGTTCAATTCGTAACTCGCGAACCGCGCAGGCTACGGCCTCAGGTGCCACCCCCTCGGCCAGCAGTTCAGCAAGGCCGTTGGCCAGGCTGCGCGAAGCTGAGAGCATCTCGTCTGCCTCGCGCGATACATTGTGATGCTGGTCGGCGATATTGGCGAGATTGAGAAACTGGCTGAAAGCCCGGGCCACCGGCACCAGTTGACCGTTATCGAGATTACGCAGCACACCCTGCAGTTCGTCCCTGGCACTCGCTGAGCCCTCACGGGCGCTCTTGGAAAGCCCACGAATCTGCTCAATAAGTGCGAGAAAGTCCGGACCCTCGGCAGCCGCTATCGTATCGCCCAGAAGCCGGCCCAGAAAACTGACATTGCCGCGCAGCGACGTATAGGCAGACTCGCTCAAGATAGCCCCTGGGGTGAACAGCTGTCAGTCAGGTGCCAGCCGCGCCAGCAGGTCGCATACGCGACAGGAATAACCCCATTCATTGTCATACCAGTTCAATACCCGTAAGTAGCGACCGGCTGTCACCCCGGTAAAGCCTGCATCGTAAATGGATGAGTGGGAATTGCCAATGATATCTGAGGAAACAATGGGCCGGTCGCTGAACTCGAGGATACCCCGCAACCGATCGGACTCCGCGGCCGCCCTTACCACGGCGTGCACGTCCCCGACACTGACCTTGGTGCCCAGTTTGCAGAAAAAATCCACTACCGAACCGTCCGGTACTGGGACCCGGGCTGCTATGCCGTGTAGTTTGCCTTTCAATTGCGGCAGCACCTCGCCTACCGCTTTGGCAGCGCCGGTGGAGGTAGGAATGATATTTTCCGCGGCAGCCCGGCTGCGTCGCCAATCCGAGTGCGGCACATCCGCCAGGCGCTGGTCATTGGTATAGGCATGCACCGTGTTGATGACCCCTTCCTCTATACCGAAGGCCTCATCCAGTACGCTGGCCATGGGCGCGAGGCAATTCGTAGTGCAACTGGCATTGGAAATGATACGGTGCTCCGGCTTGAGGCCCTCGTCATTCACACCCAGCACCAGAGTATAGTCCACCGGGTCCTTCGCCGGCACGGTCAGCACCACGTGCTTCGCCCCCGCAGCCAGGTGTTGCTCCAGTTGCTCGCGCTTGCGAAATACTCCCGTGGCTTCTACCACGGCGTCTACACCCAACTCAGCCCAGGGGATATCCGCAGGGTTGCGTTCGCTGATCAGCTTCACCTTGCTCTTGGCCGTAACGAGGTGGCCATCCTCGAGCTTGAGGGCCTTGCCGAAGGGGCCCATCACCGTGTCGTAATCCAACAGGTAGCGCAACACCTCATAGTCGAAGAGGTCGTTGATAGCGACAACGTCGATACCCTCGACATTTTCGAGGATGCGAAAAACCGAGCGTCCGATTCGGCCGAAGCCGTTGATTCCAATTTTCATTACACCACCTCCTGCTGCAGGTCCAGTTGTCGGTAGACTCTCACCACATCCAACAGGCGGGCCGCGTGGCCCAGGTTTTCATACCAGCTGAGCGTCTTGATAATGCTGCTGCCCGCCTTGATAGTGCCCTTGGTATCAAACAACAGGGACAGCGGATTGCCGATGACATCTGAAGACACGATAGGGTCCTCCACGACACCGACGATGCCCGTGAGATCTTTTGCCCCGGCACGCATCGCTGCGTTGATATCTTCCGCGCCCACTTCCGGGTCTGCCATAACAAGGTTTACATCCAGCAGACAGCCCTCGTGAATAGGTACATTCAGCGCGGAGGTGAGGAACTTGCCCCCGAAGACCGGCAATATCTGCCCCAGCCATTCGCCTGCCTCATGGCTGTTGGGGATAATATTTTTTGCTGCAGAACGGCTGCGGCGGATATCGCTGCCGGCATAGTCCTGCAACGCCTGATCCGAAGTGTAGGAATGAATAGTACTCATGCTACCGCATTCGATCTCAAACGACTGGGAAAGCACATGCAACAAGAGACACAGGGCAGTGGTGGTGGCAGAGCCTGCGGAGATCATACTATCGCCGGCCTCTGCGGCGGCCTCATTGATACCCGGGATAACAATGCGGTCGATACCATCGGCTGGCAAAGTACGCAACAACACCCTGCGAGCGCCATTGACCAGATGGTCCTGCATAAAGCGCGTTTCTCTATACTTTCCGGTGGAATCGATCACCATGTCCACGCCAAAAATATCCCACGGCATTTCCGCCGGCCGGTCGATTTGCATCAGCCGGGAACGAAACCGCGGGTTGACGAGAAAGTTTCCCTGCAATTCGTGGCGTTGGGGTTCCTCTACCTCGGCGCCCAACAGGTAGTGCAATATTTCCGGCTGGCCGATGTCGGCTATCGCAACCACCTCAACATCGTCACTGCGCGACGCAAGCTCGTAAATCTGGCGGCCGGTCTGGCCAAAACCCATAATGCCCACCCGAATGGGCTTGCCCTCTGACATAAAAGATCTCCTCGCCTGATACGGCGCCTTTACACTACCTGAATTTTGGGGAGAGCCGACTGTGGACGCATATAACGAACCCGCAGTCACTCCCCGACTATTGTTACTCAAATTGGACTGGGGCATCCATGATTCAACGCAACAAATTGTGCGGCGCAGACGGTGGCTGGATAGGTGCCAGTACTTTCGAGCAAGCAGCATAGGCTGGCACTTGCCAAATAACTCGCCTTTTCGATAAAAATTTGCCGAAACGCCGGTTTCTGCCCCTTTTGGGCCTCTGGTTAAAGCTCAGGTGGACTGGTAGGATATTTGGCCAATTCAAGGCTAGGGCAGTGATGGCATGGCTATATTTGATCGTCACAAGAACAAAGAGACGCCGCCAAAGGCGCCGGAGCCCGTGCTCGAAGAGCCGGTCGCTACCGCACCACCCTCTCCCACCCTTTCCCCCAAAACCGCCAGGAGTATCGCTATGATCGGACCCAGCATTAAAATCAAAGGTGAAGTGTCAGGCGATGAAGACCTTCTCATCCAGGGCCAGATCGAAGGTACCGTCAACCTCAAGAACAACGAGGTAATTGTCGGTGAGTCCGGCCAGTTATCCGCCGACATCCTCGCCAAGACCATCAAAATCGACGGCAAAGTCATCGGCGACATTACCGGCACTGAGAACGTAGTAATTTCCAAATTGGGCAATGTGCGCGGCAATATTATTGCCCCTCGGGTGCTGTTGGAAGACGGTGCCAAGTTTAAGGGCAGTATTGACATGGATCCAGGCGATGTCGCTGGCAAGTCGGCCCCCCAGGGCGCGAAAGAGCCAACGGCGTTTCCCTCGCAGGATAACAAAGCACCCCGGCTCGACCTGAAAAGCGGTTAGGCCCATTTCCCTGCCTCTCAAGGCAGGGCTAGATAGCCTTGCCAACCAACAGTCCTCAATACTACCGTCGTTATTTGAGCACCTCGACGAGGAGCGCAGGTTGACGGTGCTGAATATCGGCCCGGCACTTTCGGAGACGGTAGAGTTTTTCTCCCAATTTCGCTGCAAGCTGTACTTTATCGATCTGTTTGATGACCTGCTCGAGCTGACCTCTGCGGCGGACCACACCGCATCCCCACAGCAGCTACTCAGTGAATCCCTGCAGTTCCCCCGTGATACCCGCTTCGATCTCTGCCTGTTCTGGGACCTGTTCAATTTCCTCGATCGCGAGGCCATCGCTGCGCTGCAGGACATCCTGCGACCCCACTTGCACAGCGACAGCCTGGCCCACGGCTTTGCCGTCCACAACCGACGCACCGAGCAGTGCGGCAAGGTATACGGCATACAGGAAATGGACCAGCTAAGTACTCGGCCGCGTCCCGCGGCCCTGCCCGGTTACAGCCCCTATAACCAGGGGCAGTTGGAAAAGATACTGGACTGTTTTTGCGTTACCCGCAGCGTACTGCTGCCGGACAGTCGACTGGAACTGCTGCTGAGAACGACGCTCCAGAACTGACAGGACGGTTTCAATCTCGCCACACGGGCAGCCATGGCGATACAGCCAGAATCCCGGCCCGGAAAATTCTGCCGCGGGCCCATCTCAAACGGCAGTCCATCGAAAAAAATACCGTCTCTCCAATCCATTCCCGCCGTGGCGGCGTAACAACAGCTGACACTAGAACGGAGCAAGACATGGAAGTTTCTGTCGCGGAAAAAAGGGTGGCCTTCCCCAGCAATATGTCACCGGAGGCCAGGCTTGTACACGATGCTCTGGTGGCGCGTGGCCTGGACCTGGCACCCCCGCCAGGCATCTTCACACCCGGCAATGCCGGGTGTTTTTATGTGCATTTACTGATCAGCCTCAAGCGCACCCCGTTCCCGGCCGACTGGTGGCCGCTGATAGTGCTGTGTTTCCTACCCAGTTTTCTTGCCATCGAAGCAGACAAGGCACTGCGCAAACTGTGGTCAAAAACGGCCTGATCAGTCACTGTCGGCGTATGCTATAGTCTGCCGCTCGCGAGCTTGCCGCTGTGCGCTTGCAAGGGATAACTACGGGGGATAAACGTTTGCGAAAGTTTTTCATTGCCTGCGCTGTGTTACTGGCATTGCTGGTCTGCGTGCCACTGGTGCTGATCCTGTCAGGCACTATCAACCTTAATAGCGCTCGTATGATCCTCAATGTCGCGGCCGGTTTGGACGGCCCACCGGCCGATGCGGCAGAGGTTGAGCAAAGACTCAGTGTGCCCCGGGGGTTTTCTCTTGAACTCTACGCCAAAGACCTGCCCAAGGCACGGTTTATGCGCTTCACTCCCGATGGAGACCTGCTGCTCAGTCGCCCCCATCGCGGCGATGTATTGCTGCTGCGCCGGGACCAGAATGGCGATGGCCACCCGGATGCAGTAGAAACGTTGCTCAAGGACTTGCAACGCCCACTGGGACTGGATATCGCAGGCGACTACCTTTATGTGGCCGAGTCAAACCGCATCGGCCGGGTAGCTTTCGACAGCCCCAGCGGCACCCTGGCAGGCGCTTACGAGCCCCTGGTAGAGGGCTTCACGGATAACGGCAACCACTGGAGTAAAACCCTGCGTGTGGGCCCCGATGGCCTGCTGTACCTGGCCCAGGGCTCAACCTGCAATGTCTGTGTTGAAGAGGACGAGCGGCGCAACACTATGATGCGATTCCAACTGGATGGCAGCGGCGGTGAAATACTGGCCACGGGACTGCGCAACAGTGTCGGCTTCGACTGGGCGCCCTGGAGTGGCGAGTTATACGCCACGGACAACGGCCGCGACCTGTTGGGCGATGACTTCCCACACTGCGAATTAAACCTGATAGAGAAAGGCCGCTTTTATGGCTGGCCCTATTTCAATGACAATAATATACCGGACCCGGACATGGGGGCAGACCCACTGGCCGACATGCGCGAACCCACCGCACCGGTTCACGGCTTCCGCCCACACAACGCACCGCTGGGAATGACCTTTGTGAACAGCAGCGACTGGCCCGCAGGCTATGAACGCGTTGCACTGGCAGCGTTGCATGGTTCCTGGAATCGCAGTGTACCGGATGGTTACAAGGTGGTTTCCCTGCACTGGACTGACACGGGTATTGAAGAACGCGATTTCCTCGCCGGTTTTAACAAAGACGGTAATATCGCCGGGCGGCCTGTGGATGTTGCCCAGGGCCCGGACGGTGCCATGTATATTTCCGACGACTACGCCGGCGCAATTTATCGGGTTAGCTACAATCCGAACGCTACAGAACCTGTAGCGCAGATGGAAACCGCCGGTGTAAGCCGGCTAGATAGTGAAGCTCCAGCCTGGTTGGCCGATGCCGATCTGCCCGCCATGGCGGAACGCGGTGCAGCGCTATACCGCAAATTCGGGTGCCGCAATTGCCACGAAGATGGCAAGAATCCCAAATTACTGGCCGGCCTGTCCGAGCGGCTGGGTTACGAGGCAGTGATCGACGTCCTGCAGGCACCGCAATCCCCCATGCCTGTATATCCGCTATCAGCGATGGAGCTGCGCGAACTGTCGGTGTTCCTGCTCAACCCCGGCATCATCCCTGCACCAGCTGCCAGGGGGCACTGATCACCTGCCATGTTGCAGTACCTGCCCAACGCACTGACTATCTCGCGCCTGCTGCTGGCAGCGCCGCTGGGCTATCTTATTCTGCATGAGCAATTCGGCTGGGCCCTGACGACAGGACTGATCGCTGGCATCACCGATGCGTTGGATGGCATTGCCGCGCGCCGTCTGGGCGTCCTCTCCCGCCTGGGCGCGGCGCTGGACCCTGTTGCCGACAAAGTGTTGATCACCATTGCCTTTCTCTGTTTTGCACAAACTGGCCTTATTCCCTGGTACCTGGCTATCGCCGTTATCGCCAGGGATCTCGTTATCGTCCTCGGTGCAGCCTGTTACCACTGGCTGATAGGCGACTTCGAGTTTTCCGCGACCCAACTCAGTAAAGTGAATATGCTCGTTCAGATCGCGTTTTGCACGCTGGTGCTGGCGGCACAACTTACACCCCTGATTCCGGCCATCGCCGTCACAGCTGCCTCTGCAGCGGTGCTGTTCATCGCCGGGGCCAGTGGCTTCGACTACGTTATGAGATGGTCGATCAAGGCTGCACAACAACGCAGTAGAATGGATTAAAGCGGGTTGAGTCAACAGTATAAAAAGGGAGTTCCGTGAGCAGTAAGATCCATGTTTTGACTTACAATATTCACAAGGGCTATTGCACCGGCAATCGTCGCTTCGTACTTGAATCAATGCGCGACAGAATCGCTGAATCCGGTGCAGACGTGGTTTTCCTGCAGGAGATTCACGGTACAGCAATTAAAAGTGACGCCAAGAAACGTCGCTTCTCCTACCCCGACCAGCCGCATTTCGAATATCTGGCTGACCAGAGCTGGCCGCACTACGCCTACGGTCGCAATTCCATTTATCGCAAGGGTGACCACGGCAACGCCATTCTCAGTATGTACCCCTTCGCCAGTTGGGAAAACATCGACGTCTCCATATTCAAACGCTCCAGCCGCAGCATATTGCACGGTGTCATCGAAATTCCCGGGCGCTCCTTGCGGCTGCACACCCTGTGTGTGCACCTGGGATTACTGGAAAAGGAACGTCGCGAGCAGTTCCAGGCACTGACCGAACGCATCGACCAGCACGTGCCCAAGGATGAACCCATGATCATCGCCGGCGATTTTAACGACTGGCGCCAACGGGCAGAACGGCACTTGCACCAGGACCTGGGCCTTGAGGAGCTTTTCGTACAGATGCAGGGGCGCCACGCCCGCACCTTTCCGGTGTGGGCGCCGATGCTGTCAGTGGATCGTATATACTACCGTGGGCTCAAGCCGCACTCCTGCAAGCGCCTGTTCACAGGCCACTGGCGGGATTTATCAGACCATGCGGCACTGTTTGGAGTATTCAGTCTATGATGCCGAGCCCCGGCGCGGGCAACATGTTTCAGGACCCCTCTTTCTTGACGGAGCTGGACCAGACGGCGCGAGCCAGCGGGAAAACCCCGGAGCAGGCACGCAAGTACGCGCGCAAGTGCCTGCACGAAATAGAGGCCACGCCGAAAGAGTCCTGGTTGCAACCCGCCGCCAAGCTGGCCCGATTTGTCTATACCCGCAGCTACGAACGGGAACTGGACATCAACCTGGAAGCTCTCGAAGAATTGCGTGAACTGTCAAAGGATCACCTGTTGTTATTTCTGTGGTCGCATAAATCTCATATGGACAGTTTTGTGTTCTTGCTGTCGCTGTTTGACAATGCCTTCCGGCCACTGCCATTGATTTTTGCCGGGATAAACATGAATTTCCTCGGTTTTGGCAGTCTGGCCCGTCGAGTGGGCACCATTTTCCTGCGGCGCACATTCCATGAAGATCCGATTTACAAACTGGTTTTTCGCAGCTACATCGATTACCTGATACGTAATAAACTGCCACTGTCCTGGTCAATAGAGGGCACCCGGTCACGCACCGGTAAACTGTCACCGCCGAAACTGGGTATTCTCAATTGGGTCCTGGAGTCCTGCCAGAAAGAAGGGGTCGAAAAAGTCTTACTGGTTCCCGTCTCCATCGCCTTTGACAGAATCGCTGAAGTTGATGACTATGTTGCCATCCAGCGCGGCGAGCCCAAGCGCAAGGAATCACTGGGCTGGTTTTTTAATTACATTTTCGGCATGCAGCAACCCTACGGCAAAGTCTATGTGCGCTTTGCCAAACCTCTGGCCCTGGGGGAAGCCACCAGTCTTTCTGAAGACATGAGCGAGGGCAAGGACGGGGAGCGCAGCCTGGTAACCCGGATGGGATTCGAGGTCTGCACACGCATTGAACAAATTACGCCGATAAAATCCGCCGATGTGCTGACCATGGTTCTACTGGGCGCCAATGGGCGCGCCCTGACCGCTGCGGAAATCCACGCCCAGGCCGCGGATATTGCGTCCATGGTCAAAGCAAGGAACTTGCCCGCCGCATCCGGCTTCAGGCTGGATGATGAAGAACAGGTGCGAGCCGCGGTACTGGCACTGCAGGGCTCTGGCCTCATCAAACGGTACGACAAGGCCAGCTTACCCGTGTACTACATACCCGCAGGTAAACAACTTGCCGCCGCATACTACCGCAATACCATCACCCACTTTTTTCTCAGCGCCGGCCTGGCGGAAATCGGGTTAGCCATGTGCGCACTGGGCATAGACGCGCCTAACAAAACGCTGTTGGAAAACAATATCCTGAATCTGAGGGATCTGTACAAATTCGAATTTTTCTATAAACCCACCGGCGAATTCCTGCAGGAAGTGCAACGGGAAGCAGAGCAGCGCTACCCCAATTGGTCCAGTGGGGAGCACTCCCTGCAAAAAATGCTGCGCGAGCAACCACCACGTTTCGGCCACGCCATTCTGCGTTCCATTTCCGAATCCTACCTGGTGATCGCTGTTACCCTGCTGGAGCTTGACGCCAGACCGGTACAGGACCGCAAAAAATTCATCAGCCAGCTGATGGCCCAGGGTCAGCAGATGTTGCTGCGGCGCACTATAAGCTGCGAGGCCTCGGTATCACAGGACCTGTTTGCCACCGGGCTGCGCCAGGCAGAACACCTCCAATTGCTCGATTTCGGCACCGACCTGGCGGCCCGTCGTCAGGTTTTTGGCGAACGCGTGGTAGCCGCTCTTTCCGCAATAAACCTGCTACAGCGGAGCTACGATGCGAACTGGTTTTCGGAGCTGTCAGCGGGCAAAGTTTCCGGGTTACCGGGAGCATAATTGACTGCAAATCCGGCCCACACCTCAGGCACCTGGCTTGCCGCCCGCTGACATACCCGCTATCTTCATCCACTGACTATAGACCTGCCGGAAAAACACCATGCGCATAAGCGAAGTTGCCGCCACACTGGCAGAAGTCCCCCCCATGTTAGGCCTGGCGCGAGCGCTGAAGCCGCGCCCGAAGTCGACGCGTGACTGCTTTGGGGCACGAGTGGAAAACACTGCCAGCAAGTACCCGGAAGAAACCGCAGTAATTTTTGAAGGCGAGCAACTCAGCTGGCGAGAACTCAACGAATACGCCAACCGTTATGTCGGCGCATTGCGTGGTATGGGTCTAAAACATGGCGACACGGTCAGTGTGCTGATGGAAAATCGCATTGAGTATCTCGCCACATTGATCGCGCTGAACAAGATGGGAGCCACCGCAGCCCTGATCAATACCAACCTGACCGGGGCGCCCCTGATCCATTGTATTGGCATCACGAATTCCAG
Source organism: uncultured Haliea sp. (assembly GCA_963977275.1). GTDB lineage: Bacteria > Pseudomonadota > Gammaproteobacteria > Pseudomonadales > Halieaceae > JARRPM01. The sequence continues at coordinate 20,386 of CAXBNX010000034.1, read as the reverse complement.
CATGTGCCTGTTCGGTGAGGAGCGCTTCGATGCAATAAAAAATGTGCGCAAGGATCCGGCGCTAGCATCTGTCAGCCAATACCTCTTTGTTCCGGACGCCCGCCGCATAGCTTGCCCGGTGTGGGCCGCGGACATGGCGGAGGAGTCGGCGGATGAGGACTACCGTAATCCACCGGAGACAGGTGAGGTAAAGCTCGGCGATATCGCCCTGTATATTTTCACCTCTGGTACCACTGGTCTTCCCAAAGCCGCAATCATGTCCAACTATCGTCTGCTGGCAAGCGCCGCCGTATCTTCCAAGGTGGGCCTGCGCTGTGATGTCAACGACTGCATCTACCTGTGCCTGCCGATATACCACGGTACCGGTCTATTCCTGGGTGTTGTTGCCGCATTTTCAACGGGTGCCAGCATGTTTATCCGTCGCAGATTCTCTGCCAGCAACTTCCTCAGCGAGGTGCGGGAACACGGCGCCACCTGCTTTATTTACATAGGTGAACTGTGCCGCTATCTGCTGAACACCCCGCCGCAGGCGGACGATGCCGATAACCCGATGGTCACCATGATGGGCAATGGCCTGCGCCCCGATGTCTGGCACGAGTTCAAGGACCGCTTCGGCATCAAACGAGTGTCTGAATTCTATGGATCCAGCGAGGGCAACGTGGGCTTCGTCAACCTGCTCAACAAGGATTGTACCGTCGGCGCGACAACCATGCCCGTGGCCTTAGTCCAGTACGATGTCGACGCCGATGAACTGGTACGGGACGGCAAAGGGCACTGTATCAAGGTCGCTAACGGCCAGCCGGGCCTGTTGCTGGGTAAGATTACACCGCTGACCGCTTTCGAGGGCTATACCAGCAAAGAAGCGACAGAAAAGAAAATTCTACACAATGTATTCAGGCGGGGCGACGCCTGGTTTAACACCGGTGATCTTATGAAAACCGTGGATGTGGGCTTTGCCATGGGCATGCCTCATTACCAGTTCGTGGATCGTGTTGGCGACACCTTTCGTTGGAAGTCCGAAAATGTCTCCACTAATGAAGTTGGAGAAATCATCAACGGCCACCCCCAGATTGCTTTTTGCAATGTCTACGGCGTGGAAATACCGAAGACAGACGGCCGTGCAGGCATGGCCGCACTCGCGCTTGCCGAGGGTATCCGGGAGCTGGACCTGGCCAGTTTCTCCAAGCATGTAATGGCGCAACTGCCACCCTATGCGCGCCCCGTGTTTTTGCGTATACAGCGGGAGCTGGACACTACTGGCACGTTCAAGCTGGTGAAAGGGGTGCTGCGCAAGCAGGCCTACGACCTGGAGCAGGTAGAGGACGACCTCTATGTCATGAAGCCCGGCTCGGATGAGTACGCGCCACTGGATCAAGCGTTTGCGAAAAAACTGCGTGCGGGCAAGAGTGGCTTTTAAGCTTTAACAACACCTGATTCCAGGGTTTGACGCAGTCCAGTCCGCAGCGCACTAGCGGGAATTTCCCCGCTGCGTCTGGCGAGAACGGTTTCCCTGGGTGCGATTACGTTGCTGCGGACGGTTGTGCCCATCACTGCCACGGCCACGAGAGGTGTGGCGACCTGCGCCCCCCGACTTATCGGGTTGTCTGGGCCGACCATGCGCCTGCGGTTTGCGTATAAGGGCACTGGCCGGCACTTCATGATCTGGCTCATAGCCGTCCACGTATTCACGGGGCAAATGCTTTTGGATGACCTGCTCTATAGCATTCAACTGTTTGATCTCGTCCGCACTGACCAGCGAATATGCCTTGCCCGTAGCCCCGGCGCGACCGGTACGGCCAATTCTGTGAACGTAGTCTTCTGGCACATTGGGCAGGTCAAAATTCACTACCTGTGGCAACTGCGCAATATCCAGGCCCCGAGCTGCAATGTCTGTGGCTACCAGCACGCGGATCTTGCCAGCTTTGAAACCCGCCAGCGCCTTTGTGCGCGCAGCCTGGCTCTTGTTACCGTGAATGGCTGCCGCATTGATACCGGCCTTCTCCAGTTGTTGTGACAACTTGTTGGCGCCGTGCTTGGTACGACTGAACACCAACACCTGCTGCCAGTCATTTTCAATAACAAGTTGTCGCAATACCGCCGCTTTGGACTTCTTGTCCACCGGGTATACCCACTGTTCGACACGCTCAGCGGTCGTGTTGCGCGCAGACACCTCGACCTCGACAGGGTCGGTCAGAATACTCCTGGTAAGCTGCCTTATCTCATTGGCGAAGGTAGCAGAGAACAGCAGGTTCTGGCGTTTGTGCGGCAGCGCCTTCAGGATGCGGCGGATATCGTGAATAAAGCCCATATCCAACATGCGATCCGCTTCATCAAGCACCAGTATCTCTATTTCGTTAAAACGTACATGGCCCTGCTGATGCAGATCCAGCAGACGCCCTGGTGTCGCTACAAGAATGTCCACCCCGTTGCGCAGGGACGCGATCTGCGGATTGATCTTCACCCCGCCAAACACCACGGCGGATGTCAAAGGCAGATGTTTACCGTAGGTCTCCACGCTCTCGGCCACCTGCGCGGCGAGCTCACGAGTGGGGGTAATAATCAACGCCCGGGTCCTGTGGGGGTGCGCCGGAGCACTGACGCTCAACAACTGCAGAATAGGCAGAACAAAGCCGGCTGTTTTACCTGTGCCGGTTTGTGCCGCGGCCATAATATCCCGCCCGGCGAGCACGGAGGGAATAGCCTGCACCTGGATAGGGGAAGGCTCGGTATAGCCTTTTTCCTTGACGGCAAGCAACAGGGGCGCGGCGAGGCCGAGCTCGTCAAATGTCATGGTGAGCCTCTTGGCTTGATGGTGTGGCAAGTGGGAACAGGAGAATTGCGGGGACAAGATAGTACGCTAACAACGCGGGGATGAACAGCCGGCACCGATGGCAATAGCCACCGGTGCCGGGAAAGGACTTATAAGTGCGCACCTCGCAACACATAAGCCAACGCCATGGTCTCGCCACTGGGCGCCTTATCGCTGTCCTTGCCGCGCGCTTTGGCGGAAGACGGGAACAACTGAAACGCCCGTGCCAGCAGAGTGTCATTGAGTTTAGGGGCCACGGCGTAACTCATTTCCATGGTCTGACCCATCACAGTTTTGACGCGCTTGGTTTTATTAATCGCCGCATCAACCACCAGACCGGAAGCCTTATCCACAGACCAGGAGGGAGCGTAGTTGTAGATTTTGGTCGGTGCAATCATAGCAGTGCGCACCAGTGGCATGTATATCGTGGTGATATCAATTTTGTCTTTCTTCACCTCGGACGACAAGCTGCGAGAAAAGGCGTCCAGCGCCGACTTGCTGGCCACGTAGGCGGCGAACCGCGGCGCATTGGTTAAACAACCAATGCTGGATATATTGATAATCTGGCCTCCCTTATGTGCCACCATCGCCGGCAACAGCGCGTTAATCAAGCGCACACAACCAAAGTAGTTCAGTTGCATGGTGCGCTCGTAGTCATGGAACCGGTCAAGTGACTCCATCACCGCTCTTCGGATCGAGCGACCGGCGTTATTGACCAGGATATCTACACGCGCAAAATCCCGTAAAACTTCTTGCGCCATCCGGTCGATATCCTCCATATCGCTCAGGTCGCAGGCGTAGGCATGGGCATCTCCCCCCTGGCCACGGATTATCTCAACCTGCTCTTCCAGCTTGGACAGGGTGCGCGCTACCATGATCACGGTGGCGCCGTTGGCGGCAAACTTACGCGCCGATTCAAGGCCTATTCCTGCGGAAGAGCCGGTTACCATAACCACCTTGCCCCCCAGCTTGGCCTTCCCACTGCGGACCGGATCCGGGTAGTCAAGATGCGATTCCCAGTACGACCACAGCACAGGCGCATAATCCTTCAGCTTCGGGCATGTGACACCAGTCCCCTTCAGCGCCTCCCGCGTCTGCCTGTCATCAAAAGAGACCTTACCAGTCAGATAAGCCGAGGCACCTGGCGGTAGGCCGGTGGCTTTGGCCATCTGTTTCGCAGCAACCTGTAGTGGTAAAATCTTGGCGGTTTCGCGCAACCCACGACTGACCACCCGCGGGAGGGAGGGCAGCTCGAATTTCTTGGCGAAACCCGGACCGTGGGCTGCATTGAACAATATCTCCATGATATTGCCGGTACTGTCCTGCGGTGTTTGCAACAACTGGAATGCCTTGCCGTCCAGCCCGGGTTTGTGCGCAATGGCGATGGTGGCATCGGCGACGTAGTCGACAGGAACAATGGGAATCTTTCCACCTTCAATACCGAGCAGAGGTAACCACTTGGGTACGGAATCCACAATAGCCTTGATGGTGGGAAACAGGTAGTAGGGGCCGTCGATCTTATCCATCTCCCCAGTAACACTGGAGCCTACCACTGCCCCCGGCCGGTACACTCGCCAGGGCATCTTGCACTCCTCGCGAACGATACGCTCAGACTCGAATTTGGTGCGGAAATAGGGGTGAGAGGTATCCTGGCCTTCGTCAAACATGCTCTCTCTGAACACACCGCGAAAACGCCCACCAGCAACAGCAACGGAGCTCATGTGCTGCAGTGAGACCTTACCTCCCAATGCGTTCGTGAAGTTGACGACATTTCGTGTACCTTCATTGTTGACCCGGTCGCCGGTCTCGTCGTCCATATTCATGTCGTAGACCGCGGCAAGATGGTACACATGATTAATCTTGCCTTTGAGTTTGGTCAGATTGGCCTTTGAGACCAACCCGGGAGTCGTAATGTCACCCCACATGGGCAACAGCCGCGCCGGATCGGCAGCCAGCGAATCCCGCAGCTTCTCGAATTTGTCTTTAGATTCCTTGCGAACCAGAACATAAACCTTGGACCCGGGGCGCTTCAACAGCCGCTCCACCACAAATCGACCGATAAAGCCGGTACCGCCGGTCACAAAATAATTCATTGATTCACCTCATTTTTAGAGTTTGTAGGTTAATGCTCGCAAAATCTGGCAGGCGCTAAGTGTACGTTATTGTGAGTGTAGCTGAAGAATTGGTTCAGCCCACCTTTTGCCCCCTTTTTACCGTGAAAAATCTCTGCAAAAGCGATCACTGTTCACAGAGTACAACTGCCGGCACAGAGCCGCCAAGATGATCAGGGCTCAACCGGCTCCGGTAACATCAGCAGTCCGCCAGTTAAAAATGCCGCTGCCCCCATTACAGTGGCCAACAGCGACAGCGACAATACTCCATGCGCCTGCCCTGCCTCAGGTATAAAAGCCAGCACGGCGGAAAGCATAAAGGCGATGCAGCCCATTAGATTAATTATACATATCCACCAGACAAGTTTGCGTGTCTGCCAGGCGCCGGGTGAACGCCAGCACTCGACACAGGCGAGCAAAGCGGAGGACAGAAACAGAGCAGAGCCCACCATGTCAGGCGCCCAGATGGCCAGGTTTTGCTGCTGCCAGCTGAGCTGCGGCAGCGTCGCATCATAAGTATTGATGTTGAACATCAGCGTACCGACAAACTGCAGCGCACAGCCAAGCCAGTTGATGTCGCCGGGACGCCATCCAAACCAGGCTCTGGGGGCCCCGGGCAAAGGCTGTCGACTGTCCAGAGGGCTGGCGTTCGCCGCCTGGAAAAGCTGCAGATAGGCAGCTGTAGTAAAGGGGATGGACCCGGTAAAAAAAATAGCGTTGAGCGCGGCGGACTGCAATGAAAAGCCCTCGGCCAATCCGGGCACCAGGCTGAAAATACCACCCAGCATAAAAAGCAGAGAACCAACGGCAAACAGCAGGCCTATCCGCCGGTTCAGGTGCCGTTGGAAATAGCGATGTCTCCCGTGCAGGGGCACCTGATTTTCTCCGCTACCCTGACGTATTAGTGATGAAAGCCAGATGACTCCTGATCGCTGAGAGACGAGTGAGACGGGTGATTCTTGAGGTATTCCAGTGATGCGCGAATATCCGCCAGCAACAGCGTGGCCAGATCGCGGCTCACCCCGTGACGCACCAGAATGCGCTGGATAGCCAGATCTTCGCAATTAGCCGGCAAGGAGTACGCTGGAACCTGCCAGCCCCGAACCCGCAAGCGGTCGGCCAGATCATAGAGATTGAAACCAGGGTCCGTGCCCTCCTTCATTTTCCAGCACAGTGCCGGGATACCTTTTTCTCTGGTGCCGTTGTATATAATCTCAAACGGGCCCAGTTTCGCGATCTCATCCGCCAGGAACTGCGCCGTGTCATAGCATGCGCCGTGTATCTTACGGTAACCCTCGACACCCAGACGCAGGAAATTGTAGTACTGACACGCGACCTGGCCGCCGGGGCGGGAGAAGTTAAGAGCGATATCGCGCATATTGCCACCCAGATAATTCACCCAGAAAATCAGTTCCTCTGGAAGATCCTTTTCCTCCCGCCAAATCACCCAGCCCACACCCAGCGGGGCCAAACCGAATTTGTGACCGGAAGCATTGATGGACTTCACCCGGGGCAAGCGGAAATCCCACACCAGGTCAGGCGCACAAAAAGGCGCCAGAAATCCACCACTGGCGCCGTCAATATGGATGGGAATGTCCAGGCCGGTATCCTTCTGCAGTTTATCCAGCGCCTGTGACACCGCCTCCACGGGCTCGTATTCGCCCGTAAAAGTCACACCCAGAGTAGGCACCACACCAATCGTATTTTCATCACAGCGTTTCAGTACTTCCTCTGGCGTCATGATAAAGCGGCCGTTTTCCATTGGAATCTCACGGTGTTCAACATCCCAGTAGCGCGTAAACTTGTGCCAGCATACCTGCACCGGACCGGTAATCAGGTTCGGTTTGTCGATGGATTTCCCCTCGGCCTTACGGCGAGCTTCCCAGTGCCGCTTCATGGCCATACCACCCAGCATGGCCGCCTCACTGGAGCCGGTAGTAGAGCAGCCAACCGCATTCTCCGCCGCAGGCGAGTTCCACAGGTCCGATAACATATTCACGCATCGGGATTCGATTTCGGCGATCTGCGGGTACTCATCCTTATCGACAATATTTTTATCGATGCAGTCATCCATCAACTGATGAATTTCCGGTTCTTCCCAGGTCTGGCAAAACGTCGCCAGGTTTTGTCTGGCATTGCCGTCCAGCATCAATTCATCGTGCACCACAGCGTAGGCATGCCGTGGATCCTGTTCCGACGAGGGGAACTTGAACTTCGGCATACTCACGCTAAGATCCACCGATGCGTACACATCCTCATCGATTCGATCGGTTACGGATTTTTTGTCGTGCAAGGCCATGGTGGTCCCTCCGGGCTAATAATTGGCAGTACGAGTGAAGGTAGGTATACACCGGATCATGCGATCCGCGCCCAGCAGGTTACACAAGAAACTTCGAACACGGAAGAGAACAGACCCTGCAAACACTTGAACCCGGGCGGATCACTGCTGACTGGGCCACAATTTAGCGGTATGCTTCGGCGATCACGCTCCAGCCCACACTTTGGCGGGCAGCGTATTTTCGGTCACACAACTGGAGACTCATACAATGTTGGTAAAAACTCTCAGCCCCGCTTTGCTCGCCGTTTTTTTCGTTGGCTGCGCCAACATGAGCACCGACCCGGGCACGGGCTCGACCCGGAACTCCTTGATAGAAGTGGCCTATGGCACTGTAGAAAATGTCCAGCAGGTGCAAATGAAAGCCAATTACGCCGAGGGCTCAATTATCGGTGGCGCACTGGGCCTGTTGGCGGCCAGCGGATATTCCTCCGGCAGTCAGGCGCTTGGCGCTGCGGCTGGCGCAGGGTTGGGCGCGCTGGTATCCAAAGAGACGGCCGGCACTGCTAACCAGTTCACTATAAACCTCGTAAACGGTACGACGGTTTCCGCGGTTACAGACCAGAAAGACATCGACGCAGGAGATTGTGTCTCGGTGGAACAGGGTGAGCACGCTAACATTCGCAGGGTCTCTTCATCATTCTGTAACACTCCGGCATCCCACCCGGCCTACCCGGCTATGCACGCCCACGTACAACGGGTCTCTGCAGACTGCGCCGTAGCCAAACAGCAATTGCTGAAGGCAACTACAGAGCAGGAAACCAGTATCGCCTACAAGAAAATGCAGGCCCTGTGCGATTAGTGGACAGAGGCCTGCCGACGGGTTGATGCACGATAAAGGCCATCCGCTGCCTGCAGAATTTTCATTCTCAGCTGTGGGTTATAGTCCGGTCGCTGCGCCAGAAACTGGCGCACAATCTGCGCAGCTTGCGGCGAATACTGATTGCCAAGCGTGGCACGCAGCCAGTCCGCAGGAAAGAAAATATCGCCGCTAACCTGTATCTCCTGCAATAGCTCCAGGCTGGGCAAAATGTATTTTTCCGCTTGCGGCAGTCGCGAAGGGTGATGCAGATTGGCCACAGCATCGCTGACCCAGCTTTCCGTTTGACGATTTTCTGCATCGTTCAGGGATTCAAAAAAAGTGTCACGAACCGCCTCATTCGCCGACAGTGATGGAGCAATGAATTCCAGCCGGCGGCGGCTGTCCGGGTTGCTGATGTCTGCCAGCTGAAGTGCCACGATCTCGCTGGACTTTGGCGGTAGACGAATTGCCAGGGTCTCGGCCAGACCGATGCGGTCATCCTCCTCCAGGGTCAGCTTATCGACCTCTAATTCGCCGGCCCAGATATCAAACAACTGCTGTACCCTTTCAGGCGACGAAACCAGGGCCGCAAAATAGCGAAATACCAACTTGGTCCTACTGCTGTCGGCTTGCGCTAGAGTGGTCTCCCACAAAACTCTCTCCACCTGCGGCGCCATTGCGATCCGTTCAGCATCAGGCAGCAGTGTCTGGTAAATATCGCCGAGTTGACTCAGGGCCAGTTCCAGCAACAATGGGTTACTCTCTTTCTGGACGACCCCCAGTAGCCGTTCCAGATATTCACCCGGCACAAGCCCGGGGTCGGCCAGCAACTGGTCATAGGCACCGATCAGCGCGTAGCCTTTTTGCACATCCTGCAAACGATCCCAATACAGCAGGACACGCGGGTCCGCAGGAAACTGGCCGTATCCCCTGCCGTCAGCGTTGAATAAACGAGCCAAGGGCTCGGCAGCGCTTGCTGCGGAAAATACATCGGTGATTTTAGCATCCACCCTAAGAGTTTCGCTTTGCCCGCCCTCCGGCGACAGTGTGAGAAGCTCAAATTGCTGGGGCCAAAGGCGCCCCTTACCCGTCGGGTCCCGCTGCTGTAGCTGCTGTGAACCCGCCGCTGTTTTGGCATCAAGAAGGTAAAATTCCGGACGCCCGGATGTGTTCACCCAGACCTCGCTCCAGGCAGCCAGGTCGATATCGCTGCGTTCATCAAGTATCGCGATAAGCGCCGGCCAGGTCGCATTGCCGTAGGAAAAGCGCTGTAGATACTGCGCCAGCCCTTCTCGCAGGCCCTCCTCTCCAACGATCATTTCCAACTGGCGCATCATGATCGGTGCCTTGTGATAGATAATGCCGCCGTACAGCTGGCCCGCCTGGTTCAGGTTGCCCAGGGGCTGCCGGATTGGGTTTGCACCCTCGGAGCGGTCTACAGCATAGGCCGCCGGATAGTGACTGACCAGAAAATTAAGGCCGTGGTCCACCTCGGGAAAGCCTGGATTGACAATCTTGTCCGCCATGAAATTCGCAAACACTTCCTTGGTCCAGACATCGTCGAACCACTGCATGGTGACCAGATTGCCGAACCACATATGAGCTGTTTCATGGGCTATCAGTTGCCCGCGGTTCAGCCGGTCCGTCAGTGGTGCGTCTTTGTCCAACAGCAAACTGGAAGCGCGGTACTGGATAGCGCCCACATGTTCCATGCCGCCATAGGGAAAACCAGGGATCAACACAAAATCAAATTTCTGGAAGGGGTAATCGATACCTGTATAGCGCTGCATCCAAGCCAGGGATTCACCGTGCAAATCGAATATCGCGTCGACGTTGCGTGCCAACTTGGCCGAATCCGTTTCCCGATGCAACATGGTTATGGAGCGACCGGACACTTTACGGGTGATTGCCTGAAAGTCGCCGGCCACAAAAGAGAACAGGTAGGAACTGATCGGTTTTGTAGGGGAAAACCAATACTCGCTGCGGTCATCCAGACGGACAGGCTCCGAAGCCAGAGGCGCATTAGTCAGGGCCCGCCAGGCGGCCGGAATGACCAGTGTCAGCTGAAAACGCGCTTTTAAATCAGGCTGATCAAACAGGGGGAAAGCCGTGCGCGCCCGATCGGGAACAAACAGCGTATAGAGAAAGCCGGGGTTGCGGTTGAGTGAACTGTCCCCTGCAATAAAATCGATTTCGACCTCATTGCGCCCGCGCTGCAGGCCTGCAGCGGGGAGGACAATATGTTCGTCCACCAGTTTAATATCCACGGTTTTACCGTTGATACTCAGCGAGTTGATAGTCGTTTTTTCCTGCCGGTAATCCAACAACAACGCGGCGCTGTCGTCAACCAGGTCAAATGAGATAAGTGCAGACGCTGGAATCGCTTCTCGCAATTCCTCAGGAATATCAAATCGCAACTGGTAATGGACATTGGACAGCAGTGCTGATCGCGCCCGGGCCAACTCCAGCGGGACACCCGACCGGATTTCCACAGCAGGCTCACCGCAGGCTGTTGTCATAAACACCACCAGTATCACCCCCACCCAATTCGCCCATCCGAACATCCCTGCCTCCCTATTCGCCACTGTCGCACAACTATAGCAAAGCATGGAAACCCGCTTGGACTATTGTTCAGCTCAAGGAAACGCCTAGCTTGTGAGATAAAATGGTGCGATTAGCAACTGACAATCTCCCGCCCTCACCGTACTATAATTCTCCCAACTTGCATGTCGTTCCTGAGTCGACGTCGCGATCACCGCCGGAGAATAGCTTATGCGCAAAATGGATAGTCTCAGCGCCTTTACCGATACCCTGTTTTCGCCATGCAACATCACGGTGGGTCGCGGTAGGACTTTTGTGTCCGACACCGTGCCGCTGGAACAGGACGGTTTCGCATGATGGACACGGGCCACTTCAACACTCTGGAGATCATCGATATCCGAAATAATGGCCTCCTGCTGGATGCTGGCGAGGGCCAGACCCTGCTGTTACCCATTGATCAGGTGTCGCGTGATCACCAAATCGGTGAGCGGATAGAGGTGTTTATATACCTCACCACGAACAATCAGCCTGCCGCCACCAGCACGGCACCGCTGGCCGAAGTGGGCCAGGTAGCCTGGCTGGAAATTGTCGACGTTACCGACTTGGGCGCATTCGCCCACTGGGGCCTCCCCAGAGACCTCTTCATACCCTTTGCCGAGCAGCAGTATCCCCTGCGCAAGGGTGGCTACGTTTTGGTATGGCTTTACCTCGACAACCAGAGGCGTATTGCCGGCTCCACACGGATTGACCACTGGATAAAAGACAATGCTACCGGGCTGGAGGTGGGACAGGAGGTATCGCTGGTAATCGCAGACCAAACCGAGCTGGGTATGAAGGCCATCGTCAATCATCACAGCTGGGGTTTATTATACGGTAACGAACTTTTTCGAAAATTGAAAAAAGGTCAACGGGTTGTCGGGTACGTTAAACACATTCGCGATGACAACAAAATTGACCTTTCCCTCGAAAAGCCCGGATTCAGCAAGAACAGGGTCGAGAGCGTTGGAAACCAGATTATCCAGCAATTGGAGGCCGGTGATGGACAGCTGGCACTGACTGATAAAAGCCCGCCGGAGACTATCTATGCTATCTTTGGCGTCAGTAAGAAAGTGTTCAAGCAAGCCCTGGGAGCACTCTATAAACAACGACGTATCACGCTGAATTCCGATGGAGTGAAGCTGGTTAAACCCTAGTCTCCGCAAACCGAGGACAACTGTTATGTTAACCGTACACCACCTCAACAACTCCCGCTCACAGCGGATACTCTGGTTGCTGGAAGAACTGGAGCTGAAATACGAAATCAAAGGCTACGAGCGGGATTCCAGCACCAATCTGGCGCCACCGGAACTCGAGGCGGTGCACGCCCTGGGCAAATCCCCGGTGATCACGGATGGCGGTAATACCATCATCGAGTCAGGCGCCATCATCGACTATATTCTGCGGATATATGGCCAGGGCCGACTGCTGCCCGCTCCCGGCAGTGTCGAGCACGAACAGTACCTGCAATGGCTGCACTACGCCGAAGGCAGCACTATGTTACCGCTGATGCTGCGCATGTACACCGGTCGCCTGCCTGATGGCGGCCCCGCCCTGCAGCCGCGGATCAATGATGAACTGAACCGACATCTTGGTTATCTGGACAAATCCCTGGAAGGAGTCGACTGGTTCGTGGGGAATACCCTATCCGGCGCAGACATCCAACTGTCCTTCGTGGCGGAGTTGGCACCACTGCTACACCCCACGGGAACCTTCCCCAATCTCGCTGCATTTCGCAATCGCCTGCAAGCGCGATCTGCCTATAAAAAAGCACTGGAAAAAGGTGGTCAATATGATTTCGGGCCCCCGGATCAGTGATAGCCAGCTGAACGCAAATGCGATTTGAGATGAGGCCCGCCGGCGGTATTCCGCAGTCGTTGATACCGCCCTCACTTAACCGGCATTAACACCGCCATGGCCCATCCTTCCGGGGCGTGTTGCGCGAACGCGTCGGTCAGTAACCCCATCAGTGGCGGCAGTGATTTTGGCCGTTGATAGCGCTTGCCCGGCGCTATCACGAAAGCCTTTGTCTCCTGCTCCCTCCCGCCGCGAAAGTAACGTGTACGGGGTTGTTTTTGCAGGTTCTTCACCCAGAACGAACGCTCGCCACGAACGGTACTGACAAAAACATACTGTCCCAGGCGCATTGCTGCCAGCGGAGTACGGCGGACCTGGCCCGATTTGAACCCGGTGGACTCCAGCACGATAAGACCCGCGGGTGCGATCCGCGGAGAGGCCAAGCCCTTGCGTACCGCGGGTTCGACCACGGCGTTAAGCCGGCGAAAAAACTCGCGCTCCAATTTACCTAAACTCACATGCGTCTCCTTCTCACATCGATGCAGATACTGTAAGACACCTGCACCGGGAGGTGCAACAATAGCCACCGCGCAATAAACCCGGGCGCAGGTGTACATGACCTTTGTACCTGGAGAGAGTAAAATGAGATATGCAACGTTATAAGATTCTCCACCGCACCTACTATAATTTCTCCAGTGCCGTCAGCCTTGGCCTGCACAGCATGCGCCTGCGCCCCAGGGAAGACCATGAACTACGCATTGAATCGCTGAACCTGAAGATTTCCCCGGAGCCGGATCTGCGCTGGCACCGCGATGTGGAAGGAAACTCGGTGGCCATCGCCAGTTTCAGCGGAACCACTCGACAGCTCGCAATAGAGAGTGAACTCATCATCCAGCAGTATCTGGAAAACCCGCTGGACTTTCTGGTAGCAGAGTACGCCATCAACTACCCCTTTCAATACAGTAAAGACGACGAGGTACTCTTGTCGCCCTATATGGCTGAGCCAGGGGAGGCACCCGTAGCTGGGCTGGCGGACTGGATTGCGAGCATCTGGCGTCAGGGCGAGCCAATTCAGACTTACAGCCTGCTGCAGCGTCTCACCACACATATTTACCAGAACATGATTTACCTGGTGAGAGAAGAACCTGGTGTACAAAGTGCCGACCATACACTTAACAGTGGCACCGGATCTTGCCGTGACTTCGCCCTGCTGTTTATGGCCGCAAGCCGGGAACTGGGGCTCGCTGCGCGGTTCGTAACAGGTTATCTTCACGCTCCCACCGCCGATGGCGCCGGTGGGGCAACCCACGCCTGGGCCGAGGTTTACCTGCCAGGAGCCGGCTGGCGAGGTTTTGATCCCACGTCTGGCGTGATCGTCGGGGCGGACCACATTCCTGTCGCAGTCGCACGTTTACCCGAGTCGGTTCCGCCCGTTGCCGGTATGTTTCGTGGCTCCGCAAGTTCACAACTGGAGGTCGGCGTCTGGGTTAGCAAGTACCCGTAATCGACAGCATCAACAGCCCTCTACAAGCCGGTCGATGCAACTCTGATTAATGCTATTTATAGACTACCTGAACATAGATGCTGCGCCTGTCGTAATTCACATCCTGGATGCCGTCCCTGAACGGCAAGATAAGCGGGTGCGGCGGCAAGTCAGCCCGTATAGGATTACTAAACTGCGCCTTCCACGCTGACTGTATATCGGCTCGAAGTCGCTGTGTGACCGCACTTTCGCTGTCAAAGACCAATTCGTCAATGCTGGCGTTGTAGAGTAGTACCTGCTTGCTTGCCGGGTCATAACCCACCTCCCCCGACACCAGCGCCTGACCTTTCTCACTGATAGCAATACCCATTTCCGGGCGGTTCTCGTAGGCCTGAAAATGCACTTTCAGGCCGAGGCGTCTGTCATCGATAAACACGACAGTGGGATCGGTGAGAAACAGTGTTCCCGTACCTGAGGCAACAGAGATGGGAAACAGGCTGCGGGCGATACTGGTGGCGGAATCTGCCGACACCGGCACCGTTGTGGCAAACCCAGCCGTGGCTACGACACCCGGTAACAAGCCCGTAATAATAGCCAAAAAGCAACCCGCGCCCAGGCGCAAGAATTTTCTTTTCATAAAGCCCTCTTATTAGTCCGCCAGCAGCCTGGCCGGGACAGAAACTGTCACCCACACCAGCGCAGGAATCCACGCTGTATGGGTGTTTTTTAATATCCGGAGGATTACCAGAGTGCAACCGGATTAATAATCATCTGCACTGTACCCCCTGAGTCTTGCCTGCCCCAATACAAACATAAACTCCTGTACGCGCTCCCGCGCCAATCGACCAGTATTCATGGTCTCCAGCAGGTAGATGCCATTGTCCTTGAGGAAAACCACATGACCATAAAACAGCTTGTCTCCCGCCACCGGTGGAATCGCCTCTACACCCCAGCTATCGGCACCTACTGCCATTGGGTTCAGAGAAGCCAGGTAGCGAGCAGCCCCGTTGGTCAGGCCGGGTTCACCAGCCCCCCAGGCAGCGGGGTCGGACTGCAGCATGCCGTCTGTCCAGCCTGTATGAAAGAGCACCACATCGCCCTGGCGGATCTCCACCCCCTGAGCTTTTGCCGCTGCCTTGATATCTGCAGCGGTGATTCCCTTACCTGCGGGCAAGATATCCGTATTGAAATACCGGGCCATATCGAGCAACACCCCACGCCCCACCAGCGGCGGTACCTGGTGCGTACCGAGTTTCTTCAAACCACTGATATCGATGAAATCTGCGGCCTCATTGCAATTGTAGTAGGTACCGGCCTCCCCCATATGACCCAGGCCGTCCAGCTGTGGGCCAATGCCAAGCCAGAGCTGCGCCATATCGTCGTTGTAGACCGCGTCCCAGCCAAATTCGGGTTGTAATGAACGGCCGTTGTGCTGCCCTGGCTGCACCACTTGCAGTTGCAGATAGCGCGGTGGAAAAGCCGGCGTATTCTGGTCGATCACAATGCCCAGCGGATGGCTCTCGCCCTTTTTCACCAGCTGAACTGCCATCAGTACTTGCTCCGGTGAAACGTAATTGGCCGCGCCAATTTCATCCTCCGGACCCCATTTGGAGGGCTGGCACTGTGCCGCACCAAAAGCTGCACTGGTAGTCATCAGGCTATACGCAAAGGCCAGGCCAGCTGTGGCCCTGAATAGTAATTTCATACTGTCTCCCTAAAATGTGAGGTATCAGTGGCACCATTACCCTATCTATCCCTACATGAAACACAGGGTTTAGTGTATTTCCAGATGATACGCAAGAGCAACGGATTACCCAGCCAGTCAGTTTTGGCAAGTTTTCGGTAATCGTGGTGAAATAGCAGGCCACCTTTACTCACCGGAATCCCCCATGAAACTCTATTCCTACTACCGATCATCCGCCGCATACCGCGTGCGAATTGCCCTCAACCTGAAAAGCCTGCCTTACGACTATGTCAGCGTGAACCTGCTTCACAGTGAACAGAAGTCTGACAACTATCTGGCGCGCAATCCACAAGGTTTATTGCCAGCACTTGAGCTGGATGACGGCGAGGTGCTCGCCCAGTCAATTGCCATACTGGAGTGGCTGGAGGAATCCTGCCCGTCGCCGGCACTGCTGCCCGAGAATACGCTACAACGCGCCAGGGTCCGTTCGCTGGTGAACAATATCGCCTGCGACATTCACCCCCTGAACAACCTTTCGATCATGAATTATTTGCGTACGGAATTGGGGGCCAGCGATGAAAGCGTTCACCAGTGGTACTGCAATTGGGTTGAACGGGGCTTCAGTGCGATAGAACAAGGCCTGGCCCGCACCATGGGAAAATGTTGTTTTGGCGATGAGCCGACGCTGGCAGATATCTGTCTGATACCCCAGGCGTACAACGCCTCCCGCTTCAAGGTACCCATGGAGGGCTATGCCAATATCTGCAGGATTGTCGAGCACTGCAATACGCTGGAGGCTTTTTCCAGGGCTGCGCCAGAATCGCAGCCGGACGCCTGAAAGACCTGCGTCTAAATATCGAGCATAGGCTGACTGGCGACGTGTGCGCGGCAGCAACTGGAGCCGGCTTATTGTATTGAGCGCAGTTCAACGGTGTTGCCAGCGGGGTCCTTTATGTAAATGGAACGCCCCATACCCTGCGCTCCGTATCTATCCTCAAAATCACCGGCCTCGACACCACAGCTCGCTAAATAGCCCTGAAGCTCATTTTCACCGAGAGACTCTATCTGCAAACAGAAATGGTCCACGTTGTTGCCAGTCTGTCCCGGCGCCGGGCCACCGAGCGCGCCCAGCTCACCGTTTACATCCACGATATCAATCAATGCATGGCCGGCCCTGAGTTGGGTCAGACCAAACTCGTCAGAAGTAGCACGTTCCAGGGAACAACCCAGTACATTGCAATAAAAATCGATCAGTTCGGCATATCCATCCGTGCGCAACACTATGTGATCAATCGCGACGGGTTTAATCATATGGGCAACTCCCCTGCTGGCCGGAGCCAGGATTAGACACTCGCTCTAAGCTTACACGACTCGCCGGCTGTGACATAGCCAGGCGGGAACCGGTTAGTAGAGCTTGATTTGCCTCACTTCCCACGCGGTAATCTCTGGCATACTGTACTGCTAACAAACGGGGCAGGAGATTACGACATGGATATTGTTGCATCATTACGTTCCCTGATTGGTGACAAGGCCGTACTGGACGCAGCCGATACCGCCACCCGGGGAGCAGGTGTCTGGCGGCCTGACAACTTGCAGGCTGCTGCACTGGCGCGCCCTGCCAATACCGAAGAGGTAGCGCTGGTGTTGCGCTGGTGTCACGCCAACGGGGTTGCCGTGGTTACCCATGGCGGGCTTACCGGGCTGGTCCACGGCGGCGACGCGGAGCCAGGGCAGGTAATCCTGTCACTTGAACGCATGCGGGAAATAGAGGAGATCAACCCGCAACAGCGCAGCGCGACCGCACAGGCCGGTGTGACATTGCAAGCCCTGCAGGAAGCGGCAGAGGAGCATCACCTGATGTTCCCACTGGATCTCGGTGCACGCGGCACAGCGACTCTGGGCGGCAACGCCGCCACCAATGCAGGTGGCAACCGGGTTATTCGTTACGGCATGATGCGGGACATGGTGCTGGGGTTGGAAGCCGTACTCGCGGATGGCACTGTGGTGTCATCGATGAACCACCTAATCAAAAACAATGCCGGTTATGACTTGAAGCAGCTGTTTATAGGCTCAGAGGGCACTCTTGGGGTCATCACCCGCCTGGTGCTACGCCTGCGCGAACAGCCGGTGACTCGCAATATGGCGTTCGTGGGCTGCGATAACTTCGGCCACGTCGCGGAATTTCTCCGTCATATGGATCGCAATCTGGGAGGCACACTCTCGGCTTTCGAGGCGATGTGGCAAGAGTATTATTGCCTGGTAACCAGCCCGCCGGCCAGGGGTAAGCCCCCCATTGCCCAGGACTACCCATTTTACGTGTTGGTGGAAAGCCAGGGGGCGGATCGGGAGCTGGATACTCAACGCTTCAACAACGCCATGGAATCTGCCTTCGAGGCTGGCCTGATTGTGGACGCAGCCATCTCGCAATCGGAGGGTGATTGCGAGGACTTCTGGAGCCTGCGGGACGATGTGGAACAGACCATGCACGGCGGCGTACCAATTATCTTCGATATCTCGCTACCTCTCGCCCAGATGGACAAATACACCGCAACCCTGCGAGAGACGATGGGCCCCGCCATTGGCGAACACAAACTCTGGATTTTCGGCCACCTGGGGGACGGCAACCTGCATGTTGTGGTGCGGGTACCACCGGAAGACCAACAGCGCTTGAGGCCGGTAGTTGAAAAACAGGTGTATTCCCCACTGGCGGCCTTTCAGGGCTCGGTCTCCGCCGAACACGGTATCGGGCTGGAGAAGAAACCTTATCTGGGTATCAGCCGTTCCGACCCGGAAATAGCACTAATGCGTTGTGTAAAAGCAGCGCTTGACCCGACCAACATACTCAACCCGGGTAAGATCATGTAAGTCATTCGCCAACACTGACCGAGCTGACGGCACCAGCCCTTAGAATCACCGACGCAAGCTTCGGAATTGGCGCGAGCTCTCTAGCGGTAGCTGCCCGGTGACTGACCCGTCCATTTTTTGAACGAGCGGTGAAACGCGCTGGGGTCACTAAAACCGGTCTGCTCCGCCACATCACTGACTGTGCGCCCTTCCCTGCTCAACAGGGTGATGGCAACGTCTCTGCGAGCATTGTCCTTGATACGCTGATAAGACGTGCCCTCTTTTTCGAGACGGCGTCGCAAGGTCCGCGCGGACATACCTAACAGCACCGTCAGTTCATCAAAGCCAGGCATCTCCTCGCGAAAATCGTCACCCAGAATCTCCCTGATGCGATGGGTGACACTGAGCGTGCTGGCCAGTGGTTCGATCACCATATGATAGGGGGCCAGCCGCAGGAACGACTCCAATTGCAGCTCGTTGCGAATGACAGGTGCTTCGAGATGTCGGGCGCTGAAGGTAACAGTGTTCGACATCTGCTCGAACTGTACCGGACAGGGAAAAAAATGTCGCACACCGGCAATAAATTCCGGCCTGGGCCCGGCGCAACCTGCCGCGGTGACATCGATGTATTGGCCTATCAGCCAGCCGCAGAATCGCAACCACATCGCTAGCCCACACAGGACGGTATGTTGATCTTGTGGGTAGTCGCCGCCGCTGTGGTAGCTGAGTGTGGCCTCCCTGGCGGTGGTATTTATCACCACCCGATTGGTAATCGCCATCCCCTGAGGGACGCGGCATACCGCGTTAAACTCGATGGCGCGCTTCATCGCCGCCGCCAGATCGACGCTGTTAATCATGCTGAGGGCGATCAGGCGCATGGTACCGGGAGGAGTCTGCACATCGGACATGATCCCGCCGGACTCATCGCCGATTTCCCGAAACAGGGTCACACAGAGCCGGCTGTACTGTTCGCGGGAGACAAACAGGGTCTGAACATCCCGCTGCAATGGGTCAAACGGAAAGTGTGCGGCCTGCAGAATCGCTGGCACATCCATGTTGTATGCGCGGGCATGAACCAGTAACGCCCGGGTAAACTCCACGGGCACGGATTCATTATAGGCCTCAGCATTGCTCGGCTTTTTTGCCAAAATCGCGGTCTCTTTCTCGAAGAAAGACAGGCAGTATAACGTGTCGGAGTTATCCGTCGGAATACTGCCTGGCATAGTACCTGCATTGTGACAGTCACTATTGGCTACAATCGATTGTCGGAGCGGTGCCCCCGAGGTCCGATTGGCACAAAGCTTGCCAAGCCATACATTTCACAAAGTTGGTATATCTCTTACACTCCTGCAGGTGCCGACGTGTCAGGCTGCAGGGGAATCTCGTGACTGGCCGCGGGCCCAACCGAAATATATACTGCAAAACTGCCGAACGACAGCGGCCCGTTATTCACTCACGAGAAGAAAATCCATGGCAACCCCCAGCAGTTTGCAGCCTGAACCGACGCTAGTCGCACTGCCGACTGCAGACCGAAAAAAAATTCATATTGTCCTGCGCCATCCGCTTCCCGAAATGCACGCGGGTCAGAGTATGCTGCTGGACGTACAGTTGAGCAATGACGCGACACAATCGATCTCTAGCGATCACCCGCTACGGGTTCTACTCGCCTACCACTGGGTAAAACCGGACGGCAGCTATGAACTGTTCGCCGGCAAACGCACGCGCTTACCGGACCACCTGCCCAGCGGCGGCCAATGCAACCTGGAAATGCGGGTCACCCCCCCCGCCGAGCCGGGGAAATACGAATTGCAGGTGGGCTTGTTGCAGGAGGGTATCTCCTGGTTCGAGACAAGCGACCCACAGCATTTGCAGAAAGTAACAGTCAATGTAGTAAATATCCCCCGGCAAAGCCGGGGGCTTTAGTTTGTGAGCCGCTCAAAGCGG
>CAXBNX010000033.1:0-53891 GCA_963977275.1 uncultured Haliea sp. | reverse complement strand
GCCTGGCGGACTACATTTAACCCTGGCAGATACACAGAATTATTTACAGGGTCTTGTCATGTCAATGGCGCCGAGCCCCAGGCAGCTTACCCATACAAATCAAATTTCACCCGCAAACCGTACTGGAAGCAGGCGTTCAAATTCTTTCTTGACTACCTGGTAGCATTCACACACGCGGGCCTCCAGCCCAGGTCTGTCGACCACGGTGATCAATCCTCGTCTATAGTTGATCAATCCCGCATTTTGCAATTTTGCCGCGGCCAGGGTGACACCTTCGCGTCGCACCCCAAGTGTGCTTGCGATCAACTGTTGCGTTATGCTCAATTCATTGCTTGAAAGTCTATCCAGGCGCATTAGAAGCCAACGGCACAGCTGCTTATCCAGCGAATGGTGACGATTACACACGGCCGTCTGCGACGTCTGGGTTAGCAGCGCCTGGATGTAGAGAAGTAGCAGACGCTGTATCTGAGCTGATAGAAAGAAGGCTTCCTTTGCGAGCTTAGCGGACAGTCGATACGCGTGACCGGTACCTTGCACCACCGCCTGACTGGTTGCTGTCTCGTCTCCCATGAACAGTGGGACACCAACGACGCCTTCAAAGCCTACCAATCCGGTTTCCGCGGAGGCTCCATTCTCTGTTGTGTATAGCAGGGAGACAATAGAGGTAGTAGGGAAATAGACATGGCCCATCGATACACCCGGGGTGCAAACCGACAGGCCGATTGGCATTGCCACCAGTTCCAAATGGGGAAAATATGCGCTCGTCTCAGCCTCTGACAGGGCGGCGAGAAGTTGGTTCTGGCGAGGATTATGGGCGTCCGGCATAAGTCTCCGTCAAACTAGATATGGCACTGCGATTTCTGGGTTGTTGATTGCAGCGGAGTCTAAGGTAATACAAGCAACTACCGTGCCACTTCTACTCCGTACTGTTGCCGGTATTCAAGGCGGGTTCGACTCATTCCAAAAGGTGAATTGCTTGAGTAATGCGACTCGAGGATTTCGTCTACAAGGTTCAATTTGACCAGCCGACTGCAGACAATATTGAGCCAGAGTGTGTTTTAACGCACGGACTTCTAGGTAGTTTTGGGCGATTATTCGACAATGCAATCGCACTTGCGCGGAAGGTCTGATCTTATGAAGAGCATGCATATTATCACCGCCCTAATCGCTTTTTTTGTAGGAACAGCGGCGGCGCTTTGGCTTGACATAAACACAGCAAGCGCGGCGCAACGCGCATGCAATGCTGAGGTTTCTCTACAGCGGATACCGAGAAATGAGCCCGAATCGATTACACAGAGCGATGTCAGGAGCGGTTATCGTTGGGGTGATCGGTAGTCTGAAAACCAGTGACCATCCAGTCAGAAAACCTGCTGCTTCGGTAGCAGACGATCAAACTCTGCCCTGACAATCCTATAGCATTCGCAGACTCTCGCTTCCACTCTGCGCCGATCCACCACCGTAATTTTACCGCGTTTATAAGTGATCAGCCCCGCGCTTTGCAAATTTCCCGCTGCCAGGGTGACGCACTCACGGCGCACTCCTAGCACATTGGCGATTGAATCCTGAGTCATACTCAGCTCATTCGATGACAGGCGGTCTGTACTGAGCAATAACCAGCGGCATAGTTGTTGCTCCACTCGATGGTGCCTGTTACACACAGCCGTTTGTGATATTTGGGTCAGCAGCGCCTGGGTATAGCGCAATAATAGTAACTGCAACGGGCCTGCGCGCCAAAAAGCATCTTTCAACAGTTGACCTTCAAGTCGGTAGGCATATCCAGAACTCTGCACAACGGCGGTGCTCGTCGTCGTCCCGCCACCCATAAACGGAGATATTCCAACGATACCCTCGTTGCCTATCACCGCGATTTCGGCCGATTCTCCATTCTCCAAGACATACAGCAAAGACACGATAGAGTTAGTGGGGAAATAGACGTGGTACATCGGCTTTCCAGACTCGCAAATTACCTGGCCCAAGGGCATCTTGATCCGCTTCAAATAGGGAGAGAGACGAGTGAGCTCCGTGGCAGGCAGAGCACGAAGCAGGCGATTCTCATGCAGTTTCAAAGCTTCCGCGGACGGCATAGGCCGATTCCTATCTCGTTGTCATTTTCGCTATGGCCGATTACTAATATCACCTTGAAGGGGTACCAGGGCTCATTCTCAATGCGTAAACTAGATACTATCATCTCCGCGCTAGCTTATATGTTTGATAGCGTACATACATGCCGGGTAGTCCGACAGATAGCTTGCCGATCGCCCCGTTGCGTCGCCTATATTAACGCAGCGGGGTCACGCTCCGCCGTCAAGCCAATAAAACTGATGCACCAATCTGTCATTTAGCCGACTGCCGGGTTGAACGCTTGTCAGAATACCGTGACGCGTCTGCAACTCCTTTAGATCCAGGCTACAAAGTGAGTCGTGCGCAGTACCCATCCAAGATAGCTGCCTTTGCTGACATAGTCGCCGGGACGAATATCCAGAACAATAACGCTATCTAGCTCCTCTGCCAGATTCATTAGAGCGGGATTGTCTACAAACTGCACAAAGCCATCGAAGTCCGATCGCACAACTTGGGAGTTAACGAGGTCGAAGTGTATTTCCGACGCCAGAGTAGGGACAGGCAGAGTGCTCTCATCGGCTAGATTATCAGCCGTGTGCCCGCTTTCGGACCGGCCGTATAGTGCGTCCATATTTCGTCACAACTGCATCTATAACGATAACCCCCAAACCATTTGTATGGACGAAGACCGCAGACCAAATCGTTGAGTCGATTGCCGGACTATCGAGTACGCTAAATACTGCGCGAACTTATGTTAAAGGACACTAGGTAGCCCTGGGCTCCGCGAGATACCCCATGAGTTTTTCAGCCGCAACCAGCCCGTATTCCTGCAGGCTCCGGATAAAATCCGCATCGGCTTCGGGGGAGCCGGATTGCGAGTAGCTAAAGCCATCCAGGCGCGATGCCTTCATCCACGCTTGTAGCGATTCATCCTCGTGCCACATGGCGCCATTAATCAGGTCTGCAAGGGTGTTACGCAGGTAATCCATATCAGTGTCGGGGTGAGGAACTGGTGTGCAAAGAGCATTTTTTCGCGCCTCATCTTGCGCTGCCAATGCCATATGGGCGATAAAAGCGGCACTGAATACCTGCTGGCAGGTGCGTACAGATTGTAATGTGATTTTGTTGCCTGCAAACACCGGCTCCGGGGCTCTTCTCGCCAGGCCATCGGCGGTGCAATCAACAAACAAGGTCTGCGGACCATAGTCGAAAGATCCCTCTTCCAGAATCACGCTATCAGTCTCAATTTTTTGCACTCTGCCCATACGCACAATATGGGTGATGCGGCGCAGCTCTTCTATTTCACTCTGAGTGACAGTGGCGCAGCGAAACATGGTGGGCTGCACGTTTTCATCAATGCGCAACAACAGGCCCTCGGTGTTGGCGCGGGCGAACAGGTCATCCACAGACTCCGACGCCGCTATAGATCTGATTTGTCCAAGGCTGAAAGGACGGATTGACGTTTCGAACAGTGCTTCGGCCTGCGCATTGGCACGGTCCCATAACCAGGATTCGCGCGGTTTGATCCAGCAGATGGTATCGGGGTTAACGCCGTTTTCCAGCAAAAAAAGGCAGGCGTCAATGCTCGTCTTGCCAGCACCGACGATCACATAGTTTTTCCATTCGCCCCGCAAGCCCACTAACCCGTTGGGCGGGACACACTCCACGCTTTCGCTTACTTCGTAGGACGGGTCGCCCATGGCCGGGACCTGGACGTTCATGAATGTAGCGTCGACGATTCTATCCGCGTTGATGTTATGGCTGGTATCGGAGACGAGCGAGGCGATTTTCCCATCCTCCCGATACTCACACATCGGCAGATACTGTACACGGCCCGAGCTGACAAATTCATGCATAAGATTGTCGTAATAGGCACAGATTTCACCCTTACCGGCGAGTTCATACATGCCCTTGTTCCAGCCGATGGTGTCTATACGGTCGCTGCCCAGTTTCCGGGAATTCACCCCATAGAAACTGGAGGGTTGGTGCAGTCGCACAAAGGGATAAGCTACATTCCAGTGACCGCCAGGTTGGTGATAACGGTCCACAATAGTGACCGAGGCGTCTGACTCCGACATCAGGACATCAGTAAACGCCATTCCCATGGCGCCCGCTCCTATTACCAGGTAATCCGATCTTTGAATGTTCATTATTATTTTTCCTCATTGGCGCGCCTGGCAAGGAGGATGGGCCGTTAACCGATCAACTTGTTAAGTTGGTTGCCAGTGCTTCTTATGCGAAAACGTGGGACAAGTCTGGCACTCGGCGGCTAATATGTAAACGCAGGCTTTCCCCGTGAACGGGTAGAGCAAATAAAATAAGGAGATATGTGTGATGGAAAGATATCAGAAGCTGATGATTGGCAATGCCTTCCTGGTCATTGTTATGGGCATGCTGGCGGGATTTATGCTGGGCTTCGGGCTGATCGGTGGGTTGGAGGTCTACCCGGGTAATATTATCGAAATGCCCTATTACGGTACGGCAGATGGCTGGGCTCGTGCACATGTCGGCGGTTTGACCAACGGCTTGCTGATAATCGGCGTGGCATTGGCGCTGCCTCTGGTGCCATTAAGTGAAGGCATGCGCAAAATATCGGTATACGGTTTTATCTATATTGGCTGGGCCAATACGGCTTTTTACTGGTTTGGTAATGCCTCGGCCAGTCGTGCACTGAGTTTTGGTGACAATCCAGTGGGTGCCAGTAATCTTCTGGGCGCAGTCGGATTTGGTCTGGCATTGGTGGGTGCGATCCTTATCGTCTGGCTGTTGTGTCATGCCGCATTTGCTGCCTTGAGAGATAAGTAGAGTCCTGCAATGCAATTGAGTCCGGGTGCAGTGGGCCTTGTGCCGATGGTGTTAGTGGTGCTTGTTTTCGCGGCCACTTACTACCTGAAACGGTGGCGCAATAAGCGCCTTTTGCGTAAGGCATTCCCGGAGAAGTGGCAGCAGATTCTCACAGAGCGCATATCTGTCTATGCCTTGTTGCAAGAGCAGGAGCGTCGAAAGCTTGAGCAGCTGATACACCTCTTTCTGGATGACAAAGAGTTTTACGGCTGCGCGGGTCTGGTAATCACAGATGTGATGAAGGTCTGCATCGCCGCCGAGGCTTGTCTGTTGTTACTGGGCCAATCCGGCCCGGTCTATCCGAAGCTGCAATCGATACTCGTCTATCCAACCGCTTTTACGGCAAAGCGGGATTTACATCAGGAGGATGGTACGGTGGTAGCGGGTGAGCATCATTTGCTGGGCGAGTCCTGGGGCAACGGCAGGGTTATCCTGTCATGGGACGATGTCGAGGAAGGGGCGCGGGATTTTACAGACGGGCATAACGTGGTCTTACATGAATTTGCTCACCAGCTGGATTCAGCTTCGGGTAGTTCAAATGGCGCGCCGCCACTGCGCAGCAATAGCTACCAGACATGGGCCAGTGTATTCAGTGACAATTTTGAAGATTTGCAAGCGCGTGTTCTGCAGGGCAAGCCAACGGTTATGGACGGTTATGGCGCCACCAACCCTGCGGAATTTTTTGCCGTGGCCACGGAGACGTTCTTTGAAAAACCGGACGACCTGTTAAGAAATCGTCCCGAGCTATTTCAGGAGCTACAGCAGTACTACCGGCTGGACCCACGCGACTGGCAACGTTGACCGGACACCTTTTTAGATCGCCTTAGGCTCCTGGCCCGGCGCGTAGCGCTGCATCAGACGTTCCTTCTCGGAAGGCAATACGTTCAACTTTGAGAAATCGCCGTCTGCCCAGGCCACCACGCGCTTATCCATTATGGCAAACCACAGGGGTGGAATCATCGCGACCACATACATCAGCGGATAGCCACTGGGCAATTCCGGCAAGTTGTCATAGCTGCGCAGGCACTGGTACCGGCGGGTGGCGTTGGCGTGATGGTCAGAATGCCGTTGCAGATTGAACAGAATCAAGTTGGACATGATGTGGTTCGAGTTCCAGGAGTGGTGCGGCTGGCACTGTTCATAACGCCCGTTTTCCAGTTTTTTTCGCAACAGCGCGTAGTGCTCTATATAGTTGGAACTGGTGAGGATGCCAAACCAGCCCCACAGGGCCTGCACTATCAGGAAAGGCACCATGATCCAGCCGAAGGCCAGCAGTAGCCCGCCATATAAAACCAGTGTGATCAGTGTCGGCTGTAGTACCTCATTTTCCAGAGTCCAGGGGCCGCCCCGGCCCTGACGTGCCAGACGGGTTTTCTCGGAAGCCCAGGCGCGGCGTATGGCGTTGGGAATTTCCCATCGTGCAAAGCCGTAAATGGATTGTCCCATCTTGGCGCTTGCCGGATCGATTGGGGTTGCCACATCAACGTGGTGGCCGCGATTGTGCTCAATCAGGAAATGGCCGTAGCCCACAACCGCCAGCACGATTTTTGCCAGCCAGCGTTCCAGTGTGGTTTTCTTGTGTCCGAGCTCATGACCGGTATTGATCGCCAGTCCATTGACCACACCCACGGAGAGCGCCAGCCCGAGCACGGCATACCAGGGCAGATTCTGGGTGCCAACCACGTAAGCGGTATAAATCAGTGTGAAGTAGTGTATCGGTACCGTAAGGTAGGTGAGTATCCGATAGTAGCTGTCCTGCTCGAGCTGCGGTACGACTTCCTCGGGGGGATTGCTGCTATCAGTGGGGAGCAGATGGTCGATAATCGGCACCACGCCGTACCACACGATCAAAGTTCCCCAGAACCAGATCAGCTGGCCGGAGCTTGCAGCCATCCAGCAGGAGATTACGGGCATCAGGGGCCAGAACAGAGAGAGAGACCACAACCAGCGGCGACGATCGGTATAAATGACGGTGCTACCGTCAGCACTCAGCGCTTGCACAGACATGCCGGTGTTCCTCCAGACGTGTTATACGTGTTATGTGTGCAATTAAGATGACACATTCGCATTTTTAGTGTCAAATTCATAATATTAAGCATTTCGATGAGTTTTTGTCATGACTGAGTCCATTCGCCAACTGCGCCATGTACTGGCCTTGTGTGAGCACCGCAATTATCGGCGTGCGGCGGATTCCCTGGGTCTGACGCAATCCGCTTTATCTGTGAGTATTCGCCGTCTTGAGGAAGATTATGGTGTGCCGCTCTTTGAGCGTGGCCGCAGCGGGGTGAGTGCCACGGAGTTCGGCGAAATACTGGCTCGCACGGCGCGCCAAACCCTGGGTACGATTGACCAGGCCCGACGGGAGGTGGAGCTGCTGAGCAATCTCGACAGCGGGCAGGTTGTGATTGGCTCCGACCCGTGGATGGCAGACAGTATTGTGGCTCCCGCTCTCGCGCGCCTGTTGCGCAAATATCCCAAGCTGCGTTTTCGGTTGCGTACCCATGGCTGGGATGAATTGCAGGAAGATTTACTGGCCCGCAATGTTGATGTTTACGTGGGCTCTCGGCTGGAAAATATGCACTCGGGTATCCGCACCCAGACCTTTGCTCTGTCCTCACCGGTTATCATATGTCGCCGTGATCACCCGCTGACACAATTGCCCGCACTCTATATAGCCGATGTTTTGCCTTACCCGTTGCTCGTGCCCAAACTGCCAGGCTGGTATCTGGATTGGCTGGGTGCGCAGTACAGTACAAAACGTCCAAGCGAAGACCTTCACGACTTGTTTTTACGCGCAGATGACCTGACGGTTATTCGGCGAATTGTGCGTGAAACCGATGCCGTTACCGCAAGCCTTATCAATAGCTTTCCGCCGGATCTGTCACCCGATGACTTTGCCATGCTGGATATTGCTGATCTGTCCCATATCGCCTCGCCCGGAGTAATTGCCACGCTGTCGGACAGACCTATCCCCGGTGCGTTGCAAGGTTTCATAGATGAGGTGTTAGTAGAGATAGAAAGCCTGAGTGCACGGTTGGGAGCTCCCGCGGGGAAATAGCGCGGTGCTGGCGGCGCATACCCCATTTGGGGCCTGCCAGTTGCCCTTTTTGGGTACCAGTGGCGAGATTATTTTTGCCAATTTGCGCGATACACTTGGCGCATGTACGAATTAATGATCAAAAAGCACTACCGGCAAGCCCTTGATTATACTTACTGGATGGGCATGGCCATCGGTATGGTCGCCGGCGCCAGCCTCGGCGTATTGGTCGGGCTTGTTTGGTAGCTGTTCCCGGTTACACAATTACGAGCAGCGCCAAGCGGGGGGTGCCCGCTTGTGATCGCATGCTGTCAGGGCGTCACAATATTAAAGTTGCCGCGCGGCTGATCGAGCAAGCCCAAGAACTTCAACAAATCCAGTTTGCTGCCATCCACTTTCAGGTCGTCCGAGAACACCACGTCGGTCACCCCGGCACCCCCCATCAATAGCTGCATGAACATTGGCTGTGTGATGCGGATGGTTGCGTTAGCGTTTGGCACCGGTTCACTCTCCCGATAATGCAGCACTGAATTTTTTAACTCCAGTACGTAGCTGTCCTGAAGGTCGGTGAACACGATGTTAATCACCATTTCCAGGCCCTCAGTCTCTTCGGCCTTCAAGCGTACAGAGATTGCCCGCAGGAACTCGATGGTGGGTGTTTGTGCCAGCAGGGGGCCTGCGGAAGCCAGATTAAAGCCGTCTTTTGGTGCACCTACCTGCAGTTCATAGGCGCCCGTCAGATAGATGTCGCGCCAGGGGCCAGACTCCGCCTGATAACCCAGCTGCCGGTATGTTTCTGCCAGAAGCTTCTTTGCTTCTGTGTTATCGGGCTCGGCGAATACTACGTGATTCAGAACTTCCGCCACCCAGCGATATTCACCGTTCTGAAATGAGGCTCCCGCCTTTTCGATGACCACCTCCGAACCGCCCATGTACTCCACATAGCGCTTGGCTGCGGATACGGGAGGGAGCGGATTGAGGTTTGCCGGGTTGCCGTCATACCAGCCGAAATAAAACTGGTATACCGCCTTGGCGTTGTGCGACACCGTGCCATAATAATCCCGATTGTAGAATTCACTGGCCAGTGAGTCCGGTAGCTCTATGCGCTCGGCTATTTCCCGTGGCGTCAGGCCATCGTTGGCCCACCGCACTGTCTGGTCATGAATATAGCGGTACATATCACGCTGTTTCTCGAGAAAGTCCGATATACGATTGCTGCCCCATATCGGCCAATGGTGACTGCCGAAAAAGGTTTGTGCTCCGCCGTATTTGCCCAGCATGCTGTCGATATAGCCACTCCATTTGAGTGCATCCCTGACCTTGGCTCCACGCAGGGTGTATAAATTGTGCATGGTATGTGAGACCACTTCTGCGCCGCACAGGGCATTGTGCCCAGGCAGATAGAAAACATACTCTGCCGGTGCCTCGGAACCAGCAGCGTTCATGAATTCGAAGGGCACACCGTCAATCACCATGTCGGAAAACGGTTCGCCAATAGTTTCATTTGGCACCATGATGCTGACGCTGCCAATCACTGGCTGAACACCCAGTCCCGTGGTGATATGGCCTGTTGGTCCCCTTGGCAGGCGCTCTCCATACATGTACAGGGCGCGGCGGGTCATTGCCGGCCCGGCCAGGATATTTTCGCTGGTTGCCTCTTCGATGAAGCCCTTCGGCGCAACTATCTTCACATCATTGCCTGTGGCCTCCTCCATAGACATCAGGCCGAAGGCACCACCGAAGTGGTCGATATGACTGTGGGTGAACAGGATGGCGGATATTGGCACGTCTCCAAGATGCTCACGCGCAAAGGCTATTGCCTCCCGCGCGGTTGCCTCGGTGGTTAGCGGGTCCACGACTATCCAGCCAGTATCGCCCTCGATGATGGAAATGTTCGCCAGGTCAAACCCTCTGAGCTGATAGATGCCCTCATCAACCTGGTACAGGCCCCTGTGCATAATGAGCTTTGACTGGCGCCAGAGGCTGGGGTTGACTGTCGCGGGCGATTCGCCCTGGATATAGTCGTAACTGCTGACATCCCAGATCAGCGTGCCCGATTTATCTGTGACGGGCACACTGGGTGCTGCTGCGATGAGCCCCTTGCTGGCATCCTCAAAGTCCTGCTGGTTGGCGAGATCAAGGTTCTCTGCAAATTCGTTGTTTATGGCAACGGTATATGACGTGGCCTCACTGCCAGCGGCTACCGGTGGTGGCTGCTCTGACAGGCCGCAAGCCGTTAGCAGACTTGCGAAAATCGCTATTGCGACCAGGGTGCTGCCCGGGAATTGAACTGGGTTCATGGCGTTGGATTCAATTTAGGAAGCATTTTGTCCGTCCAGGGACTTTATCGAAAACTCCGTACCTGCGGGTTCCTGGAACAAGCGCAATCCAAACTCGGGTATTATCGCCATCAGGTGGTCGAAGATGTCCGACTGGATATCTTCGTATGCATTCCACTCGGTGGTATTGGTAAAACAGTACAGCTCGATGGGTACGCCCTGTGGGCCCGGCTGGAGTTGCCGCACCAACAGGGTCATATCCTCACGGATGTTCGGATGTTCCTTCAGGTAGCGCCGGGCATAGGCCCTGAACGTGCCTATGTTGGTAAGTCTGCGCATGTTGACTCCGACATCCTTCTCCTCTGTCGAGGCACCCGCTATATCCCTGTTGTACTCGTTCAGCTCACCCTCTTTGCCGGCGAGATACTCATTCAGAAGTAAAAAACGTTTACAGTGATCCAGTTCGTCCGGACTCAGAAAATGAATAGAGGATGCATCCAGATACAGGGCGCGTTTGATGCGTCGCCCCCCCGAGACCGACATGCCCCGCCAGTTCTTGAAGGAGTCACTGATCAGTCGGTGAGTGGGAATGGTCGTGATGGTCTTGTCCCAGTTTTGCACCTTGATAGTGTGTAATTCCACGTCTACGACATCGCCGTCGGCACCAAACTGTGGCACCTCGATCCAGTCGCCTACTCGCACCATATCCTGCGCTGTCAACTGAACGCTGGCTACCAGGGAGAGCAAGGTGTCCTTGAATACCAGCAGCAATACCGCGGTCATGGCACCAAAACCGCTCAGCAGCAGCACCGGTGATCTGTCCAGCAATGCCGCGATGAACAACAGCCCGCCCATAATCATGACGGCCAGCTGAATCAACTGGATGAAGCCTTTTATCGGCCGCTGCCGCGCTAGCGGGTTGGCCTCATAGATGTCGTTGGCCGCATTCAGCAGCGCTACCACGGTGATGGCGATCACCACTATCATGTAGGCGCTGGTCAGGTTGTGTACAAAGTCTTCTACTTGTACGCTGATATCTGGCAGTAAATCGATGCCCTCGTAAATAACAAATGCCGGTAACAGCTGAGTGAGCCTGTGGCCGACCCGGTTTGTGAGCAGGGCATCGTCCCAGGTTTGCGCGCTGCGCCTGGCAATGGAGCGCAGTGCTACCAGCAGCACCCGGGAGGTGAGGAAATACGCCAGCCAGGCTGCCAGGAGCAGTGCGAGAACGGCGGCGTAGTTCGGCAGGTCAATGTGAAAAGGTTCGAGATATTCGGCCATATTTATCGCTTCGATAAATAGGGCCGATAATACAGCACCTCTGTTATTTCTCCATTAGTAAAAGATACAGTGCGCATAGCCACTGTCTTTTTCTTTGTCGCAGTGGGCTTGATACGCAGGCACACCTCCGATGTACGCCAGCAGGCGCCTGGGCTTGCCTTCTATATTGGCGCCGGTATACCAGGAGTCGGTTTTGGTGACCAGAGCCATGGCCGCCGTTTCATCGTGGTGCTGCCCCCAGCCGACTTCCGCCTCGCGCGATGGTTCTATGGCCTGTGACCCCTTGTTGCGCACAAAGCTTACGCAATCGGTTATCCAGTCGACCTGTTGTTGTATGCAGGTGGGAACATTACAAAAAGCGGCGGCTGGGGTCATAGGGCCCATCACCATAAACATATTCGGGTATCCGCTGACCTGTAGCCCGAGATAGGTATTGATACCGTTTTTGTCCCACTCTTTGCTCAACTGGCGCTGGTCGCGGCCGCGTATGTCGACGCTGGTCAGGGCGCCGGTGCCGGCGTCAAATCCGGTGGCGAAAATAAGAATATCCACGTCGTGATGGCCCGAGCGTGTGACGACACCCGTTGCATCCACGTGATCGATAGGGTCCTCGTTAAGATCGATCAGGGTCACATTATCCCTGTTGTAAGTTTCGTAGTACCGGGTTTCCAGTGGCACCCGGCGGGTGCCAAACTCATGATCAAGGGGAATGAGTTTTTTTGCCACTGCGGGGTCGTCTACCCTGTCCCGTATGCGGTCTGCGACAAACTTGGAGAAGGCTTTGCTGACGTCTTCTTCAAGAAATAGATCAGTGTAGGAGCCCACCCAGAACTGCAGCGAGCCATCTACCCACAACTCCTTCAAGCGTTTTTCGCGCTCTTCCTGGTCCACCTCAAAAAACGGCCGTTCATCAGCGCCCCAGAAATGCCCACCGAAGGTTTTGTTGACCTGTTCGCGTATCGCGGGGTATTCCGCGCGCATTTTACTTCTCTCGGTGTCATCATATTTCGGGTTGTTCATCGGAATCGCGTAGTTGGGTGTGCGCTGGAATACCGTCAGACTGCCCACCTCAGGCGCAATAGTCTGGATCACCTGTATGCCCGTTGCGCCGGTACCTATTATGCCGACACGTTTGCCCGCCAGATCGATGCCCCCGTGGGGCCAGCGACTGGTATGTACCTTGGTTCCCTTGAAATCCGCTACACCGGGTATGTCAGGCGTGTTCGGCACAGAGAGGCCCCCGGCACCCATAACAAAAAACTGACAGGACACGGCACTGCCATCTTCCGTGGTGACTGTCCAGCGCTTGCTGTTTTCGTCGTATGTGGCAGCGTTTACCCGCGAATTGAATTTGATGTCTTTTTCCAGATCGAATTTCTTTGCCACATAGTTGAGGTAACGCTCGGTTTCCTCCTGCGCCGGGAATCGCTCGCTCCAATTCCACTCGTCCAACAGTTCTTCTGAGAACCAATACTGATAAACTCTGGACTCGGAGTCCGTCCTGGCGCCGGGATAGCGATTCCAGTACCAGGTGCCACCCACAGCCGTTCCGGCTTCGAGAACCTGCACTTTGAGGCCCAGTTGGCGGAATTTGTACAATTGATAGAGGCCGGTAAATCCTGCTCCGACAACTACCGCGTCAACTTCTTGGATTTTATCGTTTTGCGTGTTCATATCTGTCCCTCCTTGAAATGGTCCCGTGGCAGAATAGCAGAGTTCACGTATTCTGCACGCGACTCGTAACAACCGACTTGCTAAGCTGCACGAATGTCAAAAAAAATTCAACTGGCAGTTACGCCATGGTCTTCCTCAGTGGGCTGGAGTGCATCTGCACTCTGTGAGCAGGCGGAGACGGCAGAAGCCATGGGCTTCCACTCTTTCTGGTTGCCCGAAAATCATTTTGGCGACCATCGCTCCATGCCCTCACCGTTGACATTACTGGCAGCGGTAGCCGCTCGCACCACGCGAATCCGCCTGGGGTCGACATCTTACCTGTTACCCATACGGCATCCGCTACAGGCCGCCGAAGAAGTTGCCGTGCTGGACCAGTTATCGAACGGCCGGGTAATCCTCGGTGTTGGGCGCGGTATGCAGCCTGAAGTATTTGAAGCCTTCTCTGTTTCCGCCAGCGACAAGCGAAAGATTTTTCAGGCCAGGCTGGAGGTGATGCTGGCGGCCTGGCGGGGGGAACCAGTGCTACACAGGGAGCAGGGTGCTCCTGTGCTGCTGGCCCCCCTGCCAGTACAGCGGCCACATCCTCCTGTGTGGGTTGCCGCGTTTGGACCGCTGGCGCTAAAGCAGGTAGCGAGCCTGGGTTTGCCCTATCTTGCTTCTCCGATAGAGACACTTGCTGTTCTTGAGGCGAATTACAGCAGCTATCATGCGGCTGTCAAGGAGTTGGGGCATAAGCCTGTGTCCACAATTCCGGTTATGCGCACGGTATTTGTCACCCCGAATGACACGCAGGCCAAAGCGCTTCGTCGCCAAATCGAACACGCGTTACCAGCAAAGATGCGCAAGCAGGGCGTTGCTGTGGAGGACTGGGGTATTGTCGGTGATCGTGCCTACTGCCGGGATAAACTGCTTGAATATGTCGAACGGCTAAATATCAGCCACCTCATCGTGCGCGGCGGTGTGCGCGGGGTTGATGAGGCGGAACAACTGCGCAGCCATGAAGCACTATTAGCGCTTGTGGCCGCGCTCTGAAGTGTCTCTCAGGGCAGATCACAGGGAAAGGGCAGGGCACCTGGAATATCCGTGACAAAATTGCCCTCTTCGGCAAAGTCAGATAATGAGTCGGGATCTTCAACAGCCCGCGCGAACCAGTCAACCATCCGCTCGCCGGCCACCTCGCCGTAGTAGAGATCGTCGCGAATGGACACCACGTGTACGCTGTTGACAGAATCACTGGTCAGGTACCACTGGATGCCATTGAGGTCTCTGGTCTCACAATAGGCCTCGCGCATGGCGTTAATCCACTGGGCTTCATCGCTGAAGAATGCATCGCCTTGCTGGGTCAGGTCTTTCTGGTTAGACAGTACCAGTATCTGCTGTTCAGGAACCTGCCTGAGCCGCGGAGCCATTGCCTTGTAGATTTCCGGACCCACAGCGCACTCGCCGGTAAAGCAGTAAGGGGGAAGATATTCGGTGACATTCCACTGGGGGATTTTCACATCGCCCAGGGTACGCACCCCAATGCCCCCGTTATCCAGCGCGCCACCGGCATCCGGGAAGGCCGATGTGCGCGGCCATAGAATTTCGTCCAGCATGAAGTGGTAATTGTAGATAGTGCCGTAGGCACCCGCAGAAAAACCGCCGAACAGGGCGATGATCTCGTCGGGCCGGTAGCCGGTTCCGCCGGCGGCATCCAGCATGCTCCAGACAATGTCCCTGGAGGCTCTTACGCCGGCCCGGAGGTTGATTGAGCCAAAACGGTTTACTTCGAAATCACTGAACTGCTCGACCACGCCGCCACCGGTGAACACCGCCTGATCGCAATAGGGCAGGTACACCTTGGTCCAGTTTGCAAAGGGATTATCCGGGTCGTTTGAGGCTATACCGCCCTCTATTTCTGCCGGGTCGTCATCCTGGGCATTGAACAGGCCAGAGTCCAGGCGCTGGCGGCAGTCTTCCTCGAAGATACACACCCCCCCACCCTGTAGCGCTATCAATACCCGGTCCAGCGGTTCGCCCTCAGGCGCGGGCCGGATATGTATAGCGTAGTCTGTGCCATCGCCGCAGCGCGAGCCCCATTTCTCCTCCGGCAGGATAATTTGCGTCCATTCTCCCCGCGGCGGCAGCGATTTGACGTACGATGGGCCGCAGGTAAGTTCCAGGCCATTGGTATCTTCATGGGTGGTCGCCACCAGGCAATCCACCTGGTCTGCCGAGCGCTCGATGTAGGTTTGTGGTGATACCGCAACAAGGCTCGGGAGGTCTTCGCACACTGCAGAGACGTCATTCACCGCTGTCTGAAGCGCGGATGACCTGTCATCAGCAGCGTTGCTGCAATCGCCATTGGTCAGGCATTCGTTTAGCGCTGTGAGCGAGCTATCAAAAAATTGCGCAGCCGCTTGCTGCGCACTCAGCAGGCAATCTTGAGAGGACTCATCTGTTTCTGGCCACGCCGCACCTTGAGGCCCGCCAAAACTGCGCCAGGTCAATGCATCTGACTGCGAGTGGCAGGCGTACCCCATTCTGCCGACGGTGGCTTCTGTGCTCATACCCATGAAGTCCCCATCCTTGCAAGTGCCCTCTACCGCACGGGTCAAATCTGAGAGTGCCGCCACAAAACCGGGGTCATCCGGCCCGCATGCGCTGCCGCCATCGGCATAGCAGGCGGCCGCGGTCGCATTCATCTCACCGAGGCAGGCCTGTACGGCCTGGGGTACAAGTTCTGCACAAGTCGGGCCGGGTGGTGGCACCTCCGGCTCGGTGCCCGCATTGTCATTGTTGTTGCCGTCA
The DNA here is from genome assembly GCA_963977275.1 of uncultured Haliea sp. Classification (GTDB taxonomy): domain Bacteria; phylum Pseudomonadota; class Gammaproteobacteria; order Pseudomonadales; family Halieaceae; genus JARRPM01. Next base: position 37,925 of record CAXBNX010000033.1, on the reverse strand, counting down.
GAGCACGCGGCGGTGAGCAGGACTGCTAGCAGAGTCAGAGAGCGATACAAATTAGCGGGGCGAATCATTTGAGCGTGCCTCTTATTGTTTTGATCTACTCAAAAAGTAACACAGATCAGCGGCAGCGTGGAATATGACAGCTCTACTGCCAGATGCAATATTTGTACTGAATCCAGGTTTCTTGAAATACTACTGCAATATTCAGCTGCGATTATTGCAGTTTGTCGCTGGCGTTGGTGACCATTGAAAATAGAGGCTTGTAAATTGTGATGGATCTTGTCGTACAGCGAATACCCCATTCAATTACTGAGTGAAATTGGGAAAAGGCTGGGTTAGTACCTTCTGTCGTCAGTTTAACGACGCTAAGGTTTTGCCATCTTTAATGAGGCGGCTGAATAGTTGGGCCGGTTCCCAGCAGGGGTCACCGGTTTGGTCGCGCAGCATGCGTAGTTTGTCCAGTACCACTTCCAGCCCCAACGAGTCCGCATAGAACATTGGCCCGCCACGCCACTTCGGAAAGCCGTAGCCGTTGAGATAGACCACGTCCACGTCGCTGGGACGCGATGCGATACCCTCGTCCACAATTTCCGCGCCCTCGTTGGCCAGGGCAAGGCTCAGTCGGTCAATGATCTCTTCTTCGGGAATGTCACGTTGGCCAATGCCCCACTTCTTTGCCAGCGTGCGTGTGAGTTCGATGACTTCGGGATCCGCTATGCGCTTTCGTGTGTCCGGATCGTAGCGGTAGTAGCCGGCGCCGGACTTTTGTCCCAGCCGTTCCATTTCGACCAGAGTGTCCGGCAGTGCTGTCTCCATTTGCGAGCGTGATTCGATACCCTGGTCTCTGCGTGAGCGATAGCCTATGTCCAGCCCGGCCAGGTCGCCCACGGCCAACGGGCCCATCGCCATTCCCCATTTCTGCATGGCGGTGTCTATCTGTTCGGGGGTCGCGCCTTCCAGTAGCAGCAACTGCGCCTGGCGAGCGTAGCCTTTTAGCATGCGGTTGCCGACAAAGCCGTGACAGACAGCTACCAGCACAGGGATTTTTCCGATAGTTTTCGCCACTTTCATAAATGTGACGATGACATCGTCGGCTGTATTTTCTGCGCGCACAACCTCCAGCAGTTTCATGACGTTAGCCGGGCTGAAGAAGTGTGCGCCTATCACCTGTTGTGGACGTTTGGTGGCGGCGGCGATCTCGTTAATGTCCAGATAAGACGTGTTAGTGGCCAGTATGCAATCCGGTTTGCAGGCGGTATCCAGTTTGGCAAACACTTCCTTCTTCACCGCCATATTTTCGAATACCGCTTCCACTACAATGTCAGCGGAACCGATATCGGCGTAATCCGTTGTTCCCGAGATATTTTCCAGGAATTTTTTCACCTGCTCGGCAGTGAAACGCCCGCGCTTTTGTGATGTTTCATAATTTTTGCGCACCAGGTCAAGGCCGCGGTTGAGAGCTTCCTGGCTTGTCTCAACCAGTTTTACTGGCAAGCCCGCCTGGGCAAAATTCATCGCAATGCCGCCGCCCATGGTGCCAGCGCCAATCACTGCAATGTGTGTCACAGGTCTGGCTGCAACGTCAGCCGATATACCGGGTACTTTGCCGGTGGCACGTTCGGCAAAAAACACATGTCGCAACGCTGCGGACTGTGGTGAGTTTCGACAGGTGACAAAGCGTTCCCGTTCCAGCGCCTGCCCCTCATCGATTGGCAGGGTGGCAGATTTCTCGACCAGTTCAACAATATATGCAGGGGCTATCTGGCCGCGAAACCGGCTGGCAACTCGCTGGCGCTGCTCTTCGAAGTATGCCGGCTCCGGTAGTTGCTCAACACTTCGTTCACCAGTGGGTCTGGGTAGGGCGCCGTCCTCAAGGAGCTTTTGTGTGAAGCTCAGTCCAGCGGCTTCGGGGGCACCCTCTACCAGTGCGTCGATCAGGCCGATTTCCTGCGCGCGTTTGGCTGTGATGGGGCTACCGCTGAGGATCATATCCATAGCTGCTTTTATGCCCACCAGGCGCGGCAGCCGCTGCGTACCGCCGGCCCCGGGCAGCAATCCTAACTTGACCTCCGGCAAACCCAGATTGGTAGCGGGCAGGGCGCAACGGTAATGCGCTGCCAGCGCGACCTCCAGCCCACCACCCAGCGCGTTGCCGTGCAGTACTGCTATCACCGGTATTGTTTGCGACTCGATAGTGTTTATCACATCCGGGAGGCTGGGAGGCTGCGGCGGTTTACCGAACTCCTTTATGTCTGCGCCAGCGATAAAGGTCTTGCCGGCACAGACAATAAGGACTGCCCTGGCTGCGTGATCTGTGGCGGCCTCCAGCGCATCGACGATACCCCGGCGTACCGTGTGCGACAGCGCGTTTACCGGCGGGTTGTCAATGCGAATGACAGCAACTTGGCCGTGCACTTGGTAGTCTACGACGGGATTATTCATTAGCACTATTCCTTGCGGCGGTCGATAACACGTTTGGCTTTACCTTCCGAGCGGGCAACGCCGCCCGTGTCGCGGATATTAATCTGACAGGATACTCCGACATGCGCCTTTATTCGCTGTTGCAGGTCGCCGGCAACGTTGTTGCCTGAATTATCGGCGCTTGATGCCAGTTCTACATGAACTGTCATATGGTCCAGGTTGCCGCGCCGTTCGAGTTCAATCAGGTAATGGGGGCTGAGCGATCCAAGTGCCAGTATATGTTCTTCAATCTGGGTGGGGAATACGTTGACGCCCCGGATGATCATCATATCGTCGCTGCGCCCGGTAATCTTGTCCATACGGCGCATGGTGCGAGCGGTTCCGGGTAACAGGCGGGTGAGGTCGCGGGTGCGGTAGCGAATCACCGGCATGGCTTCTTTACTCAGGCTGGTGAACACCAACTCGCCCTCTTCGCCGTCAGGCATCACTTTACCGGTCTCGGGATCGATAATCTCCGGATAAAAGTGGTCCTCCCAGATGGTGGGGCCGTCCTTGGTTTCCAGACATTCCTGCGCCACGCCGGGTCCCATAACCTCCGACAGGCCGTAGATATCTACCGCATCGATTCCCATGCGGGCTTCAATTTCGCTGCGCATGGCTTCGGTCCAGGGTTCGGCGCCAAAAATACCTACGCGCAGGGCCAGTTTATGCGGGTCTATACCCTGACGATCCATCTCGTCGGCAATATTCAGCATGTAGGAGGGGGTGACCATGATGATGTCAGGATCGAAGTCCTTTATCAGCTGAACTTGCTTCTCAGTCTGCCCGCCGGACATGGGAATGACCGTGCATCCGAGTTTTTCGGCGCCGTAGTGTGCCCCCAGGCCACCGGTAAACAGGCCGTAGCCGTAGGCGACATGTACCTTGTCTGATCTGCTGCCACCGGCTGCGCGGATGGATCGCGCGACAACAGTGGCCCAGGTGTCGATATCCCGCTGGGTATAGCCTACAACGGTAGGCTTGCCTGTTGTGCCACTGGAGGCGTGTACGCGTACCACCTCCTCCATCGGGGTCGCAAACATGCCAAAAGGGTAGTTGGCACGCAGGTCTGCCTTGGTCGTAAAGGGGAAACGGGCCAGATCTTCGAGGCGCTTCAAGTGGTCCGGGTGAACACCGTTGTCGTCAAACGCCTTCCGGTAATGGGGGACATTATCGTAAGCGTGGCGCAGGCTCCACTGCATGCGCTCCAGTTGTAGCTCGCGCAGTGAATCTGCGCCGGCCTTTTCAATCGGGTCGAGGCTCATAGTGGTCACCTTTTTAAATCTGTCTTTATGATTTTTGCTAAAGTATTACAAAAAATGTTGTAGATCAACGAAAATGTGTATCATAATACGTGTCGCGGTTTGGTGGCATACGACTATTATAAATTTAGTACAACCAGGTGGAGAACGAGAATGAATCTGCAGAGTTATGTGGCCGGCGGTTGGCACGAGGGCAGTGGTACACCGGTTATTGTCAATAATGCTATCTCTGGTGAACCGGTATGCGGTGTCAACAGCGACGGTATAGATTACGCTGCGGTGGTGTGCCACGGGCGCGAGGCCGGGGTCGCCCTGCGGGAAATGACCTTCCATGACCGTGCCGAGCGCCTCAAGGCGATGGCCAAACACCTGATGGCGAAGAAGGAAGAGTTCTACGCCCTATCAGCCCACACCGGTGCCACCCGCAACGACGGCTGGATCGATATTGAAGGTGGCATTGGCACGGTATTCACCTACGCCAGCCTGGTGGCTCGCGAGTTTCCCAACGACACGGTTATGGTCGAAGGCGATATGGAGCGCTTGTCCGCCAAAGGCACCTTCGTCGGCCGCCATATCCTGGTGCCCAAAGAAGGTGTGTCGGTTCATATTAATGCCTTTAATTTTCCCTGCTGGGGCATGCTGGAGAAAATAGCCCCCAGTCTGGCAGCTGGGGTTCCGGTTATCGTGAAGCCAGCAACCCCCAGCGCCTACCTGACTGAGGCCATGGTGCGGGAGATGATCGCCGGCGGTTTCTTCCCCGAGGGCGCCATCCAGCTAATCTGCGGCAGCGTAGGTGACCTGCTGGATCACCTCACCGAGCAAGACGTGGTTACTTTTACCGGCTCCGCAGGCACCGGCCGCAAATTGAAAACCCACCCCAATATTATTGCCAACGCTATACCGTTTACCATGGAGGCGGATTCACTCAACTGCTGCATTCTCGGTGCGACGGTGAACGAAGGGGACGAGGAATTCGACCTGTTCATCAAGGAAGTGGCAAAGGAGATGACCACCAAGGCGGGCCAGAAATGTACCGCCATCCGCCGTGTTATCGTTCCGGCTTCGAAATTGGCAGCGGTGGAAAAAGCACTGCAAGCGCGCCTGGCGAAAACAACCGTGGGCGACCCCGCTGTTGAAGGGGTGCGCATGGGCGCGTTGGTAGGCCGCGACCAGGCGGCGGATGTTCGTACCAAGGTGGGTCAATTGGCGCAGGAGTGCGACATTGTGTTTGGCGGTGAAGACGATTTCCCGCTTACCGGTACCGACAACCGCAGTGGCGCATTTTTCCCGCCGACACTGCTGCGTTGCACCGATCCCTATAACAAGCTGGCGGCGCATGAGATCGAGGCCTTTGGCCCGGTCAGTACCGTCATGCCCTATGACACACTGGCGGATGCTATTGCCATCGCGCGTCTGGGCAAGGGCAGTCTTGTCGGTTCTCTTTTCACTCATGACGATGACGAGGCGCGGCAGGTGATTCTCGGCACGGCGGCTTATCACGGCAGAATGCTGGTGATCAACCGGGACTGTGCTGCTGAATCCACGGGCCACGGCTCGCCTCTGGCCCAATTGGTGCACGGTGGTCCCGGGCGGGCAGGGGGAGGCGAGGAGCTGGGCGGTGCCCGGGCGATCAAGCACTATATGCAGCGCACTGCCCTGCAGGGTTCCCCCACCAGCCTGATGGCTATAACCCGCGAATATCACCCGGGCGCAACAACCTACAGCGACGATATTCACCCGTTCAAGAAGTATTTCGAAGACCTGAAAATAGGCGAGACACTGATCACCCATCGCCGCACCGTGACAGAGGCGGATATCGTCAACTTTGGCTGCATCAGCGGCGATCACTTTTACGCGCACTTTGATGAGATTGCGGCAAAGGACTCCTTTTTTGGTCGGCGGGTGGCGCACGGATACTTTATTATTTCTGCAGCAGCTGGCATGTTTGTAGAGCCCTCGCCGGGTCCGGTGCTCGCCAATTACGGCCTGGAAAACCTGCGCTTCATCGAGCCGGTAGGCGCCGGCGACACCATCCGGGTGAAGCTCACCGTCAAGCAGAAGGTCAAGAAGGCCAAACGCGGCGACGAGAAGCCCAACGGTGTCGTGGTGTGGGCCATTGAAGTGACCAACCAGGAAGAAAAACCGGTGGCCGTTTACGACATTATGACGCTGGTCATCCGGCGCGAAGACTGAGGGAACTGCTATGAGTTATGAGCATATTGAATTTAACGTAGAGCAGGGGGTCGCTGTTCTCAAGCTGAACCGTCCGGACTCGCTGAACAGTTTCACTGTAGACATGCACCTGGAAGTACGCGAGGTACTTACGCAGGCGGCTTCCGACAAGGCGGTGCGCTGTGTGCTGCTCACAGGCAACGGGCGCGGTTTCTGCGCCGGACAGGATCTCAACGACCGCTCGGTAACACCGGGAGCGGCCGCGCCAGACCTGGGTCACTCGGTAGAAACCTATTACAGCCCGCTGATTCGCCTGCTTACCACTATGGAAAAGCCAGTGGTGTGCGCGGTAAATGGTGTTGCTGCAGGTGCTGGCGCAAATATTGCACTGGCCTGCGATATCGTTATAGCCGGACGATCAGCGAGTTTTATCGAATCCTTTTGCAAGCTGGGTCTTATCCCTGACTCCGGCGGCACCTGGATTCTCCCTCGCCTGGTGGGTATGGCGCGGGCCAAGGGCCTTGCCATGCTGGGGCCGAAAGTGAAGGCGGAGCAGGCCGAGGCGTGGGGCATGATCTGGCAGTGTGTGGATGATGATGCGCTGATGCCCACCGCATTGGAGTTGGCTCGTCATTTGGCGACACAACCCACCCGCGGTTTCGCCTTTACCAAGCAGGCCTTCGCCGCGTCAGCTGCCAACACACTGGAGGTGCAACTGGATCTGGAGCGAGACCTGATGCGCGCCGCCGGTCAGACCCACGATTACCAGGAGGGTGTGCAGGCGTTTCTGGCCAAACGCACACCGCAATACCGGGGCGAATAGATGGACAAGCAGGCGCTGGCCGAAGCCGCCGCGGCAAGAATGTATGAACTCGACGCGGCATCCCGTGGCTTGGGCATGCACATTGAAAAAGTGACACCCGGGTGTGCAGCCTTATCCATGCGGATACGGCCCGATATGGTGAATGGCCATGCGATCTGCCACGGTGGTTTCATTTTTACCCTGGCAGATAGCGCATTTGCTTTTGCTTGCAACAGCTATAACGCCAACACGGTTGCGGCGGGTGCGCGCATCGATTTTCTCGCCCCCGCGCATGCAGGAGATAAGTTAATTGCTACCGCCACGGAGGTGTCGTTGCGTGGCAAGACGGGTGTATACGATGTGGTCGTATGCAATGAAGCTGGCGAACAGCTGGCGCTATTTCGCGGAAATTCGTTCCGTATTCAAGGGAGTATTCTCGATCATGGCTGAAGCTTTTGTCTGTGACGCGGTGCGCACACCCATAGGGCGTTACGGGGGTGGCCTGGCAACCATGCGCGCTGATGATCTTGGCGCGGTGCCGTTGCGGGCGCTGAAAGAACGCAACCCGACAGTGCAGTGGGATAGTGTCGATGACCTGTTTTATGGTTGCGCCAACCAGGCGGGTGAGGACAATCGTAATGTCGCACGTATGAGCAGCCTATTGGCGGGTTTGCCGGTCACTGTACCTGCCGCCACCATTAATCGGCTGTGCGGTTCGGGTATGGATGCGGTGGGTACAGCCGCGCGCGCCATCAAGGCAGGCGAGGCTGAGTTGGTCATTGCCGGCGGCGTGGAATCCATGTCCCGCGCGCCCTTTGTTATGGCGAAAGCGGAAGCGGCCTTCAGCCGTAATGCTCAGGTGTTTGACACCACCATGGGGTGGCGATTCATTAACAAATTGATGCAGCAGCAGTACGGTGTGGATTCCATGCCGGAAACAGCGGAAAACGTGGCCGAGCAGTTTTCCATTGCGCGTGCCGACCAGGACGCGTTCGCCCTCTGGAGCCAGCAGAAAGCTGCAGCGGCCATCGAGCGTGGAGATTTCGACGATGAAGTCGTCCCAGTGAGTATCCCCCGCCGCCGGAAAGAGCCGCTTGTGCTGTCCGCTGATGAGCACCCGCGTGCTGATACCACCGCCGAAGGTCTCGCTGCGCTACCCACGCCCTTCCGGGAGAACGGCACAGTGACCGCCGGTAATGCCTCGGGCATTAATGACGGTGCCTGTGCCTTGCTGGTCGCTTCCGAAACGGCGGCATCGCAACACGGCCTGACCCCCATGGCGCGCGTTGTCGCCATGGCCTGCAGTGGTCTGCAGCCGCGTATTATGGGCTACGGTCCGTTGGAAGCCACACGGAAGGTTCTCGGCCTGGCGCACCTGTCCCTGGCAGATATCGATCTGATTGAGCTGAACGAAGCTTTTGCCGCCCAGGGCCTGGCGGTGACGCGGGCGCTCGGGCTGGCCGATGATGACGCACGCATCAACCCACTGGGCGGAGCGATTGCCCTGGGGCACCCGCTGGGCATGTCTGGCGCACGCCTGGTCACCACCGCCGCCTGGCAACTGCGGCGCAGCGGAGGCCGTTACGCGCTATGCACTATGTGCATCGGTGTGGGGCAGGGGATTGCATTGATTATCGAACGTAGTTAAAAACCGATGAACCCAGTTGAATAGAGGCGAGGAAACCGACATGAGTGAATCCCCGAGCAGGACAGAAGCGGAATTGACCGACACTTTTCAGGCCCGTATCGACGATGAACAGAAGATTGAACCCAAAGACTGGATGCCCGAGGCCTATCGCAAGAACCTGATACGACAGATATCGCAGCATGCACACTCAGAGGTCATTGGTATGCAGCCCGAGGGTAACTGGATTACCCGGGCACCCACATTGCGACGCAAGGCAATTTTACTGGCCAAGGTGCAGGACGAGGGCGGGCACGGCTTGTATCTATACAGTGCGACAGAAACTCTGGGTATCACCCGTGAGGAATTGATCGCCGCCTTGCAATCCGGCGAGGCTAAATACGCCTCGATATTCAATTACCCCACCCTGACCTGGGCGGATATCGGGGCCATCGGCTGGCTGGTAGATGGCGCAGCCATCGTTAATCAGGTGTCTCTGCAGCGCACCTCTTATGGGCCCTATGCCCGCGGCATGGTGCGCATCTGTAAGGAAGAGAGCTTTCACCAGCGGCAGGGTTACGAAATCATGTTGGCGTTGTCCCGTGGAAATGAACAGCAACGGGCCATGGCCCAGGATGCCATCAACCGATTCTGGTGGCCCTCGTTGATGATGTTTGGTCCACACGATGCGGATTCAGCCCACTCTGGCCAGTCCATGAAGTGGAAAATCAAGCGCCAGAGCAACGATGAATTGCGCCAGAAGTTTGTCGACCAGTCGGTGAAGCAGGTTGAAGTGTTGGGAATGACCCTGCCCGACCCGGATTTGAAATGGAATGAGGAGCGGGGCCACTACGATTTTGGTGAAATTGACTGGGACGAATTCAAGCGCTCCATGACCGGCGGTGGGCCCTGCAGCCGGCAGCGGGTGGCGCACCACATACAGGCACATGAAGAGGGCGCCTGGGTGCGAGAGGCCATGCGGGCTTACCGGGATAAACAAAAAGCGCGGGCTGAGCAGGCCGCGGCTTAAGGGAGGGATAGTTATGTCAGAAGACAATATGCATTTATACGAGGTGTTCATTCGTTCCAAGCGCGGTCTGGACCACAAACACGTGGGCAGCCTGCACGCGGAGGACCCGGAACAGGCGCTTGAATACGCACGCGACGTGTATACGCGACGCAGTGAGGGGGTGAGTATCTGGGTAGTCAATTCCTCCGATATTTTTGCCTCGCAGGAAGACGACAACGCAAGTTTTTACGATCCCATGGACGACAAACCCTATCGGCACGCAACCCACTACCAGTTGCCAGACGCCGTTAACAACATGTAAGCGGGACATTGCCTATGACCAAGATCGCTATTGATACTCCACTGGAAGCCTACGCCGTACGCCTGGGCGATGATGCCCTGGTGCTCGGCCACCGTTTGTCCGAGTGGTCCAGTAATGCCCCTTTCCTCGAAGAGGACCTGGCGTTATCCAATGTGGCGCTGGATTTTCTCGGGCGCGCCCGAATGTTCTACAGCTACGCCGCCGAGCTGCGCAAGGACCAAACGACGGAGGACTATTACGCGTATCAGCGCGATTGCCGTGAATACACCAACTTGCTGATATATGAACTGCCGCGGGGCGATTTTGCCTTCACCATGGCGCGCCAGTTTATGGTTGATGTGTTCAATCTCGAATTCCTCACGCGGTTGCAGAAATCCAGTGACGCTTCCCTGGCGGCAATAGCCGGTAAGGCAGTTAAGGAGTCCACCTATCATCTGCGTCGCAGCAGTGACTGGATGCTGCGCCTCGGAGGTGGTACCGAAGAGAGTCAGCGGCGGCTGCAGGACGCTGTCAACGAGCTGTGGGGGTTTACGCCAGAAATGTTCTCGATGGATGAACTGGAATCTGGCCTGCTGGCTGAAGAGATCGCGGTAGACCGCGCCGTTCTGGCCGATTCCTGGGATTCGCAGGTGCGTTCAATCCTGACTACAGCAGGGGTGAGCATTCCCGATTCCAGCTGGCAGGTAGACGGTGGCAGACGAGGGCTGCATACGGAACACCTGGGGCATCTGTTGAGCGAACTGCAGTTTTTACAGCGCGCCTACCCCGGGCTGGAGTGGTAAACCGGTGGCCGCACCCCAGACCATTGCCCTGATGCCCGCTGAGCAGTATGCGGTGGAGACGGCGCGCCGCGAGTCAGCGCACGCGCAGATATGGGACGTACTCGACTCGGTGAAAGATCCGGAGATTCCGGTACTCAGTATATGGGAGTTGGGAATTTTACGGGGTGTCAAAATGGAAGGTGAGGAAGTGGTGGTCATCATTACGCCAACCTACTCAGGCTGTCCCGCAATGGACGCCATTGCCGAAGATGTCAGTTCCGCCCTGACAGCGGCGGGGTATACCCGCAATCGGATCGAAATGCAGTGGGCACCGGCCTGGTCAACCAGCTGGATGTCTCCCGAGGGCAGGGACAAATTGCGCAACTACGGCATAGCGCCCCCGGGAGAACAGGCACTGTGCTGCCCACATTGTAATTCGGATGAGGTGGAACTGGTCAGCGAGTTTGGTTCCACCGCTTGTAAAGCACTTTACCGTTGCCAGAGTTGCCTTGAACCCTTCGACTATTTCAAGAATTTGTAGGTACTGTTATGGCTGAATCACATTTTCACAGCGTCAAGATCGATCAAGTGGCAGCGGAGACAGAGCACGCTGTACGTGTGCGCTTCGATATCCCCGCAGAAGTGCGTGACGAATTCAACTTCGTACAGGGACAGTATGTCACCCTGAAGTCCCACATAGATGGCCAGGAATTGCAGCGTTCATACTCTATCTGCTCGGCACCGTCAGAGGGCTTTCTGGAGGTAGCGATCAAGCGGGTAGAGGGCGGCATTTTTTCCAACTACGCCAATGAACACCTGCAAGCGGGCGATGATATAGAGTTGATGCCGCCGCAGGGCAGTTTTTCCACGAAACTTTCTGCGGCGCATCGGACCAAATATCTGTTCATCTCATCAGGCTCGGGAATTACCCCCGTCATTTCCAATATCAAGGCCATTCTGCAAACCGAACCGGACAGTGAAGTGACCTTGCTTTTCGGCAACCAGCGCACTAATACCATCATGTTTCGAGAGGAGCTCAGTTTTCTGAAGAACCGCTATATGCAGCGTTTCGTGTGGGTCAATATTCTCAGCCGCGAAGATCAGGGCTCAGACATATTGAACGGCAGGTTGAACAACCGCAAAGGCGGCGAGCTGAATCGGCGTCTGGTCAATCTCGCCGAGTTCGACGAATACTTTATATGTGGGCCGGAATCCATGATTTCTGAGGTGTCCCGTGGTCTGCGCAGTGTTGGCGCTGAAGAATCGAGAATACACTTTGAGTTATTCGCCTCGTCTGCTGAGGATGCGGAGACGGTAATCAGGAAACACCATGCCCGGGCGCTGGAGCATGGTGACAAGACCAGCGATGTCTCCATTGTTATGGATGGCCGCTCCAGTCAGTTCGAACTTGCTGTCAATGGCGAGAATATTCTCGACGCCGGAATTAATCAGGGCATGGATCTTCCTTTTTCCTGCAAGGGTGGCGTGTGCTCTACCTGCAAGGCCAAACTGGTGGAGGGTAAAGTCGATATGGATATCACCCACGGGCTTGAACCGGGGGAGATTGAACAGGGCTTTATCCTGACATGCCAGGCACACCCTGTGAGTGATAGGGTGGTGGTCGATTTCGACCAGAAATAACAGGGCGCCCGCGCACCGTATGGCCAGGCTTAAAGCGATTGATGCCTTACTGGAATCCTTCCGGCAGCAGCGACCCCTGCGTGGTGGTTCCCTGATCATCACCCTGTTTGGTGACTCGATTTCCCAGCACGGCAACAGCGTTTGGCTGGGTTCTATTATCAAATCCCTGGAACCATTCGGGCTGAATTCACGGCTTATTCGCACAGCGGTTCACCGCTTGAGCCAGGAAGACTGGTTGACCTCCCACCAGGTTGGACGCCGATCCTATTACAGCTTCACGCAGGCAGGGCTGCGGCGCTACGAAAAGGCAGCACAGCGGATTTACGCCGGTGGCCCACCCGATTGGGATGGCGGTTGGACCCTGGTGATTTGCGACAAGCTGCAGGATGAAGGCCGGGAGCGATTGCGCAAAGAGCTCTCCTGGTTGGGCTACGGCGAGATCAGCAACAGTGTGCTGTTGCATGCCGGTGGTGAACGCAGTGGTTTGAGCGAAACCCTGCGCGATCTTGGCCTCTCTGATAATGTCGTGGTAATGGATGCACACACCGCAGGTATCAATTCAGAAGTGGCTCTGCGGCAGCTTGCACAGGAAAGCTGGCCCCTGCAGGAACTGGCGCAACGATACCGCAATTTTCTGGCGCGCTTCTCACCGCTGTTAAAATCCGTGCAAAGCGTGAAGACCTTGTCAGCCGAACAGGCCTTTCAGTTGCGAACGCTGTTGGTGCATGAGTACCGTCGAATACTTCTGCGCGACAGCGACCTGCCTGCCAAATTGTTGCCCGATAACTGGGCGGGGCATGAAGCATTGCTGCTTGTCGATAGCATCTACCGGCTGGTAGCGCCCCGGGCCGAGATGTATCTTGCTGAGTCCATGGAAACAGCAGAGGGGGTGCTACCTGGGGCCAGCCCGTCTTATGGTAGCCGTTTCGGTGGCCTTTGATCGAATGACCGACGTCGGCCAGTAAATGGAGAAATTGCCTTGCAGGAGACGGCGCCTTGCCCTGCGGTTTTTTGCGGGGTTGAGCGCCTGCCTGGCCCTGCCCATATTGTTAATAATGCAAATGCCGACGGCGCCAGCCGTCGGGGTTGTCTGGGACCTGGCCAACTTACTGGGTTACCTGGCGCTGGCCTGCTGCCTGCTGTTGTTTGTCTACGCGGGACGACCGCGGCATTTTCCACCTTTCAGCGGCCGTTTTTTTGCCAATCTGCACCGCGATCTCGGCTATATAGCGCTGCTACTGTTGACAGCTCATGTGGGTCTTCTACTGGTCAGCGAACCCCTGTTGCTGGAGCACCTCAAGCCGGCGGCCCCTATGTATATGCTGGCCGGTCTGGTGGCATCTGTGATACTCCTGATTCTGGTTGTCAGCTCCATTCCCCACTGGCGCAGACGTATATGGCCCGATTATCACCATTTCAGATTCCTGCACGCCTTGCTGGCTGTGGCTTGTGTTGCTTTAGCCTGTTGGCATACTCTTGAGAGTCACTTTTATCTCAATACGGGGATTAAGGCGTGGATCGGAGCCCTGGTGACCCTTACTGTTTTTGCTTTTTATCTGCGGGGGCGGTATTTCCCGCAACGCTCGGCGCAGCGCCAAAGCCGTATACGTGACACCGCACTCTATTCTCGTAGAATAGTGTTAGGCTCGCTGGTGATGCTGTTTATTGCTGCGATTATTGTGGCTGTGGTCAGGGTGCCGGTGTGAGCAATGCCAGGAAGGCAGGTCTGTTGGGCTTGCTGGCGGCTTTTTTACTGGTACTTTCCTATGCTGTTTTTGCCTGGCGTCAGGCAGTACTGCATGAGCGACCCCTTTTACCTGTGGCCTTCGAACACATCGATCACAACACTGAGCCCTGCGCCGTTTGTCACCACAATTTTGTGGATGACACCGGCGGTGGTGCCTGCTACAACTGCCACAAGTTAACACCAGAGCTGGTTCCGGAAATGGAACGCATGTTCCATGAATTTTGTCGTGGATGTCATGTAGAAAAACGGGCACACGGTGGCGACTCGGGGCCATTGCGGCAGTGTTCGCTGTGTCATCATTGATGCTCGTGCTGCAGATGTGTCTGCGGCGTGTTGCTCTTGGTCAGCCTCTGGTATATTGATGTGCATTATAATAAGTCGTGGGAGTAACAAGGTGGAAGAGGATGTAATGCTCCGCGCCGTGAGGCGAAAGACGCGCCACAGACTGGTGTTTTCTCTGGTAATACTTGTCCTGTACTTCGCGTACCTTTTTAACTATCTGCCATCGGGAGAGTTTCTGGCACAGCGGCTTGGGACGTCCTGGATCACCGGCTCACTGGCAATGTTCGCCGGCCTAATAGTGATGTTTATCCTGCTGGAGTTGGTGTTTTTGTGTTTGGACAGTGACGACGAGCCCGACGCCAAAGGAAGCCGACTTGGTCACTAGCCATACTTACATGAGAGTGCCAGCACTGTTCTCGCTTTTGCTATGGCCGGACGACTCTTTCGCAGTCGGTTCAATCGATAGTGTGGTGGAGCGCCAGGCCCTCAACCCAACCGCTATCACCATGTTTCTCGTATTCGTCGCGGTCACCTTGGCTATCAGTTACTGGGCTTCTCGAAAAACTCGCAGCAGTAAAGACTTCTACACTGCGGGAGGTGGTATTTCCGGCTTGCAGAATGGCACTGCTATCGCGGGTGACTTCATGTCTGCCGCCTCTTTTCTCGGTATTACGGGCCTGGTATTTCTTGGCGGTTTTGACGGGCTGGTACTTGCGCTTGGTGCTTTCGCCGCCTGGCCGTTGATGCTATTTCTACTGGCAAAACGGGTTCGCAATTTGGGTAGTATTACCTTTGTAGATGTCGTGTCACAGCGCCTGGAACGCAACCCGATTCGCGTTGTAACCGTGACAGGCACCATTGTAGTAGTGATTCTATACCTGATCGCACAGATGGTTGGTGCAGGTAAACTGATAGAGTTACTATTCGGTTTGCCCTATCAGGTGGCGGTTATTCTGGTGAGCGTACTGGTGCTTACCTATGTCACTTTCGGGGGCATGCTTGCCACTACCTGGGTGCAGATTATCAAGGCATTGTTGCTGATTTTCGGGGCAACCGTTGCGGCATTTCTGGTAATGAAAGAGGCCGATTTCAGTATCAATATATTGTTGCAGGGTGCGGCGGAGAATCACCCTCGCGGCGAGGCTATACTCGGTTCGGGTGTACTGTTTCGGGATCCGGTTCAGATCGCCACCATTATGGTTTCGATGATGTTCGGCACTCTCGGCCTTCCGCATATTCTTATGCGTCTTTTTACCGTGCCCAATATGCGTGAAGCCCGTAAGTCGGTGTTCTACGCCTCGTTGTTCATGGGGTATTTCTACCTCGTCATCATTATTTTGGGCTTTGGTACTATCTATCTACTGTATGGTAAACCTGAGTACTTTGGTTCGGATGGCGGGCTTCTGGGTGGTAACAATATGGCGGCTATCCATTTGTCGAATGCGGTGGGTGGTAGTTTGCTGACGGGTTTTATGTCGGCGGTCAGTTTTGCCACTATCCTCGCAGTGGTCGCTGGCCTGACCGTATCGGGTGCCGCAGCCATTTCACACGACATCTACGCCGAGGTGATTTGCAAGGGTAACCCCGACGCGCGGACGGAGTTGGCACTGACCCGCATTACAACGCTGGGTATTGGTGTTATCGCCATCGTGCTGGGTATAATGTTCGAAAATGAGAATGTCGCCTTTATAGCAACGATGCCCATGGTTGTAGCTGCTTCGGTGAATTTCCCCATTCTTTTCCTGTCATTATTCTGGCCCGGCCTCACTACCCGGGGCGCGATCGCCGGTGGTGTGGTGGGACTGGTGTCCTCCGTGGTGCTGATTGTCGTCGGGCCACAGGTATGGGTTTCTGTTTTGGGTTATGAGCAGGCGCTCTTCCCCTATGACTATCCAGCCCTGTTTACACTGCCACTGGCATTGGCCTTCACCTGGTTTTTTTCTGTGAGTGACCGCTCCGCACGCTCAATAATCGACCGGCGCAATTATCATGACCTGCTGCTTCGGTCTGAATATGGGGCAAAGGGCAAGTCTCTTGAAGTACACTTGTGATCGGCGAGAAGACCCGTATGAGTGAATGCGTATGACGGCTTACCGTGTGCTGGTTGCCGATGATCACCCCTTGTACCGGGATGCTTTGAGTAATCTGGTTTGCGCGGCTTTTGATGATGTTGAAGTCAAGCAGTGTGAAGATGTCGCCTCTGCGCTGGATCACCTCGCCGGGGGTGCAATCGATCTTGTTTTGCTCGATTTGTCCATGCCTGACGCCGACGGGCTTGACGGCTTGCGGACCTTGCGAGAGGCCAGCCCGGCCACTCCGGTAATCATCTGCTCAGCACATGATGATCCGCAACTGGTTCGGGAGGCGTTCAAATACGGTGTTTCCGGATACCTGCCCAAATCCTCCGGGACAGAGGTCACGAAACACGCCTTGCAGCTGGTCAGGAGCGGCGGTGTTTATGTGCCGTCCCAGGCGCTGATGGAATCGGTCGTACAGAGTTCACCCGGCGGACGAGCCACAGAGTTGGAGGGCAGGGGGAATCCCTGTGCCGACCTCACCCCCAGGCAGCTGGCTGTGCTGGCGCTGCTGGAGAAGGGCATGTCCAACAAGAGCATCGCACGGGAACTGGATATAGGCGAAATTACTGTAAAAGCGCATGTATCCGCTATATTGCGCAAACTCGGGGTAGATAACAGAGTGCAGGCCGTTGTTGTGGCGCGTGCCCTCAAGCGTTAGGTTAAACCGGGCTTCTTTGCTGCAATAACAGGTGATGCATCACGGCTCGCAGCCTTGCCGGGTCCACGGGCTTGGTGAGTAAGGGAATGCCCAGCTTATCGAGCGCCTCTACCAGAGATGCGGAATTATCACTGCTAATCATTATCGCGGGTGCGGGCTCGGTGATTTCCGCGTTGATCGCCTCAATCGCGGCCGCTCCCTTGTAATCTTCCGCCAGGTGAAAGTCTGCAATGATCAGCTGTGGCGTAATATCCTGGTCGATGATGGTTGTTAGTACTTCTTCTACCGCGGTCGCGGCGACGACTTTGCAGTCCCAGCTTTGCAGCAGCCTCGCCATGCTTCGCAGGCCCTGGGTGTTGTCATCCACTACCACTACAATGCAGCGATTAAAGCCGATTGCCTGGGGTATAGTATCTTGCTGTATCGGCCCTTCGGGAAGTTTGCCTGCGCCGCGAGGGAGTTCGAGAGAAAATATACTGCCCTTACCGGGCGAGGACTTGACCTGGATGTTGGAGCCCAGCAACTGGCAGATGCGTTGTACGATGGACAAACCCAGCCCCATACTGCCTTCTGCGCCGCTGCGCGCCCCCGGTGCGCGCCAGAAGTCCTGAAAAATCTTGTCAATGTGTTCGGGAGATATTCCGGTCCCGGTATCAATCACTTCAATGCTGATCTTGTCGCCACGGCGCCGCACTCCCATAAGCACGCGGCCCTTCTCCGTGTATTTGAGCGCATTACTCAGCAGGTTTCGCAGCACGGTTTCCAGCAGCATGATATCGCTGTGGACAACCACCGAAGTGGTCTGCACCCGCAATTCCAGCTCGGTAGTGTCGGCGATGGAGCTGTACTCAACCGCAAGGCGCTCGAACAGCCCTTGTAAACCGAAGTTCGCCGGTTCGGGATGTAATCCACCACTGTCCAGACGCGAGATATCAAGCAGGGTTGCGAGCAGGTTGTTAAGTGTACCCAGTGCCAGTTCGACCCCTCGTAAGCCCTCCGCATCGGCAGCACTGAGGTGTTTCTGGTCAATGGTCTCAAGGTATAACACGGCGGCATTAAGTGGTTGGCGGAGATCGTGGCTGGCGGCTGCGACATAGCGAGTGCGGCTTGCGGTGGCCTCTTCTGCTTGCGTTTTTGCACGCAGCAGGGCGGTTTCAAAATTGCGGCGCAGGTCCAGTTCATGTTCCAGTCGCTCGTTCAAGAGGCGCAGCTCAGTCGTTCGGTCGGCCACTGTTTTTTCCAGGTTGCTGGCCGCCTGGAACGCGGCAAAAGCGCCGCCTTCTACATTGATTCTATGCTCCACCCGGTCCAGCAGTACTTCGTTGGTTTTGCGCAGGCGCATCACTTCTTCTTCCAGTTCGCGCAACCTTGCTTGCTCGCTTGGCGCTACTTCTCTCGTTGTCTGGTTAGTGGGTGTGTTCACGATGGGATACTGAAAGCGAGGCAATTGAAGGAGTTATTCATATTCAGTGAGTTTGATTGTTCACCCATGCAGGAAAAACCCCAGACATTGCAGGCAGTGAACTGTTCGTACACCGCAGCTTCGAGGTGGTATTGCTGGACTAACTGCTTGCGCGCGGCGCATTCAAAGCCAAGCACGACCAGATTGTTCCCGAGTTCCTGGCGCATGCGTCTGAAAGCCTGGCTGAGCTGCTCCACGTAATCGAGTTGCGTTGGTACCCTGAAAACCACCCCCTCGTCGATGGCGCAGGCTGATTGCATGGAGCCGTCCGGCAGAATCTGCATGAAGCCGCGAGGGTAGGCTCTGTCCCCGACCGTAATGACGGCCGGATGCATGGCCAGCAGTTCCTGGTCGAGTGTATCCTCATCAATCGAGCACAGCCGCGCGTACTCCTTCACTGCCACCACACCATTGATCTCGTGTACCAGGCGTTTGGCGGGGGTGGCGGAGGTAATGACTCCGCGTTTGTCACTGGGCATGAAATTGTGAAAATTGTAGTGCCTGAAATCCAACCTGGTATGTACCAGCAGTACCACGGCGCTGTCGTCCTGTAATTGGCCCTCATACAGCACCGGGGTACGCTCAAGCTGCCAGTTGTCTCCGCTAGAGCCGCCCATCAGGTGTATTGTCCCCAATTCAATTCCCAGTGCGGCAACAACAAACTCCTCTGCCTGGCTCATACTGTCGATCAATAATAGAGCAAAGGTGTTGCTGGAATTGGAATCAGGTGTGTTCTCCTGCAGTTCCCACTGCATGGACAGTACGAGGTCTCGCGCATGCTGGAAGCCAAAATCCTTCACGCTCTCTATTTTCCGGGACACACACCTGAACGCACTGCGGTCGAAGCTGATGGCAGACAAGGTGTCTTCCCGATAGCCAGCCGGAACTATCTCGCCGGATGTCGAACAGCCGTAGAATTTTTTACCGGCGTTCAGGCTCAGCGCGTGCTCGAGAGTGTCGCCGGTATGATTCGGGCCGTGCAGTAACAGAACGAATTCGGCGGAATCCAATGGCAGCGCCCGCGCTACTTCTGCAATAGCGTCGTTAGTGTCCGAGAGTTCAGAGTGAGCGGTAAAAATGCCTGCAGCCATCAGCGGATCATAATCTACTTGAGCTGCTGGCGAAACGGGGGTTGAGCACAACACGCGCCGGGATCCAGGCGAACCTCATTAGAGGGGAAATACGACGGTCTGCTGTTCTGTATAGGCCTTTACTGCGTTCACACCGTTCTCCCGGCCCCGTTCCGATTCCCTGAATAGTCCGAACGGTAATGCCGCATCGAGTATATTGTGGCAATTGACCCACACCGTAGCCGTACGAATTCTCGGTGCCAGCTGCTGAACCAGGGCTCTATTTCTGGACCATATACTTGCCCCGAGTCCATACGGGGTGTCTTTTGCTTGTGTAATAAGGTCTTCAATGTCGTCGAAGGGGCTCGCCACCAGCACCGGCCCAAAAATTTCCTCACGGACGTTTTTCATGTCCGGGTGTGTATTTACGAACACGGTGGGGTTCACAAAGTAGCCGTTCCCGGCGGGGCTGTCGCCACCGGCCACCACTTGCGCGCCACTCTTCTTACCCGAGGCGATAAAGGCGCAAACCCGCTCCTGCTGAACTCTGGATACCAGCGGCCCAATTTCCGTTGCCGGATCCAGACCTGGGCCGACCCTCATTTTACCAGCGATGTCGGCGATACCTGCAACCACCCGGTCAAACTGGCTTCTGTGCACGAACAACCTGGAGCCAGCGGTACAAACCTGGCCGTGGTTAAAGAAGATCCCGCTGGCTGCACCGGGGATAGCTATGTCCAGATCGGCATCGGGCATAACGATGGCGGGGGACTTGCCCCCCAGTTCCAGCGTCACTTTCTTCAGATTGCCGGCAGCGGCCTGCAGGATCAGCCGGCCGACCTCTGCAGAGCCGGTAAACGTGACTTTGTCGATGCCCGGATGGCTTGAAACAGCGGCACCGGCGGTATGACCATAACCGGTTACGACATTGAGCACGCCGGGTGGAAAACCCGCCTCTGCGGCCAGCTTGGCTACAAACAGGGCGGTGAGGGGGGTCTCCTCCGCGGGCTTGAGAACGATGGTACACCCCGCTGCCAGAGCCGGGGCGATTTTCCAGACCAGTAGCAGGGTAGGGAAGTTCCAGGGCACGATGGCGCCCACCACGCCGACAGGGAGGTGATTGGCGAAGGCTAATAGTTCTGTGTCTGGTAAAAAGGGGGCGGAGGGTTTCAGGGTGCTGCCGTTCAATTTGGATGGTATGCCTGCCATGAACCGGAGACAGTCGATAGCACAGGCCAACTCGGCCATGGCAGCCCCCGCCGCGCTTTTACCATTATCGATGGACTCGAGTTCGGTTAGTACGCCGATATTGGCTTCCATAAGATCCGCCAGGCGATGCAGTAGACGCTCCCGGCCGGCCGGCTTTATTTGTTGCCAGTTGCGCTGTTCAAGGGCACTGCGGGCCGCATCGACGGCCAGATTCACGTCGCTGCTGTCACTGTCCGGCACGTGGCTGATGACCCTGCCGGTGGCAGGGTCCACTACTTGTAGCGTTTTGCCGCTAATGGCTGGTTGCCACTGGCCGTCGATAAAGTTCTGGTGGTCAGCGCGGAGAAATTCTCTGGTGGCGGGCCTTATGGTGCTCAGGTCGTTCATGGCCACGGTCATTTACGTCTCCTTTTTTATCCTCGGTATGGGGGTCAGGCAGCCAGAATCGCCCCGGCGTGCCGAGCTCGACCCCATTGCTAGAAGGATAGTGACCGGGCAGAAAAGGTAAATAGTACCAAGGAATTAGGCGGGTTTAGGCGAAAACCCGTTCGTCTGCTACTTTAGTATAATAACATGCTCCCTTTGGGCAATTGTGGCCCAAGTGAGCTTGCCGCTAGTATTCCGGCAGATGGTCTGCGATAAAATCAAAGAACCAGACCTTGTGTAGTACCCAGTATTCCAATAAATCACGGAGAACACAGCCCATGTTCAATTCAAAACGTCTGGCAGTAGCCGTTGCCGCTCACATGTCCCTGATGGCAGCCAGTGCCGGCGCCGCTGTGCTGGAAGAGGTGGTGGTTACCGCCCAGAAACGGGAACAGAGCATTCAGGATGTCGGTATCGCAATCACCGCCTTTACTGGCGACCAATTGGAGCAACTGGGCTGGACGAATGCCCAGCAGGTTACGGCTATGGCCCCCGGCGTTACGACCATCCAGCCCAACGGTGAGGCAAATTATGCCGTGGCAATACGCGGTGTAGCTAACAGTGATTTTACCACCAATGTGGAGAGCCCGGTGGCGCTGTACGTCGACGAGGTCTATATCAGCCAGATGTCCGGGGCCGGATTCCTACTGTATGACATGAACCGGGTTGAGATACTCAGGGGCCCTCAGGGAACCCTGTTCGGTCGCAATGCGACCGGTGGCCTGGTGCATTACATCACCAAAAAGCCATCAGAAGAGCTGGACGGCTATATCATGGGCACGGTTGGTGAATATGACCAGTACAAGGTCGAGGGTGCCGTCGGCGGCGGCAACGAGATGGTATCGGTGCGTTTCTCTGGAGCCTATAACGAGGCGGATGGTTACATTAACAACCGCTTTCCCAACAGCGACAAATTGAACAACGCGAATGACAAATCCTATCGCGCTCAGGTTCTGTTCACTCCGAATGAAAATATTGATCTGCTGCTCAATATCCGCCACGGCGAGCAAAATATCGATACCGGCTTCTTCAAATATGTCTCTTCCGTGGAGACCGGTAAGTTGACCCCCGGGGTTCCCAACCCGGTTCTGGATGGATATACCGACAATACCGGTGATGTTTACTCCGGTGAATATAACGACCCTGGCTATAACGAGCTGGAAACTGATGGCTACACAGGCACATTGACCTGGCAGTTCAGCGGCATGACCCTGACCTCGATTAGCGACTACTCAACGACAAAACGCAAATATATAGAGGATTCTGACGCATCGCCACTTTCCTTTTTCAATTTTTTCCTCAACACAGATGCCGAACAGACTTCGCAGGAATTTCGCCTCAGTGGGGAGACCGATAACTTTAACTGGGTGACGGGCGTGTACTATCTGGGTCTGGATCTCGACGATTCCAATGGTGTGATCAGCGATCCCTTTTTCGGCCCTGTGCCAACACCTGGCGCAGAGGGGGGTATTCAAAACCCCTACACATCACAGCTGGATTCCTACTCGATCTTTGGCGAGATCGATTACAACCTGAGCGATTCCATGCAGTTGGTTCTGGGTGCTCGCTATATCGAGGATGAGAAGGACTTCAAATACAAGACTTCTGTCGTGGAGTTTATCAATCCAGACCAGCGAGACTTTGACGCAAAAAATAATGTTGTCGATCTGGCGGAGCTTGCAAGCTACACAGGCAGTCGCAAAGATGGCGAGTGGTCGGGCAGAGCGGTTCTGAACTGGGACCTCAATCAGGACTGGATGCTGTACGGCAGCTGGAACCGCGGTGTGCGCGGTGGCGGTTACAACGCGCCGACCTTCCCACTCAATCCGCCTCTGGATTACGACGACGCGACCATGAGCTATGATCCGGAGATTCTGTACTCCTATGAGATTGGCTTCAAGTCGACCATCATGGATGGCCTCGCACGCTTTAATGGTGCCATGTATTACTACGATTACCAGGATTACCAGGCTTTCTTCATCACGGGCGTTGACACTATTACCTTTAACACGGACGCCACCAGTGTCGGAGCCGAGTTGGAGCTTCAGGCCAGCCCGATGGAAGGAATGGATATTCTGCTGGGTGCTTCCTACAACGATATCGATGTGGAACTGCCCGGTGGTGATGTGCCCTCGGTGGTATCGCCCGAGTGGAATCTCAATGCCATGGTGCGGTATGAGTGGCCCATGTTCGGCGGCTATGTAGCGGCACAGGCTGACGCGGTCTATATCGACACGGTCTACTTTGCACTGACCGGTGCGGAAACGGTGAAGCAGGACGGCTACACCGTCGCCAATGTTTCCCTCTCCTATACCACCGAGGACAGGAAGTGGATGGCCAGAGCATTCGTCGATAACGTGGGCGATAAGGAATACCTGGTACAAACCTTCGACCTGTCCGGCACCGATGTGCTGGGTATGACCGAGCAGTACTACGGCCGTCCTCAGTGGTGGGGTGTGTCACTGCAGTACAACTTCGGGGGCTGAAGCCTCACCCACTGAGGCGGGAGCCCAAACTCGATGGCTGAACATAATTACGACAGCAGCTATCGCGACTTCAGCTGGCCACGTCCCGAGCGATTCAACTTCGCCCGGGACGTAGTCGATAAATGGGCTGAGCGCGATCCCGATAAACTGGCCCTGTTCTGGGTAGATGACCAGGGTGCGGAGGAGAGACGGACGTTTGCCGATATCTCCGCTGCGTCCTGTCGCGTCGCCAACTTGCTGCAGAACGCAGGGGTACGCCCCGGCGACTACGTGGTGATGATCCTCGGGCGTCAAATGGCCTGGTGGGAAGTCTTTACTGCAGCGCTGCGAATGGGTGCAGTGATCAGCCCGGGTACGACACAACTGTCCGCGCAGGATATCGCCTATCGTGTCAACGCCGCGGAAGCGACCTGTATTGTCACGGATGCTGCCAACGCGGCCAAGGTCGATCAGATCGTGGAACAGTGCCCCAGCCTTGCCGTCAGGGTAGTGGTAGATGGCGCCCGGGATGGCTGGCTGGATTATGGCGAGGCAGTTGCGCAGCAGAGCGCGCAATTCGCTGCAGTGGATAGTTCGGCGGATGATGAGGCAATGTGCTACTTTACATCTGGCACTACCGGCTATCCCAAAATGTGTCTGCATTCGCACTCCTATGGCCTGGCACACCAGACCACCGGCAAATACTGGCTTGATCTCACGCCCGATGACCTGCACTGGAATTGCTCGGACACCGGCTGGGCCAAGGCCGCCTGGAGCAGTTATTTTGGTCCCTGGTATCAGGGTGCGGCCATGTTTGTTCACCATACCCAGGGTTTTAGTGCCCGGCGTACGCTGGAACTGCTGGAACGCTACCCGGTGACGACATTTTGCGGTGCACCCACCATTTATCGCATGTTCGTATTGGAAGACCTGGCGGAGTTCGGGTTTGGCACACTGCGTCACTGTGTGGGAGCTGGTGAGCCGCTCAATCCCGAAATTATAGAAACCTGGCAACGGGCTACTGGTATCACCATCCGCGATGGTTACGGCCAGACCGAAACAGTATTGCTCTGTGGCAATTACCCGGGCATGGAGAGCCGCTATGGTTCCATGGGTAAACCCGCGCCGGGTATCGATCTACAGGTTGTGGATGATAAGGGCGAAATACTTGCCCCCGGTGTGGAGGGAGACCTCGCCGTCAGGGTCAGGCCGGCCCCTCCCCAGGGCCTGTTTCTGGGCTATAAGGGTGAGGCGGAAAAAACTGCAGAGAGCTTTCGTGGCGATTGGTATATCACCGGCGACCGCGCGCAGGTGGATGAGGACGGCTATTATTGGTTTGTCAGTCGCGCCGATGATGTCATCCTGTCAGCTGGATACCGCATTGGTCCCTTTGAGGTGGAAAGCGCTCTGATCGAGCATCCCGCCGTGGCAGAGTCCGCCGTGGTGTCCAGCCCGGACGAACAGCGTGGCGAGGTAGTCAAAGCTTTCGTGGTTGTGGCTCCCGGCTTTGAAGCCGGTGACGCTCTGGCCAAGACATTGCAGGACCATGTGAAGTCTGTGACTGCGCCCTATAAGTACCCGCGCCGCATCGAGTTTGTAGAAGAGCTGCCTAAAACGGTCAGCGGCAAGATCCGGCGAGTCGAACTGCGTGAACAGGAATGGCAGCAGAGTCAGATCCCAGAGAGATAAGAATGAGCAAGCAACTCACCCACAGTCAGTTAGCGGGCCCCACCACTGAACCATTACTTGATGAAACTATCGGCCGGGCCTTTGACCGCACAGTCGAGCGTTTTCCCGATAGCGATGCGCTGATCGTAAGACACCAGGGCATACGCTGGACGTACCGCGAATACCAGCAACAAGTCGATCGTCTGGCCTGCGGCCTGCTCGCTCTTGGTATAGAACCCGGCGACCGGGTCGGCATTTGGGCACCTAATTGCTACGAGTGGTGCCTGACCCAGTACGCTACGGCAAAAATTGGCGCGCTTATGGTTTGTCTCAATCCGGCTTATCGCCTGTATGAGCTTGAGTACGCTCTCAATAAAGTGCAATGCAAAGCGGTTATTGCTGCCGAGTGCTTCAAGACCAGTGATTACCTCGGCATGCTACAGGCACTTGCGCCTGAGCTGGCGACTGCCGAACCGGGAAGGCTGCGGGCAGAAAAACTGCCTGACCTGCGAGTGGTTATCCGGATGGGGGAGGCCAGCACCGCAGGTATGTTTAATTTCCCGGCGGTACTCGCCATGGGAAGTGACACAGAGAAAACGCGTTTGACGCAAATAACCGCTGATCTTTCCCCCGGCGATGCTATTAATATTCAGTTTACCAGCGGCACCACAGGCAACCCGAAAGGCGCCACACTCACGCATCGCAATATCCTCAATAACGGCAAGCTGGTGGGCGATGGCATGCACTTTACCGAGCATGATCGCCTGTGTATTCCTGTGCCCCTGTACCACTGCTTCGGCATGGTCATGGCCAACCTTGCCTGTATCACGCATGGCAGTGCTGCTATTTTTCCGGGTGAGGCCTTCGATCCGGGCGCTACCCTGGCGGCAGTGGCGGAGGAACGGTGTACGGCACTGCACGGGGTTCCCACCATGTTTATGGGCGAGCTGGACCACCCGGCGTTTGCCGATTTTGATCTCAGTAGCCTGCGCACCGGCATTATGGCGGGCGCGCCCTGCCCGGTGGAGGTGATGCAAAAAGTGCTGAAACAAATGCACATGAGTGAAGTGTTGATAGGCTACGGCCAGACCGAGACCAGCCCGGTCAACCATATGACGACGACTGATGACTCTATTGAAAAACGGGTGGGCAGTGTTGGTCGGCCCGCGCCACACTGTGAAATCAAGATTGTCGATGCCGAGGGTGAGGTCGTGCCCGTCAATGAGAAAGGCGAAATCTGTTGCCGGGGTTATGCAGTGATGTTGGGCTATTGGGGCGATGAAGAGCGCACTGCAGAGACAATTGATAGTGAAGGCTGGCTACACTCCGGCGATATTGGTGTCATGGATGCGGAGGGTTACACCCAGGTCACCGGGCGCATCAAGGACATGATTATTCGCGGAGGGGAAAATATCTATCCGCGCGAGGTCGAGGAGTTTCTCTACACACACCCGGCCATTCAGGAGGTACAGGTATTTGGCGTGCCGGACGACCGCTACGGTGAGCAGACCTGCGCCTGGGTCAAATTACGGGAAGTGGGTTCGCTGACGGCTGATGACCTGAAGGATTACTGCCGGGACAAGATCACCCATTTCAAGATCCCATACTACATCCGTTTTGTGGACGACTTTCCCATGACGGTAACGGGCAAGATGCAGAAATTCCTGATGCGAGATCAGATGGTGGCGGAGCTGTCTGAATCTGTCGGGAAGATGAACTAGCTGAACGTCCGGCTCACTGCATTTTTGCGACCAGGTTCGACCTGACTTCGGCAACATCGACCAGCGTGTGTTGCCGCATTTTCTCGACCTCTGCCCCGGTATAGTACTGAAAATCCGGCGAGAGCTGCTCGGCACTCATAGTGGTGAGTATCCAGTTCAGTAATTCCGCCAGCGCGGCATCACTCAGAGGCGCATTGGCCGAACCTGGTACCTGCACCAGAAAATCTCGTCCGCCGGGAACGGTGAGAAAACTTCCGACTATCCCACGCATGCTGGGCACACTGCCGGGCAGGCCGGAACCGTCGGCCAGGTGGCAGCCCTGGCAGTTGAGCATGTAATTGCTTTGGGCCCTGGCGTGATCAATCTCCGGGTCAGCCTGTGCGAAGCTTAGGGCAGACACGGAGAACAGTAATGAAAGCAGTAGTCGCATCAATAAAGGCCTACTGCAGCGCGGGGTGTTTCTGCAGCAGAGCTTCGCGCAGTTTGCCGTTACTCTGGCCGGTTGCACCGGCGTTTGCCTTGAGCAGCTCTGCGACCTCCTCAGCGGAAAACGCCTTCCAGTCCGGTTGGACGTTGGCCTGATCTATCACCTGAACAGTGTAATTCAGCACGCTACTGATTCCGGCGGCGTCATAACTCGACCCTTGGGCCGGCATGACACCCATATAGGGAACGCCGTCCACGGTAATGCTGCCCATCAGTCCCGCATTAATTACTGATACCAGGTAGGAGCGGCCTTCGTCGCTTGCAGCGATGTTGGCTACCTTGTCTTTGAGCGGCGGAAATGCACCGGGTACTCCCTCGCCGGTGGGCAGGTGACAGGCTGCGCAGCGCTGGTAATCAGCTTCGCCAGTGTCTGCGCAGATACTACCGGCAGCTAACAAGCCAACAGCGCAAGCCAGCAGGTGAGTCTTCAATTGGCCGCCTGATCTGTGGCTACGCCCAGAATAATTGCCGTGGAACAGGTGTATACAGAGCTCTCGGTACCGAGGCACCAGTTCGTGTCATTGTTGGACTGTGCCCGGTATGCGGGCTTGTCTCCTTCATTCCGGTTGCACAGGCAGCGACCGCAGCTGGTTTTACCGCAGCAATCGTTATAGGAAATGATGTAGTGCACACCATCTGCCGGATTGCGACAGGTACCTATCCAGGTGAGTGGCGACATCTCAGTCCCCGGGGGGCAGCTGTTTTGCGAGCCGCCGCAGCAGCTGCACAGGAAGCCGTCGATGGCGCAGTAGCGCCAATAGTCACAGCTTGCGGGGTCACCTGGGTCAGCCATATTGCCGGTACTCTGTGGCGCCACACCGGGGTACATGCCGTCTCCGTGGCCGCCTGCTGCGCGGGCAACCGGGAGTAGGGGGATACTGGCAGTACCGACCACGAGTGTGCCGAGTTTGGTCAGCAAACTGCGCCGGGATGTGCGTTGGGCGAGGCTGCGTGAAGACTGTGCGGTAAAGCTATCGAGCCATTTCATGTCAATCTCCTAGGCCTGTTGTGGATCGTGAATGATAGGGGTAGAGGTTGCAGCCATATAAGCCTGCAGAGAAGGTATGCCGCGCTCCATGGACTCGAACAGGCTTTCAAAGTGTTCGCGGGAATTTACCAGGCCCAGCGAAGCGATTAGCCCTTTGTTGTCAATCAATACGGCGTAGGGGAGCTTGGAAACAGCATACTGTTTGCCCAGAATTTCGGAAGACACATAGACGTCAGCGGACAGATTGTGTTGCTCGATGTAATCATGGTGTGCCGGCAACTCGCCGTCGCTGGCCAGAATGACATCAAGCCAGTCTGATTCAGCATGTCCGATGGACTTGACCATGGGCAGCAGGGATTTGCAGACCGGACAGTCGGGAGAGAGAAAGAACAGCAGTTGGGAGCGGTCATGTGTTTCGCCAACGGTCAGGGTGTTACCGGAATTGATATCCTGCACCTGAACTTTCGGTGCGACGGCGCCGGTCTCCAGTTTCTTGTTCATCATCAGCGCACCGGCGGGCGCAACGCGCTCGTACAATACGCCGATCTGGCGTGTAAGGGCGAATACGAGAACGGTGAGACCTATGACAAAGACCCACAAAATCAGGTTGGAAATGAGCAGGATGTTATCCATGGCGTGCGATCCTCCGCAGCAGATTATTATTGGCGATCAGTTGATTGAAGGTGTGATATAGCAGGGCCAGCACAGTGGTGCCCAATAGCGCGACAGACCAGCCCAGCCATCCCAGGGAGAGTGCTTGCAGCGCGGAACCCGATAGCAGGGCCAGCGAAATCAGCAGCAGATTGCGAGCCAGCAACCAGCCGCTGATAGTTTGTTCCTGGCCGGGTCCCGCACAGCCGCAGTCGAGATCACGCCTGCCCCTGGCAATGTTCAGCCCCATGGCAAAGGTATATCCGGCGAGCAGGAGTGCAACTGAGGCCAGGGCGGGAAGCCGGATGGCGGGAATCAGTAAAGCCAGGCCCGCGCAAATTTCAACAACAGGTAAGCCGCGCGCCAACCAGGGCGACCAGTTCGCGGGCAGTATTTGGTAGTCCGTAATGACACGGTGAAAATACGCAGTGTCTGCCAATTTCTGCCAGCCACCTGCCACAAACAGGTAGCTCAGCAATAGTGTTGATATTGTTGCCAGCACGGTGATGAGCATGAAACGCTTACCTCAGTGCGTGCAGGTTGTATGGCATTGAGGCAGCGCCGCCGATCATTTTGAGCCATTTTCCGCTGGAGGCTTCGTACACATCCAGTTGCATATCGCCGTTGGTGACCACAAGATAGGGCTTATCACCACGGGTGACTTCGATGGATACGCCCCATTCCTTGAGCTCAAAGCGCTTCACTCGCTTCTTGCTGGCGGGATCAAATACCCACACCTCTGGGCCCCCTGATTTATGAGTACCATCGGCGCCGTCGCGATGCATCAGCACATAGATAAGGCCGCTGGCATCAACGGTCGCAATCTGCCAGCCGCCGGGACGCCAGTTTTCGGCGCGCTCGCTATCAGTCACCAGTGACCATGCGTTGGCCACTTTGGGCGTGTCAGCTGACAAGTCGATAGCTTGCATCTGCCCGTTGTAGGTGGGGAAGTAGGCGGTGCCATTGATGTAGACCGGCTTATCAAACAACGGGTCGTCATCGACACTGAAAAACGGTGGAATTTTTTCCTGTTTGGTAATCTGACCCTTTTCGTCGAATTGGGCTGTAAACATGGAGCCGTTGCTGCACAGGGAGGAGAAACCGCGCTTACCAGTAGGGTAAATCAGGGCGCAGCCCGGAATGGGGGTCTCGCTAAGAATGGTACGGCTGTCGACATCGATCATCAGCACAGATGCGGCAGGGGTAAAATTGAACAGGAACAAATAGCGATCACCGTCTGCCAATTGCAGGGTATAGCGATTGGACACCACCTGGCCGCGCTTGCCGCCGGGCAGGGTTATTTCGGCAACAGGTTTCAGGTGCTCCTTGTCGTAGATAGTGATCACGTCGGTGCGTTCGCCACGCGTGCCGCGGGAGTAGAACGTTTCCGCCACATAGAGTTCGTTGCGCGCCGCCGACTCAGTGAAGCTGGCAAACTGAGCTGCATCCAGTGCACCCTGGTAGTTATGGGTCTCGGGTGCCACATCGAGCAGCACCACTCTGCCTGCAATCAGCGCATCGAAATTCGCATCGTGTGCGAAAATCATGCTGTCGGGATAATCCGGGGAGATTTTGGCGACGCTGGGTATTGGTTCGGCGGGTAATTCTGCAAGGCTATTGGTCGCAGCGAGCAGTGCCGAGATGCAGAGGCTGGCAAGGCACAGTTTTCTTCCAGTTGGACCGGGCATGAGGTTCTCTCCCTGTTATTAGTGCTTTGTGAGTGGTGCCGTCATTATAGATGGAAATTTCAGCATACGCTGTAATTATAATATGTCAATAGACCTAAACCTGTTGAGCCGGATCTCGAAAGCTTATTCCGGAATTGTCCCCGACTGTATTAGCCAGAGAAAGGACTGTATAGCCATAGCGGTGATATTGTCCGTTTCTCCGGTCCAGACTTTGCCGTGACCGATGAACATGGTGTGCCCCTCCATGGACGAGGAGATGAAAATGGCCAGCCGCCTCTGTTGGTCGCAGGAAAGCGCGGGGTTGAGCTGGGCGATGACCTCGATCAGTACGGAGCGGTACCTGTCGTACATGGCGTCCATGAACTCGGTGGCGTGGTCATCGTGATTGGCCAGTGACCAGACTTCGGGGAAAAATACCGTTGTGCGCCGGGAGTTGAGATCGCGAAGAATTTCTGTAATCAGGCCAACAAACTGCGCCTGGGGGTCCTTTCCGGCTTCAGCGCGAATAGCCTCGAACTTGTCCAGATAGCGCTCGATACAGTTGTCGAGCATGGCTTTCAGTAGCGAGTCCTTTGAGGGGAAGTAGTACTGCAAATTCCCCAGAGTCAGGTCTGCCGCGGCCGCCACTTTGCGCAGGGAAAAGTTGTGGTAACCCTCATCGACCACCAGCTGTTCCGCAGCCAGCAGAATTGCCAGCGAGGTATGCTGGCCCTTTCCCGAACGCCCGCGTTTGGTGGCAGTATTTCTGTTCTTGGCCGGCAAGGTGTCAACTCCTGGTCGCTGGTGCATGTCGCCAGTCTGGGCTGCTTCGATTCGCAGCGTTGGGCGATGCCGCTGTTGGGCGACATTGAATTTGTTTACAGCGATAGTAGTTCATTCGACCTAATTTTGATATGGTATGCTTTGGGTGTACTGAAGTGCCGATTTGTTACGGCAGGTTGCGTCAGGCACACCAGAGCGGCTTGTGGCCGGGTCCGTTGTGGGCTTTGCTTACAGGCCATCCAGTATGCAAAAACTGTGCTTTAATACACAGTGACCAATGATCAGGGAAGCATCCCATGCCTGAATATAATTTGATAATCGACGGTAAAAAGGTCGCCACCACCGAGACATTTCCCGTTATTAACCCCGCGACAGAAGAAGTGATAGCCCAGTGCCCCAAGGCCACAGAGGAGCACTTGAACCAGGCGGTTGCTGCCGCCCGTCGTGCCTTCCCGGCATGGAGTGCCACGCCAGATGCCGAGCGCTCGCGGATTGTCCATGCCATCGCCGATGCACTGGAGGCGCACAGCGAGGAATTGACCAAACTATTGACTCTCGAACAGGGCAAACCTGGCGTGGGTTTTGCCGGTATGGGTGGCGGGTATGAAATTGGTGGCACGTTGGCCTGGGCCCACGCCACGGCAGACCTGGAATTGCCTGTGGAAGTGATCCAGGACAACGACGAGGCGCGCATAGAGGTGCATCGCAAGCCGCTGGGAGTAATTGGATCAATAACCCCCTGGAACTTCCCGCTGATGATTGCCATCTGGCACACCATGCCGGCATTGCGCAGCGGCAACACGGTGGTGATCAAACCTTCGGAGTTTACCCCGCTGACGACGCTGCGCGCGGCAGAGATTATCAATGAGATCGTGCCGCCGGGGGTGTTCAATATCGTCACCGGTGATGGCGGCCTGGGCGCGGCCATCTCCAACCACCCGGATATCAACAAAATTGTCTTTACCGGCTCTACTCCCACTGGCAAGAAGATTATGCAAAGCGCTGCCGGCAGCCTGAAACGCATCACCCTGGAACTGGGAGGCAATGATGCCGCCATTGTGTTGGCCGATACTGATGTGGCAGCCGCAGCACCAAAAATTTTCGCCACTGCGCTGTTCAATAATGGCCAGACTTGCGCTGCGCTCAAACGCCTCTATGTGCACGAAGATATATACGATGAAATGTGCGCGGCGCTGGCCGCGATTGCCGGGAGCGTCACTACAGGGGATGGCAGTGGTGATGTGGATTTTGGGCCTATTCAAAACAAGACCCAATACGAGAAAGTCTGCACCATCGCCCGGGAAGCGAAAGCCAGTGGCGCCCGTTTTCTCACCGGTGGTGAGCCTACCGCTGGTGCTGGCTATTTCTTCCCGGTTACTATCGTGGCAGATATAGCCGATGATGAGCGACTGGTAGCGGAGGAGCCCTTTGGTCCCATTCTGCCGATACTGAAGTTCAGTGACGTGGAAGATGCCCTGCGCCGCGCCAACGACAGTAGCAATGGCCTGGGCGGCTCGGTCTGGTCCAGCGACGTAGCCGCTGCCAGTGCGTTGGCGAGCAGGCTGGAATGTGGTACCGCATGGGTTAACAGTCACGCCGCCATCCAACCTAATATGCCATTTGGTGGTGTCAAGGAATCGGGTATGGGCGTGGAGTTCGGGCGCTATGGGCTCGAGGAATATACCAATATCCAATCCCTTTATATTGCCAAGGGTTAAGATTTAAGAAACAGGATGCACGCCATGATTATCGTTCATAAAGGCCGTTGCCTGCTCAGAGCATTAGCCGGATTCGTTCTCGCCAGTGGTATGTATGCGCAGGCAGCGACACCGCCGCCGCTGCCCATTGAACCCACCGGGGTGATTGAAACTCTGCCCGCCACCTATCCGCCGAGTTGGTTCCTGGTGCATGACGCAGCCTTCTTCCATATGGGGAATGGCAAGGTCTATATCATCGACACGGCGGCAGGCACAGTGGCGGAGCAGGTCAAGGGCACCTTTAATGTGTCCCTGATCGGCAACCTCACACAATCCGCAAAACGCAGTGAAATTTACGCCACCGAGACGTTTCACACACGCGGCAGTCGAGGTGACCGTCTGGATGTGCTCACCATTTTTGACCAGACAACCCTGGCACCGAAGGGCGAGGTGATCCTGCCAACGGGCAAACGTTTCATGGGTATGCCAGAGCGTTACGCGATGCTCGTCATGAACAACGACCGCTGGCTGGCAGTGGCCAATTTCAGCCCGGCAACCTCTATCACG
This sequence comes from uncultured Haliea sp., assembly GCA_963977275.1. Taxonomy (GTDB): domain Bacteria; phylum Pseudomonadota; class Gammaproteobacteria; order Pseudomonadales; family Halieaceae; genus JARRPM01. The sequence goes on along the minus strand of CAXBNX010000033.1, from coordinate 4,250 downwards.
CTAGTCGATCTGGAGACACGGGCGATTGTCAGTGAGATACCAACACCAGGTTGCGTGCTGGTCTACCCCACCGGAGAGCGCGGTTTCAGCTCGTTGTGTGCCGACGGCCGTTTCCTGAGTACTGAGCTCGCGGCCAATGGCAGTGTGGCAAAGCAAACCCGTACTGAGCCCTTCTTTAACTCGGATACATCACCTATCTTTGAGCGACCGGCGGTGATGGGAGGTACGGCATATTTCCCGTCTATTGCCGGGCTGGTTTATCCGGTAGATGTTAGCGGCACCGTCGCCAAGGTGGGCGAGCCCTGGAACCTGGTGCCCGAAGCTGAGCGTGCACAGAACTGGGCCCCCGCCGGTATCGGCCTGATAGACAAGGACGACCAGGGGCACTTCTATATCATCATGCACCCGGATGCCAAAGACGGCAGCTACCAGGGTGGTGGCCCCGAGGTATGGGTATTCGACGGGGCTGCGAAAAAGCGGCTGAAACGCATTCCTCTGCAGTCATGGGGGTTGAGCCTGGCGGTCAGTCGTGGCAAGAACCCTGTACTGATGGTGGTTAACCCTGCCGATATGAGCCTGGAAATGTACAACACGAGCAGCGGTGAATTTATCAGGACCATCACCGGTTTCGGTCAAGAAACCCCGCTGATGGTTCACGGTTCAAAATAGAATATGACCTTGCCCGCTGCAATTGGCATAGGCATCGCGTGGTTTCTGGTGTGGCTGTTTGCTCAGGCGGCGTTTCATAAAATCAACGCACCGGGGTACTACCAGGAACTGGTGCAGCGCTATGTTCCTGCAATGGGTGGTGGCCGCATGTGGGTGGCAATGGTTGCCACGCTGGAAGCCGGGATTGCCCTTAGTCTTTTAGTGCCGGCTTGGCGCGCTGCTGGCCTGATTGCCGCCGCCGCTCTGCTTCTGGCCTATGGTGCATTGATGGCCAGCGAGATGTTGCGCGGTCGAGCGGGTGCGCAGTGCGGTTGCGCTGGTCCGGATTCTTCATTGGGTGTTAGCTGGGCGCTGGTTTTGCGCAACGGAGTGTGCGCTGCGCTGGCGCTGTTGGGGCTGGCGGGGACTGCCACTACAGACGTGAACTGGATGGGTTTTATGTTGGCGGCTTTTCTGGCGCTGTTCGCGGCGCTGGTATATCTGACCGCTGAACAGATCGTCAGCAATGCGCAGTGGATGGCTGAAGAAGCATGATAGCAGGAGAGAGATAGTGGACTGGTTAGTGGGCTCTAATATCGTTTTGTGGATCGGGTTCATTGCCATGGTCCTGGTAAACCTTGCCCTGGCCCGGCAGATCGGTGTGTTGTATGAGCGGGTTGCACCTGCCGGAGCGCTGATGATGAACCAGAAACTGGCGGTAGGAGCCGAGGCGCCCGTGTTGGCTGTGAATACCCTTGAGGGTGAGACCCTGGAACTGGGTAAGACGGCGGGTGACAAGTCACAGTTACTGTTTTTCCTGTCACCGGATTGTCCTGTGTGCAACGAATTAACACCAGCGCTCAAGTCTGCGGCCCGGGCCGAGGCGGACTGGCTGCGGGTGATTCTGGCCAGTGATGGTGAGGAACAGGATCACCGCGCCTATATCGAGCGCAAGGGGCTGCAGGCATTTCCTTACGTCGTATCTGAATTGCTGGGTAAAACCTATGGAGTTTCGAAACTCCCCTACGCTGTTCTGATCGACGAAAAGGGCAAGATCGCATCTATGGGTATTATCAATTCCAGGGAACACCTGGACAGTCTGTTTGAAGCCAAGGAACGTAAAGTGGCCTCGATCCAGGATTATATGAGCAAACGCAGCGCGGAACAGTATGTAGAGGCAGACAAGGCATGAAACTACTAGACGGATTATTCGACAAGCTATTCGAGCAACAGACACGTCAGCTCGCGCAACGCAGTTCGCGCAGAGGCATACTGAAGGGGCTGGGCGGCCTATTGGTCGGTGCGGGCGCCATACCCTTACTGCCGGTCGCGAGGGCGGCGGCTGCGGAGGCACCCGGTCAGCCCGTGGAGGAGGGTGATCCTGCCAGTTGTGATTATTGGCGTTATTGTGCAATAGACGGTTTTCTCTGCAGTTGTTGTGGTGGCAGCGAAAATACCTGCCCGCCGGGTACCGAGATGTCGCCGGTGACCTGGATTGGCACCTGCCGCAATCCTGCAGACGGGCGCAATTATGTGATCTCCTATAACGACTGTTGCGGCAAGTCCTCCTGTGGCGCCTGCTTGTGCCAGCGGGACGAGGGTGACCGACCCGCCTACCGTCCTGATAAAACCAACGATATCAACTGGTGCCTGGGTACCAGCAGCGCAACCTACCATTGCTCTACAGCGATCGTGGTGGGAGTAGCCTTCGAGGGCAAATGAAAACAGGTCTGACAATACTGGCGATGCTGTTGACGACTTCCGCGGTGGCAGGCGAACTCAATCTGCAGCGCGCCCAGTTTAACTACCAGATGTCCTGTCAGGGCTGTCATGCTCCCGATGGCAGTGGTGCCAATTCGGTGCCGCGAATGCTTGACCACGTTGGCAATTTTCTCGTCACGCAGACGGGAAGGGAATATCTGGTACGGGTGCCCGGCTCTGCGGTATCGGCGCTGGACGACGCTGAACTGGCCGAGGTACTCAACTGGATTGTTGTGGAGTTTGCCGGCAGCAGTGCGAAAGAATCATTCGAACCCTACTCATCGCAAGAGGTAGGGCGCCTCCGGCAACAACCGCTGAATGAAGTTGTACAGTACCGCGCGCAATTGCTCGCAGATATCGCCAGCGCCAATATGAGAGAGTAGGCCCCCTATGAAAAATTGGATTATCGCCAGCATACTGATTTTGTTCGGCTCAAACCCTGCACTGGCCGACGCGCCGCCGGCAAAAGCCCAGGCCTGTGTTGCCTGCCATGGCCAATCTGGCGTCTCCAGCAATCCCGATTGGCCAAACCTGGCGGGACAGCACGCAGACTATCTCGCTATACAACTAAGGGCGTTTCGGGACGGTAGTCGCAACAACCCGGTCATGGTTCCCTTCGTTGCCGGCCTGACAGACGCGGACATCACTACACTTGCACAGTATTACTCCAGTCAGGCGCCGGCAGCGGCAGCGACCGGTGATCCCGCGCTGGTCGCGGCGGGTGAAAGCCTGTCGGGCTACTGCAAGGCCTGTCACGGCATGGCGGGTAAGCCCGTTGCTGATGAATGGCCTGTTCTCGCAGGGCAGCACGCCCCGTATCTGCAAAAACAGCTGCAGGCCTACAAAAATGGCACAAGGATCAACCCGTTGATGCAGGCTGCAATAGCTCATCTCGGCGATGCGGAATATGCGGCACTGGCGGCGTATTACAGCCAATTGGCACCCTGACCGGTATTTCCATGTAAACCACCCACCACATGGAATTCGAACCCTCCCTCTCAGCCCGTTTTGTGGCCTATGTGCGTGACTACCTTCTGGACCGGGAGATCGACCCCACACCGATATTTCGCGAGTGCGGTATCGAGGCAGCCAAAGACGAAGAGTTTGATTGTCCCCTGCCAGTTCAGAAAGTAGCCACACTGTTCGAACTGGCGGCGCAACACTCCCAAAATTCCTGCATGGGCATGAGTATGGGGCAGGATTATCATTACGAATCAGCCAGTTTACTCATACTCGCTATGTTGGCCGCGCCTTCAGTGGAGGATGGGCTCAGGTGTCTGAATCGCTACGATCAATTTGTCGATAGCGGCATTGAGACGGAATACAATTTTAATACCCCGCTTGCCGAGTTCGGTGCCAGGCTGATCATTTCCGACGAGGTCAAGGGCGATCAGATCAACGAATATCTGATGGCTTTTTTGATGCAGGCGCTGGGCAATGCCACCCGACAACGATTCCCCGTCAGGTATGTCTGGTTCAATCACGCATGCGACCAGAACCGCGAAGCGCTGGAAGATTACTTTGGTGCTCCAGTCACTTTTTCGCGGCCGATCAACAAAGTGTTCTTTGACCGGTCCTTTCTGGGTGAGCGTTTTTTTTCGAGTAATGCCCTGTTGTTCGAAGTATTGAATAACGCCATGAAAACGTATTTTACCCTGGCTGGTGAGCAAGCGGGCTTCGTAGACATGGTATGCCGTGAAATAATGCGCTGTGGCACTGATGACAACAGTAATGCAGAAAAAATCGCTGGCAGGCTGGCAATCTCGCCGCGTACCTTGCGACGTCGGCGAACGGTCTCCGTTGGTTGTTTTGGCAGGTGTGGTGCCACCAATTCTACCAAT
>CAXBNX010000032.1:0-54037 GCA_963977275.1 uncultured Haliea sp. | reverse complement strand
CGGAAACCGTGGAGGATATTGAGAGCCTGCTGCCGTGGGCCTTGAAAAAAATCTCTGCGGAAACGTCATAGGCAACCCCGTAGTTAATAAACCGCTTACGAAATAGAGCGTGAACTGGGCGTGATGTTTCGATCCTTCATCGCGGCTGCAGAAAAATACTCGGGCTACACCATCACCATGGAAACAGATGTGGTTGGATGGATGTTTGAAGGCCTTTTTGAGACTCAGCTGTTCAACTTTATACAGAGCGGGGAGCCCGCCCAGGCCAAACAACAAATGAACCGCGATTTCCGCGATTTCTGTGCCCAGCTGTTTCCGGACACTGTGGGCCGCACTATATAGCAGTAATGCCCCTTAGGAAGCCAGTGCGTACACATCGTAGGCTGCCATAGGAACCGTCAGGTCGCCCTCGCCAATATTGATGCACTGTAACCTATTCAGCCACAAGTAGTTCTCATGGCTGGTGGTGAAGCGGGGCGCCGCGTGGATGGGAAACCGGGTCACCGGGTCACCATCGAGAAAGCGCTGATAGCCATCCTCTCCGAGATCCGCCACACCCTGGTAGCTCGCGTAAATGAGCGCGTCGTCGTGCGTTTTTATCGTCGCCCGCACATCCAGCAACGCTACACCATTAGGGCGAATAGTCAGCCAGTCCGCCCCAACCGGTAGAAACTGGCCCTGCAATTTCGGGCCAGTAATATCCCCCCCGGAGACATAAATATTGACCCTCAACCCCTCCGGCGTGGGCCCGATTACTTCGAAGTCCGGGTTCAGGCTGGCTTGGTAGGAGCAAATATGTTCGAGCTTGTAGGGGTACATATTCTCACCTCATTGCATGTTGACGAGATAGCGGCCAACGACTGTCCCATTTTTCAATTTTTCCAGACACTCAGGGACTTGCTCAAGCGAGATTTCTTCCACCAGCTCGCTCAGGTTGTCCAGCTTCCAGTCGCTTCCGAGCTTCTTCCAGGTGGCGTCCTTGCGCGCCCAGGGTTGCTCGACACAGTCCACGCCCAGCAGATTGACATCCCTGATGATGAACGGCATTACCGTGGCAGGCAGCCCCGGAGAGGCAGCCAGGCCACAACAGGACACGGACCCGCCATAATTGATTACGGTCAGAAGGTTAGCCAGGTATTCACCGCCCAGAGCGTCAACCGCATGGGCAAAGCGCGGAGCTCCCAGGGGCGGCTTGATGTCCAGCAATTCTTGCCGGGCGAAAACCTCGCTGGCACCCAGCGAACGCAACATATCAGCAGACTCGGGTTTACCGGTGGCTGCGGCAACCTCGAAGCCCAGCTTTGCCAACAGCGAAACAGCAAACACCCCTACCCCGCCGGTTGCACCGGTCACCGCTACCAGCCCATCTCCTGGCGCCGCTCCCATCTGCAGGAGTTTGTCCAGACAAAGGGCGCTGGTAAAACCCGCGGTGCCATAACTCATGGCCTCTCTGGCGGATAAACCCGACGGCATCGGAATGACCCATTCCGCCGGAACGCGGATGTACTGGCCCAGGCCACCGGCAGTACTCATGCCCAGGTCGTAGCCTGTAACAATAACCTCGTCACCCGGCTTGAACTGCGCATTGCCACACTCCTCAACCACACCGGCAGCATCGATACCAGGCTGGTGCGGAAAGTTCCGTGTAACACCAGGGTGCCCCTGGGTAGATAACATGTCCTTGTAGTTCAGCGAGGAATAGTTCACTCGCACCAGAACATCGCCTGCGGGCAGATCATCTGTGTTGCGCTCTACAACCTGCGTCGTAAACTCATCTCCGTCCGACTTCGTTACCCATAGTGCCTGATAGTTCTTTGACATGGTGTTAGATCTCCTGGAAATAATGTGAATTCTGTCTATTTGCCTGACGGTAAAACCTACCTGGCGATATAACCGCCATCGATGACCAACTCAGACCCCGTCATATACTTGGATTCATCGGATGCAAGAAAGAGTACCCCGTTAGCAATATCCAGCGGCTCGCCCATATGCCCCATGGGGATGTTGCCAACAATGCGAGTCGTGAACGCCTCACCATCAACCTCTGACATGGTTTCCACTGCCCCTGAGACCATGGCTGTATCTATGAACCCCGGGTGCACTGAATTTACCCTGATAGAATAATTCTCGGCACAGCAGTGCAAGGCAGCGGACTTGGTGAAGTTTCGGACACCCGCCTTGCTGGCATTGTAGGCAGCCACTTTTTGCTCGCCAATGATACCTTCTATCGACGATATATTAATGATGGAGCCGCTGCCGCTTTTCATCACTTTTATGGCTTCCCGGGTACCCACGAACACGGCGTCCAGATTAATGCTGGTCGTCAGGCGCCAGTCTGCCAGCGTGGTGTCTTCCACGGTCCCCACCAGGGCGATACCCGCGTTGTTGACCAGGACATCCAGCTTGCCGAATCGCTCGACGATATCTGCGAGTATTTCCGTCCACCGTTTTTCATCGGTTACATCCTGGTGCAAGGCAATGGCGTCGCCGCCAATTGCCCCGGCGACACGCTGAGCAGCGCTTTCATTGATATCGCTGACGACAACCGTCGCACCCTCTTCCGCCAGGCGAATGCTCATCGCCTCACCCAACCCGCTGCCACCACCCGTAACCAGCGCTACCTTGCCCTGAACTCTCATGTATCTACTCCGATTATGAATTATTTTTTAAAAAACTGTCCAGATACGGGCTTCAGGCCGCCGTCATACCGCCATCGACGACGAATTCCGCCCCCGTGCAATAGGAGGACTCGCCGGATGCAAGAAAGCGCGTCATTTTCGCGATATCCTCCGGAGCGCCGAGTGTTGCCAGCGGGATCATCTGTAAAATCGCTGCGTCGGCCTCCTCGAGGTCGGCTGCGAGGCCGATATCCACAAAGTCCTTGGAGACCAGCTTCCCCATATCGGTATCGATCACCCCCGGGTGTATAGAGTTGACCCGGATGCCGTAGCCCAGCCGCGCAAATTCCACCGCGGCGTGTTTGGTATAAAGACGCACGGCCCCCTTGGTCGAGCCGTAGGCACTGTGGCCGGGAACACCTATCAGGCCCGCCACCGAAGACAGGTTGATAATGGAACCGCCATTGCCAGCCTTGCCCCCGGGTTGCATGGCTTCTGCTGCGTACTTCATACCGAGAAAGATAGATTCGACATTAACCTGGTGTACCCGCCTGACCGCCTCGAGAGTGTTGTCGACCAGCGTGCCCCCGGTATACATCCCCGCGTTATTTACCAGGATATCCAGGCCGCCACACAGCTCGATGGTCTGATCAACCGCCTGCTTCCACTGCGCCTCAACGGTGACATCCTGGGCGCCAAAAAAGGCCTTGCCACCGCTGACATTTAGCGCCTTCGCCTGCTGTTCACAGCCATCAACATTGATATCGGTAAGCATTATGGTGGCGCCAGCGGCGGACAACTCACGCGCGCATGCCGCGCCGATACCCGTTGCTGCGCCCGTTACCAAAGCCACTTTACCGCTCAAATCTGCGAAATTACCCATCGAATTACCCTCATCGTTATTGTTAAGTTTTAGTGGCCGAGTGGCACCACCCCAGTCACGCGAGCCTGAAGGACCGCGTTTCCATGAGGGGTTGTTTCGGAGCTCAGCCGTATGAGTAAACTCGTCAAAGCTTACCTCAACGCCATCAACACAACATGTCTATGCATGACGTTGTTATTGTTAATCTGCGACAGGGTGGCAGCACCAGCCTGCCGCAGCGGGGGATAGGACCTCGCGGTGAGCCCGCGAGGCTACATCGGGCTCAGGCTGACGCGCTAGGCCTGGCCTGGACACGCGCCATCCAGGCGACGATGTTAGTATTTTCTTCGCGAACCGGCTGACCTACCTGGGAGAAGAACTCCATAAACCCGAACAACATGATGTCTGCCATGCTAAAGCGGCTGCCGCAAATAAAATCCCGACCCTCCATCAGGCCGTCCAGCCAGGTGAGCCGCTCCTGGGCTATCCCCTTGAGGTCATCGGCCGCGTGTGGAATCAAGGTCATTCTGCCGCGAAAAATGTCCTGGCCCTCGGCATAACGAAAGCCATTAGCCATGGGCTCCATGATGGCTATATCAACTCGCCGTGCCCACATGCGTGTTTCCGCCCGCTCCTGTGGCGTTGTACCGATCAGACTCGTGGACCCCTGCACATCATCAAGATACTCACAAATGGCCGTAATCTCAGTGATGGATGTTCCATCGTCCAGTACCAGGGCCGGTGATTGCCCAGCCGGGTTTACTTTCAGAAAGTCTTCCTGACGATTTTCGCCAGCCATAATATCAACATCTACTGTTTCCACATCGACGCCGAGTTCACTCAAAAACATGCGTACGACTTTTGGGTTGGGGCCGACTGAATTATACAATTTCATAGTTTTTCCTGTCTCTTTTATAGGTGGGCATCAGTTTATACACAATATTTGACCAAATGGCACCACCCTGCCGGGTAGGGCTTCACTTTGTTAAAGGGCAGGGGGATATGCGCCAGGACCAGCATGCTGACCATTGATTTCGCTAACTCCCCGCCCACCATTTATGGTGGGCAATATTGCCGCCCACCGGCCTATACTGTACACCAGAATCGCAAATAAAATGGTGGTAGTGTTATGCGCATAGGCATTATGGGCGATCCTTGGGATGCCAACCTGACAATTCTGGAGCAAGAAGTCAGTGTATTGCAGGCTGCAGGCGGCAGCACCTACTGGCTCACTCAAGTGTGGCGCTACGACGCACTGACGCTCATTCCGTCGTTGGCACTACAAGCCCCGGATCTGGAATTTGCCAGCGGAGTCGTCGCTAGCTATCTGCGGCATCCAATGACTCTCGCCTCACAGGCGCTGACTACCAGCCTACTCACCAAGGGCAAATTTACGCTCGGGTTAGGTTTGATGCACAAACCTCTTATCGAAAATATGTTTGAAATGTCTTACGAAAAACCCGCACGGCATATGCGTGAATACCTCGACATTCTGCTGCCGCTGTTACGGCAGGAAGAGGTCAGCGTGAGTGGGCATACCGTCAGCTATCATGGCGGCATGGACGTTCCCGGTGCGCCGGCTTGCCCGGTACTACTTGCCGCCATGGGGCCGCAAATGCTCAAACTGTGTGGCAGTCGCACTGACGGGGCGGTGCTGTGGATGACCGGCCCCAGGACGCTCAGCGGCCATATCATGCCTGCCCTGCAACAAGCCGCAGATACTGCAGGGCGTGCTTCTCCCCGCCTGGCCGCGCTTATTCCGGTGTACATCACCGATGATATACAAGCCGCACGCGGGTTCTGCGCCGAAAAATATGCGGTCTACGGTGAGATGCCATCTTACCGGGAAATGCTCGACCGGGAGGGCCTCACAGGTCCCGAAGACTATTGCCTGATCGGTTCTGAAGAGCAGGTCCGCGAGAAACTGGGGGCCTTCGCAGATGCCGGCGCAACCGATATAGGCCTACAGGTTAACGGCGAGGGCGACAGCCGAGCAAGGACGCTTGACTTCATCGCGGCGCTGGCGCGGGAACGCGCCAAATAGTGAGGCCGTCGACTACGCCACGCTCGGAGAGTCAGCAGATTCGTGCCGCAGTATCGGCATTACCTGCTGCATAAAAAGCGCAAGGCTGTTTTTCGCCCCAAGCTGGTCGATGCCACCAAACTTTACACAGATATTCTGCTCGTATTCGCCAATAACTTCCTGTCGCTGGCGAATTCTTTCCAAAATTCTTTCAGGTGTTCCGTACAGATTGCATTCGATGTAATCGTCCATCAGTACTTCGAAGTCTTCGCGGGCGTAGAGGGCTGCCTCGTCGCCGTAGGATTTGTATACTTTGCTGTTCTTAAAGTGATCGCCCGCAAGTTCGTAGTGGTCCATGACCGCGGCGAAATACCCCCCTATATGCGCTTTGGCGAGCTTTCTCGCCGCGTCCGCATCTTCATGACACACCACAAAATCACACAGCCGTGGTGGTTTGGGCTCGTCGCTGTGATGCTTGCGGTATTCCTCGTTATATATGTCGATAGACAGCTTCAACTTTTCATCCGTTTTGTTTGAAAACAGAATCATTTGTGCTCCCAGGCGTGCGGCCTGCAAAACCGAATCCGGCGACATGGCTACCGCATAAAAACGGTTCTTCCAGGTCGAGATAGGCCGCGGGCGAATTTCGGCCCGCGATTGCTTGTAGAACCGGCCTTCGCCTTCAATAAAGCCGGATTCCAGCGCGGCCATCACCATATCCGCAGATTCATCGAATCTCGCTCTGGATTCCTCCATATCAACCCCAAGGCCCTCATATTCGCGGCGAGCAAGACCGCGGCCAACGCCAAAAATGGCACGGCCATCACTAATGTGATCCAGAAACGTCATTTTTTCGGCCACACGCACAGGATCGTTCCAGGGTAATATCACTGCCCCCGTCGCGAGGCGAATCGTGGAGGTGATACCGGCCATATAGGCCAGGAACTGGGTGTTGTCCGGGCATGCCGCGTAGTCTGCAAAATGGTGCTCCACTGGCCATATCTCATCCATCCCAAGCGGTTCCGCCATACAGGCGATTTCGATCTCATTCTTCACGTGTTCCACATCCGGAATGCTGCTACCGTAGTTTTGGAAAACCAATTGCAGTCCGATTTTTTTCATGTCATTTGTCCTTTGGGCGCGTTGCGCCAGTTTGAATTCGCACTTTTCCAAAAGGCTTCAGTCACCTGCAGCCGTTCCTATTCGGCGGGATTGAGGGCAGTGACTTCTCACCGCGCCCTGTAGGCGCCATCCACGGGCAGCGCCGTTCCATTTACAAAACTTGAACGATCAGAACTGAGCCAGATAACCGCTTCAGCCACCTCGGCCGGTGTGGCCAACCGCTTCATTGGGACTGCGGCAATTACGTCGGTCAATACATCGGGTGTCGTCTTCATAACATGGGACACCATGGGAGTCTCAACACCACCGGGGCAAACCGCATTGATACGTACGCCGCGCAAGGCACAGTCCAAAGCCGCACTATAAGTCAGCCCCAAAACGCCGAATTTGCTTGCGCAGTAAGCGGCAATATTGGGCGAGCCGACCAGGCCCATCACCGATGCCATATTGACAATCGATCCGCCACCACTCTTTTCCATGGCGGGGATCTCGTATTTCATACACAGGAAAACGCTTCTCAGGTTGACCGCCAACGTAGTGTCAAACTCGGCGATATCCACTTCATCCAGTGGTGCCAGAGCGCCGTCTATGCCGGCGTTGTTAAAAGCACAATCCAGGCGCCCGTATCTGTCCAATGCCAATTGCACCAGACTCTGGACTTGTCCCGGATCAGACACATCGGTGGCAATAAACGTGGCCGCTGCTCCCGTCTCACGCACTTTAGCGAGGGTTTGTTCTCCAGTCTCGGAATTGAGGTCGGCCAGCACCAGAGTGGCACCCTCACCAGCCATCGCGAGCGCCGTTCCCTCGCCGATCCCGGAACCGGCCCCGGTGATAATAACCACTTTTTCGCCTAACATCGGCATCGCTTGTTTAGCTCCACTGTGGTCAAAGTCCCGACCGGGCCGGCTTTTTTCGCCAGTGTGGCTATCATACGAAGGCAGGTAGTGGGGAAAACCACCCGTTCTAGTAAAAATACGGCCACTCATCCAAGGGGGCGACTGGCTGAAAGCGTTATAAACGCAGCTGCCGCGCCACATTCACGGCGGCAGTGCGGTTATCGACACGGAGTTTGGAATAGAGGTTTTTCAGATGCCAGGCAATGGTATGAACGCTCACGTTCATTTCGCCAGCCAATTCCTTGTTCTTTTGCCCCTTGCCGAGAAGCCGCAACAGGGTGATCTCGCGCGGGGTCAGAGGCTCGATGCCCTTTAAATCAACTTCGAGGTCTGTCTCGGCGTCAGAGGAGACGGTTACCCCAAATTTCGCCCTCAGCAAATCTATATAACGTTGCTCAACACCCTGACCGCTTTTCGCCTCACCGTGGGGCCAACGTCGAAAGGATTCACGAAGAAGGTCCTGAACAATTGGGTCGGCATCCAGAAACGTTTGCATAAACCCACCTAAAGCCCCGAGGGCAAGCGCCTCTCGGATACGGTTGGCCGCAGACCTTTGCTTACCCAGCTGCGCCAGGGCCCGCGCTTCCAGTAATAGCACTTCCACAAGATGAAACTGCTGGCCCTGCTGTTTCGCCAATATTGATTGACCACTTAACAGACACAGGGCCTCTTCGGTTTTTTGCGTGGCCAACAGGTAGCGGCAGCAACCCAGGGCAACATAATAATTGATTTCGGACCAGCCCTCGGACTCAGCTTGCTGCCGGGCCAGGGATTTGAGGTCACGGTACACCACAGCTGCAGGCTCCAGGCTCTCCCGCGCCAGCAACAGGCGAATTCGCTCACACAGCATGGCCGCTACCAGGCGGTCGTAGCGATCATGTCGACCCACAGCCTCCCCTTCCGCTAATATTTGCAGCGCCCTCTCCCCATTACCCTCTTTGACTGCCAGCCGAGCAGACACTTGATAAACGCAAATCAGTGGCTCGATAACCGACGACTCCTGGCGAACGATATCGCGATTCTTCAAGTGAAATGATGCGGAGGAAAAATCACCCCGCTCGTAGTCGATTTCTGCCAACAGCGCGCTGGGTACGGTAAAGGGAATCCAGTGATCCCCAAATTTTTGTCGGGCGATATTCTGTGCCAGTTGGTACTGCTCCCTGGCGCTATCGAAGTTCCCAGCCAGGCGATAACCCAAGCCGCGAAAGATGTGTGTATACACTACCGCGCGAAAATTTATATCCGGGCTTGAAATTTCCTGCTCCGCGGCAAGCCGATGGCCCTGATCAAACTTGCCCTCGTACATGAGCGCGTAAACCAACGCGGTAATATAGGTGTCTCTAAAAAAACGCTGCTCCTCGGGAATGTCGATATCAGCGCTTGCAGCGAGTCTGGCAATCTCGGAAGCATTGTCGCTCACCACTATAATGACACCCCGCAATGCCACAATATCGCTGCGAATTTTGGCAAGAGGCCCTTCGGTTAGGGCGCCGCTCCGCTCCAACTCGGCAAGTCGTTCGCCAGCGTTCTCGAGGTAGCCATAAGCTTTAGCCACACTGCGTTTGAGAATCGCCACCCAGCCCAGGCCCAGTAACAATAACGGTCGAGACTCACGCAGCGCCTCAGGTAGCGCCAGAATCCAGTTTTCCAGCGTTGACAAGCGATTGCGGGAGAGCGCTTCCTGCAGATGAATCTCGATCGTGTCGGCGGCCTTATCCCAGTCGCCGACTTTCACCATATGATTGATAGCTTCGCGGATCAGTTGGTTACTGAGGCACCATTCATAGGCTCTGCGGTGCACCCAAGTGAGGTCTTCCCCAAACTCGGTGGACAGTTTCGCCTGCAGAAAATCCCGGAAGATAGGGTTATAACGATAGCATTCATGCTGCTTGTCGAGAGTGACCAGGAATAAATTCATCCTGCGCAATTCGGCCAGTACGGCAGCGCTTTCGCTTCTCTGGGTCACCACATCACAGAGTTGCGGAGTCAGCACCTCCAGGATTGAAGTCTCGATAAGAAACTTCTGCACGACGGGAGGCAACCGGGCAAATATGTCATGCTCTATGTAATCGGAGAAATCTCGTCCTTTGCCAGAAAATCCGTGTATGTAGTCGTCTATATCGGTATCCAAATCGATAGATAAAGCCGCTATTTGCAGACCGTTAATCCAGCCATCAATACGCTCCAACAGCGCAATCACATGCTCACCGCTCAAATCGCGGGAACAGGTGGCGGCAAGAATCTCGGTGGCTTCCGAATAACTCACGCGCAGATCGACGGAGGTGATCTCCAGCAGCCTCTTACGGGCGCGCATTCTGCTGAAAGCGGGAAATGCCGTGCGGCTTGCCAGCACCAGCCGCAAGTTTCCCGGAGCACCTTCCAGGAGTTCTGTCAGAATCATTTTGAAATCGGCTGACTCAGCCCGGTGCAAATCATCTAGAAAAAGCGTAATCGGCTGCCCAGCCAACAGCAGCTCGTTCATCAGTGTGGTGAGGATTACCGGGTAAGACACCCCCAGGCCGGCACCCAATAAAGACTGTGTCACACTGCCGACATTGCCCCCCAGACCCTGGATCGCCACCGAGATGCCTGCCAGAAAATGTGCCGGATCCGCATCTTCCTCACTCAGGGACAGCCAGGCCACCTGTGCCTGTTCTTGTCTTAAACTATTGTAGAACTGCACCAACAAGCTGGTTTTGCCATATCCCGCCGGCGCAAGCACCAGCGCGTTCATACCGGACTGCCGGGCCTGCTGCAGTAGCGCAGAGGCTTGCCTCTCGACCAGCTCGGTGGAATTCTGGGGCGGGCGCGTCCTGACAAGGCCTATTATTGATTGCTGGTTAAAAGTTGCCATAGTTTTCAGTGTATCACTCTGGAGCCGAATACCCGGTCACGTAAGCCTAGCTATCTCGCCCCACCGCTTCGCCACCACATATGGTGGGTATCACTTCCATTGATAACAATGGGGCGTGCCGCAATCGGCAGCTGAATAATGGTATTGTCAAAACTCACCCCAGAGGAAACAATAATGATTGAACCCGTAAAAACCGCATACCTGATGACCCTGGAGGGCACCGTCGGCGCCCCTGATCTGATCAATAATCTTATGGTTTTCAATGTCTTATCCGGTAGTGTCAAGGGGCCGAACATCGCTGGAGAGATGGCATCCCCATCGGGAGACTGGGCCAGGGTAATGCCCAATGGCAACTGGAAACTGGATGTGCGCTTTAACCTCATGCTGGACGACGGTCACCCCGCCTATGTCCACTACAACGGGGTGGTGTGCATGACCGAGGCGTTTCAGCAGCGCATCGCCGACGGCGGCACACTGCACGGCGACGAAATCTACTTTCGCAGCGCTCCCTATTTTGAAACCAATTCTGAGAAATACGATTTCCTCAACAATATCGTCTGTATCGGCAAACTCCGCACCTTTGGCGGTGGCGTTGTTGTATATGACATTTTCAAGGTGCTCTAGCGATGGAGTTCACAGATATAGAACACACCGCCAGTGCGGAAAATATGGCGGCAAACGGTGGCCCTGGTGACTGGAAAGGCGTAAACCCATTTGACCCCAACTACCGCGACAACCCCTACCCGGGAATTAATGCGCTGCGCGTGAGTGACCCGGTTAATCTCACTCCGGTGAACACCTGGCGTATATCGCGTTTTGACGATATTGCCCATGTTCTTAAAAATGCCAAAACCAGTCAAACCCTTTCCAATGGTGTATCACCAGGTTTCGATCCACTGGACAAACGGGGTAGCTTCCTGGACTTTATGCTCAATAAAGATGGCGCAGAACACGCTCGTCTGCGGCAGATAGTCATACGCTCGCTGAACATGAAGACCGTGCGGAAAATGGAAGGCGCGGTCGAGGACACGGTAAAAGAGGTGATGGGTAAAGCCATCAAAAATGGCGGCATGGATATCGTCAAAAACCTGGCCATGATTGTGCCCTCACGCATGGTGTGTACAATTCTCGGTATACCACCGGAAGATCGGGAAATGTTCGACGATCTCACAGCCCTTCGGACCAACGCATTTTTCGGCCGCTTCCTACCCCCGGAAGTTCAGGTGCTCACGCGGCAGGCTGGCAGCGACATGGCAGACTACTTTGAGAAAATGGTAGCCGATAAGCGTCTGAATCTGGGAGACGATCTGGTCAGCCAGCTGATTATTTCCGCCGATGAAGACGGCACCATCAGTGATTACGACCTGGTGGTACAGACCATCGGCCTGATCATCGCCGGCTTTGAAACCACTATCGGCCTGATCGGTAATGGCGTCAGGGCACTGATTGAGCACCCCGATCAGTTGCAACTGTTGCGAGAAGATCCCACTCGGGTAAACGCCGCGGTAGAGGAAGTATTGCGCTACGACACACCGATTCATTTTATCTGGCGAGTGCTGACCGAGCCCTTCGAGCTGGATGGAAAGGTGCTGCCCAAAGATGCCGTACTCTGGTTACAACTCGCCGCAGGCAATCACGACCCCCAGCGTTTTGTTAACCCGGGCGCATTCGACATACTGCGCGAAAACAATGCCAACGAAGCGTTCGGCGGTGGCGCCCATTTTTGCCTGGGCAACCAGTTGGCTAGAATGGAAGCACGCCATGCCTTGCGGGCCCTGTCCGAGTATACTCGCGACTTCGATATCGACGCAGACGCCATCCAGTGGTCACCTTCATTTTTCCGGGTCATGGCCCATTATCCTGTTACATTTAAGGCCCCAAAGACATCGCTTTATCCACGTTGAATAATTCTCACGCAAGATCAGGGTTACATGAGGCCACGCTTCCCGGTTAGACTTCACGACCGTGGAAGAACGGGAATATGCCGACGATCGTTACAGGGTGACTCGCCGGGGTTCTGTCTATCCAACATGCCGTATAATCCAGTGACACATTGGCTAACGTGAGGAAATCGATCGATGAAAAATACGCTATTTGACATGTCAGGCGAGACTGTCCTGATTACCGGTGGGGGCACCGGCCTGGGGAAACAGTTTGCCACGGTGCTGGCGGCAGCTAATGCGCGGGTGATTCTGTGTGCACGCCGGGTTGACAAACTCGAGGAGACAGTGGCGCAAATCCGTGAGCAGGGAGGTGATGCCCACGCCGTCCCCATGGACGTAACCAGCGGCGAAAGCGTCGTCGAGGGATTTAAACAATGCCTGGACATCGCGCCGGTAACCGTACTCGTTAATAACGCTGGCCTCGCGGGCGACTCCATGCTGCTCGCCATGACAGAAGAACAATGGGACAGTGTTGTGAACACCAACCTGAAAGGTGCATGGCTGATGGCACGCTCCGCGGCGCAACAGATGATAGACAACAACCGGTCCGGTTCCATCATCAATATTGCTTCTGTGCTTGGATCTTCTGTTCAAAAGGGCACCGCCGCCTATGCCGCAGCCAAATCGGGTGTTGTACACCTCACCCGGGCTATGGCCCTGGAATGGGCGCGATATGGCATCCGCGCCAATGCTATCGCACCCGGTTACTACCGGACCGACATGGCGGAAGAATATCTGGACTCGCCAGCCGGGCAACAGTTGCTCAAGCGCATTCCGCAAAGGCGGCTTGGTGCACCCTCCGAAATGGACGGCGCCATCCTGCTGCTCGCCTCATCGGCCTCGGCCTATATGACCGGGTCGGTGGTGACCGTAGACGGTGGGCTCGGGCTTTCTATCATTTGAGCTTTAGACAAGTTCGACAGAGTACCTTTTTCAAGGCAGGGCTAGACCCCTATGGGGCCTCGCCATTGGAAAATTACGTTACTTGCTATCCGACTTTTTTCGCTTCTTTCGTCGTGTCTTACTCTCCTCTGCAGGTGCCTTCCCCTGGAATACCTCGGAGTTAAATATGCCATAGCCAGATGCGAGGGACCTGGTCAGAAAGAAATCGGGGTTTCCGGGTTTGTCTTTCCACACATACCAGTCCGGCTGCTCAATCTCTTCGTACTCGATGATAAAGACGGCACCGCCCGGCGCCTTTCCCGCATTGCTTACGTGTGCTTCGATGTGGTCGTGGTTGATCCACAGACCTGGGTTGTTCATTTCGATAATGACATCGATTCGTTCACCGGGCATCATCGGTACCACATCAGCATAGTAAGGCTCCGGTATTGGCAGCCCGTCTTTATGGGTGACCAACATGTCGTGCCCGTGCGCATGAAAGGCTACGTGGCTGCTAACAGCGAAGAGTCTGAGCCGCAGGACATCACCTTTCTTCACGCGCAACGGCTCGGTGAGAGGAAAGGCCTTGCCATTAATCGAGAAATAATCCATTGGATCCTTCGGGTGCCCTCCCTTCCCGTACTCGTTAGCCACATCGGATTCCCAGCCGGAAAACATCAGAATGGCTTCCTTGGTGACATTGTTAACGATGGGATCAGGCTCTAGGGGATCGATGATAATTGGTCCCCACATACCGCGGGTGCCGACGTGCTCAGGAACATTGACGTGACAGTGATACCAGAGACTGCCCGGTTTTTCGGCAATAAATTGGTAGACATAACTATCCCCCGGCTCTATTGCCGGCTGGGTGATATCCGGGACGCCATCATTTTTCCAGTTGTTGGTCATATACTGGCCATGCCAGTGGATGGTATGAGACAAGGTCGTATTGTTAGTCAATGTCACCTTCACCTCGTCACCCTGTCTGACATGAATCATCGGGCCCGGTACTTGACCGTTATACGCCCAGACCTTGGTGATCAATCCCGGTGCGACCTCCAGCTCCACTTCCTCGATGGTCATCTCGAACTCTCGAAGTGCAGCGTGGACAGTCGCCGCAAACAGCATCAGGGCCACCAGACAGGTCCTGCCAAAAATGTGCACGACTGTTCTCATCATCTTGCCTCCGTGCAACACAGCTGCCTGAGGTAAGCGACAAGGCGATGTATTTCATCGTCGCTCAAGTTTCCTTCCCATGCCGGCATCAGCACAGATTTGTTCACAGACTTTCCTCCAAATTTTACCGCCTTGAACAGCTCCTCATCTGTGCGCGCAGACATTTCGTCAGTGTCGGTGTGATCCCTTGGCGCCACATCCAGATCGTAGGAGTTCACCCCGAAACCATCACCTTCCAGACCGTGACACTGGGAACAGTAGGCTTGATACAACTGTTTGCCTGTGGGGCCGATTTCACCCTCCGAATGGACGCTTTGTGTAGCTATTATGGAAACCAGAAACATGGCGTAAATCTCTATCCATCGCCTCTTCACTGCGTCTGCTCCTCAATCTGATTGAGATAATTCATTAGCTTGATAATTGCGGTGTCATTGAGACTCTTCGCTGGCATCAGCGTGTGTGGATCCCAGGCCCGGGGATTAGCAATATAGGAAGCGATATAGTCTGGCTGCAAACGGTTCATCGCGGTGTACAATTCAGGCCCGCTTACACCGCCAAAATCGGGTGTATCGCGGTGACAACCAGAACACCCCTTGAACTTGCGAAAGTCCTTTTTGGCCAACATCATATTCACTTTCGCAGGGGTATAACCAAAGTCCGGAGTGAGTTGCGGACTTGGTTTAAGCGTCATCAAGTAGTCGCTAACGGCATCCGCTTGTGCAGCTTCCAGTGCAATATGGTTCTTCAGCAGTGCTTCGTCTACCTCATCTCCATCCTCGGTAACAACCACCGCGTTCGACCAGAAATCACCCCCGGTAGGGGTAATGCGTGACGGGGACTGCAGCCAGTTTGTCAGCCAGAGCTGCTGATATTTCTGCCCCGAAAAATGCAGGGGCGGCCCCGTTCCATCAATTTTTCCCTGCATGGTAAGTGTTGCCTGTACCGGAACCTCGAGAGAATGGCAGGCAGCGCACCTGTCGGCGGCCAGTTGCTCCCCCTCACTATGTTCCGCAGCATTGCCTAAGGTCGCACCAGCCGTGGTTATTCCGAGCAAGAGGCCGGCGCGAATCAAAATCGTATTGAAACTACTCATAGTCACCTCAGTGTCCTACCGAATCACCAGATTTCCGTCTCGTCCTTTGTCGGGGTCAGCGTCTTCATTATTGAGCAATACGGTGATGGCACCGTTCAAGGCGCGCTTCATAGCGTGATCAACAATTGCATTATTGCTCGGTCGATCGCCCGGGCTTACCAGATCAACCGTGATCGCGTGTGCAGGTGGAATGTTGAAGGTCTGCATGCCGTAGCTGATATTTTTCGGGTTGCCATTGTCATACACGCGATCCCATATCCCTGCGATGGGGTGCAGCGCAACTGGGTCATTAATCTGAGCATTCACATAATAGAATCTAACGCGCTCTCCGGGTTTGGACTCCAGTGCCAGCGTTGCATTTTCATCGTGTACCGGATCGTAATGAAACATTTTTCCATTGATCAAGGCGCCCTGCCAATCCTTGCCCCACTTGCGATCTTCGGCGCTGGTACCCGCCTTGAATAAGTCGCCCTGCACGATGACATACTCGCGATCAGGCCTCGGATAGGTCTCGGAATAGCCCTCCCGGGGATCCACCAGAATTACGCCGTACATGCCACGCGAAATATGCTCCGCCATGGATGACGCACCGCAGTGGTACACAAAGGCACCGGGATATTTCGCCTCGAACTGGAATTTTTTGGTATCGCCCGGTTTTATCTCGGAAAACTCATCGAGCACATCCACAATCGCGGCGTGAAAGTCCATGGAGTGGCTGTTCTTGTTCGACTTATCGTTTATTAGCGTGAAATTGACAATGTCGCCCTGCTTCACCCGCACGACAGGCCCTGGCACCGTGCCGTTATAAGTCCACATTTTTTGTGTCGTGCCCTCGTTATCGACCGGAATATCCACTTCCTGCACGACCATATCGACGTTAACGACTTCCGCTTGCACTATCGGAGTAGACAATGTCGTGAGCGCCGCAAATACGCTGATGGAAAAGAGTGATACCAATTGATGTACTCGAGTCATGGGAGCTCCTGCATGATTAGGGTTCTGGTGGTCAACTAATGTGGCGGCTGCGCGGTCAGCTCTTGCCAGAGGCTGATACCGCAAGCAATCAATCTGCTTGTTGTGTGGTAATGCCATTGCCAGTTGTACCGACGATCATCGGCACCGGCCGGATGCCTTTAATGGCGACAGAATCTCCAACCTCGAAACGGTGATTGGGTGACCTCAGCCGGTGTACCTCGCCATCTTCCGTTTTGATCAGATAGGCATCGCCACTGACACCTGCGGCCTGTTGCATCTCACCGCCCAGCCAGGCGCCCAAAATACCCCCCGCGATTGCTCCAATGGGACCTCCCGCAGCACCGCCAATTAATACGGCGGTCGACCCACCGATCATTTGTCCACCCAGATTATCCGGACGCTGGGCCACGACCTCTGCAGCGCGCAACATGGGAGCGCACAGGAAAAGCATTAGTACGGCGGGAACAACGACCTTTTTGTCTGACATACCATCCTCCTGGTGAGATGAATCGGCGTGCAACACGCCGGGTTTCCCTCTGTATAGCGAGAACCATGCCAGGTTTTAGGTGTTTGATTTAGTTAGCTTTATTTTATTTTGCTATCAAAATGACACCGTATAAATGCTGTCAATATGATTCGAAGAGTCATTTTGATAACGATTGTGTACGTCAGTCTGGTAACGGTGACCCGATCGGCTGATCCGCCGTTACTTCATGCCCAGGCGCTTTGCCAGGCGATGCAGATTTCCGCGATTAACACCCAGACTCGCGGCTGCTTTCGCCCAGTTATTGCTGTGCAGCTGAAGGCGTTCATTTATCAGCTGCACCTGGAAGCTGTTGAGCAGTTGAGACAGTGACCGCAACTGTGTCCCCTGAGAGTGCATCGTGACTTCTGGCACTGCGATTGCTTGTTCGGATGTCAGATTATCCAGGTCACCTACTTGAATACTGGCAGGAGATGCCCCTTTACGGGCGCCAACCCTGAGCAGGGCTCGACTTATGACATGTTCCAGTTCCCGGACATTCCCCAACCAGTTGTGGCGCTCGAGCGATTGCAAAGCCTCGGGTGAAAGAGTGACCCCCCTCACACCAAACTTTAGAGACAGCGCTTCGATGAAATGGCCCGCCAATACCGGGATATCACCAATACGTTCCCGCAGCGATGGCACTAGAATAGGAAAAACACTCAAACGGTGAAAAAGATCCTGACGGAACCGCCCCTCCAGAACCTCGGTTTTCAGATTGCGATTGGTTGCGGCCACCACACGAACGTCAACATGCAAGAGGGCCTCTGACCCTACGGGTTGCACTTCACCACTTTGTAATACCCGCAGAAGTTTGGCTTGTTGACTGAGTGGCAACTCGCCAATCTCATCCAAAAACAGGGTGCCTTTATCAGCGAGTTCAAACTTGCCGCGGTGATCTATCGTTGCACCGGTAAATGCCCCTTTTTTGTGCCCAAACAATTCGCTTTCAGCGAGACTCTCGGAAAGCGTGGCACAATTCAGATAGACAATAGACTGGGCTGAGCGCGTGGAATGTGTGTGGATTGCGCGCGCGACCAGTTCTTTGCCCACCCCCGTTTCGCCAGTGATCAATACGGTGAGGTCGGAGGCGGCAACCAGTTCAATTTCCCGGCGCAGTTCGTGCATCGCGTTGCTCTGTCCCACCATATCCTGATCGGCATGTAACAATACCTGCTCTATCAGGTTCTGATTCAACTCATGCTCACGACTCGAGCTACGCTCAAGCACCGCGATATAATCCGCTGCCGACGCAGCGGCAGCCGCAAAAGCTGAAAAGGCCTGCACAAGATCGTCAGCGGTGGCTTCAAAGGCATTCGGTTGCAGGTCGTCAAATGTAATCGCTCCCCAAACCTTTCCTTGCACGGCCAGTCTCGCCCCCATGCAGGCGTGTACGGGCAGGTCACCCTCCACTGACTCCAACAAGCCATCATAAGGGTCTGGCAATGTGCTATCGGCATCGAACCGCGTAATTCCTTCGGTATCAATAATTCTTGCTAATCGGGGGTGAGCGGATAACTGGAAACGCCGGCCCATGACCTCGCGCTTTAATCCCATGGCTGCCAGCGGGCGGAGAGATTTGTCTTCAAGCTTCAGGATTGCAGCGGCACCACAGGGAATTACCTCCAGCGTAGTTGACAGCAAGCGTTCGAAACGCTCCTCGGTCGAGAGGCTGGCGGCGAGGTCAATGGCCATATCAAAAAGTGCAGCAAGCGTCTTACGGTTTGTTATCATAAAGCATCAGTAGAGATCGTTGCGGCCATTGGGGGATGTTATCTCTGGAAGGCGAGAGTCCAGCCCATTTACTGGCCAGACCGTTTGGCGAGCAGAGAAGTTTGGTGACAACACCTCGGTCCCGATCACGCAATTCCCGACACCCTACTCAGAGATTGGCTGGCAGCACCCTTTGATGTATTTTATATGTATCTTTATATGATGCAACCTATATACTTCTTTACGAACGATGAGTCCCGGCCATTTTTTTAGAGGTATTTACGGGGCTGAATAAGGCCCGAATAACTGTGTACACGCGATCCACGTATAGAGGTTGATGATGACTGACTATAAACGCCTCAAGAAGCCTGCCCATGTAAAGGAATACATTTGGCAGCAACACCTCCAATGGCTGGAAGTTGTAGGAAAGCAGGCACAGGAAAACCATAGAAAAATGCGCAAGCAGTCAGACGACCGCAAGCGCACTGATAAAACGTAAACGAATGCGTCCCACGGGACAAGCTCCCGGGGAGGTGGAACACGCTCTACTGGAGCGGCTCCTGCCCTTCCATCTGAGCCAATAATCGCCGCAGGGACCCGCACAGGCGATGAGTTGCATACTCGGGAAAGTCCTCTGCCGGATCAAAAGTGTCGGCAAAGCCCTCCTCGAGCCCGCACAGTAAATTCCTTATGTGCTCGATTGAACATCCGGGCTCATCCATGGATTCGGCAAGCACCAGAACCCGATTCCATATGGGTGACTCGGGAGCCAGTGTATTTTTCATGAGGTTTGCACCGCAACAACCTTGAGCTTCCGAACACCCCCGTTGGGCAAAGGCCACTCAATAACCTCATCAACTCGCAGCCCGATCAGTGCAGCGCCGACCGGCGCGAGAATGGAAATGCCATTCGAGAATCGGCCTACCTCATCCGGGTATACCAGAGTAACTGTAGAGCAGACCTCGGTCGCGAGATCGACAAAGCGTACCGTTGAGTGCATGGTAACCACATCGTCGGGTAACATATCCTCAGGCACAATGGTGGCGGCATCCAGCTCGTCGAATAGCAGGCTGCTCTCCTTAGTTTGGGCGTTGCGCAGCAACGCATGAATACGATCGCGGTCTCGTTGACCGACAAGTACAGAACGTAGGGATGACATACCCCCTCCTATCAACAATTGATTTCAGAAAAAGTGTGGTATTACTGGCGACTAAATCCGGACGGATTCAGTCGCCGACAGTGGGAATGGCGGAAAAACGACCCGATAGCAGTACGGGAATCAGTGCGGCAATGGATGAGATTAAAGAGAAGGAGAACATACCCGAAGTATACACGGAGAAAAGGTTTGGGCAATCGCCGGCGACGACCTGTTAAACCAGCGGGCCGCGACCATGGCTGGCGCTGCGGCCAGCGTCATGGCCGCTCAGCCCGCAGCCGCCTCATCTCTTCAAAGGTTGCCGTCACATCTCGCAATACCGCCACAATACCCGCTAGTGCGCCATCCCGGCCGGTGACCGGGGCGACGGTAAACTGGATCGAAAGTTTCTGTCCCGCCTTGTTCACCGCCGGCACGGCCAGTAATTTATCCGCTTCGTAGCGCGACTTCCCCGTCGCCATCATCCGGCCGTAACCCTCCCAGTGTCGGTCTCGAAGTCGTTCCGGAATAATAATATCCAGCGATTGCCCCAGGGCTTCGGTCTCGGAAAAGCCAAAGATCCGCTGCGCTCCGCTGTTCCAGAACCGGATCAGACCACTGCTGTCCGAGTAAACGACTGCATCGGGCAGTCCCGTCAGCAACGCATCAGCGATACTTGTCAATACATCGTCGCCCGGAACCTCGGGCGCAGCCCCAATTCCTTCAAGCCCCATATATGCGGGATCCACCTCATGCATGGCGCAAGGCGACGAGGCGAAGCCTGCGGCCTGCGAGTCGTCCTCGCTGTTTTTCGTCACTTCGTCACCTCCCTGCATCGCGGCACCCCGCATAGCTACACGTTGCTCACGGGCGCCACACATCGATAACATGTATTCTATATACGTTTTATGGAATTGACAATTGGGATCTCTGCATCTGCAAAAGACCCCGGAATAATGAAGTATTGTCATGCAGTTCAATCAATTTGGTCATTCACCCGCGCCACCGGTTAGCCGATAGTGGTGATCCTGCTTTCCAGGCCAGAGGGCCATGAATCATGACCTATCAACTTAGATACGATGACAGAGTAGTGGTAATAACGGGAGCCGGCGCCGGCCTCGGTCGGTCGCACGCGCTGGATTTCGCCCGTCGCGGCGCCAAGGTCGTGGTCAACGACCTCGGAGGCGGCCCCCACGGCGGCGGTAAAGGTAACTCGCCTGCTGATCTGGTGGTTGCAGAGATTATCGCGTCCGGTGGTGAGGCCGTAGCCAACTATGACTCCGTGGAGCAGGGCGAGTCCATTATCAAGTCAGCCCTGGATAATTACGACCGGGTCGACGTTGTCGTCAATAATGCCGGCATCCTCAGAGACAGCAGTTTCTTGAAAATGAGCGATGAGGACTGGGATTTGATCTACCGGGTTCACGCCATGGGAACTTACAGAGTCACCAAGGCGGCGTGGCCTGTGATGCTCGAACAAGGATATGGTCGAATCGTTAACACCAGCTCCGGGGCAGGCCTATATGGCAACTTTGGTCAGGCGAATTATTCATTCGCAAAACGCGGCATTATCGGTTTCACTAATACACTGGCACTTGAGGGAGCCAGAAAGGGGATAAAGGCGAATACTATCGCGCCTGTCGCCGGCTCCAGACTCACCGAGACCATCTTACCTAAAGATGTTGTCGATGCACTTAAGCCCGAATTTGTCACCCCTCTTGTGGTAAAGCTCTGTTCAGAGCACAGTGAGGAAAGTGGTTCACTTTTTGAAGTCGGTGCCGGGTGGGTATCAAAATTGCGTTGGGAGCGCAGCAAAGGGGCATTTTTTGACCCCAAAGCTGCACTGACTGCCGAGGCTGTCGAGGAGGCCTGGGGCCAGATTGCCAACTTCGACAAGGCGGACCATCCAGCCAGTATCCAGGACACATTCACGCCGGTATTCGGCAACCTCGGCATAAAAATGTCATTGGGAGAAATACAATGAGTAATGCACTAGTCGCCGGCGTGGATATGGTGAAATTTACCAAGCCGGGAAAGCAAAAACCGTATCGCGAAATGGCGTCAACCGCCATCCGGGGCGCAATGGCGGATGCCGGTATCGACCCGTCATTGATCGAACAGGCCTACGGGGGTTATGTTTATGGCGATTCCACCTGTGCCCAGCACTGCCTCTACGACGCGTTCATGACAGGCATTCCCGTTATCAACGTAAACAATAATTGCTCATCGGGCTCCACCGTTATCTTCCTGGCCCGCCAGGCGGTTGAAAACGGGGCCGTGGAGTGCGCACTCGCCTTTGGTTTCGAGGAAATGCAACCCGGCGCACTGGGTTCACACTGGGATGATCGCGAATCACCGTTCGATAACTTTCTGGGCGTCCTGGACCAGAAAAAATACCCCGACGGGCCACTGGCGCTGCGTTGTTTTGGCGCTGCTGGCCATGAATACATGGAAAAATACGGCGCCTCTGCCGATCTGTTTGCCAAAGTCGCGGTAAAGACCCGCAATCATGCCGCGCTGAATCCCGCGGCGCTATTCTCCAGCGAGCTGACTGTGGAGGACGTTATGTCGGCTCCGGTAGTCTACATGGATTATCTGACCAAACTGATGTGCTGCCCGCCCACGTGCGGCGCGGGTGCCGCTATCATCTGCAGCGAGGCGTTCGCGCGCAAACACGGTATTACACAAGGGGTCGAGATTGTCGCCCAGGCCATGGCGACAGATACGCCGGCAACTTGGGACAGCGCAATCAATCTCGTGGGCGCGGATATGACCAGACGCGCCGCGAACTCTGTCTTTGAACAAGCGGGCATGGGTGTCGAGGAGGTAGACGTGGTGGAGCTCCACGACTGCTTTACTGTCAACGAGGTTATCACCTATGAAGGTCTGGGCCTTTGCGATGAAGGGCAAGCTACGGCTTTTGTCGAGGCCGGGGACAACACCCACGGTGGCAAGTTTGTGGTCAACCCCTCTGGTGGCCTGATGTCCAAGGGGCACCCCATCGGTGCCACTGGTCTGGCGCAGTGCTATGAGCTGGTCAATCAGCTGCGGGGAACTGCCGACCAGCGACAGGTGCCTGGCGCCAGAATAGGCCTACAGCATAATCTTGGCCTGGGCGGCGCAGTCGTCGTGACCATGTACAGGGGATGATGATGTTAGACAGGAGTAAAATCGGACACGCTTTCGCACCCTTTACGGCGGAAGTGGAGAAAGGTCGCTTGAAGTTTTTCGCCAAGGCCATAGGCGAGACTAACCCCATCTACCTGGACGAGGAAATAGCCAGGAAGGCGGGGTACAGGTCCCTGCCCGCCCCGCCTACATTTACCAGTGTGTTGGACCAGGAGTCCACGGAGTTTTTGCCGGTGCTTAAACTGCTGGATATCGACATTGCAACGATTCTGCATGGCAACCAGGAGTTCGAATATTTCAGCACGATATGTGCTGGAGATACTATTGCAGTGGAGTGCAGAATCGTCGATATATTTGACAAAAAGGCAGGCGCGCTGGAATTCGTCGTCATGCAAAGCACCTACACCAACCAGAATGGCCAACTCGCAGCCAGGGCAACCAGCACCCTGGTCGTGCGCAACCCTTAGGAGGGCACACGATGTCAGCTATTGAAGCAGGGATGAGTATCCCACCGCTGGAACTGGCGCCGATCAGCCGCTATACCCTGGCACTCTACGCGGGCGCCTCCGGCGACCACAACCCCATTCACATTGATTCCGACTTCGCCAAGGCCGCAGGTATGCCCGACGTGTTCGCCCACGGTATGCTGTCGATGGCCTGCCTGGGCAGAATGTTGACCAACTGGCAGCCCCAGGCACAACTGCGTAAATTCAGCAATCGATTCGCCGCTATCACCCAGTTGCAGGATATCATCACCTGCTCCGGCACCGTGGTGGAACTGATCGATCGGGACGGCGAAAGGCTGGCTCGCTGCGAAATTCAGGCGGCAACGGCCAACGGCGAGAAAACCCTGATCGGCGAGGCCCTGGTAGCCCTGTAGCAGGGCGAGGAGTTACACCCGTGAGTGAAGAACTGGAACTGTTCAGAGAAAACGTGAAGCGTTTTGTAGAAAACGAAATGGCCCCCAACTATGAACACTGGGAACAACAGGGGATATTTCCGCGGGAACTATGGAATCGCTTGGGGAAACAAGGCCTGCTGTGCGTCGATATTCCAGAAGCCTACGGCGGGTTTGGTGCCGACTTCGACTTTTCCATGATTGTGCTGGAGGAATTCAGTCGCGCCAACTACAGCGCGGTGGGCGGGCCAATGGCGGTGCATTCCGATATTGTCGCCCACTACCTGCTCAATCAGGGCAGTGAAGCCCAGAAGCAAAAATACCTGCCGTCCATGGTGTCCGGTGAATGCGTGGGTGCTGTCGCCATGACTGAGCCAGGTGCCGGCAGCGACCTGCAGAGTCTGCGCACAAGTGCCAGACGAGACGGCGACGATTACATCATCAATGGCTCGAAGACCTTCATCACCAACGGCCAACATTGCGACATGGTGATCGTGGTGGCCCGCAGCAACCTGGATGCTCCGGGAGCGCGGGGGACGACCCTGTTCCTGGTAGATGCGACCACGCCAGGTTTCACCAGAGGTCGGAACCTGGAGAAGATTGGGCTGCATGCCAGCGACACATCCGAACTGTTTTTTGAAGATGTGCGCGTACCGGCCAGCGCCATCCTTGGTAAACTCGACCAGGGCTTTGCGGTATTAATGGGCGAACTGCAGCGTGAGCGCCTGTCACTGGCGGTGGGCGCGGTGGCAGCTGCCGAGGGTGTACTTGCGGAATGCGTGGCTTACGTAAAAGAGCGCCAGGCCTTCGGCAAGCCCGTTGCGGCGCTGCAAAACACGAAATTCAAATTGGCGGAAGTGGCCACCGATATACGCGTGCACCGGGCATTCGTCGAGGAATGCAAGCAGCTCATCACAGCGAGTGCATTGGACGTAGCCACAGCCAGCATGGCCAAGGTTTCCTGCACTGAAATGCAGGGTCGAGTGGCAGATACCTGTTTGCAGCTATACGGCGGTTACGGCTATATGCGTGAATACGGTGTGTCACGCGCCTTTGTGGACGCCCGGGTTCAGCGCATCTATGGCGGCACCAGCGAAATCATGAAAGAGCTTATCAGCCGCAGCGTGCTGGCCTGAACCGCGTAGCAACCAGGCATGCCCAGAACCACCACCCATTATCTGCGAGTTCTCACTGACCAGGCCAGGCGCCTCGGTCTGGACACTACACGGATTCTGCAGGAAACCGGCATTGATCCAGCGCTTGCCATTACCGACGATAACTTCATAGAGAACGAATACCTCACAGCCCTGATCAAGCGCCTGTGGCGCGAATCTGGCGATGAGGGCCTCGGTTTCGATCCGCAGCCGTTGAAGTTGGGCACCTGGGCTGTGGTCTGCGAGTATATGATCGCCGCAGAGACACTCGGGGAGCTACTGCGCAAGGGTCAACGATTGCTATCCTATATGGCGGCGGGCGCAGCAGGAATGGAAATTGAACAGACCGGCGATTCGGTGACTCTCTATCTGAATACCCGGGACTGCGTGAAGGATCCCGACCACTTCATCACTGAATTTGTTGGCATCGTGTGGCATCGCTTTCCCGGCTGGGCGATCGACGAGAATATCCCATTGCACAGAGCATTTTTCGCGTATCCCGCACCTCGCCATGCGACATTCTACGAGGAGTTGTTTCCCTGCGATATTGAGTTCGGAGCAGCCCGCTCCGGCTTCTCCTTCAGTCCTAATTACCTGAAAAAACCGATAGTGCGCAGCCAGGCTGAGGTTGAAGACTGGCTGCGTGACTCCCCCGCCAACCTGCTCTACCTGCCGGGGCGCGACACCAGTATCCAGGCGCAAATTCGCCTGATGCTGAATCGGGAGTTAAAGGACCGCCTGTCTTTTCCAGCGTTTGACAGTATCTGTCGCGACCTGGCGATGAGTACGGCGGTGGTGCGTCGACGCCTGGCCGAGGAAGGCACGTCCTACCAGCAGATCAAGGACACCGTGCGGCGAGATGTCGCGCTGCAGTTGCTGGCCATCCCCGAGATGCGAATCACGGACATCGCCGAACGCACAGGGTTTACCGACCCTGCCCCCTTCAGCCGGGCCTTCAAGAAATGGACCGGCATGAGCCCCGCCCAATACCGTGAGCAAGATGAGCGCGGCAGGGACGACAAAGCGTTGTTACCTCACCCGCCCGTTTGAAGCCGCGGCTTTCTTCACTGCTCTGGCAACATTGCGGGCCACACTCTTATCAAACACGCCCGGAATGATGTAGTCCGCTGACAAATTTTCATCGGGAATAGTTTCTGCAATGGCTCGTGCCGCAGCCATTTTCATTTCTTCCGTAATTGCCCTGGCATGGCAGTCCAGCGCACCGCGGAAAATTCCCGGAAAACACAGCACGTTGTTCAGCTGATTGGGATAGTCGCTTCTACCGGTAGCCATCACAGCTATGTGAGGCCATGCCGCCTCCGGCATAATTTCCGGTGTCGGGTTGCTCATGGCGAAGACAATGGCATCCTTGTTCATCGTTTTCAGGTGTTCCACCGTCAGAATCCCCGGGCCGGACAACCCGACAAACAGGTCCGCGCCCACCATGGTTTCGTCCAGTGTGCCTTTGATATTGTCGGGGTTGGTGATGTCAGCATAGGCCTGTTTCGCAGGATTCATGCCATCGCGCCCCCGGTGGAGAATGCCCGCGCGGTCCAGCCCGATAATATTGGTAATGCCGAGGTCCAGCATCATCTTGGTACAAGCCGTGCCGGCAGCTCCCACACCCGCAACCACAGCCTTGATATCTGCAGCGCGCTTGTTGGTCACTTTTAATGCATTGATCAGCCCGGCGACCATCACCACGGCAGTGCCGTGCTGGTCATCGTGAAACACCGGGATGTCGAGCTCTGCCTGCAGCCGCTGCTCGATTTCAAAGCAGCGCGGGGCAGATATATCCTCGAGGTTGATACCACCAAACCCGGGAGCGATGGCCTTGACCGTGCGGATGATCTCCTCAGTATCCTTGGTGTCCAGGCAAATGGGAAAGCCGTCCACATTGCCAAATTCCTTGAACAACATGGCCTTGCCCTCCATGACAGGCATGGCGGCCTCCGGGCCGATATCGCCCAGGCCCAACACGGCGGTACCATCACTAACGATGGCAACCGTATTTTTTTTGATGGTCAGGTTGTGTGCTTTCTGGACGTCATCGTGAATAGCCATACAAACACGCGCCACCCCGGGTGTGTAAGCCATCGAAAGATCATCCCGGGATTTGAGGGGAACCTTGCTGCGAACCTCGATCTTCCCTCCCAGGTGCATGACAAAAACACGATCGGAACTGTGCATGACCTTGACGCCGGCAATCTTATTCAAGCCCGCGCTAATGGCTTTCGCCTGTTCAGCACCGCTGGTATTCACAGTGACATCGCGAATGATAAATCCGTTCTCATAACGGACGATATCAATGGCACCAATGTTGCCGCCGGTTTCGCCGATGGAACCGACAACCCGGGCAAGAAGCCCGGGTTGATTTTCAATGCGTAATCGCAGAATGATCGAATTCTGCGCACTGGTAGGGAATTCCGACATGCTTTAACTCCTCTGGATATGTATCTGTGAACGTAAGATGTGGTGGGTACATCTGGCGAACCGCCCATATCGAACCGCAGATATTATAGATGGGATATTGATAACTTTCCGCAGCCGATGCTTGCTTTGTGTCCGTCTCAGTCCAATGAGCTCCGTTCTTGAAATTATAATAACGTTGCTTATAATAAGCGAAGCAATAATCTAGCCGGAAAACCCTATGATTGATCAGGATACAGCCGCACAGATCAGCTTCGAGCTGCACGGTGCCGCACGCCTTTGGCGCCGCAATTTTGACCGCCGAGCACGGGAGCACGACCTCAGCCGGGCACGCTGGCAGGTACTTTGGCTATTAAACCGCGCGGAAGGCCTGAAACAGACGGAACTGGCTGATCGGCTGGATGTAGCGCCCATTAGTCTCGGCCGGCAGCTGGACAATCTGGAGCAAGAGGGCCTGGTCGAACGCCGCCGCGATCCGGGTGACCGTCGCTGCTTTCGTATCTACCTGACTGGCGCAGCCCAACCCGCCCTGAAAGTACTCAAGACCCTGGCGGAAAAATCCCGGGCAGAAGCGCTGGCAGGGCTGACACAAACCGAGATTGTGCAGTTACACACGTTGCTGGGCCGCATCATGCAAAACCTGAGCGACGAGGAAGCTTGAATGGAAGAAACAGCTAAAAAAGGCCTCAATCGCAGGCTCTGGGCGGGTGCCGGAGTGGCAGTTGCCGTGGCCGTAGCGGCCTGGTGCCTGTATGACGGCACCACCATTGATACCGAAAATGCCTACATCAAGGCAGACAAACTGTCCCTGGCGGCGGAAGTGAGCGGCGTGGTCACCGAGGTAGCAGTGCGCCCCAACCAGCGGGTAAAAGCCGGCGACCTGCTAGTCGCCCTGGATGACTATTCGTATCGGCTGGCAGTGACCGAGGCCGAGGCCGAGGCTCACGTGGCCCAGGTCAAGAATCAGTTGCTGGCGAAGCGCGCCGACCACGCCGAGGCCGAGGCTGCGCTGGAGCAAGCGCAGCAGGACGCGGAATTCTATCAGCGCCAGTTGCAGCGCAACGAGAAGATGGGCGCGATTGCCATTTCCGAGTCACAACTGGATGAATCGCACCAGCTACTGAACCAGGCCCGCTCCCGCATTGCCATGACCGACCAGAAACTTTCCAGCCTGGCAGCGGAAATGGGCGGCAGGCCGGCGGCACCTGTGGGTGGAGGCCAACCTGAAAGAAACCCAACTGGCCAACATTCGGCCCGGGCAACACGCCAGGGTTGAGGTAGATGCTTACCCCGGCCAGGAATGGGCGGCGGAAGTGGATAGCCTCAGTCCCGCCAGCGGTTCCGAGTTCGCACTGATTCCAGCCCAGAATGCCAGTGGCAACTGGGTGAAAGTTGTACAGCGTGTACCGGTGCGCCTGCGCCTGCTGCCGGGCGATGGCAATCCGTTGCTGCGAGCGGGCATGAGCGCCCAGGTGTGGATCGACATCAGCACATCGGGCACAGTAACAGCAGACGCCGGTGTCGCTGCCCTGCATACAGAGCGGCCGATCGCGCTTCAGCAGTAATGCAACAGAGCCAGGGCAAAGAGGTATTGGTGACGGTCAGCATCATGCTGGCCACCATCATGCAGGTACTGGACACCACCATCGCCAACGTGGCCCTGCCCCATATGCAGGGCAGCCTCAGCGCCAGTATGGACCAGATTACCTGGGTGCTCACCTCCTACATCGTCGCCTCCGCCATCATGACCCTGCCGGTGGGCTACCTCAGCCGGCGCTTTGGCAGGCGTAAACTGTTCCTGTGGTCAGTAGCCGGCTTCACTCTTTCCTCCATGTTCTGCGGCCAGGCGAATAACCTGAATGAAATGATCTTCTGGCGCCTGGCCCAGGGGGTGTTCGGGGCTTCGCCCTGTTGGCACTGGCGGTGGCTTCCCTGCAGATGCTACTGGACCGCGGCCAACACGTGGACTGGTTTGAAGCGCGGGAAATCCAGTTCTATGCGATAGGCTCAATCCTCGCGCTGTACCTGTTCATCATTCACAACCTCACCAGCGATCAGCATTTTCTCTCCCCCGCCTTGATGCGGGACCGCAATTTCGTTATCGGCACCGTGTTTATCTTTTTTATCGGCATCGTGCTTCTTGCCACCATGGCATTGCTGCCCACCTTCCTACAGCAGTGGAAAGGTTATCCGGTGATGACCACCGGCATGGTGCTCATGCCCCGCGGTGTGGGCACCATGTTGACCATGTGGCTGGTGGCGCGGCTGATGCAGTTCATGGATGCGCGCCTGCTGGTGCTGATAGGGGTCGGTCTGTTCAGTTTCTCACTGCACCTGATGGCGGGATTCAACCTGCAGGTCAGCCAGTGGGCATAGGTGTATACCGGTTTCATTCAGGGCCTGGGAATCGGTTTGTTGTTCATACCAGTTTCCATCCTGAGCTATGCCACCCTTGCACCCTCATTGCGTGGCGAGGGCACGGCCCTGTTCAGCCTGTCACGCAATCTGGGCAGCAGTGTGGGCGTATCTATCGTCATGGCCGCGCTCACCCGCAACATCTGGATCAATCAGCAGGACCTGGCTGCGCGCATGCAGGTACCACCGGAACTGCTCTCTCCTCTGGCCGGGACGCCAGAGGCGATGGCCATGCCAATAGCCATCATGCAGGAAGTGGCCAGGGGCGCGGCGGAGATCGCCTACATCAACAATTTCCAGCTACTGACATGGATAACCCTGGCAGCGGCACCGCTGGTATTTCTCCTCTCCAAACCTGCGGTTGACGAATCGACAACTCGGAAACAGCACTAAACCGCCGGCTATTGCCATATAATCGGCATTATCAGGGGCATGGATTGCTGTCATGCGCAGACCTGGTCTACTCTGTAGCTGGTGAATGTAAGAACTGTTGATACCACATTGTTACGAGGCTAATAAAAACACATGAGCAATACGAAACATCTCGCCGTTGAGGCGAATAAAAAGTCTATTCAGTACGCCATGGACGGCAACAAGGCCGCATGGCTGGCACTCTACGCCGATGATGCCATTGTCGCCGACCCTGTGGGGGTGTCGCCCATGGACCCCACCGGGGAGGGCCACCATGGCAAGGCGGCAATAGAGACATTCTGGGATACGATAATCGGCCCGGCAACGCTCAGCATAAAGGTGGATAAACGCTGGACCAGCGGTGACTACTGTTGCTGCGTAGCCCAGGTCGCAAGTAGCGACATGGGGGATGGCAAGCACACCCACTGCGACATGCTCGCAGTCTACGAGGTCAATGAGGAGGGCCTGATCACCCGCATGCAGGCCCACTGGAACTTTGACGAGTTGATGGCACAGTTAACCGGCTGAAGACGGCTATCGCCGGATGGTCCGCATTTGTCTGAATGCACCGCGGTGTTTCACTCCCTCAACTCGGGGATCACTTTTGCGTATTCATCGATCATCGGCAGCGCCGCTTCGGGCTTGTCCCACAGGTCCATTGCAACGCCGATGGTCGCGCGCTGGATACCCATGTCTCGGTATTCCTTGAGCTTGTCCAGGTTGTGGGTATCCATGATCTGAATATTGATCTCGACATCATCGGGATTGCGGCCTGCCTGTTTCACCTCTTCGCGAAAAGCCGCCAGGGTCTCTGGTACGTTGCCCATCGCCACGTCCACCGGGTACCAACCGTCAGCCCAGGCCGCGGCATGCTTACGGCCCAGGGGACCCATAGCGCCGAGAAAAACCTTCGGCCCTCCCGGCTGCAGTGGCTTGGGATCGGCCCACACCGGATCGAAGCTGATGTACTGCCCCTGATAACCGGCCTGCTCAGCACTCCAGAGAATGCGCGTGGCTTCTACCGTTTCACGCAGCACTGCATAACGTTTGTTAAACGGGTGCGGGCTGATGTTCTCGAACTCTTCCTGGTTCCAGCCCACCCCGGTGCCGATCATGAGACGCCCGCTGGAAAGGCGATCCAGAGTAGCGATGGTCTTGGCCTGGGAAAAAATGTCACGCTCCATCAACAGCGCGATACCGGTACCCAGCCGCAAAGTCGTGGTGGCATTGGCCGCCGTCATCAACGACAAGTAGGGGTCCATCATCATTTTGTAAGGATCCGGCATCTCGCCACCTGCCGGATAAGGCGTGCTCTGGCAACACGGTATGTGGCTGTGCTCGCCATACCACAGAGACTCGAACCCTCGCTCCTCAAGAGCCCTGGCCAATGCCACCGGGTGCGGATCGTTGAGTGTGTTCATCGAACTGAATGCGAGGTGCATACGATTGTCTCCTTAGCTGCGGGTAGATTAACCCGGCGCAGCGTAATCAGCCAATCTCTCGCAGATTAAAGAGCTGGGTATTCCCACCCCTGGCCACCACGTTATCGGTGCGGGTTTTCTCCGTGGCGAAGCGCTGCAGGTAATGAGGGCCACCCGCCTTGGGCCCGGTGCCTGATAGGCCCTGTCCACCGAAGGGGTTCACCCCCACCACCGCACCGACCATATTGCGGTTTATATAGGTATTGCCGATGTGCGTATTATCGAATACCTCCCGCGCAAAACCGTCTATACGGCTGTGCACGCCCAGTGTCAGGCCGTAGCCAGAGGCATTGATATCCTCGATTACCTGTGGAAGATCCTGCACCGCATAGCGAATAATATGCAGCACAGGACCGAACACTTCCTCGGGCAACTGTGACAAGCGCTTTATCTCATACACATGGGGCGCAAAGAAATAACCTTGTCCGTGCTGTGATTGCAGCTCACAACTGGCCAGCAGAGTAGCCTCCCTACCCATTCTCAGCGCATGCTGCTCAAGCCTCTGACGTGCGTCCCGGTCGATAACCGGGCCTATATCGGTGGCCAGCGCAGCCGGGTCTCCCAGTGTCAGTTCGCGCATGGCACCGCACAGCATTGCGATCACTGCATCCGCCATGTCCTCCTGCAGGTACATCACCCGCAAGGCGGAACAACGCTGCCCGGCACTCTGGAATGCCGAGGTGATCACATCATCCACCACCTGTTCCGGCAGTGCGGTTGCGTCCACGACCATCACGTTAAGGCCGCCGGTTTCCGCAATAAGCGGGACTATGGGGCCCTCCCGTTCTGCCAACTGCCGATTGATCCGGTGCGCCGTGGCGGTACTGCCGGTAAAAGCCACACCGGCAATTCGCCGGTCACCCACCAATGCGCCACCCACTGTCGCACCATCACCCGGCAGCAGGTGAAGTACTCCCGGTGGCACGCCAGCCTCCAGCATAAAACTCACTGCACGTGCGGCGATCAGCGGCGTCTGCTCCGCCGGTTTTGCAATTACGCTATTGCCCGCCATCAAAGCGGCGGCAACCTGCCCCGTAAATATTGCCAAGGGAAAATTCCACGGACTGATGCACAGAAACACGCCACGCCCGTGCAGGGACAGCTCGTTAATTTCACCGGTAGGACCCGGCAATGCCAACGGCGCGGCGAAGCCCTGCCGCCCCTGCTGGGCGTAGTAGCGGCAGAAGTCTACCGCCTCGCGCACTTCTGACAGGGCATCGTCGAGAGTGCGGCCCGCTTCGGCCACGATCAAAGCCATTAACTGCTCGCGGTGCTGCTCCAGTAACTCCGCTACCCGATCGAGACAGGCGGCGCGGACCTCACCTCCCGCCTTGTTCCAGCTGGGCTGCGCTGCCGACGCGAGCTGGAGCGCTGTTTCGATAGCTTGTGCATCGGCCTCGATGACATGGCCGACCACGACTTCCGTCACCGCGGGATTGCTTACCGCCAGCTTCTCGCCGGGCAGCCACTCGCCGCCAACAATGGGCGCTGCCAGCAGCGGTTTGGTTGTGGCCATCGCAACCTTCTCCAATAACCCCGCGACCGCTATCGGGTCGGACAAGTCCATGCCCAGGGCATTCAGCCAGGGAAGCGGCGCGGCGCAGTACAGCGCTCTGGGTGTGGGTATGCCGGAGTGACGCCCGCCCGGTTGCGCCAATGCGCCCTCCACCGGGTCGCTCAGCAGTTCCGCAGGGGGCACCCGCGCATCCAGAAAGCGGTTGACGAAGGAGCTGTTGGCGCCGTTTTCCAGCAAGCGGCGGACCAGATAGGGCAGCAGGTCCCGGTGGTTCCCCACCGGGGCGTACACCCGTACGGAGACGCCGGGGTTATTATCCAGCACCTCGTCGTAGAGTAAATGCCCCATACCGTGCAGCCGCTGGAATTCGAAGGATTTACCCCCTGCCGTGAGCTCCTGGATTAACGTCACGGTGTAGGCATTGTGGGTGGCGAATTGAGGGTAGATGACATCCTGAGCCGCTAGCAGGCGCTGGGCGCAGACCTGGTACGACAGGTCTGTATTGCATTTGCGGGTAAACACGGGGTAGTCCGCCAGACCCAGCTCCTGGGCATGCTTGATCTCCCCATCCCAGTAGGCGCCCTTGACCAGGCGCACCATAAAACGGCGGCCAGTGCAGCGCGCCAGTGCCGCCAGCCACTCCGCCACCAGATAAGCGCGCTTCTGGTAGGCCTGCAAGACAAAACCCAGGCCGTCCCAGCCGGCCAGCGCCTCGTCACCGGCCAGGGCCGCAAAGATATCCAGCGACAGATCCAAGCGGTCGCATTCCTCGGCATCGATACTGAAGCCCATACCACCCGCTTTCGCCATAATGGCCAGCACTCGCACCCGCGGCAACAATTCAGCCATCACCCGTCGCTTCTGACGGAACTCGTATCGCGGGTGCAGGGCCGACAACTTCACAGAAATACCGTTGGTGACAACCACGGAGTCGTTTCCCGCCCCGTGGCAGATACTGCGAATGGCCGTGGCGTAGGAATCAAAATAGCGCTGGGCATCGGCGTCGGTACGGGCACCCTCCCCCAGCATATCGAAGGAAAAGCGCGTACCAGAGCGGTTGTGCTCCCGCCCATTCTTCAGACCCTCTTCGATAGTTCTGCCCAGCACGTACTGGCCGCCCATAATACGCATGGCCTGCAATACCGCCTGACGCACCACAGGCTCACCCAGGGAATTGATCAAGCGCCGCATCCAGGAACGGGTCCGGTCGGTGATGTCGTGGTCGAGTTTTACCACGCGGCCGGTGAGCATCAGCCCCCATACGGAGGCGTTCACAAAACGGGAAGCCGACTTCCCCTTGTGGGCACCCCAGTCCCCGGACTGGATCTTCTCGGCGATCAGGCGGTCCGCGGTTTCCTCATCCGGCACGCGCAGCAGCGCTTCGGCCAGGCACATCAGAGCAATGCCCTCCTTGTTCGACAAACCAAATTCCTGCAAAAAAGCGTCGAGGGTTCCGGCTTTATCACGCTTCTGGCGGCAGCGCTGTACCAGGTCAATGGACCGCTTGCGGATAGCATCCCGACGACTCCTGGACACGGAGCTGGCCGCAAGGAGATCGTCCAGCACCGCTTTTTCGTCGGCGCAATAGCCCTGGCGGAGGCGCAAACGCAATGCGTCCAGCAGATCAGTCGAACTGTTCATGCGCCATACTCCTGAATAATTCTGTTCGCGTAATTCCCATACGCTCTGAGATATTAGGCTCTGCGCTCCAGTTTTGTATAGAATGTACTCCAGCTATCTGCACGATAGTGGAATAATAATGAAGCTAGAAAAAGTCGTTCCGTTCGGTCGCTCACTCGACGAATACAGGCAAATGTTCCTGCTAACCGATGCTGGCATTAACAAGAACTTTTTCACGGTGTCATGCGGGTCCGTGACGCCCCCGGATGGCGCGGTGGTATTCACCGGAACTGTGACGGGTTGCTCCGGGTTTGTGGATGCCGACTCTGTTAGCTCACTGAAAAACGCAGTACAGGACAGTGTACAGCGCTACTGACAATTTGCTCGCCGGTACACCCTAAAGCGTTTTCAGATATTCCAGCAGACCCCACAGGGCGTCGGGTCCACGATCTCATCGTCGAGGTAATCTGTGAGTCGTTCACCTGCGCTCTACAACCTGGCGCTTGCCGCGCACCGCCTCAGACATCGCTTTGATGCCCTCGCCATCAAAGGCATCCACGCGTATCACGTCATAAAGTGCCGTCAGGGCCTCCAGCAAAATCTCGCGATCCTGTTCATCCACGATCTTCTCTGTCACCGCCCAGTCCACCAGTTCTTCACGTTGATGCCCCATCAGCAATGCGATGGCATCCACATCGTCTGGATCCTTTTGACGAATTTGATCATGCAACCGGTCGCGCAGCTGTCGTGTTTCATTGGCCAGTCGATAGCTGTACAGCACCCGTCCCAGAGGATCATCCGGGACTTCATTGAAGTACGCACCCTGCACTATCCGGTCACGGGCGGGGCCGTCGTCAACAATAGATTTGGCGACTTCCGCACCCAGCGAGTCATCGGAACGGCGCAAGCCAAGACTACCCAACGGAAACACCAAGAGGCGCAAAGGCCAGCGTAGAAGGGTGACCGGGAAATTATTGATCACTTCTACCATGTGCACCCTCAGTTCGTACAAACAGTTTTTCAAACACCATTCCACCAGTATCCGCTCAGTTTCTGGATACCCTTCCTCATGCCATTGCTTGATCACCGCAGAGGCATAGTACAGTTGCGTCAAACAGTCAGCCATATGCCCGGAGAGGCGCTGACGAGCCTTCAGGCCACCACCCACCGACAGCAGGCTGGTATCCGTAAGCAGCGCATAGGCTGCGGAAAAACGCGACAGTTGCCTGTAATAAGGCCGCAGGTCACCCTCGCCCGGGACTGGCTCCAGTAAGCCGCTGGTGAGGCCCAGCAGCAAACTGCGAAGGGCATTGCGGGCAGTATGAGCCATATGCCGGAAGATGACTGCGTCGAGACTGGCGACCGCTTGTCGATCATCTTCCATACCCGCCGCCTCGATCTCATCAACCATAAAGGGATGGCAGCGAATGGCGCCCTGGCCAAAAACCATCAAACTACGGGTTAGAATATTTGCGCCTTCCACAGTGATGGCGATGGGTACCGCCTGGTAGGCCCTGGCCATGAAGTTTCGCGGGCCGGTAATCACACCCCGGCCGGCAACTACGTCCATGGCGTGATCGACGACAACTCGCATCAGATGGGTGTTGTGGTATTTCAGTAGCGCAGAGGGAACAGCCGGACGCACGCCGCGGTCAAGCATCGACGCGGTGAGCAGGCGTGCACAATCCATCATATAACTGTAGCCGGCAATGGGTTCCAGCGCCTCCTGTACTCCCTCAAACTGGCTGATTGAACGGCCAAATTGTTCTCGTACGCAGGAATAGGAGCCGGTGGCCAGGCAGGCGATTTTACCGGCGCCTGTCGCCAGGGCGGGCAGCGATATTGAACGGCCTATAGAGAGGCATTCCAGCAACATGGTCCAACCCCTGCCCAACATGGCCTGGTCGCCTATCACCTGTTTCATTGGAATAAATACGTCGTTGCCCCATGTCGGTCCGTTCATAAAAGCCGTATTCATAGGTAAGTGACGACTGCCACTGTGCACACCAGGAAGATCGTGAGGGACCATCACGCAGGTAACCCCTATGTTCTCCTGATCGCCCAGCAACCCTTCCGGGTCATAGACCTTGATCGCCAACCCGATAAGGGTGGCCACCGGGGCCAGTGTGATATAGCGCTTGTTCCAGGTGACTTTGAGTCCCAGCACCTGCTCACCCAGCCAGTCTCCCATGCACACAATACCCTTGTCGGGAATCGCTCCGGCATCGGAGCCGGCAACAGGAGAAGTGAGGGCAAAGCAGGGAATTTCCTCACCACTGCAAAGGCGCGGCAGGTAGTGTGCCTTTTGCTCCTCGGTACCATACTCCATGAGCAATTCACCGGGGCCCAGTGAATTGGGCACCATTGCCGTCACCGCTACCGACACACTACGAGTTGACAGTTTCATGACGATCTCTGAGTGTGCCGTCTGGGAAAAGCCCTTGCCACCGTAATCCCTGGGGATGACCAGGCCAAAAAATCCCTGGTCTCGCATAAAGCTCCACACTTCCTGGGGAAGATCATATAGCTCGTTGGTAATAGACCAGTCGTCGATCATTGCACACAGGTCTGTGACCGGTCCGTCGATAAATGCCCGTTCCTCTTCGGAGAGCCTGGTGTGGGGATACTGCAACAGGCATGACCAATCTGGATGGCCCGAAAACAGCTCCCCGTCCCAATCGACGCTGCCTGATTTCAGGGCCTGGGCTTCCGTATCAGACAGCGTGGGCAACATGTCGCGCACTCGGCCCAAAAGCGGCCGACTCAGCCACTCACGGCGAAATTGGTTGGGTATGAGAAGAAACAGGCAGGCGGCAAAAAATGAACTGCCCGAGATAAGTTCCGACAGGCTTCCACCACCCAGATAAACCCCGAAAACCAGTGCGACCAGAAGTACAGCAATCGCTCGGCCGCCGCCAATACCCAGATAGAGTAGGCACAGGGCCGCAATAGACAGAAAAAGAACGCTCATATATTTCACCGTGACAGAAGCCGGGTTATGGAGACGCAATGGCAGTAACTACCACGATCCTCCTTACCTTCAGTATAGGACACCGTTGGTTTCTGAACCGCTACATGCTACAGAAATAAACCGATAGATAGCGACCCTACTGCGGCCAGAACTGCCATCAAAAAGCACTGCAACAACTCTGTCTCGCGGTCACCCTTGCAGCACGGTGTCCAGGGCGGCGAGAGACACCAGGCCCCGCAGTCCCTCCGGCATATTTTCTACGATGAGTTTCTTACCTGCGGCACGGGCAACGCGTAGCCAGGACAGTAACAGCGCCGTACCCGCGCTATTACAGTAGCTCACACCGCTCAAATCCACGCGACATTCCGCCGGTGCCCCCTCGCGCAGCCATGCCTTACCCTGCTGCTCCAGTGAAACCACGCTGGCGAAATCCACTATGCCATGTACTCGCATGATAGCCCCGTCAAACGAAAGCCGGGCCACAGTATTCATTTTCCCACTCCGGAGGTGATCTCCGGCGCGGAAGACTGTTCGTGAATCATGAGTTCGACCCAGTGATCCACCACGTAATCAACATCGCCGCTGTGGTTTTCCACCGCCTCGGCGAACTGGCTGCGGTAGATTTCGCCAAGGTTGATGCCCTCGACAATGACATTGGATATCAACCAGCCCCCCTCCGTGACCTTGTGCACGCTGTACTGCACCAGATAGGTCTGGTTATTGCTGTCGCGGATGGTCTGCTCCAGACTGGCCCGGTCGTCGCTGTCGTTTCCGGTTTTAATCCTGGCTATATCGATACTTTCGCCCCCGGTGCGAAGCAGTGCATCGGCGTACTTGACCATCCAGACGCGCTTCAGCGCAATCTCAAAGCGAGCGACCCGGTCGCGAAAGGCTGAACGCTCGGCATCGGTCTGCAGTGCTTTGTACGCTCTTGCACTGGCATAGGCGGCCATGACGCCGCGAGCGAAATACTGGATATCCATTACCTGGTCGAGCACAACCGAAACATCCGCGTAATAGCGCTCCCGGTCTTCGCTCACGTAATCTCGGGCCGTCTTCGAGATTTCCAGCAACTCGGCGGTGGCCTGCCTGAGCATTTCCTTGGGATCTGCCCGGGAAATATGCTCTGCGGGACCGGCGGTAACGGCAGACGCCCCCGCAGCCAGCATCAGGGCGACAGCCGCACACAAAAAGACTTTTATCGCTGCGACACTGATTTTCATGCTTTTCTCCGGCCTAATCACTTTTTATCACTGAAATTCGTTACAAACTTGCCTATCAAATCCTCCAGGATCATAGCCGACTGGGTGTCCTTGATGATGTCACCCGCCTGCAGGATATCCGGCGCGCCACCCACCGCAATGCTGACATACTGCTCGCCCAGCACACCGGCGGTCTTGATGGAGGCGATACTGTCGGTGGTGAGGTAATCGACATTACTGTCTATGGACATATCTACCACGGCGCGAACGGAAATCGGGTCGATATGAATCGCCGTGACATGACCAACCGCGACG
Source organism: uncultured Haliea sp. (assembly GCA_963977275.1). GTDB lineage: Bacteria > Pseudomonadota > Gammaproteobacteria > Pseudomonadales > Halieaceae > JARRPM01. The sequence continues at coordinate 14,677 of CAXBNX010000032.1, read as the reverse complement.
CCAGCCACCATCACCTTGGCCCTGGGAGTCAACCCTGCGACCGTATTGAACTGCGCGGACAACGGGTAACTGTCCCGGCGCACGTCCTTAAAGCTGAGCCCGCTGACCTGGAGAACGAGGAACGTGAGAGCGAAAATGCCAAGCAGGATAAAGGCCCCGACGGTAATTTCAATGCTGCGCGACTGCATTTAGTCCACCCCAAACATGATTGCGGTCAAAAGAAAATCCATGGCCAGTACGGCCAGGGAAGAGTACACCACGGTACGGGTCGTGGCGGTGCTGATACCCTCGGGCGTGGGCTCTGCGTCGAAGCCCTCGAACACCGCGATCCAGGTCACCACCACTCCGAAGGCGAAGGCCTTGATAACGCCGTTGAGCACGTCCTCGCGGAAATCGACGATGGCCTGCATGTTGCCCCAGAATGAGCCCGCATCCACATCAAGCCAACTGACCCCTACTCCCACAGCCCCCAGGATGGCGACCATGTTGAACACCTGGGCAAGTATCGGCATAGCGATGATCCCAGCCCACAAACGAGGCCTGGCCACCCGGCGTAAAGGGTCAACCCCTATCATTTCCATTGCAGCCAACTGCTCCGAGGCTTTCATCAGTCCTATCTCGGCGGTGAGAGCGGAACCGGCCCGGCCCGCGAACAGCAGGGCTGCTACCACCGGCCCCAGTTCGCGCAACAGGGTGAGTGAGACAAACTGCCCCAGGGCAGACTCGGCCCCAAAACGAACAAGTACCGTGTAGCCCTGTAGTGCCAACACCATGCCGATTAGCGTCCCGGAGACGATGATGATGATCAGCGAATAGACGCCGACAAAATGCAACTGCCGAACCAGCAAGCCTGGTCCGTAACGCCAGTCGAGCGGCCCCCACATCGCCTGGCCCAACAATATACCCGCCCGCCCAAACGCTGCCGCGACGTCCAGGCCATGGCGCCCCAGGTTCTGTAGGAGTGCCAACATTTACGCCTCCTCCAAGTGCAGGTCTTGACGGTAATCCGGTGCGGGATAGTGAAACGGCACCGGCCCATCGGGTAGACCCTGCAGGAACTGACGCAGCCGGGCGTCGTCACTGTTCATCACGGTATCGGGGGTACCCTGGCCAATAACCTTGCCATCGGCCAGTACATACACGTAATCGGAAATCAAAACCGTCTCGGCGATATCGTGAGAGACGATAATACAGGTGCAACCCATGGCCCTGTTGATGCGCCTGATCAAGTCGCGCAACACCCCGGCAAAAATCGGATCCTGGCCAACGAAAGGTTCGTCGTACATGATCAGTTCCGGGTCCAGGATGATCGCCCTTGCCAGTGCCGCCCGGCGCGCCATACCGCCGGAGAGCTCCTCCGGCATCAGGTCCCGGGCGCCGCGCAGACCCACCGCATGTAACTTCATCAGCACCAGGTCATGGATCATACTTTCGGGCAGATCGGTATGCAGCCGCAGGGGAAATGCAACATTTTCATACACGGACAGGTCTGTAAACAAAGCGCCGGACTGAAACAGCATACCTATCCGCTCGCGCATCACAAAAAGTGCCTTGCGGTGCAGGCGGGAGATGTCGACCCCATCTATGCTGATGACCCCGCTGCTCGGTTGCAACTGGCTCCCGATTAATCGCAACAGGGTTGTCTTGCCGCAACCACTCGGCCCCAGGATGGCAGTGATCCCGCCCCGGGGTATGTCCATGTTAATCGAATTGAGAATCATTCGCTTATCGCGACTGAAGCTCAGATTCCGTATTTCAATCCAGTTGGCAGGCATGGGGTATTAGATGTCACATTTGATGTGGAGTTCGATCAATCCGGGGGAGCTGTGAAAATATTCATTACCCCGGTGGTAATAATAATTCGACAGAACATGAGATACGACGTTTGATAAACAATTCAGAGTGTAGACTCTTCTTCAAGCCAGACAATTTTTTTGTAATCAAAGTGGCTGTTGATGGTGGGTTTGACGACCTCAAAATAGGGCGATAAATCGAAATCTCGCGGGGTAAAGTGGCTAAAATGCCTTGATTCAAGCATGACATCATCACAATGTGTGGGTGAACGACCAAGACACACATGTACCTCCCTAGGGAGAATAGGATACTTGATTGACTGGAAAGCCTGTGCCACAAGTGTCGAGCAGATTGCCCGAGTCGGGTCACCACTGCCAAAGGCAATCAGGTGTCTGCGATAATTTGATGGCACCGGCGGGGTGGGAAGTAAGTAACGCATGAGGTCAATAACATTCCTGAGATCATAGCGGTAACCCTCGCGCGCCAGGACAAATTCAATGGTCGCGCGCCGGTCGTCCGCGGAGAGCTTGATTGGTCGGCATATACGCAAGTTATAGCCTGTGTACTTGCTTAATGGCACCCGGATCACACCTTCTACGAGATCCGCCTCAATAAGTTCACCCGCGCAGTCCTTCCCCGGTCCGATATAGAAGCACACATGAGACCAGGTACTTTGCGTGAGATATTGAATCGCTGTGCTGATGCGGCTCTTGCCCTCGATCAACAGCAGGTCGCCAGGCTCAAGACTCAGGAGTAGTTGATCAGGGTCGATTAAGGAAAACAAGTCATAGCTGCGCCGGCGTTTGGTCAGGAACCTGGCGAGTATGGATCCCATCTTTTCAAGAACAATATTCATACGACCCCAAACGACCTCAAACGACCTGACTTAATATCTGCCTTGCCTGCCCAATCATGCAACCATTCGAACCTCAGCTGCGAATCTGATTACATCAGTGATTGCGTGATAAGCGCCAGAATGTCCTCAATGTCACACGCCGATTGGGTGTCGATGGTGATGGCGTAATTCTGCTCATCGGAATCGAGCCCGGCATAAGCGTCCAGCTGGTGTTCAAGCACGCTCAGATCTGCTTCTGAGATATCACGCCCTTGACACTGGCGTACTTCAATGCGCTGGCGAAGCACCGTGGCATCGGCCTTAAAATACAAAATCCGCAGGGGAACTGAGAGACGGTCGGCCAACTGCTTGAGGGGTTCTCTTTGCGAACGTGTAAGAAACGTAGCATCGATGATCAGCGAGTACCCGGATTCAAGAACCCCCTTGGCAAGCTCCTCAAGTATTGCGTAAGTGTGCAACGTGGCTTTACTGGAGTACGTCCCAACACCTATGTTCGCGGCCTCACCTTCTCGTTTGCCCTTGCCGAACAATCGCTGTCGCTCACGATCCGAACGTATTCTGATCGCGCCCATGCGCTCGGCCAGTGGAGCGGACACTGTGGATTTACCGCTGCCCGACAAACCGTGAGTGATGTAGAGCACCGGCTGCTGCAACTGCGTATAGCTCAGGGCAAGTTGCAGATAACGCTCCAGTTCCGTCAGCGATAATGATAGAGAATTGCGTTCAGCACATTGAGTAAAACGAATACCTGCGATTTTGGCACGCACTGTCGCACGGTAAGCCAGGTAGTAGCGCAGCACCCGCAAGCCCGGATAATCACCGGTCAACTCCAGATAGCCGTTCAGAAACCGGTAGGCAAATTCGCGTTTCCCATGGTCCTCCAGATCCATCATCAGAAAGGCGACCTCACTCATCACGTCGATCCAGTAGAGATCAGGGTTGAATTCGATGCCGTCAAAAATAACGGGGACGTTGTCGATCACCGCCATGTTGCCGAGGTGCATATCACCGTGACATTCGCGAACGAACCCATCTTGCTTTCTCAGCCGAAACTGCGAAAAGCAGCGCTGATATTCGTGGTCGGCCCAGTCCTTCAGAAGATCGATCCACTGAAGATGCTGAGGGTTGTCTGTACTTTCTCGCATTTGAACAAAGTTATCTTGCACGGGTGCATGCACATGCTCCGGGTCGCCATATGGGGTTCCTGTTGACGAAGACGGAATAGTGAGGTGAAACTCTGCAACCTGCACAATGATCTGATCGATATGCGTCTCTTCCAGTCGATTGTGTTCCGCCATGTCGCCGAGCAGTGCATGCTCCGAGAACCGTCGCATTTTTACGGCATATTCTAAGGCCGTCCCCTGCCCTCCCAGTTTTGGTTGCTGCGCGGTACCCGTAATGCGCACTACTGACAGATACAGCTCCGGCGCGAGTCTGCTATTCAGACGCAGCTCTTCTTCACAGTAGAATCTACGTTTCTCCAGCGTCGTAAAATCCAGAAAGCCCAGGTTCAACGCCTTTTTGATTTTGTAAGCATAGGGGCCACACAAGACCACCCACGAAATATGGGTTTCGATCAACTGCCAGCAGTCACTCGCATGGGGAAATACCGACGGGTTTCGCAGTGCGAGGATAAGGGTTTGCTGATTCTCTTCGTGCATTACTAAATGCCTAACCAAATGCCCATCGAATTATGAGTATGGGGCATTTTATATAAAAACACATTGACGTAGATGTTAACTAGAAGACGTGGGTACGTCAAAAATGCTTTTTTCTTGCGACCGAGGACCAATCAGGTATCGGCAAATTAAGTTCTCGAGATAGCAGAAATCCGGTATCTATGCTTAACCCTGCAGGAAATCTGAAAGTTTCTATTATGGTGTTTCACACGAAACTGCATACGAATTCAGTAGACTATTCGTGGAGGGAAAACAATTCAAGCGCCGCGGGGGACAGCACTACTGCGCAGCAAGCTTGTTAAACCCCAATTGCCAGGCAAGTTGGTTCCGCGCGAGGTATTCACGGCCTTTGCTGAAAAGCTCGCGAATGGTATGAAGGTGGGGCTGGCGAAAGAATATCCGGACATGGTCAACAAGATTTATCATCGCGCCTTCAACTGGTGTGTGGGGCAGGGCTACCATCACGAGGCCATACATTACGCACTGTGTGCGCGGCTATATGATGAGGCGCTCGAGCTTATAGCCGGTATATTCATAGCCATCAATCGCCCTGGAGGGAACAACCATGACTGATACAGATAGCTCAACCATCTTGCCTGAAAAAGAGCAGTATTTTCGTGAACTTAAGCAGACGCCAGCCCTTTCAATACCGGCACTGGGCTTGTTCCTGCTCGGCCTGGCCCCGATCGCATTCGTATTCGTATTCTTACCTCACTATCGGTGCGATATCAGTGTGCAGGAGAACGAATATCAGGCGACTACTACCCGAAAAGGGATGGAGTGGCTGTTGACACCGTTATTCGTGTACCAGAATTATCACCTGATCCATCACCTCTACCCCACGACGCCTTTCTACAATTATATGAAGATCTGGCACCTGAAATACGATGAGCTGACTGCGCACAACCCTGCTATACAAACTACTTTTGGACTGACGCCAGTCAATCGGGAGCGCACTCTGGCTGAGACAGAGAGCCCGACCGCGCAGGCCGCTTGACCTCGCAATAACGCATATGTGTCATCGCTACAGCGGCGACACATTTTCAGGTGCTGGGATTGCATCGCATCCATGCGGGACAAGGCGAGACGTTCCCGGCTGAAATAATATTGATAAACGCATAGCTTGTTGCTGTAGCATGGATAACTAGCGGGCCATAGGCGGCTCGCAAACATTGTGTACTGGCAACGGTGATGATCTATGCGGGGGAAGCAAACACAAGCACGATACGGAGCCGGGATACTGCGTAGCAAACTGGTCAAGCCCCAGATATCAGGCACGCTGGTTCCACGAAAGGTATTCACGACATTTGCCGATAAGCTGGTAAATGGCATGAAAGTGGGGCTGGTCATTGCACCCGCAGGCTACGGGAAGTCAACACTGCTGTCCCGGAGTTTCGACGTACTTACCGATCGAACCGTACACTGCGCCTGGCTTAGCCTGGACGATAATGACAATGATCCTCTGCGATTATTGTCTCACTTGATGGCGGCGCTAAACACACTGGACTCACTGGACTTTCAGCTTGAAACCGAGCAACTCGGTGCGGACTCTAAAGCCATCATTGATCACATTGTCGCCGACACTGTGACCAGGTTGGATGCCCTGGATTTCAGGCACGCCTTATTCATCGATGACTATCACACCATCAGCAATCCGGAAGTTCACGGCTTATTGGAACGGCTCGTTCTTTACTCGCCGCCAAAGACGATGTTTGTCATCGCCAGCCGCAAAGAGCCCGAACTGGCTTTTAAAGCCTTAAGGATGCGTGAGGAGGTTTGTCAGTTATCGACCCAGGATCTCGCCTTCGCCCTGGACGAGTCCGAGCAGTTCCTGAATGTGGACAAACAATTGGGCCTTAACAGCCAGCTTGTAAAAGCGCTTGCCAGCCGTACTGAAGGATGGGTAGCGGGTTTGCAACTGGCTTCCCTGGCACTGGCTGGTAGAGCAGATTCGGAAGAATTTGTGGAGGCGTTTTCGGGTACGGATCGAGACGTCACTGATTATCTGGGGGAGGCGGTTCTCAACCAGCAAACGGACGAAATCAGGCGCTTCCTGCTGTGGACATCCCTGCTCGAGAGGATGAATGCTGATCTGGTCAACGCGGTGCTCGATACGGAAACAGCCCAATCTTTGCTGGAACAGGTGGAGGCGCGAAATCTATTTGTCATTCCGCTGGATAGACAACGCGGCTGGTATCGCTATCATCATCTGTTCGGGGATTTTCTCAAAATGCAACTAGCGAAAGAATACCCAGGCATTGCTGAGAAAGTCTATCAGCGGGCTTTCGCCTGGTGCGTAGAGCAGGGCCACCACCACGAGGCAATTCATTACGCGCTTTGCGCCGGGCTTAACGACCAGGCCATTGAGCTTATAGCTGATATAGCCAAGGATCTCGTACAGGTTTCCGGAGAGCACTGGACTTTGTTGCACTGGTTGCAACAGTTGCCGGATGGATATGTCTTGAGGCGGCCGGAAATTGGCGCTGCGGTGAGTTGGTCGCTGCTCTTTTCCCGGCAGTTTTCCAGGGCCCGCGACCTTCTCGATATGCTGGACCGCCATTGCGAGCAGACAGCGAATCATCTGTCTCCGGAACTGCTGGGCCAGCTTCGCTGTGACGTCGGATTGAACAGGTGCTTTTTAGAAGCGGTAACCGATAAAACTGAGCACGCCAGCGAGCATTTAAAAGCGTGGCTGGCCGACAACCACGCAGCTGAGCCCCGGGATTTACTGACAGCATATATACTGCAAGCTTATACCTCCGTCTCTACATTTGAAATTGACCTGGGCACTGCCGCAGCGGATAAGGCGGTATCAATCGGGGAGGAGTTCGTGGTTGGTTTCCTGGCAGCCTGGGCTCAGGCCGCCGCGGGTCTGTTGGGGATGCAGCGGGTCGATGTGGATGGAGCCGCCAGGCATTTTAGAAAGGGCCTGGAATACAACAGTAGAAATGCGAGTCCATATTCCTGGGTGGGGTCGCTGAATTCTGTGCTCCTGGCGGAGGCTCTTTATGAGCAGAACGACCTGGTGCAAGCTGAGACACTGTTGCGGGACCACTTCGAATACATCGAAAACCAGTCGGCGGTGGATATAGCCTATGCGGGTTACCGGGTCATGGCCAAATTGCAGTTTATACGAACTGACCTGGAAGCTGGACTGAAGGTTATTCGCCTGGGCAAGGAGTCCGCCATTCGAGCTAAACTCCCGCGGTTGGGAGCGATGCTGTCAGCTCTGGAAATACACAGCCTGTTGCTGGCCGGCAAGAGTAAAGAAGCCCGGTATATCGCCAAGGAGAGTGGTTTCAGTGAGTCGCAGGCCCTGGCGTTCAAGCAGGGCTCGCCACCCGTGAATCAGGAATTGCGCGCACTGGTTCAGGCTGAGCTCTACCTGGACAGGGGTTCCCCAAAACAGGCAGCGCGAATCCTGGATACACTCGTGGCCCGCGCAGAGGAAACGGGGCGGCAGCGCCGTTTATTGGAGATGCTGCTACTGCGCGCCAGGGCACATAAGGCGTCACAAAGGCCTGATGATGCAATGATTGATCTTGGGCGGGCCATAGAAATTGGCGCTCAGGGCGGACTTTGCAGAGTGTTCATCGACACGGGTGAAGACGTACACCAATTGTTAAGGGTTTTCGCGAAAGAGAGTAGCGGAAGACAGGTGGATGCCTCCATTGCATTTCTGGGCAAGATCAACGAACTTTTACTGGCTGATCTCAAAAAAAGCCAGACCAATGAGACAAAAGGAGAGCCTTCCAGTGTCCTGATTGAAACCTTGACGAAACGTGAGAAGCAGATTCTCAACACGGTAATTACCGGCGAAACGAATAAGGAAGTTGCTGAAAAGTTGTTTATTTCGGTTCAAACAGTGAAGTGGCATCTACATCAAATCTATCAAAAACTCGGCGTGAAAAACCGAACCAGTGCCATCGTCAAGGCCCAGGCGCTGTCGCTGCTATAACCAATTACAGGTTTTACTTTAACTATCGTCTTCAACACATTGAATTAACTAATTTTATTATTTCTAAAAATTGTTTATCATCAGACTGTAGCGCTCCCCATCCACGCCCTGCACCGTTCCGGCTTTCTCGAACTGAGAGTCCATCAATACCCCGGTTTGGCGTAACCCAACTTTAGTTGGTTTTTAAATTGGTTGGATTTGAGCAACATACCCCTCAAGACGCATTGCCCTGGAGGGAACGACCATGATACACGCACAAAGTACATTCAGTTTACCCAGTAAAGAGCAGTACTTTCGTGAACTCAAGCAGACTCCGGCCATGTCCTGGCCCGCTTTGGGCACGTTCCTGCTCGGTCTGGCGATGATCGGCGGTGCCTCAGGTATGGCACTTTCGGGAAGCATTCCCCTGTGGACTGCCATGCTGGTAAACGGCGTTGGTCTGTACTTGTTGTTTTCCATTATGCATGAATCCCTGCACCGTAATGTTTCCCGCAATAACCGCGTTAACGAAATATGCGGTCGCCTCTCGCTAATGCTGCTGATCCCTGCTGCACCCCTTGAGATAGCGCGTTGGGCACATTTCCAACACCACCGATTTACCAGTAGCGACACGGACCCGGATAACTTCATCCACCACGCCAAGTGGTGGCAAATACCGTTACGCTGGCCCAATTTTGATCTGTATTACCTGTATTCCTTCCTGCGGGATGGTGGCGATAAGAGGAAACGCCACGCCGGGGCCTTAATTTCATCGGCAGTGGTTTTCATCGCGGTAGTCGCGACCCTGACCTATCTTGGCTATGGCATGGAGGTGCTGTTCCTGTGGATTTTGGCATCCCGCATCGGACTGGCCCTGGTTGCCCTCGTTTTCGTGTTTTTGCCCCACTACCCGGGAGATATTTCATTCGAGGAAAACGAATACCAGGCGACGACTATCAGGCAAGGCTGGGAATGGCTGTTGACACCCCTGTTCGTATACCAGAACTATCACCTGATCCATCACCTGTATCCCACAGCACCTTTTTACAACTATGCGAAGATCTGGCACCTCAAGTACGATGAACTGATTGCACATAAGCCGGCCATACAAACAGGCTTTGGGCTTACGCCGATTAATCGTGAGCGAGCGACGACACTATGTGAATAGCAGCTGGCCTGACAACATTCGGATTCGGTTGAGGTGGCTATCCGCGCATGATCGAACACTTGGCAACAAAATCCTGGCTCACGAGGGCGAGAGAGATACTCAATGGGCTGAAGAGCTCGGGGTGAGCGCATTCACTCTCCGCGAAGCACCATGAAGCCCGTGTGGTCAAAAAACCTCATTTGTTGGGGTAGTGGGCACCACGCTATATGCCTTCAGCACAGCTTGGCGACCTGTTTCATGGGCAGGTAAAGCCGGTTCGGCGTGCCGTGCAATTGCAGGAAATTGAAGTGCTGACAGAAGGCGATCGCCGGGTCGTCTTTGGCGTCGACGATAGAGTGGCTCAGCCACGCGTACGGGCCAGGCAATCACCGATCAAACGGAACGTCAGCCCTGCAGGGCCAGACCTGATAATCGCCACTTGTGGCCTTTGTTTCCTCATCGCTATAGCGCCAACTGCTGTTTGAGGAAATCACCTGCTTTATGCAGCCACTTGTCAGCTTTGGCTGAGACTGGCGCAAAACTCTGTTTTGCCAGCGAGAGACAAGTTTCGACGGGCGCCCAGCGGAATTTTAATACGGCCTTGTGCATCGGTCATTGTGGTGGGCTTCATTGCGCCACTTCCTGAATACCAACCGGATTTTCCCTAAGCTGTTTTGCGACGGAAAAATAGTAGTTACGACCTGTTGCCGTTAGCAGTTGATTCCCGATTTTCTCCAGCGCATCTGCCTTGAGTAGCTTTACACGACTGACCTCATAGTTCAGGGCTAACAGGTAATCACACAGTTGTGCTGTCCATTGCGGGCTTTCTGTGAGGGAAGCCTGCGCTTGCTCAAGAAGGATGTCCTCTCCGCCAGCGAGTGCGGCAATTCGATTCGCTTCCTCAGTATCTGACAGTGGAAAGAGGCTCGTGGGATTGCCGTCGAACCAACCCAGATAACCGGAAAATATCGCCCGCACTCCCCACTCTATGTTGCCGTAATACTCCTTCAGATAGTCCAGTTGTGCGTATTTTTCCGGCAGTTGCACGACTTCTACGAGTTCGTCTGGTGTCAGGCCGCGATTCATGCCGGCGATCGTTTGTTCAAATACCGACTTGATGGCGTCGCGGTAGTTGGTCAACGTTTCGACCGTTTGTTGTGGACCGAGTATCGGCCGCGTGTGTCCGCCCACCAGAAGCTTGGGGTTTTCTTCGAGCATGGACGTGAGGCTATTGATCCACGCCAACACGTCCCGATAGGGCGTGCCACGAATCGCATAAAGGTTCGGCCAGGACTTGTAAAAGTTATCACCAGCGAACAATACGCCTTCCTTTTCATACCAAATATACTGCTCGTCGTAGGTTTCCCCGGTCGCAGCGACTAAATCAAGTTTCAATCCTGCTATCTCGATACTCTGCCTTTCTGTGATGGCGAAATGTGTGGGTTCAACGCCGGCGGAGAAGGATTCCTCACCACGCTGTGGAAAATAGACCTTTGCCACCCCGTTGTTGATCCGTTGTTCAGGGTCGATTAGGAAACCACCCTGACGTGCACCCCGTTGCTTCTGAATGGTCAAGCCGGCTTCTGCCAGGTCGCGGCTTTCCTGGTTGAATCCCTGTCTTGCCCAAATCTGCACATCCTCTCCCGCGGCGGCGAAAACTTGCACTCCGCCGGTATGGTCACCATGGCCGTGGGTTAGAATAATGCCCTTCACTGGCGCATCGGTGATCTTTCGAAACTCGGCAAGAACGGCATTTGCTGCAGGCGGATCGATTTGCGTATCAATAATAACAAGGCCACTTTCACCAATGATCATGGAAGTTGTCGAGACGCCATATCCGACTGCAGTGTACACGTTAGGTGCTACTTGAATGATATCCTTTTGAAATTCTGCACTTCTCGATGTCAGAAGTGCTTCGGGGTCGTCTACCGCAACACTCCCACTGCAGTACAAAAAGTGTGCGATAGCGAGCGCTATGCTGATGTAGGTTCTCATTGGCTGGTCTCCTTTTTTTGCCTTGAAAAGTAGTCGCTCCAGGATTGATGTGGTCGTCCAGCAGCCTCGGCGTAGTCGCTCGGGTTATCGAATGCCCCGTTACGAATACCGGTGTAGATGCCGGCGATAACAGTGCCCATGAACTCGCCAAGTTCATCAATACGGTCCTGCTTATACTCCTGGACACTCATGGCTCGATAGCCTAACGCGGCGCCAAAGGCATGGCTCATGTAAGCGGCCAGTTCCGCCTGGGTCAGTGTCTCCCCATGCAGATTATAGGTTCGGCCATTGTCGGCGTCGCTGGTCAACATTCGAGCATAGGCATAGGCCAGTTCGTCACGGGTGGTGTAACCGCACTTACCCTCTCCAGCGCAGTTGGCAATTTCACCGGCTGCTTTGTAAGTATCGGTATACGCGATATCCGGTTCGATATAGATGCCGTTGCGGCCGATGACCCAGTCCAGCCCACTTCCGCGTAGATCCTGTTCCGTCTGACGGTTGCTCTGAACGATCGGCGAGAAGCTGGTGCCTTCATCCGGCCCCTGCACACTGGTATAGACGATCTTCCCAACCCCTGCAGTTTTGGCTGCTTCAATCACGTTGCGGTGCTGGCCGATGCGTTCATCTGGTGCAGCCATGCCGGAAACCAGCAACACGACATCCACACCTTTGAGAGCGCGTTCGAAACCGGCGCGGTCGGTATAGTCGCCCTTGCGGACCTCCACTCCCAAATCCCGTGCTTTGCCTGGGGTTCGGGCGATGGAAATGACGGTATCGGCGCGGTCGTTGGTGGTTAGCGCGTTGACGATAGCGCGGCCCAATTGTCCGCTGGCAGCAGTAACGGCTATGGTGGTCATGGTTGATCTCCTTTTCCTTTTGTCAGGATGCAATGTGGCGGCCGACAACTGGCAAATGGCTCGAGCTTGCCGTTTTCCAAATGCGGTATATTTCCAGGGCAGCCAGCGGGACGAAATGCACCAGGGCCGGGCCAATATTGTTGTGGATAAAGATCCAGTGCAGCAGGGTCGCGACGGCAGCTGGATAGACGAACCGTTGTAGCATTTTCCAGGAGCGGCCGAGCCGCCGAATCGAAGCATTATTGGAGGTTACGGCCATCGGCACGAAAATGACGAAGGCCACCCAACCCGTCCAGATACCGAATTTCGCGATGTCCGCAACGACAGCCGATAACGACCCCAGGTCAATGACATAATAGAGAGTATGCAGGGCGGCATAGCCAAAGGCGGCGACGCCAAAATAACGGCGCCGGCGCATCAACCACAATACCGCGTTGGACTTTGGAAACAGCATCCGCAACGGTGTAAGCATCATGGCGATGATCATGAAGCGGGCGGCGAATTCGCCGGTGGGATGGAGTAGCGGTTCCAAATCCCCACCGGACAAAGCGCCATTGATCATACCGACGGAAGGTAAGGCGAGAATGGCCCAAAAGGCATAGGGCGAATTGAGAAGCGCTCTTAGCGTATTCATTAACTATCTCCAGTGTCTTGATGTGGCCGGACAAAAAGTTGGTTATGACTTGGATGTCCTTTCCCAGGTTACATCGAGGGATTCGCGAAACGCGAAACGCTCCAGATGACTTCCGATCACCTGTTCGAGCTTCTCAATATCGTCGCCCGACACGGTCAAGGTAAGAGCCCCTGCCTGGGCCAGAAGGTCGCAGGTGCCAAACGGCAGGGAAATGAAACCCTTCTGGGCAACGAACTCTACCGGCACCTTGTGGCCGAAATGCTTGCAGAGTTGTCGCAGGTAGCTGTCTGCCTTTGCGGTCTGTATATAGCTGATGGATTGGTTCATGGGAGTGTCCTTTCTGCATTGCCTGGAAACGATAATAGGGCCGCGAAGATAGTTTGACTAGATGGGATAGATTTGAAAGACTATCTCATCATATCGAAAGGTGTAATCCATGATCGACGACCTGCGCGCGCTAGCTATTTTCGCCAAGGTAGCCGAGGCGGGCAGTTTCAGCGCTGCAGGCCGGGCTCTTGGGCTGTCTACATCGGTAATCAGCCACCATGTCAAAGCCCTGGAAACACGTCACGGTGTGTCCCTGATCCGCCGCTCAACTCGCGCTCTGTCCCTGACGGGCGAAGGGAATAAATTGTTGGACGCCGCAAGGCGCATGGTCGAGGCGGCAGAGGAAGGGCTCGATGCCATCGCCGATATCAGCGCCGATCCCGCCGGCGCCCTGCGACTGACCGCGCCCGCATTCCTGATAAACAGCCCGCAGGAAAGTGCCATCTGGCAGTTTGCCAGCCGTTATCCAAATGTGGCCGTTACTCTTAACAGCAGCGATGAACAGATCAATTTGATCGCCGAAGGATTCGATATGGCCATCCGCTTGGGGGCCATGCCCGACAGTGCTCTGAGGAGCCGCAAGATAGGCAGCTTCGAGCGCTGCCTTGTAGCCGCGCCCTCTTACCTCCAGACAATCGAAAAGCCGGTCCTCCCGGAGGATCTTACTCGCTGCGACTTTGTGCTGCTCGAAATGCTGTCGGATAAGTTCGTTCTGAAGCGGGGTAAGCGGGAGGTCACGGTACAGCCCGAACAATCACGCATTCTGGTCAACTCAGTCAGCGGTGCCCGATCCGCCGTTCTGGCCGGGTTGGGCGTGCAGAAGCTACCCCTGAGTGAAGTCGGCGAGGACCTCGCCGCCGGGCGCCTGGTGCGGGTATTGCCAGAATGGTCGTTGCCGACGCTCGACATCTACGCAGTCTGGCCCGAGTCGAGCCACCGTAGCAGTTTGGTCAGATTGCTATTGGAGTGTCTTCTGAATGCGTAGGACGTAAGCCAGCCTGAAGTGACTGAGTGTTTGGTCCCACCGTGACGGCAAAGAGGAATTACTTCAATAGAATATGGCGGAGAGCGAGTCCGCATCATAAATCACCTATAGGCCCCGCCTTCGCATCGTTTCAGGATATAGCAGTGCATCGATTACCATACCCCTTACCATACCGAGGGACCGTCCTGACGAAACTCTCGAAGCGGTAGCTTTACCGCCCTCGGAGTCAAGCCAGTTCGGACTACATATCGCGGCAGGGGACCTTGCCTACGTACTACTGAGTCGCCCCCCCAACTCACCCCACGCCAAGAAAGGGTAAATATTGACCGCCTTGAACCCATGAAGAGCTCTCCGACCGCCTAGTTCGCAGCTATCAGATCAAGTACTAACCGATTGGTTTCATTAAACTATATGCGTAAACCGCTGAAGTCTGCCACCCATTCCATCTGAAGCCTGCCACCCGGAC
>CAXBNX010000031.1:0-54923 GCA_963977275.1 uncultured Haliea sp. | reverse complement strand
ATTTGAGCGCTAATTATATGATATTTATGGATAATTTCCAAAGTTGATGACATTGGGGGAGATATCGCCCGACTCTGCGAACGGTGACCATCCGTAAAAACTTGGATCGTCATTGGTTGTTTTCTCAGTATAAGCCCCAACCGTAAGAGCATTCCAAGCCTGCGCAGGGTCCTCTATCTGGGCCAGATGAACTTGCTCCCAGTAATCCACACTCGGCGATAGGTTCCCATTGTTTCCCGCTGAGATCACAAAAAGACGCTGTCTACCGTCTTCCAAACCTGAAGAGAACTGGTCAATTTCAGCAGACCAGGATGAAGGTTGCCCTCCATCTCTCTCTGGCTCTGCAGTTACAGCAAGAGAGTAGACCCGTGAGTAGTGAGGTACTTCTATTTCGAGCTTTGCTACCGTGCCTACAGTAATAGCGCCATACAGCTCAGGATCGTTATTGCCAGCAGGTGGTAAGATTCGTGCGGATTCGATTCGATGATTCAGGACTATTGGATCGCTACTCACCAAGGCCGCCTGCAAGTCGCCAAACACAGCCAATCCAGCCTGTCGGGAACCATGGTCATTAAACGGAGCAAGGGGATTTGTCGGATTAAAGTCATCATAGCGCGGCCAGTCCGGATGCCATCGCTCTGCCTGTTGCTCTCTACACAGCTCACCAAGAATAGGATGATGGTAGTTGACCCCTGTGTCCAAGATAGTCACTGCCACCGGGACAGTCTCGTCGAGATAAAGCCGTCCTTTGAGGTCCTCGGCCCAATCATGCTGTTCTTTCGGAGACAAGCCAATAATAACGTTTGGTGTTTCCTTGGCCGGCCTGAGCTCTTCAAGGTTGGCGATTAATTCCGGTGCTCTCTCGAGCTGATGAGCCGACGCTTTGATCAGGACGACTACACTGTCAAAGAAGCTGAGAGACGTATTGCCCAACTCGGCACCGATCCGTTCAGCCAGTAGGTGCGCGACTTGAATTGGATCATCGTCGTGTGGTCGTTTCTTTAACCAGAGCTCCCACCACACCTGCTGCTGAAGGTTAGTTGGATATAGCGACTCATCATCCGTCCAGAATGACTTTAAGTCGGCGAGCTTGATCTCAGCGATACTGTCAATCAAGCTGTGATTCCTGGGACCTCCCTTCCCATCGTTACCTGGGTCCAGATATTGTTCTATTTTCCGTTGAAATACGCCTCTGCGCGATTCAGGAATAAAGACAATAGCCACTTCACGGCCATCAACTTTACGACATGACCGAAGCTTAAAGTCACGACTGGTATCCAAGCTGTCCAGCGGCAAGTCGCAACCCGGCGCCCCTATAATCTCAACATAGATACCGATATCTGCTGTAACAGGTTCAGGCAACTCATCCCTTTGGTCTTGAAACCGGGAAAGCAACCGTGAATACTGCTGCGCCAGAAATTGACCATGTGAATTACGGTCTTGGGGAGGAATGACGGGATTACGACCAGAGCGACGTGACCTAAAGTCCTCATGGTTTGCAAAACCGCCTAGCAGGATGTGTGGCTTCCGTTCCGTCATTCGACCTCTTATTACTTTCCAGATTGACGGCGTTTAAACGCTTTCGCAATCAACGCTGTGGTAATTTTAGTATCGTGATGCAATACGGCTTCTTTTGCCGCATCTTCACAGGCACGGGTAATTTCTGCTGAACTCAGACCATCCGCTGCTTCCGTTATATCGGCCCACGCCAATGCGTCAGTATCGAATACCGCCAGACGGTTCTCGATAAGCTTTCTGATTTGATCTTTGCCGGGTTTTTCAAACTGAATGATATCGTCGAAGCGACGATAAAGTGCTTTATCAAGCAGCTCAGGATGATTGGTAGCCGCCACAATGATACTTTCGGAGGCATCCTGTTCTACAAACAAAAGAAATGAGTTTAGAACCCTGCGAATTTCTCCCACATCATTCTGAGCACCACGCTGCGTTCCAATGGCATCAAACTCATCAAAAAGATACACGGCACGGGTTTGTTTGATGTGATCAAATATCAATCTGAGCTTGGCCGCTGTCTCACCCATAAACCGAGTAATCAGGCTATCGAGAACGATGGTATATAAAGGCAGTTTTAACTCCGTCGCCAAGACTGCGGCTGACATAGTCTTGCCTGTACCCGGGGAACCCGTAAACAAGAGTTTACGCCGAGGGAAAAGCCCGTACTGAGTGAGTCGGTCCTTTTGACGCTGCTCCAATAGAACTTGCTCTAGACGCTCACTAATTTCACTGGACAACACTAGCTCGCTGCTGCGAACTGTCGAATGTGTTAGTTCAAGAAGTCCTTTAAGATCACCTTTCGGCTGCTGAACCAGAGGTGTGGGCTTGGCGACGGCTAACCCAGTATTTTTGAGACCTTTTTGAGACCTTTCGATCATCGATTTAATATCGCCCGCCAGCTTGTGATGGCCCTGACGTGCCTCCTTTGCGGCCACCTGCAAGGCAATAGAGTAGAACCGCTGATCGTCACGATCAGCGTGGCTCTTGAGTAGCGCTTTTATTTGCTCAGCTGTAGCCATGGTTTCCAAAGCTCCCTATTGATCCATGATAGATGATTTCACTCCTTCATAGAACAACAGAGTCTGCCTCTTATACTTTGATCCGTCCCCTGAAAAACCGGCATGACCGAAACCTCGTAGGTCGGACCCTCCACCCGGTGGCCGGGCATTTATTTCGCCTAGCTCAAAAAGCCAAAGCCCTCTGCCAGCCTGCGCTGGCGTATTCCCTCGCCTATCTAAACGGGAGGGATAATAACACCATGCTTACCATTGATTAAATATTGCAACAAAACTAAAACTATATGCTACTTTTAATGATAATTCCATACTAAAGCCTTCCGCATGATTAGATTTTGGTGGATTTTTTATTCATGAACGTAATACCCAAGCACCAGATAATCAAGCACTTGCAGGCAGAGCTCCCACGCGGAGCGCCATTCGACCTAGCCATCCTGGCCCTGTATGGCGTATCGCCGCAACTTGCCGCTCACTATGTGGAGGCTGGCTGGCTCGTGCGGTTGGCGCAGGGGGTCTATGCCTTCCCGAATGACAACTTTGATGTCTACGGTGCCCTGAAGCTCCTGCAGCAGCGTGTGCCTGGCTTGCATATCGGCGGCAAGACTGCGCTTGCCCTGCAGGGCGTACGGCACAACCTGGGCAGTCGCGAGACCTGGGTGCTGTGGGGCGACAAGCGTTATGCATTACCCGCCTGGTTCACCTCCCGCTTTCCTGCGCGCTATTGCCAAGCCCGCTTGTTTGACTGGCCTGACACTGCCTTGGCGACCAGGACCCTGACCACACCGCCCGGCATGCCAGACCCTATCGAGATGGCTTGCCCTGAACGTGCCGTACTGGAGCTGCTGTACGAAGTTGGTGTGAAACAAGGCCTGGAAGAAGCGCGCAACCTCTTCGACGGTCTGCGCTCACCTCGCAAGGAGGTTCTCGGCGAACTGCTGTCCTGTTGCACCAGTGTAAAGGCCGTGCGCCTGTTCCTTACCTGGGCCCGTGAGACCAACCTGGTGGACGTCGATGCCTTGTTGTCGCAGTATCCGGTCCGCACAGGCAGCGGCTCACGCTGGATGAGCCGCCTTGATGACGGCACTCTGCTGAGTCTGCGACCCCATGGATAGGGGCTGCTGAAACGAAAGCATTCACTAATGTAGGCGCTGGCTGTTACCGGAGCCGCCGCATTCCGTATTGCCCATAGCGGCCGCTTGGCAATTGCCCTATACCGGAGCCTTGAAACGGCCAAAGGGCTGGGGAAAGGAGCAAGGGAATGGTGCCAAGGGGAAAGGCTCTACCCAAAAAGGCTAAAAAGCTCCCTCTCCAGCCCAGCATCTGGGGATAGCCATGCTTTCATTGTTTCACCGAAAAAGGCGTCAGCCATCAAAAGACTCCAGTACCGGCCCGGCAGAGTTACTGCTACCGCAGCCTGCCTCGATTTTGTTGGCGACACCGCGTCGCCAGAAGCTGCTGGATCATATCTGGGAGAGAACGTCACTCTCGCGAACTCAGTTCTCTTTGCTTTATCTGGCTCCGCTCGAACGCTACGCCGAACTGGTGCAACAATTCCCCGCCTCTGAAAGCCACCACCACGCCTACCCCGGCGGCATGCTGGATCACGGCCTGGAAATTGTTGCCTACGCCCTGAAGCTTCGGCAGTCGCACCTGCTTCCCGTGGGGATGAAACCCGAAGAGCAAGCAGCGCAGTCGGAAGTGTGGACTGCTGGCACAGCCTATGCCGCTCTCCTGCATGACATTGGTAAAATCGCCGTCGACGTCTATGTGGAATATGCCGACGGCTCGCTATGGCACCCCTGGCACGGCGCACTGCAGCAGCCCTATCGGTTTCGCTACCGCGAGAATAGGGAATACCGCCTGCACAGTGCCGCCACCGGGCTTCTGTATAACCAGCTTCTGGATCGTCGAATCCTGGATTGGCTCAGTCAGCACAACGACTTGTGGGCTGCCCTGCTATACGTGCTTGCGGGGCAGTATGAGCATGCCGGCATCCTGGGTGAACTGGTGATTCGGGCCGACCAGGCCTCTGTGGCCCAGGATCTCGGTGGCGATCCAGGCAAGGCAATCGCTGCGCCCCGGCATACCTTGCAGCGCAAGCTGCTGGATGGCCTGCGCTACCTGCTCAAGGAAGAGTTCAAGATCAACCAAACCCAAGCCTCGGACGGCTGGCTGACGCAGGATGCCCTGTGGCTGGTGAGCAAGACCGCTTCCGACAAGCTGCGCGGTTATCTGCTCTCTCAGGGTATCGACGGCATTCCGTCAAACAACACGGCTCTTTTCAATATTCTGCAGGAATACGGCATTGCGCAGCCCACCTCGGATGGCAAGGCCATCTGGAAGGCAACCGTCACCAGTGACACAGGCTGGGAGCACAGCTTCACCTTTCTGAAGCTCTCACCCGCCGCCATCTGGGAGGGGAGCGATCGTCCAGAAGCTTTCGCCGGTCGGGTGCAACCGGAATTAACCATAGTGGATACAGCAAGCTCTGGACCAGTGACGGAGGACACGGTCATAGAAGAGACTCTGCCGGTTAAAAATGCTGCCCGCGATCCGGTCGCCCCACAGAAAGGGCTGGATGACTTGGGTGGTCTGCTCGATTTACTGGAAGAAACCTCAACTCAAGGCGATTCTGCAGTCCAGATTCCACCACACACTGAAGTTTCGAGCGAGACCGCCGATTCGGTCAGCCCCGCCGAACCTTCTCGCGCTCCGTCAGGAGAGCATTTCATGGAGTGGTTACGCACAGGGGTTCGGACTCGAAAACTGATCATCAACGATGCCAAGGCCCTGGTACATACCGTGAACGGCACTGGGTACCTCATCAGCCCCGGCATATTCCAGCGCTATACTCAGGAACACCCCCAAGTGGCGGCGCTGGCCAAAGCCGAGCAGCTCTCCGCCTGGCAGTGGACCCAGAAGCGCTTCGAGAAGCTTGGCCTACACCGCAAGCAGACCAACGGGTTGAATATCTGGACTTGCGAGGTGAAAGGCCCGCGCAAGTCGAGACGGGTGCATGGGTACTTGTTGTCCGACATGCAGGCCCTGTTTGACGAAGCCTTACCGGACAACCCGTACCTTTGCCTTAATCAATCCAACGCATAAAAGGCTCTCGGTCTGCCAGAGAAGACAAGGTTCTCCCCTTGTGCGCATCCTAAACCGATGCTTGACCGACATCGGCGGCATAGTGTTAAACTACCGCAGATATTTTTTGCCTGAATGAAGTCATGTCAAAGGTCTGGACGATAATACTGTTCGCGATACTGATGGTGATGCAAACGCTCTCCATCGCATCCGACGTATTGCCGTCCCATTTGGGTGACATCCACCACGATCAGGCGCACTCACACCACGCTTTCGGCGATCCCCCTGCCGCAGCAGATGAAACTTCCGACGGGCAGGGCAACAATGGTTTGCCGGAAATGCCCGACCATTGTCACGCCAACCACTGCCACGGCTCTCATTTGCTGCTGGTCATGCACGTTTTTGATCTTCCCCTCTTGATATCGGAACACGTGGTTCCGAGCTATACCGCCCATAATACCTCCGCCCACGTCGACACCCTTCTTCGCCCCCCCATAGCCTGATCCTGCGAGTCAATCCTCCCCCTCTTTTTTTTGGAGGGACTGGAACTATTTTCCTTTTGATTTCACAGGAATCATGCGATGCACCACCACGATTTTTTGTGGCGCCCGCGGCGTGGGCGTCGCGCCATTCTACTGGCGTTGGGCCTGATTTTTTTCAGCCCTACAGCAGTACTCGCCGAAGCACCAGCACAGCCTCTGGCATTGCCAGAAGCCGTCTCCCAGGCTTTGGAACTCAACCCTAGATTGCAGGTTTTTACACCCCGACTGAGAGTGCTGGAAGGCAAGCGCCTGACGGCTGACCAGAACCCGGCTTTTGAGCTGGGTTTCGAAGCGGAAAACGTGCTCGGTTCTGGGCCGTTCGACGGACTCGACGGGGCGGAATATACCCTGTCACTGTCCTCGGTTATCGAACTGGGTGGCAAGCGTGAGGCTCGTACCCAGGCAATCTCCGGGCGCTACGCATTGGTAGAAGCGGAGCGCCGCGCCGAAGCCCTGTCCCTGCTGGGGAATGTCACCCGCAGCTTTATCAGCGCCCTGGCGCTGCAGGAAAAGATGAAGCTTGCGGAAGACACGGTAGCGCTGGCCGAGTCCACTCACAACATTGTCAGGCAGCGTGCCGAGCGCGGCGCCACCCCCCAGGCGGAAGTGCTGCGCGCCCGGGCGGAACTGACCCGGAGCCGCCTGGAGGAGGATCGTCTGCAGGCCGCCTTTGATGCCAGCCTGATGGCCCTGGCCACCCTGCTGGGTAGAGAGACGGCAGATTTCGACCAACTCCAAGGGAATCTGTTTGCCTTCAGTTCCCCGGACAGCTTCGCCAGTCTGTTCGAACGCGCCCGCGACAACCCCGATATTCAGGTATTCGCCAGCGAGGAGCGCCTGCGAGAGGCGGAGCTGGCATTGGCCCGCAGCCAATCCCGCAGTGATGTGCGCTGGCAGGTAGGTACCCGCTATATAGAGGAGACGGGCGACTCCGCCCTGGTGGCGGGCGTCTCCCTGCCACTGTTTTCCGGTCGTCGCAATCGCGGCGAGGTGCAGGCGGCCCAGGCTGCCCGGGACGAGGTCGGATTCCGGCGCGAGAACGCCCTGTTGGCACTACGAGCGCGACTCTATGAGGCCTATCGCTTGCACCAGCAGGCGGTAGCGACCGCGGAAGCCATGCAGGCGCGGGAGCTGCCCGACCGCCGCGAGGCCCTGGAATTGACTCGCACTGCCTATGAACAGGGCCGCTACGGCTATGTGGAGTGGGTGACGGCACAGCGGGAACTGCTCGCCGCCCGGCGCAATCGGGTGGATGCCGCCGCCACGGCGCTGCTCAACCAGGCCTTGATAGAACAGCTTACGGGGCAGTCATTGGCTGCCACGGAAAGTAGCTCAGGCTACTGACAGAACAGGATTATTTATCATGAAACGACTACAGATTTTACTGAGTATTGCCGGCATGCTGTGCCTGCTCGGTTTGATGCGGGCGCCGGTACAGGCCGCGGAAGAGGCTCATGGTGCTGAACAGGCTGCCGTCGAGGAAGGGCCGAATGGAGGCAGGCTTTTGGAGGACGGCGCTGTCACCCTGGAGTTGGCCATTTATGAACAGGGCGTCCCGCCCGAATACCGCGCCTGGATCAGCCGGGATGGCGAGGCGGTTACCCAGGGCGCCGAACTGATCGTCGAATTGACCCGTTTGGGTGGGCCAGTGGATCGGTTCACATTCACCTCTCAGGGGGATTACTGGCTGGGTGGCGGTATGGTGGCGGAGCCGCACTCCTTTGATGTGACAGCGGAACTGACACTTGATGGCCAGGATCATCAATGGGCCTGGCAATCTCACGAAGGCCGCACGGAAATCTCCGCCCATATGGCCGAGCAGGCCGGTATAGGCACGCGTGAGGCAGGCCCGGCCACCATCGAGCGCCGCATTGCCAGTTATGGTCAGTTGATTGCCAATCCGGAAACCATCGCCCATATCAAGGCGCGATTCCCGGGACTGGTCAAGCGCGTCGCGGCTCGCCTGGGTGATACAGTGCAAGACGGGGCGGTGCTGGCCACCATCGAGTCCAATGAAAGCCTTCAGACGTATGAGGTTCGAGCGCCCTTTGCCGGTACCGTCATCCAGCGCAACGTCAACGTCGGTGAGTTGGCCGAGGGGCAATCCCTGTTTTCTGTAGCCAACCTGGATACCTTGTGGGCAGAGCTGAAAATCTTTCCGGGACAGCGGGAAGAAATCGCCGCCGGTCAGACCGTACGCATCGACAGCGAAGGCAACGAATATCTCGCCAGTATCGATCACCTGCTACCCAGCAGTAACAATGCCCCTTTCACGATAGCTCGCGCCGAAATCGACAATGCACAGGGCATTCTAACGCCGGGGCAACTGGTTTCAGCGGACATTGTGGTGGAGAGGATCGACGTGCCGCTGGCGGTGGACAACCGCGCCCTGCAGTCGTTCCGCGACTGGACCGTGGTGTTTATCCAGGTGGGCGACACCTACGAGATCCGCCCGCTGGAGCTGGGCCGCAGCGATGGCCACTTTACCGAGGTGTTGTCCGGACTGAACCCCGGTGACACCTATGTGGTGGAAAACAGCTATCTCATCAAGGCGGATATCGAAAAATCCGGCGCCAGCCACGACCACTAAGGGAGAAGCATTATGATCGACGCCATAGTGCGCCTCTCCGTGGAGCGGCGCTATCTTATCCTGTCCCTGATACTGGTGATTGTCGGCCTCGGCGTGTGGAGCTTTCAGCGCCTGCCCATCGACGCCGTGCCGGATATCACCAACGTCCAGGTGCAGATCAATACCGAAGCCCCCGGCTATTCGCCCCTGGAAGCGGAGCAGCGCATTACCTTCCCGGTGGAAACCGCCCTCTACGGGCTGCCCAATCTGTCCTATACCCGGTCGCTGTCCCGCTATGGCCTGTCCCAGGTCACCGTGGTGTTCGAGGAGGGCACGGACATCTATTTTGCCCGCAATCTGATCAACGAACGCCTGGGCGCTATCAAAAGCGCGCTGCCGCCGGGGCTGGAGCCGGAGATGGGCCCCATCGCCACGGGTCTGGGCGAGATCTTTATGTACACCGTGGAGGCCGAACCCGGCGCCACCCAGGACAATGGCCAACCCTGGGACGCCACCGCCCTGCGCGAGGTGCAGGACTGGATCATCAAACCCCAGCTTGCCCAGGTGCCCGGGGTCATTGAAATCAACACCATCGGTGGCTATGACAAGCAATATCACGTCACGCCCTCGCCGAAAAAACTGCTCGAATTCGGCATCACCCTGGATCAGGTGGCAGGCGCCCTGCGCGCCAATAACGCCAACCGCGGCGCCGGCTATATTGAGCGTAATGGCCAGCAGTTGCTGG
This sequence comes from uncultured Haliea sp., assembly GCA_963977275.1. Classification (GTDB taxonomy): domain Bacteria; phylum Pseudomonadota; class Gammaproteobacteria; order Pseudomonadales; family Halieaceae; genus JARRPM01. Next base: position 45,452 of record CAXBNX010000031.1, on the reverse strand, counting down.
TGCGCTCACCCGGCCAATTGAAGACCATCGGCGACATCGAGCAGGTGGTCATTGCCAACCGGGACGGTGCGCCGGTGCGTATTGCCGACGTCGCGGAGGTGGCCATCGGCAAGGAGTTGCGCACCGGCGCCGCCACCCGCGATGGAAAGGAAACTGTGCTGGGTACCGCCATGATGCTGATGGGGGAAAATTCCCGCAGCGTGGCCCAGGCCATTGCAGATCGGGTGGAGGAAATACGACCCTCCCTGCCCGAGGGCATTCGCCTGGAAACGGTTTATGATCGCACCACCCTGGTGGATAAAGCCATTGCCACGGTGGAGAAGAACCTGCTGGAAGGCGCACTGCTGGTGATCGTGGTGCTGTTCCTGCTGCTGGGCAATCTGCGCGCAGCCTTGATCACGGCGGCGGTGATTCCCCTGGCCATGCTCGCCACCATCACCGGCATGGTGAGAACGGGCGTGTCCGCCAACCTGATGAGCCTGGGGGCGCTGGATTTCGGCCTGATTGTCGACGGTGCAGTGATCATCGTGGAAAACTGCATCCGTCGCCTGAGTGAGGCACAGCACGGCAATGACAACCGTTTGCCGTTGAAGGAGCGCTTGCACCTGGTCTATGAGGCCACCACCGAGGTGATTCGTCCGGCCCTGTTTGGCGTCGCCATTATCACGGTGGTGTACATCCCCATCTTCAGCCTTACCGGGGTGGAGGGCAAGATGTTCCACCCCATGGCCGCCACCGTGGTGATGGCTCTGCTGGCAGCGATGGTGCTGTCATTGACCGTGGTGCCCGCCGCGGTGGCGGTGTTTATGACCGGCAAGGTGCAGGAGAAGGAAAGCCCCATCATCAGCGCCACCAAGTCGGTGTACCGGCCGGCACTGGAGTGGGCGCTGCGCTTCCGCTGGGTGGTGCTGGGCAGCGCCAGTGCGCTGCTGGCCCTCTGCCTGTGGCTCGCCACCACCCTGGGCACGGAGTTCATCCCCCAGCTCAACGAAGGGGATATCGCCCTCCACGCCCTGCGCATTCCCGGTACCGGACTGGAGCAGGCCATCGCCATGCAGGAACAACTGGAAAAGCGCATCAAGGCGTTTCCGGAGGTGGACAAAATCGTTGCCAAGATCGGCACCCCCGAGGTGGCCACTGACCCGATGCCCCCGAGCGTGGCGGATAACTTCGTCATGCTCAAGCCCCGTGAGCAATGGCCCGACCCGGAAAAGCCCCGGGATCAGTTGATCGCCGAAATGGTGGAGGCCGTCGAACAGCTTCCCGGCAACAACTATGAGTTCACTCAGCCCATCGAAATGCGCTTCAACGAACTGATCTCCGGCGTGCGGGCGGACCTGGGGATCAAGGTGTTTGGCGATGATCTCGACCAGTTGCTGGAATCCGCCAACGCGGTGCTGGCGGTGGTGGAGTCGGTATCGGGCGCCGCCGATGCCCGGGTGGAACAAGTCACCGGCCTGCCCATGCTGTCGGTGCACCCCAAACGCATGGTGCTGTCCCGCTACGGCCTCTCGGTGGCAGAATTGCAGGACTTGGTGGCTGCCGGCGTGGGCGGCGAAAGCGCCGGCCTGATCTACGAGGGCGACCGTCGCTTCCAGCTGGTGGTGCGTCTGCCGGAGGATATTCGGCGGGATGTGGACAACCTGGGTGACCTCCCCGTGCCGCTGCCCGACGGGGGCTATGTGCCCCTGTCGGAGGTGGCGGAACTGGAACTGGCCCCGGCCCCGAACCAGATCAGCCGGGAGAACGGCAAACGCCGGGTGGTGGTGACTGCCAACGTCCGCGATCGGGACCTGGGCGGCTTTGTGGACGAGGTGCGCGCCCGCATCGACCAGCAGGTGGATCTGCCCGCCGGCTACTGGCTGGACTACGGCGGCACCTTCGAGCAGTTGCAGTCCGCCAGTGAACGCCTGGCGTTGGTGGTGCCAGTGACACTGCTGATCATCATTGCCCTGCTGGTAATGGCCTTTGGCTCCCTCAAGGATGCACTGATTATCTTCAGCGGCGTACCCCTGGCGCTCACCGGGGGCGTGCTGATGCTGTGGCTGCGGGATATGCCGCTATCCATTTCCGCCGGTGTGGGCTTTATTGCCTTGTCGGGGGTGGCGGTACTTAACGGCCTGGTGATGGTGGCCTTTATCCGCGATCTGTGGCACCAACAAGGCGATCTGATAATCGCAGTGGTGGAGGGCGCATTGACCCGGTTGCGGCCGGTAATGATGACCGCCCTGGTGGCCAGCCTCGGTTTTGTGCCCATGGCGTTGAATACCGGCACGGGGGCGGAGGTACAGCGACCGCTGGCCACGGTGGTGATCGGCGGGATTATTTCGTCCACCCTGCTGACGCTGTTCGTGTTGCCAGTGCTCTACGCCCTGCTGCACCGGAAAGACGGTAACGGCGGTGGCTCCTCACCTAGCACTGATGCCGGCTGATTAGGCTTGATCGTCTGGTCACGGCGGCTGGATGTCGCCGTGGCCTGGATAACCGAGGTATTCAATATGAGTGATTCTGATGATGACACACCCCATGATGCCCCCTCACGCCGGAAAGGCGATGCCGATGATTCGATTCATTTCCGGGCACACCGTATCCATTGTATTAACGGCAATTGGTATTTCCTGACCCGTGAAGGTGGCAATGTCGGGCCTTTCGCGACCCGAGAGGAGGCGGAAATCTACCTGTCGGAATTATTGAAGCATGTCAGGCCATAGCTACTATGTCTCCATAATCGGAAGGAGGGAAAACAATGCACTGGCTCATCACTAAATACCTGATCACCGCCACCCTGGTGGTTGTGGTATCGGAAATCGCCAAACGCAGCGACAGACTGGGCGCGTTGGTGGCGGCATTGCCTCTGGTTACCATCCTGGTGTTGATCTGGATGCAAGTCGAACATCAACCCCCGGAAAAACTGGCCAAACATGCCTGGTACACCTTCTGGTACGTGATTCCGACGCTGCCGATGTTCCTGGTGTTTCCGGCATTGCTGGCCCGGTTGGGGTTCTGGCCGGCACTGGCCCTCAGCTGTGCCGGCACTGTCGTCTGCTTCGGGATTCTTGCCCTGATAACCCGTCGGTTTGGTGTCGAGCTGTTGCTTTGAGCGGGCAAACGTAAAGCCGTAATCGAGCACTTGGAGGACTGATAATGACTCATGACCATCAGGATCACGGTCGTCTAGACATGGAAAGCGGCGATCGCCGTGTCGCCATCGCCATCTGGGCCAACGGGATATTGACCGTCGCGCAGATCGTCGGCGGCATTCTGGCGGGCAGCCTGGCACTAATTGCCGACGCACTGCACAACTTTTCGGACATGGCCTCACTGGTCATTGCCTTCGCCGCCCGCAAGATCGCACGCCTCCCCGCCGATTCGCGCATGACCTTCGGCTACGGGCGCATCGAAGTGGTGGCGGCGCTCATCAATTACACCACCTTGATCATGATCGGACTCTACCTTATTTACGAGGGCGGGATGCGGCTGATCAATCCGCCCGAGGTCGCCGGCTGGATGGTGGTGATTGTCGGTGGCGTGGCACTGGTCGTGGATACACTGACGGCGCTGCTTACCTACTCCATGCAGAAGGGCAGTGTGAATATCCGCGCCCTGTTCCTGCACAACCTGTCGGACGCACTGGCTTCGGTTGCGGTGGTGGTGGCCGGTACGCTCATTATTCTCTACGACATGAAGTGGGTCGATCCGGCCATTACCATCGGTATCGCGCTCTACGTTCTTTATCTCGCCGTCACCGAGATCGGTACGCCGGTGCGTACCCTGATGCTCGGGAGTCCCCCTGATGTGGACGGTCAGGCGGTGATTGAGGCCGTGCAAGCCGTTGCCGGAGTAACTGAATTACATCATGTGCACTTCTGGCAGATGGAGGAGAACATCCCGGCTCTGGATGCCCATGTGGTACTGACCGAGCAGGGCTGGACCCGTATCGAGGCGATCAAGGCCGAGATCAAGGCGATCCTGACTGAGCGTTTCGGTATTGGCCATTCCACGCTGGAGTTCGAACACCCGCAACACGCCCATAACGGCGCGGCTGTCTACGGGCATCACGAACAACAACAAAAGCATTCCCATTGACGCTGGGGCGTGAAGTTCAGAGTCGTGAGACGGATCAGTCCTGAAGCGCCAGAATGCGCCGTGCACCGCTCATAACGATCAAGCCCGCCATGGTGCCGATAATCAGATCGGAGTAGTGGGAACCGCTCGATAAAACCACCTTGCGTTAGACTTTAGCGGTCATTGGGGAGTAGCCGCTCTTCGTCTCGAAGAGGCTTACATTAGCGTCGTATCCGACGCCGCCCGGTAATCATCGGACGTACCAGTTCGATGCGGCCAACGTATTGCATGATGAAGACGGCCGCCACATGTATGAGGGCACCTGCCCACAAGGCGTGCGCCGCGTAAGTATGCACCCGCTGTAGCAGGTCGTTGCCGTACAGGGCATCGACTTCCTCGTGCAGCCATCCCGTGCACACGAGCACAAGCACCAGAAGGAACATCAGGTAGATCATGATCGCGCCGAGCGGGTTGTGACCGGAGTCTGCTGGGAGGCTTCGTGCATCTAGCTCTCGAAAGTGCTCGCGAATGCGAGCAAGGCTGATCGGGAAGTCGGCGAAGCGCGCATGCTTGCCACCGAAAAAGCCCCAGCCCACGCGGAGCAGCACGGCTGCCGCAGCCGCATAACCGAGCCAGGTATGGATGTCCTCCCCGGAATCGGTCAGCCAGTAATTGGCCAGGACGATGGCGGCCAACGTCCAGTGGAACATCCGCACCACGGGATCCCAGATCACGATGGACGCCGGCCGGCTCAAGGCGTCAGCCTTCCTCGCGCTTGACGATGCTGCCGTCGACCGGGTTGAAATAGATCTCCACCTTGGTCTCGTCAGCGTCGAAGCCGTAGATCTCGTAGCAGCTGCCTTCGGTGACCTTGAACTCGTTGATTCTGTAGCCCTGATCGATCAGATTCTGTTGGAACGCGTCGGCATCCTGCCAGGCCGAACGCGGCTCTGTCGTGCACTGTGTGGTTTCCTCACTGGCACAACCGGCAAGCGCCGTGATACTGATGGACGCGAACAGCATATGGCGCAGTTTCATGGCGCTACTCCTTGGTTTTTGAAACAGAGAAAAATCTTAGCACAGATCCAGGGGCAGAACGTTCTCTTGATCTTGCGCCCAAGATGGTAAAGTAAACACACCAGTACCCTGATCGTGACGAAAAAATAGCCGCGAGGAGGTTAATTAGACACATGGGCAGGTGATTGGCTTTTAACCATCTGTAGTAATTCAGACCTGATCTGACAGTTACCGATTTTTCAGAAGGTGTCTGTCAGGTCACATTCAGTTTATGAATTTTTCCTGCCAGATCTTTTTGCCATCAAGTAGTGTTGCCATCGGCGTCCTGCCACAGCACATTTTGCCTTGATGCGTGCGTTCATTGTTGTAGTAATCCAGCCAGATGTCCAGATCGGCCTGTAACTCCGCCAGCGTGCTGTAGAGCTTTCGCCGGAACGTCGGCTGGTAGAACTCCTGCAATATGGTCTTGTGGAAGCGCTCACAGATACCATTGGTTTGTGGGTGCCGAGCCTTGGTCCGTGTGTGTTCAATGTCATTGATCGCCAGGTAAAGCTGGTAATCATGCTTGTCCAGCACACCACAGTACTCTGTGCCACGATCCGTCAGAATCCGCAGCACCGGCAGTTCCTGCTCCGCATAAAATGGCAACACACGATCATTGAGCAGGTCTGCTGCCGTAATCGGAGTCTTCGTCGTGTAGAGCTTGCAGTGCGCCACCTTGGCGTAGGTGTCCACATAGGTCTGCTGGTACACCCGGCCAACGCCCTTAAACGTCCCCACATAGAACGTATCCTGCGAGCCCAGGTAGCCGGGGTGCGCGGTATCAATCTCACCACAGACCTCATCGTCCAGCTTCTTGCGCTCCAGCGCTTGAACCTGGCTTTCCGTGAGGATGATGCCTTCCTCTGCCACTTTCGCCTCAAGGGCTTTGAGACGTTCCTTGAAGCTGGCCAGCCCATGGCGCAGCCAGATGGAGCGAACCCCGCTGGGGGAGACAAACACGCCACGTTTTCGCAACTCGTTCGATACACGCACCTGTCCGTGAGCTGGCTCATCCGTGGCATAGGCAACGACAGCCGCTTCAATGGACGGATCAACTCGATTCTTGGGATTGGGAACGCGTCGGCTTTGATCAAGCAGCGATTCTATACCGCCGTCATTGACCGCCTCCTGATACCGATAAAACGTATCGCGGGATACGCCCATCATCTTGCACGCCTTGGAGACGTTGCCCAGTTCCTCGGCGAGATTCAGCAGGCCTACTTTGTGTTTGATGATTTTCTGATTACTATGGATCATGAGGGTTACCTCTTATGGGTTTGATTTCAGGTTTCGTCACCTTCATCAAAACCGGTAACCCTCTCTTTTTCAAGAGCAGGTGTCAGATCTGGTCTGAACTAATACAAACCATCCCAGTAAGACCGTTCGCACATGGCCCGCCTCTCTGGATGAGCCGCCGCCCCCCCCTCGCCAACCTGTGCTCTGTGTGACCCTGCGTATGGTTGTTCTTTGTCATCATTCTAGATCTTCAAGCTATCTTGCATTAGACTTTAGCGGTCATTGGGGAGTAGCCGCTCTTCGTCTCGAAGAGGCTTACGTCAACACACTTGGCCCACAGGCCATGGCGTAAGCAGTTCCCATACCTGGCAAGACCTTTGACCAAGATGCCTCCGACTAGGCCGGGGATGTGTCTTGGTCATTCGTCTTTGTCCGGCCTGGGAATTCATATATGGAACCGCTTCTCGTCTCAACCGGTGTTGTGGCACTCGCTGAAATTGGCGACAAAACCCAGCTTCTGGCTTTCATACTCGCCGCCCGCTTCAAGAAACCCATTCCCATTATCCTCGGCATTCTGGTTGCCACCGTCGTCAACCATGGTCTTGCGGGCGCTCTAGGCGCCTGGATTACCGCCACCATGAACCCGGGGATCATGCGCTGGGTGCTGGGCCTGTCGTTCATTGGCATGGCGATCTGGACGATGATTCCAGATAAAATCGAGGAAGAAGAAACCAATGTAGCCAGGCGCTTCGGTGTTTTCGGGGCCACATTGATAACATTCTTTCTGGCCGAGATGGGCGATAAAACCCAGATCGCCACAGTCGCCATGGCGGCCCATTACGCGATGCCCGTCATAGTGGTGATCGGCACTACCCTGGGCATGCTGATAGCGGATGTACCGGCGGTTTTTGTGGGCGATAAATTAGCCTCACGCATACCCATGAAAGTGGTGCACTCAATCGCGGCAGGCATTTTTGCACTGCTCGGCATTGCGACCCTGCTGGGAGCTGGCGCTGGCATGGGAATTTAATGGGCCTTGCTGGATACTCAGTGCCAACGGGAGAAGCTGCCATGCGGCAAAAACTGGAGCAACACCAGGTCTGGATTTATCTGATCGCCATCATAGCCGGCCTGCTTACAGGGAGTATTATCCCAGAGCACAGCCACCTGTGGGAGGCGCTGCTGTGGCCGGTGCTTGGGGCACTGCTGTACACCACCTTTACCCAGGTGCCACTGATTCACCTGGCGGATGGCTGGCGCGACCGCCGGTTTCTCACGGCGCTGCTGCTAGGCAATTTTGTGCTGGTGCCGTTGGTCATTGCCGGATTGCTGCCACTGCTGTCGGACGATCCGGCCATTCGGCTCGGGGTGCTGCTGGTACTGCTGATGCCCTGCACTGACTGGTTTATCAGCTTTACCCATCTGGGCCGTGGCGACAGCGCCCGCGCCATCGCCGCCGCGCCTGTGCTGCTGATTGCCCAACTGCTATTGCTGCCGGTATATCTCTGGCTGTTTGTGGGTGATCTGGCCATCGAACTCGCCCTCGGCAGCCATCTGGTGCCGGCATTCTTCGGTTTGATCTTTACGCCTCTGGTGTTCGCCTGGTTGACCGAGCGGCTGGCGGAGAGGCACCTGCCAGTCAACAACTTTGTCAGCGGACTTGGCTGGCTGCCGGTGCCACTGCTCGCGCTGGTGGTATTTCTGATTGCCGGCTCTCAGGTCAGCCTGGTGGTTGAACAGGGCAAGCTGTTGTGGACAGTGCTGCTGGTGTTCGCACTCTATTTGGTGGCCGCAGCGCTGATCGGTAAATACCTTAGTCGGCTATTCCGGCTGGCGCCGCCGGCGGGTCGTACGCTGGTTTTCAGCCTCGGTACCCGCAACTCCTTTGTCATGCTGCCGCTGGCACTGTCATTGCCGGATGCCTGGAGTGCCGCCGTTGTGGTGATTGTTTTCCAATCCCTGGTGGAGTTGTTCGGGATGCTTGTCTATCTGCGGTGGGTTCCGGGTCACCTGATCAAAGACAGCTGATACTGTCAGGCCTGATCAATCAATCCAGGCGGCAGTACATCAATGCTCACTATTCAGTCACTGCACCAGCGGATCGGTTTTATGCGTGATTCCTCCAGGCCCGACTGGCGTCTCGAAGCACTTGGTAAGCAGTATGCAAAAACACCAGAGCCACCACACTGGCGACAATGATGTCAGGCCAGAAGGAGTCGAGGAGCATGACCAGTCCGCCGGAGATAATGACGCCCAGGTTGCCTACGACATCGTTCCGTGAACACAACCAGACCGAGCGCATGTTGATGTCTTCGTTACGATGCTTCATCAACAACCCGAGACAGACAACATTGCCGATCAGAGCGATGGCCGCAACTGACACCATGGCAACGCCAATGGGTTGGGGGCTTCCCAATAGGCTGACCACGATACTGATCACGATGCCAAGCCCGAAGGCGAGTTGAATCAGCCCCTTGACAAGGGCGGCACCGGCCCGCCAGCGTACGCTGCGCGCCACTACGTACAAGCTCATGGCATAAACCAGGCTGTCTCCTAGATTGTCCGCCGAGTCCGCCACCAAGGCTTTTGAATCTGCCCAGAGACCCGTGCCAAGCTCAATGACAAACATCAACAGATTGATAGCCAGCACCGCATACAGCGTCTTTCTTCTTTTGCCATTGGCCAGTTGATCGACAGTGTCCACATCGCAGCAACCCCCACTCATTTCAACGCTCCAATCAGTTAATCCTAAAGTCATTCATTCTCGCTCAGCCACCTTCAGCAAAGCCGTGCGGCGCTCGGACAGAGGACCAAAGGCCTCCATCACTTTGTCCATGGAATCACGGCTGGCCAGGGCATCAAGGATATCTGCCCAGTCCTGCATGATGATTTTCCGGGAAGAGATGTACTTGGTGTGGTCGTACGGTGCCCGAGATGAATCCTTTTTCCGCTTGGAGTGCGCTAACTGGAGGTCGACCCGGTTTTCCGGGTAGCTCAGCAGGCCAAGCAGCGTCGTGGCCGTAGAGCGGAAACCGTGTGAAGAAAACCGGCCAAGGTAGCCCATACGCTCCAACGCCTTGTTCAGCGTGGTAGCAGACATCACCTGACCGGGCTTGCGATAGCTCGGGAACAGGTAATCGCCACCTCCGGTGAGCTTGCGCAACTCATCAAGAGACGTCATCACTTGCTTCGAGAGCGGCACGATATGAGGCTGACGCATCTTCATGCGAGCTGCGGGGATGGTCCAAACCGCATTATCCAGGTCGAACTCTGCCCATGTCGCCTTGCGCAGCTCCACTGTGCGCACAAAAGTCAGCGCAATCAGGCGCAGCGCCAGTACCGTGGTTCGATAGCCGCCGTCAGCATCCAGGCGATTGAGAAAGTCCCCCAGCTCATTCCAGGCCAGGGGCGGGTTGTGCCTGACCCTGGGCCGTTTCACTGACCGCTTCAACAGCGCCGTAGGGTCAGCTTCGCAAAGCCCCTCCGCCGATGCGTAGGCAAAGATCTGCCCGCACCACTGCCTGATCAGAATCGCAACTGTCGGCGCCCCACGATCAACGACTGTCTGCAGAATTGGCCTCAGGTGCGAGGTCTTGATTGCCGCGAAAGGCAGCTTACCAATCTTTGGAAAAACATCCTTCTCGAGGTACCCCCTGACCTGACTGGCGTAGTAGTCGCTCCACTGAACATTGATATCCATCCAGCGGCGCGCCACGGTTTCAAAGGTATATTCATTCTGGTCGATTTGCTCCGCTACCTTGACCCGCTTCTCCAGCAACGGGTCACGCCCCTCACGGACCATGCTGCGAGCCCAGTCCCGCTCTTTTCGAGCAGCCTCCAAGGATACGTTGGGGAAAACGCCAATAGAGAAGTTTTGCTGCGACTGGCCAAGCCGATAACGGTACCACCACAGTTTGCTGCCATTGGGCTGGACACGCAGAAACAGACTGCCGCCATCCCGCAGCATATAGGGCTTGGGTTCAGGTTTAGCCGTTTCGATCTTGCGAACAGTGAGGAGATTACGAGCCATGTGTATAACGCCCTCCGGTAGTGCCGTTATACACTTTGTTATACACTTTTGCGGTGGCTTGGTCTAGTAGTCGTTAGACGGTAATGGACATGATGCCATTATAAATCATGGAGTTACAAATACCCAATGGACGACAATGGAAACCAGTAGACGCTTTTCGTAGTTATCGATCATCAGCAGCATGACGCGCCCTCCTCTCCGAGGGCCATCGACGCCGCCCGGAATACCGCCCGCGCCTTATTCTGGGTTTCCTTCCACTCGAGACGCGGCACGGAATCAGCCACCACGCCACCCCCTGCCTGCACATAGAGCCGGCCATCCTTGATCACCGCTGTGCGGATGGCAATCGCAGTATCCATATCCCCGGCCCAGGAAATATAGCCGACGGCGCCACCGTATACGCCGCGCTTGACGGGTTCCAACTCATCAATAATTTCCATGGCGCGCACCTTCGGCGCCCCGCTGAGTGTGCCGGCCGGCAGGGTGGCCCGCAGCACATCGATGGCGCTTTTTCCCGCCTTCAGCATGCCGGTAACATTAGACACAATGTGCATGACATGAGAATAGCGCTCTACCACCATCTTGTCTGACAGTTGCACCGACCCTATCTCGGCAATGCGGCCCACATCGTTGCGCCCCAGATCAATCAGCATCAGGTGCTCGGCAATTTCCTTGGGGTCCGCCAGCAGTTCTTCCTGCAGCGCCACATCTTCAGCTTCCGTACGCCCACGACGACGCGTGCCTGCAATGGGGCGTACCGTTACCACCCCCTTCTCCAGCCGGGCCAGAATTTCGGGGGAAGAGCCGACGATATGGAAATCTTCCAGATCCAGGAAGTACATATAGGGCGAGGGATTGAGATTGCGCAAAGCGCGATAGAGGTTCAGGGGCGGCGCATCGAAGGGAAGGCTCATGCGCCGGGACGGCACCACCTGCATCACGTCACCCGCCAATACATATTCTTTCACCCGGTCCACCGCCGCCTCGTACTGCTCCTGGGTAAAATCCGACTCGGCCTGCAGCTCCAGGTCTGTATTGTTCGTTACGTTCAGCCGGACTTCCGGCAGAGGGGTCATCGGCTGCGGCAACCGCGCCACCAGTTCCTGTAAGCGTTGCCGGGACCACTCGAAAGCATTTTCCACGCTGGGGTCGGCGTTTACGATAAGGCGAATAGTGCCTGCCAGATTGTCGAAAACCAATACTTCCTCGGACACCATCAGCAGAATGTCCGGCGTACCCAGACTATCGGGAGGCGTACTGGCAGCGAGCCGAGGCTCAACATAGCGCACGGTATCGTAGGCGAAGTAGCCCACCAGGCCGCCGTGAAAAACCGGCAGCCCCGCCGCCGGTGCCGTACGATAGCGGTGCTGAAATTCCTCGGCGAAGGCCAGTGGGTCCTCGACCGCCTGCTGCTCGGACAACACACCGTCAACCCATACCTGAGCCTCGTGCCCGAATACTTTCAGTACCGTCCTGCAGGGCAGCCCGATAATGGAATAGCGACCCCACTTTTCGCCACCCTGCACCGACTCGAAGAAATAAGAGTAGGGGCCCTCTGCCAGCTTACGGTAGCTGCTGATGGGGGTTTCCAGATCAGCCAGCACTTCAGTGCTGACCGGTATACGGTTGTAGTCTGCCGCCAGCGCGGCAAAATCTTGCGAATTCATGGGGTATCCTCGGAGCGTTAACGTGTGTAATCAGGTCGTGGCAATGCCCTGGCTACCATCGCCAGCAGGTGACCTCGCGCATCGAAAGCAATTCGATGCTGTTACGCACTGCTGTTTGCACAGCATTCTCCAGGAATCGGGGAGGGTTTATTGTACATGGCGGTCGCAGCTTGGGAAACAGGCTGTCAAACCGAAGCCAACTGCGCCCGCATCTCGGATATCACTGTTGCATAATCCGGCTGGTTAAAGATAGCTGAACCAGCGACGAAGGTATCGGCACCGGCCGCCGCAATTTCAGCGATATTTTCCGGCGTGACACCACCGTCGACTTCCAGGCGAATAGCGTATCCCGACGCATCAATAAGGGCCCGCGCTTCACGCAGCTTGTCCAGGGTAGAGGGAATAAAGGACTGGCCGCCAAAGCCCGGATTGACCGACATCAGCAATACCATGTCCACCTTGTCCAGCACATACTTCAGCGCTTCCAGGCCCAGGTGGGGGTTGAATACCAGACCCGATTTACAGCCGGCATCCCGTATCATTTGCAGGGAACGGTCTACATGGGTGGAGGCATCGGGGTGAAAGGTTATGTAACTGGCGCCGGCGGCGGCAAAGTCGCCTATCATCTGGTCGACGGGGCTGACCATCAGGTGCACATCAATAGGTGCGGTCACGCCGTGCTTGCGCAGTGCGGTACATACCATGGGCCCGATTGTGAGGTTGGGTACGTAGTGATTGTCCATGACATCGAAATGAACGATATCGGCGCCTGCGGCCAGCACGGCATCCACTTCTTCGCCGAGGCGGGCGAAGTTGGCGGAGAGGATGGAGGGGGCGATCTGGTAGTCGGGCATGGTGGGCTCCGTCGGTAATTAGGCGCGTATTCTAACGGCTTCTTGGCTTGGTGAAAAAGATAATAGGTCGATAGCTTCGTTCTTAGCCCCGTAGACCGGTGCCAAACCGGGCATAGACGGACGCTGCCAGACTTAGGACATGTTTTTGGGGCTATTTTTGTAAGCCACTCTACAACCGCAGCGCGGCATCCAGCGCTTCCAGCCGCTCGGGAGTGCCTACATCCTCCCAATGGCCGGAATAGTACTCCCCGCTGAGGCAGCCTCTGCTGATCGCTGCATCCAGCAGGGGTCGCAGTGCCATTTTTCCCGGTTTTGTCCCGGCGAAGAAATGTGGCGCGTATACACCTACACCGGCGTAGGTCAGGCCGGTGGCGCCGGCTGGCCGCTCTCGCACCCAACCCTGCTCATCCAGGATAAAGTCGCCCTCGGGGTGTTGCGGTGGGTTGCCTACCATCACCAGGTGGGCGGATTCGGGTTCTGGGGGGGTGAAATTCAATAGCTGTTCGAATGGGTAGTCAATCCAGACGTCGCCGTTGACTACCAGAAATGGTTGATCGCCCAGTAAGGGCAAGGCATTGAGGATGCCGCCGGCGGTTTCCAGTGGTTCGGGTTCGGGCGAGTATTTTATGGCCAGGCCCCAGCGGCTGCCGTTATCGCAGTAGTCGATGATCTGTTCGGCGAGGTGGGATACGTTGATAACAACGTCGCTGAAGCCCGCCTCTGCCAGGCGCCGCAAGTGGTGGGCAATGAGGGGCTCACCATCAACCTGCAGCATGGGTTTGGGGGTATGGCTGGTCAGGGGACGCATGCGCTCGCCCACGCCGGCGGCAAGAATCATGGCTTTCACCGCGAGCCACTCCAGTTCTGGCGGGCGATCACCGGCGAGAGTTTGCTCTCAAACCAGCGGTGGAATGCAGCGATATAAGGCTCACTCTCCGCATACTTACCCGCTATCTCCAACACATAGCGGATCACCAGTGGCAGGTCGTCGAGATAGGCCGATTTTTCATCGCGCAGGGACAGCCGGGCGAAAGTACCCAGCACTTTTATGTGTCGCTGCAAGCCCATGAGGTCAAACCAGCGCAGGAAGGTCTCGTCATCTGCCTCCCCCCCGGGCAGCCCCCCCGCTGCCAGCCTGTCCCGGTGGGCCAGAGCCCAGCTCTGAACCCGTTGCTCCGGCCACTTGATGTAGCAGTCGCGCAACAGTGAGGCCAGATCGTAGGTTACCGGGCCCAGCACCGCATCCTGAAAGTCTATGACGCCGAAGCTGCCGTCTGCCTGTGGCATCAGGTTGCGACTGTGAAAATCCCGGTGCACCAACACCTGGGGTTGCTCCAGTGCATTGGCAATCAACCTGTCGAAGCATGCTTGCAACAGGATCCGTTCGCCGTCATCCACTGTCTGACCCAAAAGAGATTCAGCAAACCACGCCGGAAAACGCCCCAGCTCCTCGGCGAGCAGAGTCTCTTCATAACTATCGAGGTGGATTGTGTTGGCATCAACTTCCGCCATGTGCAGCAGCACCCCCATGGCTGTGCGGTAATGCTCATCGGCCGTGTCTGTACCCAGCTCCTTGAGAAGAAGGCGACTCCCCAGGTCTTCAAGAATCAGATAGCCGCGCCCCAGATCAGCCGCTTCCACAGCCGGAACCCTTACATCTGCGCCAGCCAGCAGGTCGCGGATTGCCAGAAACGCCTCATTTTTCTCCGTCGTGGGGGGCGCATCCACCAGAATACGGCTGACACCTCCTATCTCGGCGCGAAAATACCGCCGGTTGCTTGCATCGCCCGCCACCACTGCCAGTTCGGGTGGGGAGCCGCTGACGGCGGGCGCAAGCACTGTCAGCGCCCAGTTCAAAAGTTCACTTGGCGGAGGCCGGGAAGTCACTCTAATCTCCAGATTCGAATAATTGACGGACAAGGGCGGGGGGATGCTTTAGAATCCGCGTTTACTCCGCGCACATGCTCTGATTTGAATGATATCTGACTTTTCCAGACTACACGCCCGCCGGTTGCGATTTACCTTACCTGCGCTGGCCCTGTTGACCAGTTTAGCGATATCGCTCCCTCTTCAGGCGAAGAATACCAAGCATAAGTCCTGCACCGCCAATGAAACCGGCGACGGATGGGATTGCGTCTACGGTGAGCCCGGGGTTACACCACCCCCACCTCCCGCCAAAGCCAAGCCGGCTGCTGTTCCGCCCGCCGCGACACCGGCAGCCGCAGCTGGGGCATCAGCACAGGTTACTAAGCCCGCTGCCGCTAATGCGCCCGCTATTGTCACGCCCGTTACCGAAGCCCCACGGGCCGAAGCACTCTCGCCCACTACTGCCGCCGCTCCCGATGCGACGACACCCAGCGCTGCGGCAAAAACTGAGGCGGGCCAGCAGCAGCCACTGCCAATGTCCTTTGCACTGGACTGGGCACCGGAGACCGAGGTCCCGCTTGGCCTGCGCGATCTTGCATGTGAACTGTGCGGTGGCCGCTATATTGACCCGCTTGAAGATGCCGACCGCAATGCCGACCCTAACGATGCGAATATCGAGGCCTGGGCCAACAGCACCGAGTTAAAGGGCGACACCGTGATGTTTACCGGTGGCGTGAGTGTGACCCAGGGGTACCGCCAGTTCAGGGGTGATTCCGCCACCATCAATGAGGATACCCACGAGGCCACGCTGGTCGGCAACGTCACCCTGCGCGAACCGGGGCTACTGTTACAGGGGTCCCGCGCCGACATCCTGACTGACAGCGGTGAAGCGTCATTGGATAACGCCCAATTCGTGATTCACGCCGACCACTTGCAAGGCAATGCAGACCTGTTGGAACGCGATTCAGAAGGGTTGATCCACGTACACAACGGCAATTTCACCTATTGTGCTCCGGGTGAAGAAGACTGGCAGATTCGCGCCGAGACCATAGACCTGGATACGGATGAGGGCCTAGGTGTCGCCCGCAACGCGACACTGGATATCGCCGGAGTACCGGTGTTTTACACGCCGTGGCTGCAGTTTCCACTGGATGACCGCCGTCGCACCGGCCTGTTGTGGCCAGATTTTGGCAACGACAGCACCGGCGGCCTCGACATCACCGCGCCGATCTACTTCAATCTCGCCCCCAACTACGACGCACTGTATTCCCCCCGCTACATCCAGGACCGGGGCCTCAACCACGAACTCAAAACCCGCTACCTGAACAAGTACCTGGGATACTGGACTGTCGGCGGCACCTATATGAACAGTGACAAGGCCTACAAGGACAATATTCCGTCCGGCAAAAGTAACGATAGATGGCTGGGTGTCGTCAGGCAGAACGGCCTGCTGGACCAGCGCTGGCGCTCGCATATTGACTACAGCAAAGCCAGCGATGTTGACTACATGAAAGATCTGGAGACCTCCAGCCTCACTGCCCAGCGCCGTACCAGCTTGCTGCAAATGGCGTCCATGGATTACCTGGGCGACGACTGGCTGGTCAACCTGAGCGTGGAGCAATACCAGTCTCTGGCGGATGATATTAACGACGTGTACAAGAAGTTGCCCCAGCTGACAATCCAGTACCGCAGCAGCGGCACGCCCTTCGAAATACAGCCCATCCTGTTGACGCAGTACTCCAATTTCGGCGCTGATGAGGATGTGGTCACCGGCGAGAGGGTTTACTCCGAAGCCGGTGCAGCCTACCCGATGAACTGGGCCTATGGCTTTCTCAAGCCCACCGCAAAATACCGCCAGCTGAACTACGAACTAAGCGAGGCCGAATTGTTTACCGACAGCAGCCCCGGCACAGGTTCAGCTATGGCCAGCCTGGATGGCGGCCTGTATTTCGAAAGGGAAACCAGCTTTGCCGGCGAAAACATGCTGCAAACACTTGAACCCCGGCTCTACTATCTATATTCGAGCTACAAAAACCAGAATGATCAGCCCGACTTCGACAGCGCGGAACTCACGTTCTCCTACAATCAACTGTTCCGGGATACCCGTTTTTCCGGCCACGATAGAATAGACGATGCCAACCGGCTGTCCCTGGGTGTAAGTACACAGTTTATCGATTCCAGCAGTGGCCAAAAATTGCTGGGGGCAAGCATAGGCCAGATAGTGTATTTCAGTGATCGCAAGGTACGGCTCGTGCCCGGAGCCGCTCCACTGGATGAATCCAGCTCGGAAATAGCCGGCGACCTGTCCTTCACCCCCAACAAGCACCTCTCCTTGCGCACAGATATTGTGTACGACCCGCACAGCGGAGATGTGAATTCCGGTAACGCCATCGCCGGTTACACCATGAACAACGGCGCTATTTTCAATCTTGGCTATGCCTATAACCGGCCGCTGCAAAGTAACACTTTGCGAGCGGAGACCGAACAGGTAACGGCGTCCACGTTCCTGCCACTGGACACGAACTGGCGGCTATTTGGCGCGGTCAACTACAGTATTATCGATAACACCGCTATCGAACAAATGGCCGGGATTGAGTACGAGAACTGCTGCTGGATCGTGCGCCTGATGCACTTGCGGTATTACGACAACGATACATCGGAGTTTTTTACAGACTTCAGCAACCCAGACCTGCAACAGGAATACACGACGCAGGTACAATTCGTCCTCAAGGGCATGGGCGGCTTCGGTAGCCGTATTCCCACGGTGCTAGAGGATATGATCAGAGGTTACCAAGAGAGTGAATATTAGGAACTTACTTGTCGCAGCCAGCCTGGCTGTATCACTTGTCATGGCCCCGGGCGTGCGCGCTGCCACCGAGTTGGTGGATCAGGTCGTCGCCATTGTCGACGATGACATCATCATGGCCAGCGAGCTGCGCGAACGCATAGAGGCATTGAAGGAGAGCCTGAATTCGCGGGGCATGGAATTGCCACCGGAAGACACTCTGATACGCGAGACCCTGGACCGACTCATACTCGAGAGTATCCAGCTGCAAAAAGGCCTGCGCGTCGGCGTGCGAATTTCCGACGCCCAGCTCAACGCAGCCATTCAGAATATCGCCGCGCAGAACCGCATGTCCCAGGAAGACTTTATCGCAGCGTTGGAGCAGCAGGGCCAGTCGTATCCGCTGATGCGCGAACAGGTTCGCCGGGAAATGATTATCCAACGCGTTCAAGGCGGCAATGTGAACCAGCGCATACAAATCACGCCTAAGGAAGTGGACAACTTCCTGGCCACAGAGGACGGCAAGAAACTGACGCAGTCTGAATACCACCTGATACACGGCTTATTGGCGGTAGCCCCGGATGCCAGCCCTGCTGAGGAGGCTGCAGCCAGGGCGCATGTGGAGCAGGTTCTCAAGAAAATTCGCGGCGGCCAGGCCTTTGAAGATGTACTGCGCGCCAGCAGCGGCAAGTATCGATTCACCGGCGGCGACCTCGGCTGGCGCAAGACTGAGGATCTGCCTTCGCTGTTTTCAGACATCGCGCCCACCCTCCCCAAGGGCGCAACGTCAGACCCTATACGCAGCCCCAGCGGGTTCCATATCATCTACATGCAGGACCTGCGAGGCGGTGAGCAAATCGTAGCCCAGACCGAGGTGCGCCATATCCTGGTGAAACCCTCCGAAATTCTGACGGATGAACAGGCTCAGGAACTGGTTGCCAGCCTGCGCGTACGCGCCGAAGCGGGAGAAGATTTCAGCGAGCTGGCACGGGAATATTCCGAGGACATTGGCTCGGCACAAGAAGGCGGTGAGCTGGGCTGGACCAGCCCCGGCCAGATGGTGCCGGAATTCCAAACGGCAATGGATGCAACTGCAGTGGGCGAGATATCTGAACCCATTCGCACTCAATTCGGCTGGCATATCCTACTGGTGGAAGGTCGGCGTGAACAGGACATGACCTCTGAGGCTGTGCGTCAAAAGGCGGCTGACTTCCTGCACAATCGCAAATACCAGGAAGAACTGGACGCCTGGCTGCAGCAGATCCGCGACGAAGCGTTCGTGGATATCAAGTAATCAGTGGCCTGCCCCAGGATAGCACTTACCCCGGGAGAGCCGGCGGGAATTGGGCCAGACATCGTACTGGCCGCCGCACAGCAAAGCTGGCAGGCTGAGCTTGTCGCCATTGCCGACCCCGAGCTACTTCGCGAACGTGCCGACCAGCTCGGCATAGCAATCACTCTGGAAACCCTGAATCTGAACAGTGCTCCGCAGTTGCATCGGCCCGGACATCTCAGCGTAATCCCGGTGGCACTGGCCTGTCACAGCCAACCCGGCCAGCTGGACCCTCGCAACGCACGCTACGTAATCGAAACCCTGCAGCAGGCGGTAAATGCCTGCTTGCAAGGAAAGGCCGATGCCCTGGTCACCGCTCCGGTGCAAAAGTCCGTCATCAATGACGCGGGAATTCCCTTTAGTGGCCACACGGAGTTTCTCGCGCGGGCCACAGGCAGCGCACGGGTGGTAATGATGCTCGCCACCCCCTCCCTGCGCGTTGCTCTGGCGACAACCCATTTGCCGCTGGCCGCGGTGGCTGCGGCAATCACCCGACCCCTGTTGCACGAGACGCTGCATATACTGACGAAAGACCTGACCGATAGGTTCGGCATTACCAGCCCCCGAATCGCAGTGCTCGGACTGAACCCTCATGCAGGTGAAGGCGGCCATATGGGGCGGGAGGAAATCGACATTATCATCCCCGAACTCGAAGCGTTGCGCAGTGAGGGCATGCATCTGCTAGGTCCACTGCCTGCAGATACCGCGTTTAATCCCAAAGTGCTGGAGCAGTGCGATGTGGTTCTCGCCATGTACCACGATCAGGGGCTGCCAGTGCTGAAATATTCAGGTTTTGGAGACGCGATAAACATAACCCTGGGGCTACCAATAATTCGCACTTCGGTAGACCACGGCACCGCCCTTGATCTGGCCGGCAGCGGTCACGCCGATGCCGGCAGCCTGAAGCAGGCCCTGTTACACGCCATCGCCATGAGCGCCGGTCACTCAGCAGAGTAAACGCGACAGTAGCGGGGGAGGTCTTCGCTAGGCCAACAGTTTCCCGTAGGCCAACAGAGCCTCGCCAGGGTCACCTTCCGCCAGAACCCGACCCTCGTGCAGACACACTGCACGGGTGCAGATATTGCGAACCTGGCTCTCGGTGTGGGACACAAAAACCACCGTCTGATCACCGCGAATACGGCTCTTCATCTCGGCGGCAGCCTTTGCCCGAAACCGCGCATCACCCACGCTCAACACCTCGTCAATCAGCAGGATATCCACATGGGTCTTCAGAGCCGTGGTGAAGCCCAGTCGCGCCAGCATGCCAGAGGAATAGGTTTTCACCCGCTCCTCAAAGGAGTCTCCCAGCTCCGAAAATTCCTTGATTTCTTCGAGATGCCCCCGTGCCTGCTCTTCTGTGGAGCCCTGCAGCATCGCTGCCAGCAGGGCATTGTCGCGCCCAGTCAGGTCGGGGCGAAAGCCCAGACCCAGTGTCAGCAGCGAGGCCGTTGCCCCCGGACGCCGGTAAATCTTGCCGCTGGTCGGTGCAAGAATACCGGCCATCAAGCGCAGCAGCGTCGATTTACCGACCCCGTTGCGGCCAATAATACCCAGCGTTTCTCCCTGATAGACCTCCAGAGAGACCTCATTGAGAACATGATGTGAGCCGTGATCAAACGATTTTCGCCCGGAGTGGTAGCTCAGTGATACGCGGTCCATCGCCAGCATTACCTCACCACTGCCTGCGCTCATCAGGACAGTGCCCGCAGGGCAAGATATTGGCTGAACCGCTGCATCACGATGACCATAATAGCCAGCACCACTATCGAACCTGCGGCAATCTGCAGCAGATGCAGCCAGTCCGGTGCCGTCGCGTGCAGCAACACCTGCCTGTAGGCGTCGAGCATAAAGGCAAGCGGATTCACGGCCAGAACCATCTCGGTTTTGTAGGGGTCACCCAGGTCTCGCACATCCCAGAACACACCGGACGTAAACAACAGGAACGTCATGCCAAGCGAAATAAACATACTGAAATCACGTACAATACAGACCAGACAGGCCCCGACAAATGCACAGGCAACAATCATCAGGTAGTTGACCAGGATAACGGGCACCAGGTATAGCCAGGCCCAGGAGGCTGTGTACCCTTTGATAAGCAGAAAACCGATCAGCAATGCAAACACGGCCACCTGCCGGTAAAGCCCCTCTTGTATCACCGCCAGCGGGAAAAGGGTTTTGGAAACGTTGATTCTGCCGATCAGACCCTTGTTGGTTATGATGCTGTTGGACGCCTGGTTAACCGACTTGGAGAACCAGATAAACGTCAGTTTTCCGCACATCAGGAAGACCAGAAAGTCCGCGCGCTTCGAGTCGAGAATGAGGTCGAACACCACATAGAAAACCCCCACAAACAGCAGCGGCTCCAACAGCCACCACAAGTAGCCGAAGAAATAGCGGGATGCGTCCGCCCGCAGCGACATGCGGGCCATAGCGTCTATCAAGCGAAAATGTTGGGGCACAGACATCGGGTGGGGGCCAGTAAGTGGAATTCGGTTCTCTGTTGTGTGCCGTATTCTAGCAAAAGGGGCGCGCGGTGTAATGCGCTTGCAACATTCGGTGCGCACCGGATGCAGGCTAACCACCCCATTCTAAGACAGCCGGGTTACAATATACGTCATGAGCAAACCCCAACATCGCGCGCGTAAACGCTTCGGCCAGAATTTTCTGCAGGATACCGGCGTTATCGATCATATTGTCCGCGCTATACACCCGCTGCCGGACGACCACCTTGTGGAGATAGGGCCGGGGCAGGGAGCGCTCACCGAACAGCTGTCAGCGAGCGGCTGTCTACTTGATGTTATAGAGCTGGATCGCGACCTTGTTCCCGGCCTGCTGGCCGCCTTCAGTGTAAATTCCCGGTTCAAGCTACACAGTGCCGATGCACTCAAGTTTGATTATGAAACACTCGCCATAAACAATAAGCCGCTACGCGTGGTGGGCAACCTGCCCTACAATATTTCCACACCACTTATTTTCAAGCTGCTCGAGAACACCAGCATCATTCAGGACATGCATTTTATGCTGCAGCTTGAGGTGGTAGACCGCCTCGCCGCGAGCCCCGGCGGCAAGGATTGGGGTCGTCTGGGTATCATGGCTCAGTATCATTGTGAGGTGGAGAAATTATTCGAGGTAGCACCCGAGGCATTCAACCCACAACCGAAAGTGCGCTCTGCAATCGTGCGGCTGGCCCCATGGCGGAAATCGCCCTGGCCCAGTTGCGATACCAAAAAGCTGCGGGAGGTGGTACGAACCGCCTTCAACCAGCGTCGCAAAACCTTGCGCAACAACCTGAAAGGGCTTATAGATACCACGCACCTGGAGGCGCTGAACATTGACCCCGGGGCACGGGCGGAAACACTGGAGCTCTCCCAGTTCATAGAGATAACGACGGCAATCCATGGATAAAACACATCTTCCCCAGAAAGAGGCTCACGAGGTGGGCGTGGCAGTGGTCACTACCTATCTGCCAGGACACTCAAAGCCAGAGCTCGACCAATACGCTTTTGCCTACACCATCACCATCAGCAATGAGGGCGACGTGCCGGTTCAATTGCTGTCGCGGCACTGGGTCATCACCGATGCGGACAGCGGGGTACAGGAAGTACGCGGCGAGGGAGTGGTGGGCGAACAACCACTGATACCACCGGGCAAATCCTTCCGCTATACCAGCGGGGCAACTCTGACCACCCCGGTGGGCTGCATGGAAGGCAGTTACACCATGGTCCACCGGGATACCGACGAGCAGATGTCCTCCTCCAACGGGCATTTTGAAGTCCCCATTCCCGCGTTCTCGTTGCACACCCCCACGGCACTCCACTAGTGCTTGCAGGCGATCGGACTCTCCCTTGAGTACCTACGTTGTCGGCGATATCCAGGGCTGCCTGCAGCCGCTGAAGTGCCTGCTGAAAAAGGTCGCATTCAATCCTGACAAAGACATGCTCTGGTCCGTTGGCGACATCGTCAACCGGGGACCCCGCTGCCTGAAAACCCTGCGCTACCTGTATAAAATGCGCGACAACCTGGTGCTGGTACTGGGCAATCACGACCTCCACCTGCTGGCAGTAGCCGCAGGGGTGCGCCCGCCCCACCGTTCCGACACACTGGATAAAATTCTCAAGGCGCCGGACAAGGAAACCCTGCTCACCTGGTTACTACACCGCCCGCTTATACATCACGAACACAACCACACCCTGGTGCACGCGGGCATCCCTCCGCAGTGGACAGTGGCCGAGGCCATGAGCCGTGCCCGCGAGGTGGAAGCGGTGCTGCAAAGCTCAAAGTGCATTGATTTCTTCAAGGCCATGTACGGCAACGAACCCCTGGTCTGGTCGGATGACCTGACCGGCATGACGCGGCTGCGGGTGATTACGAACTACCTTACCCGCATGCGATTTTGTACCAGCCAGGGTGTGCTCGACCTGGACAGCAAGGGCCCCAGCCCGGACCTGGGAAAGAGCAAAGTCTCAGCATGGTTCAGCCACCCCACTCGCAAAACAGTCAATGATCGCATCCTGTTCGGGCACTGGGCATCCATAGAGGGCAAGACCGACAACGCCAATGCCATAGGCCTGGACACTGGCTGTGTGTGGGGTGGCGTCATGTCCATGTATGAAATTGAGACCGGGCGCAGAACCAGCTGTGCCTGCGCCAACGGCAAGTGCAAAAAAAGCCAATGCAAAGTGCCGGCGCCGGGAAAACACTGATGGAGGTCTATCTGGTAGGTGGTGCCGTGCGAGATGCCCTGTTGGACTACCCCACCAGCGAACGGGATTGGGTAGTGGTGGGCGCAAGCCCACAGGAAATGCTGGATCAGGGATATCAGCAGGTGGGCAAGGATTTCCCGGTATTCCTTCACCCGCAAACAAAAGACGAGTACGCCCTGGCACGCACCGAGCGCAAGTGGGGCCACGGTTATACCGGCTTCGCCGTACACTGCGATCCGTCGGTTACGCTGGAACAGGATTTACTGCGCCGCGACCTCACGGTGAATGCCATGGCGCGCACGGATTCCGGTGAGATTATCGACCCTTTTGGCGGGCAGCAGGACCTCGCTGCGAAAGTGCTCAGGCATGTATCAGACGCCTTCGTGGAAGACCCCCTGCGGGTATTACGCACCGCACGTTTTGCTGCGCGTTATGCCCATCTCGGGTTCACCGTGGCACCGGAGACAATGGCATTGATGACCAGCATCGTCTGCCAGGACGAACTGGCCCACTTACCGGCAGAGCGGGTATGGGTGGAGCTGGAGCGTGCCCTATCGGAACCCAACCCGGAAATGTTTGTGCGTGTGCTGCGAGACTGCGGCGCGCTGGCGCGCCTGCTGCCGGAGGTGGACACGCTGTTTGGCGTGCCGCAAACCGCGGAATACCACCCCGAAATCGACACCGGCATTCACACCCTGATGACACTGCAACAGGCCGCTCTGCTAACCAAAGCTACGGATGTACGATTCGCATTACTGCTGCACGACCTGGGCAAGGGCACGACACCCGAGACCGAGTGGCCTCGGCACATCGCCCATGAACACCGGGGGCTGAAACTGGTCAAGGGTGTTTGCAAGCGCCTTAAAGCGCCGGTACGGCACCGGGACCTGGCACTCAAAGTGTGTGAATTCCACACCCATTGCCACCGGGCACTGGAGCTGCGAGGCAAAACCCTGCTCAAGCTGCTCAATGCCACCGACGCGCTGCGCCGACCAGACCGTTTTGAAGCATTCCTGCTGGCCTGCGAAGCGGACGCCCGCGGCCGCGAGGGGCTGGAGCAATGCGCCTACCCCCAGGCCGCCTACCTGCGTCGCGCACTGCGCATTGCACAGGGCATTACCGCCGCGCAGTTTGACGGCCAGGGTGTAGAGGGAAAAGCACTGGGTGAGGCGATCGCCGCCGAGCGCGTGCGCCAACTCGATACTCTGCGGAGAGAGACGCATACCACAGAGCCATGAATGCGAACGCGGTACGCTGCGGAAACTGCGCCACGATCCGACTTAAGCCTGCGAAATTTCGCGACCGTGCCAACTGAAATCCACCTTTTGCAGTTGCTGTGAACCCCGATCATAAGCCTGCCACAATTCGCGATAGGTTTTGCCGGCGATGGGGTGAACTTCCGAGCTGGCCAGCTCTGCCAGCGGGCACAGCACAAACGCATTCTCCAGAATCTCGGCCCTGGGCAGCTCAACGCCCTCCACCGTGCCACTGAGTTGGCCGTGGGTCAGAATGTCGATGTCCAGCTGGCGCGCGCTGAAGCGCGAGGCCTTCGCCGGGCGACCGTGTTCCACCTCGATATGACGCAGCTGCCGCGCCAGTTGGCCAGGGCTGAGCTGCGTATCGACGCCGACCACCAGGTTGAGAAACGGCTGGCCGGTAAAACCGATAGCCGCACTGTCGTATACAGACGAAAGCACAAGCGGGCCGAAAAGCCCCTCCAGGGCATCGAGCCCGGCGACAATATAACGCTCCCGTTCAATATTACTGCCTACACCGAGGTAAACCCACGCCATCAGGGCCGTTCGCCCCGTTCGATAAGCACGCCGACTTCCCGCGCCGCTGCAACTGCACCGGGCTTTGCCAGCCGCAGCCGCAGCCACGGCACCGCGAATTCCTCGAGCAGCAGGGTTGCCACACGCTCGGCCAGGGTCTCAATCAGCTGGAATTCGCTCGCCTCTATAAAGGAAAGCAGGCGGGCGGAGATCGCCGCATAATCCAGCGCGTCCTCGACGCCATCGCTGGCAGCGGCACGCCGGTTATCCGATGCCAGTTCCAGATCCAGTACTACGGTCTGGCGAACCCGCCGCTCCCAGTCGTAGACACCGATAACGGTATCGGCTCGCAGTTCGCTGATGTAGACAATATCCATCAGTTCGCCTCAGGGGTGGCCAGCGGCGGCAATTCTTCCATCGGCCAGCGTGGCCGCACTGCGGCGGCCTCCTTGTCGACCTGGCCCGCCTGCAGGCGCTGGGCACCGGCGTAAGCGATCATGGCTCCGTTATCGGTGCAATATTGTGGCGCGGGGTAGAACACCCTGCCACCTTCTTTCGCTATCGCGCTGTCCAGCTGCCCCCGTAAATTCACGTTGGCGCTGACACCACCGGCTATCACCAGGGTCTTCAGCTGCTCCTGTCGCAGGGCTCTGCGACATTTGATCACCAGGGTTGCCACCACGGCTTCCTCGAACGCCAGGGCGATGTCGCATTTGTCCTGCTCGGACAACTCTCCTTCTGCACGGCAGGCTGCCACGGTATTGAGAGTGTAAGTTTTGAGACCACTGAAACTGAAATCCAGGCCCGGGCGATTGACCATGGGCCGGGGGAACGTAAAGCGGTCAGGCCGGCCCTGCAAAGCCAGGCGCGCTATATGGGGGCCTCCGGGATAGGGTAAACCGAGCATTTTCGCGGCCTTGTCGAAGGCCTCTCCGGCGGCATCGTCAAGGGACTCGCCCAGAATGCGGTATTCGCCGATGGCGTCCACGCGCACCAACTGGGTGTGGCCACCGGAAACCAGCAGCGCCACAAAGGGGTAATCGGGGTGATCTTGCTCCAGCATGGGGGCCAGCAAATGACCCTCCATGTGGTGCACACCCAGCGCCGGCACCCCCCATCCCCAGGCCAGTGCCTTGGCGAGGGTAGCCCCCACCATCAGCGCTCCAACCAGGCCGGGGCCCGCGGTATACGCTACCCCGTCGATGTCAGCAGCCTCGCAGCCAGCCCGGGCCAGCACCTCTTCCACCAGCGGCAGCGTCTTGCGTATATGGTCGCGAGAGGCCAACTCGGGCACCACGCCACCGTATTCCACATGAATATCCACCTGGCTGAAGAGGGCATCAGCCAACAGGCCCCGCCTGGTGTCATAGAGCGCGACACCGGTCTCATCACAGGATGTTTCAAGGCCCAGGATCAGCATTGTGCCCACCGTTTTCAAGAAGGAGCGAATCATACTGGCTGGGCCCTCTCCAGACTACCCCTTCGGCCCCACCCGGTGGCAAGCCCGTCACCTGCAACCCCCCCGCCGAAAGCGCTACCACCCCTTTGCAAATCAGCCGGGATAAGGATAGAATGCGCGCCCTTTCAGGTGACCATCAGCCCAGCGGCTGGTTGTTGCCCCAACCAAAGAGACAGGTAAGGTATAAATGCCTCATATCAAGATCAAGGAAAACGAGCCGTTTGACGTGGCCCTGCGCCGTTTCAAGCGCTCCTGTGAAAAAGCTGGCGTTCTGGCCGAAGTGCGCAAGCGCGAGCATTATGAAAAGCCCACCACCGTACGCAAGCGTGCCGGTGCTGCTGCGGTAAAGCGCCACCTTAAAAAGCTCTCACGGGACAACCGCAAGCGCGTTCGCCTCTACTAGCAGGCACCTTCCCTATGAGTAACGAACCTCTCACGGCTACCATCAAGGCGGCCATGAAGGCGGCGATGAAGGCCCGAGAGAAAGAACGCCTGGGAACCATCCGCCTGATTCTGGCGGAATTCAAACGCATTGAAGTGGACGAGCGTATCGAAGTTGATGACGCACGTGCGCTCGTTGTGTTGGATAAAATGGTCAAACAACGCCGCGACTCGGCAGACCAGTTCCAAAATGCTGGCCGCGATGAACTGGCAGCCAAGGAAAATTTTGAAATTGGCGTGATCCAGGAATTCCTTCCCACGCAACTCAGCGAAGCTGAACTTGTTGCTATGGTTGATGCCGCTATCGCAGACAGCGGCGCCACCGGCATGCAGGCCATGGGCGCCGTAATGGGCCAGCTAAAGCCCAAACTGCAGGGCCGCGCAGATGTCGGCGCTGTAAGCCAACTAGTCAAGGCCCGACTTACCAGCCCAGCATAGACGTGGTTCAATAGCCTGCCACTAACAGCGTAACACCCCTGAATGGCCGGACGAATACCGCAAGCTTTCCTCGATGACCTGCTGGAACGCGTCGACATCGTCGAGGTGATAGACCGTCGCGTCAAACTGCGCAAGTCTGGCAAAAACTACTCCGCCCGCTGCCCCTTCCACGAAGAAAAAACCCCGTCGTTTAGCGTGAACCCCGACAAGCAGTTCTACTATTGCTTCGGCTGTGGCGCCGGTGGTAATGCTCTCGGTTTTCTCATGGATTACGAGAACCTGGACTTTCCCCGGGCCGTGGAAGCCCTGGCCGGCAGCGCTGGCCTGGCAGTGCCGCGCGAACCCAGCCGCGGGGGCAGCCAGGGCGCGGAGCGAGAGCTGAGCAACAAGGCCCTCTATAGAGTGATGGAGCAGGCCGCGACCTATTACGCAGGACAACTGCGCCGCCACCCGGAGGCCGGCCGGGCCGTTGAGTACTTGAAAAAGCGAGGGCTTACGGGCGAGATAGCCAAACGCTTTGACCTGGGCTTCGCCCCCCCGGGCTGGCACAACCTGCAGGAGGAGCTTGGCGAAACACCGGCACAGCAAACGCTGCTCCAGGACAGCGGCATGCTGGTAGAGAATGAGTCGGGTAACATATACGACCGTTTTCGCGACCGAGTTGTATTCCCCATTCGCGACCAGCGAGGGCGGGTAGTAGCCTTCGGCGGTCGTGTGCTGGGGGATGACAAACCCAAGTACCTGAACTCCCCGGAGACAGAGATTTTTCACAAGGGCCGGGAACTGTACGGCCTTTATCAAGCACGCCAGGCGAACCGCAAACTGGACCGCTTACTGGTTGTGGAAGGCTATATGGATGTTATCGCGCTGGCCCAGCACGGCATCAACAACGCCACCGCCACACTCGGCACCGCCACCAGCAAGACCCATCTGGAACGCATCTACCGCCTGTGCCCAGAGGTGGTGTTCTGCTTCGACGGCGACGAGGCGGGACGCAAGGCCGCCGTCAGGGCCATGGAGGCCGCACTGCCCTGCATGGAAGACGGACGCCAGGCCCGCTTCCTGTTCCTTCCCGAGGGGGAAGACCCGGACACCATGGTACGCGGCGGGGGTGCCGAGCACTTCAACTCCCTGGTCAGCAATGGCATGCCGCTGGAGGAGTTCCTTTTTGAATCGGTGGCCCAGGGGCTGGACACCAACAGCATGGATGGCAAGGCACGCATGAGCAAGCTTGCCTTGCCGCACCTGCGGCAATTGCCTGAAGGCGTCTATCGGCAACTGATGTTCCAGGCCCTGGCCCAACGCACAGGTCTGGACCTGGCCAGCCTGATGCAGTTCGAACCCGAGCCACCCCCGCCTGTAGCGCCGGCGGAGTATGGTGAGCAGGGGCCGCCGGATTACGGTGAGGAGCAAGAGACACAACCACGGCAACGGGAAGCCAGAGGTGCCCGCTCCGGAGGCTATTCCAACCTTGCACAGGCAGCCATCGCCCTGCTTCTGCACCAACCGGCGATTGCGCACCTGGCAGACCCGGGCTCACTGGTAGAATTGGAGGGGGAGGATGTAAACCTGCTTCGCCAACTGTTGGCGCTGCTTCAGAGGCGTCCCGAGTCCAACACCGCCATGTTGCTGGGGCACTGGTACGGCACACCGGAGGGCGAACTGCTGAACCGGCTGGCAGGGCAGGAGCGCCTGATTCCCAGAGAGGGCATTGAGCAACAATTCATCGACACCATACAGGTGCTGGCTAGAGCCCCCGAGCAATCGAAACTGGCGGCACAAGTCGACAAATTGAAGCACACCAACTACGCTGAAATGAGTGAACTTGAGAAACAACGGCTCCGCGAGATGCTGCAGGAGAAGCAGAGACGGGACTCACAAGGCAAAAAACCAAAGTAACCCAAACAATCAAACCTACTGTGGATGTGCGAAATTCCGGGAATTCCCCGGTTGTGTAACTGAAATAAGGCCCCATATAACAATGGCTGGGTATTTGACAGAAATGCCGGCCGAAATGCCCCAGAATACACAATATTGCCGTAGCCACCTGTAGTTAAGGCGCTCTCTTCCGGTTATAATCGCCGGCTAAATTTTTTTCGCATTTGTGGTGAAGGTGTCAGCTTAATGACCAATGTCGTGAAACAACAGTCCCGCTTGAAAGACCTGATTGCCAAAGGCAAGGAACAGGGGTATCTCACCTATTCCGAGGTGAATGACCACCTGCCTGAGGACATCTCCGATCCGGACCAGGTGGAAGACATCAT
This sequence comes from uncultured Haliea sp., assembly GCA_963977275.1. Taxonomy (GTDB): domain Bacteria; phylum Pseudomonadota; class Gammaproteobacteria; order Pseudomonadales; family Halieaceae; genus JARRPM01. Next base: position 15,480 of record CAXBNX010000031.1, on the reverse strand, counting down.
CCAGATGATCAACGACATGGGTATCCAGGTGTTCGAGGCCGCACCCGATGCCGATGACCTGCTGATGTCCGAGGGGGATTCCGCCGACGATATCGCCGCAGCAGAAGCCGCAGCTGCACTAGCCGCAGTAGAAACAGAAGCGGGCCGCACAACTGACCCGGTTCGCATGTATATGCGCGAGATGGGCACCGTTGAACTGCTTACCCGCGAGGGCGAAATTGTTATCGCCAAACGTATCGAAGAGGGTATTCGGGAGCTGATGGCCGCCCTCGCCCACTTCCCCGGCTCAGTAGAGAGGATCCTCGCAGAATACGACCTGGTGTCCCAGGAAGAACGCCGTCTGGCAGACATCATGGTGGGCTATCTCGACCCGGCAGAAGACGTACCATCCGCACTGGAAATCGCAGAGGCCGCACAGGCGGCCCAGGCCGCTCAGAACGCCCCGGCCAATAGCGACGACGACGATGAAGAGGTCGACACCGGCCCCGATCCAGTGGAGGCGAAGAAACGCTTCACGGCTCTCAAACGCCAGTTCAACAAGACCGAGAAAACCATTGCCGACAAGGGTCGCAGTGACCCCAGTGCCGTCAAGGAAATGGAGAAACTGGGTGAGCTGTTCAAGTTCTTCAAGCTTACACCGCGTGTTTTCGACCCGATCACCGATTCGCCCCGCAACCTGTTGGCTGGCGTGCGCGACCACGAACGCGAAATAATGCGTATCGCGATCAAAGTCTGCCATATGCCGCGCAAGGACTTTATCAGCACCTTCCAGGGCTCGGAATCCGACCTCAAATGGCTGAGCCGCCAGGCGCGCAAGAAAGACTACGGCAGCAAACTGACCGCGGAAAAGGACACCATCCTCCGCCTGCAGCGGCGCCTGGTTCAAATTGAGGAGCAAAGTGGCCTGGCTGTTACCGAGATCAAGGAAATCAACCGCCGCATGTCCATGGGCGAAGCCCGTGCCCGCCGCGCCAAGAAAGAAATGGTAGAGGCCAACCTGCGCTTGGTGATCTCCATCGCCAAGAAGTACACCAACCGCGGCCTGCAATTTCTGGATCTTATCCAGGAGGGCAACATCGGCCTGATGAAAGCCGTGGACAAGTTCGAATACCGCCGCGGCTACAAGTTCTCCACCTACGCCACCTGGTGGATTCGCCAGGCGATTACCCGCTCCATCGCCGACCAGGCCCGCACCATCCGTATACCTGTGCACATGATTGAGACCATTAACAAGCTCAACCGTATCTCACGCCAGATGCTGCAGGAAATGGGCCGCGAGCCCACCCCTGAAGAACTGGGTGAGCGCATGGACATGCCAGAAGACAAAGTACGCAAGGTGCTGAAGATTGCCAAGGAGCCGATCTCGATGGAAACCCCCATCGGCGACGACGAAGATTCACACCTGGGCGATTTCATCGAAGACAACACCATCCACTCCCCCGTGGACGCCGCAACAGGCCAGGGCCTGCAGGAAGCCACAAAGGAAGTGCTGGCCGGCCTCACCGCCCGCGAAGCCAAGGTATTGCGCATGCGTTTCGGTATCGACATGAACACCGACCACACCCTTGAGGAAGTGGGCAAACAGTTCGATGTAACTCGTGAACGCATACGCCAGATCGAAGCCAAGGCACTGCGCAAACTGCGTCACCCGACACGCTCGGATTACCTGCGCAGCTTTCTGGACGAGTAGCAACCCGCCATATCAGCTGCAGGATCCATCTGACAGAGGAGGCAATGTGCGCTCGCTGTCAGACTCGGTTCCTACCGCATCGGGAGTTTCACTATGAAGTTCATAGCGCCACTGTATGACGCTCTCGGGAGCATGTGGATCGGATTCGTAAAAGCGCTACCGCTGCTGGCAATTGCGCTGGTAGTGCTAATTGTTACCTGGCTCCTTACCACCCTCGCCTCACGCTTGCTGAGAAACTCGCTCAAGCGTTCGCGCTTTCGCCAATCACTGATAGAGCTTTTCGTTACGCTGTCACGAGTGATCATATGGTCAGTCGGCATCCTCGTGGCAACTACTGTTATATTTCCCAGCCTGACACCTGCGAAACTGCTCACGGCGCTGGGCCTGGTGTCTGTGGCGGTGGGGCTGGCATTTAAGGATATTTTTGAGAATTTCTTCGCCGGCATCCTGATCATGTTACGAGAGCCCATGAGGATCGGTGATTTTATCACCTGCGAGGGCGTGGAAGGACGGGTAGAAAAAATAGCAATTCGGGAGACCTATATTCGTCAAACTGACGATCAGCTGGTACTGGTGCCGAATCGTTTCCTGTTCCAAAACCCGGTGTATGTCAGGACGGACAAGCCTCTGCGCCGATACGAAATCATCGTAGGGGTGGCTTATGGCGAAGATGTTTCGGCCGCGGCCACAGTAATTCGCGACGCAATGGACAAGGTGGAGCTTAACAACAAAGAGAAACCGGTAGAGGTCTTCGCCCGTGAATTCAACTCCTCATCAGTGGACCTGACGGTTCGCTGGTGGGCCGAATCCCGCCCCATCGATATGCACCGCAGCCGCGACGAAGTAGTGCGCGCCATCAAGCGCGCGCTCGATGACGCCGGTATCGAGATACCGTTCCCGTATCGCACATTAACTTTTAAGGAACCCCTGAGCATTTCGAGGGAAAATTCCGAATAAGCGGTAATGTAGCCAACAGATTGAGCGAGTCGATGTGGCCGGGAAACTATGAAAAAATCTGGCGAAGGGGTTTGGCGCATTTCAGGTACCGGCTGCGGTGGCTTGTGGGGCGGTTGGGATAGACACCAGCTTACTGTCTGCTACCTGTGTGCAGTAACAACCTTACAGCACTATAGCGTTACAACCTTATAACCTATAAGTGAAACTTATCCGGCTTTGAACTCAGCCGGTGTTCTGTTTGCAGCAGTCGTTGTGTATACTGCCGCCGATTCTCGCTCCAATGCCGAGAATTCCCGCACACAGGCTCATAGCTCAGTTGGTTAGAGTGTCCGACTCATAATCGTATGGGCTAATTAGAATAGTTAGTATATTATAGAATAGAAACAAGTAGTTATAGCGGGCACACTTTACTAACTGAGCATTGTGTAAACCCCATGTAAGCAAAAATGAAGTTTTCAGGGCCTTTAGCTCAGTTGGTTAGAGCAATCGACTCATAATCGATCGGTCCCCAGTTCGAGTCTGGGAAGGCCCACCAATCTCCAGAAGTAGTTCAAAACTGCGCCCCACCAGTTAGGCGTTAGAATTTGGCGATATCTGTCAGTACCGACTATAGTGCTAATTATTCCTCTGCGATCACTCCTTGCACTGTGGGTCTGTTGTGCTGAGTGTATCGACAACCCAAGATTCACACCCAAATAATTCAATCAATTTACGACAACGAGAAGCGAAACGATGGAATTTACAGGAAGATGTTACTGCGGCGATATCCAATACTCGGCGTCCGGCGACCCCGCCCTTAAGCTGCAGTGCCACTGTCGCGAATGCCAATATATTTCCGGTGGAAACGCAAACGTCACCATCGGCATGCCCGATGACGGCTTTAAATACACAAAAGGCTCACCGAAACAATTTCAACGTAGCGATCTTGAAAACGGGGTTGTCCGCGAATTCTGCGGTAATTGCGGAACGGGTCTTTTATCAATGGCTGCTGCCCTGCCGGGCGTACGACTTATCCGAGCAGGTACGATGGATGATCCCGGCATGTTTACTCCAGACATGGCGATTTTTACCGTTGACCAGCAAAGTTTCCATCATATTCCGGACGGCATGCCCTCTTTTGAAAGAATGCCTGGCTAACATGAAAAGCGGTATTTAGTGGGTTTATGACCGGCTATTCACCCTGACAGAGCTCACAACAAATGGCCTTGCCGCTTCGGAAGTAGTGGCGACAGGGCAAGAGAACTCGCCAATCATCGATAGGCGCTGCGGAGCCCTCGCCTTCCTTATTCTGAACGTGCTTATAGCAAAACGTTTTCTCCGCCCATACTGCGCTCAGGTATTTACTTTTTGACGGAACTGCTGAGGCGTTAGTCCCGTCCAGCGTTTGAATGCGCGGCGAAAACTGGAACTATCATGATAATTCAGCATAACCGCGACAGCCTCTACAGAGAGCGTGGTGTCACGCAAATAATCGGTTGCGAGAGACTTCAGTAGCTGATCCCTAAGCTCGCGGAAAGAGTTGTTTTCGGCCTCCAGCCTGCGGGCCAAAGTGCGCTTACTGATGAAGTTCTGCTGCGCCGCGCTATCCTCGCTGAGTTTCCCTGGAGGGTGCGACAACAATTGCTTTCTCACCCGATGCGTCATGGGGTTTTCACTTTCATCAAGCTCAGCCAGCATCCGCTGGCATTGTAGCAGGGCAAATTTGTAGTTCTCAAAATCAGAAGAAACATTGGTGGTCAGCAGCAGCTTCTCTGGCACCACCAATTTATTTTCCCGAGAATTGAATCGAATCGGACAGTGAATACTTTTCTCATACTCTTTGTAGTATGCGGGTTTCGCGTAACTGCAATGCATACTGCCCGCGCTAAATTTGTACCCCATGACAAATTCAATCAACGAGATAAGCGAGAGGAAGAAGGCCTCTGAAACGCATCGGTACAACTCAAGATTACCCTGTATATCGACCTCGAAGTAACAGTCCAGATTATTGTCACGGTATTCTGTGCGGCTTCGTATGATACTGATACGCCCCGGGATGAAACTCTGGAAATCCCGGATGGCAGTCAACAGATTGGGACTGCTATTGGCCAGAAACCCCAGTGGACCATGAGTCGGCGGCGTCAGTGCACACCCCAATTCCAGGCCCAGGGCCGGGTTGCCTGAATACTGCATGGCGTTGTGTACTATCTGAAGCTGCTGACTCTTGGTCAGTAGCGTGGTGTCATCCATCAATTCTTCAACAGAAAGCCCACTCCCTTTCAGCAGAATACCGAGGTTCTTTTCTTGCAGCTGCAACTGCCTCGCTATCACCCTTGAATAGCCCACCGCAATCGAGGCGGACTCATCGGCCAGTGCTTCAAAACCAGGAGATACCATGATAATTCATCAAACAGATTCTTCGATAATGGCAATAATTGTCCCCATTATGTCAAAATATGTCCCCTTATTACGAGCTAAATAAGCCTACTATATGCACATATGCGATTGACATAACCAGTTGGTTAGGCGCGGCGATGAATAATGAGATTCCAGCAGAACTGGTAGCACCAATTGTCCATCCCGCCACGTTTATCGAGCAGAACAATCCAGATGAAACCTTCGCCTCCCGAAGCGGGCAATCCATGCCAGGAACCGTTTTTGAGGTAAACAACCGATGATCACATTTCCCGAAGAAATAAAGAAGAATCGGCGATGGATTAGCCACGAGATTGAGCGACTCGACCCGGACAAGGACCACGCCAGGATCATGTCCATGGTCGCCCAATACCAAATGGACGAATTCACCCTGAATTTCCTGGTGACGCTGCTGAACAGCTATGTCGTCAGGCCTGCGCACATGGCGGAGACCCAGGTCTTTACTAACAAGGCCATTCGTCGCCCAAATCAGAGGATGCAGGACGCTCTTAATTTCTTCTGGACCTGGTATGCGAATGGACCAGATGCGCCGGAAACTATCGAGTCCGTCAATCGGCTCAACAGAATTCACGGTGGAGTGGCGCGGCATCTTCCTGGTCACTTCGATGATAGTGATGACTTCAATTACGTTCTGGGTCGCCTCGTCGTGCTCCAGGACCGCTTGCTCAAGAAACTTGGCCTGGTCGGAATGCACCCCAAGGTCAAACTTGCGCAGTTCAATTTCGCGAGGCAAATCTCCAGGCACTTTCGACGTGAAGGTGATCGCGCGCTTGACGCTTTTCCTGAAAGTCTCGAGGAACTGGAATGCTTCGTCGATCGATGGGAAGGAAAGAATCACGTTTATTCCCCGATTCAAACCGATCTGGTCAACGCCCTGATCTATGCGTTTGGAGAGCGCTGGTTTCCCCGCCCTCTGCACCCACTCGGACGTTGGATTGCTACATACTCTCTTGAGGACCACTTTCTTGAACACGTTCGTATCCAACCTTTACGAGGTGTCCCTCGTTTGCTGACTCACACGCTTTTGAAAACTGTGTTTTTTTACAAAACCCGATTGGCGGCAGATTTGAAGGTCTCCGCCTACGAGACGCGCAAGACGCTGACTAAAGAAGAATACCGAGCGATGGATGCAGTCGCGTCAGCCCGAGCCGACGATCTCGGTTGGCACAAAGGCGGCAAGGAGTCGGTGGGGCTTGCCAGAGCATCCGGGGGAGTGTGCCCGATGATGAATCATACTGGCCCGACTGAATCACTGGGAGATACCCTGGCAAAACCCGGGCCCAAGGGCGAAGCTGGCCAACCCGGTAGCCTTCCGACCTCATTCTGAGCTCAAGACCGGAGACACGTGTGAAAGTTATTGTCATAGGTGCAGGGCCAGCAGGTTGCGCCGCGGCTTATACCGCAAGCAAACACGGCAACGACGTGCGACTATTCGAGGCGGCCGATAGTGTCGGGGGTCGAACAAGGCAGCTCAGGCGAGACGGTTTCAATCTCGGCATAGGCGCGCTGTTTCTGATGGGCGGTATCTACCCGCGCACTATGGCATTACTAAAGGAAATGGACCGCTACAAGCAGCTTGTGCCATGGAAAGGTACTGCCGAGCTTGCTGACAAAGATGGCAGGCGCTATCCGGTACGGTTTGATTCGATAGCGAGCTTTCTCGGTCTGCCGATGCTCGATCTCCGCGACAAGGTACGAGTGATCTCCGAGGGATTAAAGTTATTCCTCAGCCCGGGACCTAAGAATCCGTTCAGTGGAACTGAACTCGCCCGGTTCGACAAGGGCGAAAACCTGGAGGACTGGTCGCGCAAACATCTAGGTGACCAGGCTTATGAATACATTATGCGGCCAATCATGGATTTCCTTTACGCGGTGCCCTCACGGGAGCTGTCAACACCGTTTCCAAAGGCGATCATTCAACAAGCCTATAAGCTCGGGCTCTCTGTCCCGCCGGAGGGTATCGGCCAGGTGAGTGAATGGCTCATTGAGTCATTACCACGTAATCAAATCCATCTCTCTTGTCCTGTTGATCGCCTTGAGCGGGAGGGTGACAAGTGGAAAGTCTTTGCGAATGGCGAGGCATACGAAGCCGACGGTATTGTTATCGCGACCGAAGCATTCACATCCGCCACCTTGCTGCAGGCATTCATTAACGAGGATGCAACCAGGCGCCTCATGAGCACGCCATACACGGAATACGCTCACGTCGCCATCGCCTATAAAGAAAACCCCTGGCCCGATTATCCTGTGGATATGATACTGCCCGTAGGTGTAGGTGGGGTCCGGAACGTTGGTGCAATGGTGTTGCACGGACGTCGTTCGCCCAATTCAGTACCCGAGGGTGGCCAGGCTGTAGGAGTCTATTTCAACACACCGCCGCTCGCGCACATGAGTGATAAAGACATTGAACATGAAGCCTTGAGACAGGTAAATGCTGCATTTGGTGAGGCGCCTACCCCGAGTTTCGTGCACCTTTTTCGCTACGATAACGGGCTTACGGTTGCCAAACCAGGCCACTACGATCAGCTCGATAAGGTGCACGACCTCTTACCAGCGAATATCAGTCTCGCAGGCGACTATTTTGCACAAGCCGGAGTAGAAGCGGCCGTCTACAGCGGTGAGCGCGCCGCGCTAACGCTAACTGGAAGTTCATAGAAACGCGCCTTCGCCAACAGGAGTGCATGGTGATCAACGGATTATCTCGACGATGACTAGGTTGGCTAAGCCGCGGTAGGAAATAGCTTGCGACGAGAAGATCGACAACATACTGGGTTATAACAAACAAATTATAGGGTGTTGGCTATGAATCAAGTTATGCGAATTGCACCTGAAACGGCACTCGGCGCTGTGCTTAGTAATGATGCTTATTTCAGGTATTGGCGGGCATGCGCAATGATGGGACCTGTGTTTTTGACGGCGTTCATCATCTGTTGGGGAATTCTCGGTCATAATATTCCGCCCATTCCCGCCGATTTCACCGCCGAGCAGATGGCAGAGCACTTCCGTACAAATGCCAACCAGGTGCGCGCCGGAATGGCAGGTGCAATGCTGTTCGGTTGTCTTTACCTGCCCTGGACACTATCGATCACCAAGGTCATGTTCTGGATTAATCCGCAGGAAAACAACGATGTGTTGTCCACCCTGCAGATGTGGGGCGGCGGCCTGACGGTGGTTCCACTTGTGACCTCAAGCGTTTTCTGGCTGACCGGTGCTTACCGCCCTGAAGCATTGACGCCCGCTACTTTACAGATGCTTTACGACCAGGGCTGGTTACTGATCGACATGTTCTACTTCATCACCAGTATTCCTATGATAGCTATCGGTGTTGCAGGGCTGACCGACAGGCGCGCAGCTCCGCTTTTTCCGCGCTGGGCCTGTTGGTACTCCATATGGGCCGGACTAAGCTTCCTGTTCGAGTTGTTGATGCCATTTTTCACGACGGGTCTGTTCGCACGACAAGGTTGGCTTAATTTCTGGGTCGAGTTTCTGGTCTGGTTTGCCTACATTCTTATAGTGTCCTATTTCCTGTTGAAAGCAATCCCGCGCCTGGAGCAGGAACGAGCGGCAATGCTCAAGGCAGGATGACTAACCGGTGGAGCATTACTTGACGTTGCGCAGTTCACCGCCGAAAACGCCCGCGGAGGTCGCCGATCCTGCCGCGGGTGGCATTATTGCGGGCATTCATTTTTTTATACTTGCTGATCTTCTGGTATTTACCGCCCTGTTCGTTGGTTTCATGGTGGAACGTGCAGAAGAGGTTGCGCTTTTCAATGAGTCGGCCAGCATTCTCGATCCCTGGACGGGCATTCTCAATACGCTGATTCTTGTTACCAGCGGTGTGTGCGTGGTTTTCGCTGTCAATGCCGCGAGGCTTGGCCGGGCGGTTATAGCCCGGCGTTGGATTCTTGCCGCGTTTGTCATCGGCCTGGGCTTTGGCATCAGCAAAATAGTGGAATACGAGAACACGATTTCCCTGGGGATCACCATGCACACCAACGATTTCTACATGTTTTATTACGCCCTCACAGGTGCACACTTCCTGCATTTTTTCGGCGGCATGGCGGCACTGGCAGTTATCTGGCACCTGGCAAGTAATAAGACTGTGGATGGCCCTTTTTTCGGTACCATCGAATCGGTGGGTCTCTACTGGCACATGGTCGACCTGCTCTGGCTGTTTATCTTCCCCTTACTCTACTTACTGGGGACATGATGGGGCACGTCAGTTCACCACAAGCATTATGGGTATGGCTTTTCCTGGTGATTGCCAGCCTGCTTACTGCCCGGGTGGCGGATCACGGTAGTGTATTCGGTAGTTGGACAGTCATTGCGCTTCTGGTGATTGCGCTATTAAAGGCGCGAGCCGTGATTCTTTACTACATGCAGGTCCACAGCGCTCCATGGCAGTTACGCCTGGCCTTCGATGCCTGGGTCGCGTTCGTGACAGTGGTTGTTGGAGGGCTCTGGCTTGTGCAGCGAGGCCCATTGTTCTGAGACAGGGTAGTACCCATTTATTTTGGTTAGCTGGAAAATCCATAAAGAGGAAAGGTGTCATGAAATCGATAGATAACGATCCGTTGTTCAGGAAGTCGATGGTGTTCTGCGCGTGGACAGGTTTTGCCTGTATCTTTTTCTTCATAATCGGTGGAGTAGTTCTGGGTGGGATGCTACCGCCCCTGTTCAATTCCGCTGAACCCGCGGCGGAATTTGTCAGGAAGGTTTCTAGTCACGCTTTCGAACTTCGACTTGGGTCGGCGTTTATGGTGCTTGCTTTTGCGTTCTTTGGGACGCTGGGTGCAGGCATCGCCGCTCAGACACGGCGGACGGAGATCAACCCGATGTTTTCTATCATTCAGGCCATATTCGCCGCGTCAGCGATGACCATCGGTGTACTGGTGGCTTTCGCCTGGGGATTGGCGGCATTCAGGCCTGAACTCTACGAGCCTTCTGTCATTGTTACCTGGATAGACTTCGCCTACTTTCTTGCCCTGTTTTCTGTTCCGCTGTTTGGCGGCTGGTGTGTTGTTATTGCTCTGCCCATCTTTTGGTCGGAAGAAGGCAAGGAACCTTTTCCCCGCTGGGTCGCCTATGCCAATCTCTGGGCCGCGCTTCTTTATGCACCAGGGATGCTTATCATTTTCTTCAAAGATGGACCGTTTTCCTGGCATGGAATCGTCGCGCTGTGGATTCCCTATATAGCGTATTTCGGTTGGATTGCGGTTATGTCCGTGGCGCTGCTGGGTGCGGTCAGGCAAACAGGCGAAGAACTTTTGATGAAGCCTGCTACTGCTTGATGCACGACAGTGTCACACAGGCAACGAGGGAGCCAGCCCTGACATCCCACGACACCGCCACGTTAAATCCGCGACAGAATCATGTACCGGGTGAAATTGGTATCTGGTTATTTGTGGCCGGTGACTTGATAGTCTTTGCGGTCTTTTTCGTCGTGATTGCGCTGGGAGACGTGGACCAGCCAGAGGTCTTCGCACGGTCGCACGCTTCACTCGATATGTGGGCGGGCGTGCTAAACACCTTGTTGCTGTTGACGGGATCCTGGTTCGTCGCGGTAGGTGTCGACAAGTGCAGGTCGACAGGCAAGCCTGTCGGCAGCCACTATTTCTCGCTGGCAATACTTTGTGGCATGGCATTTGCCGCCAATAAAAGCGTCGAGTGGGGCGACAAAATCTCGGCCGGTATTACCCCGGCGACGAACGACTTCTACATGTTTTTCTTCATATTCACGGGTATACACATGTTGCACGTGCTCGCTGGCATCGGCGTGCTGTTACTTATTCGCAGCGTAAGCCGGCGACCTGCCCTGACACGCAGGGACATCAGTACGATGGAAAGCGGGGCAACATTCTGGCACCTGGTCGACCTTCTGTGGATTGTTCTCTTTGCGCTTTTTTATCTTCTTTGACAGGCCTAATTGATGAACCTAAGAAAGACCAGTGTGTTGAGCGATGGAAAGATATTGGCCTGGTTGATTCTTATGGTCGCAACAGCTGCAGGATGGTGGCTGGGTCAAGCGGGTCAAGGCGATGCACAGGCCGTACACCTGGCGACCATCGGCGTGATTGTGGTGGCCTTTATCAAGGTCTGGATTGTCGGCTTCCAGTTTATGGAATTAAGATACGCCCCACGCTGGCTTCGGTACTCTTTTGATGTTTGGTTAATCGCTATATGCGTCGCTCTATTGTCGATTTGCCTCCGATAACTTGGCAAGACGGTTACAAGCGTGCGCGACGAGTATTCGTTTTTTTCCATGAAATCAATTTTTTGAGAGAATAATCGGTCAACCGTCAGGTTATTTTACACTTCCCCAGTCTATCGACAGAGTGAAATTTCTAAATCTCTGTAAAAGAAGCACTTTTTAAAAATGGCCCGCAACTTGCTTCTCTGTGTCTGGCTCACAAATAACTTGTCAGGCAGGAGGTAGGATTTATGATGAATCAATACCCATGGCGCATTGCTGCTGCGTCGCTAGTTGCGGCGCTGGCTGTCACTGCACCCGCCCAAGCAGTACTGGTAACCGCCGATGCGGAAGTATTCCTGAACGGCGTATCTGCCGCTAGCGATTCGGACTCAGACAGCAGTAGCGCCTCCGCGAGCGCATTAGCCAATGCGAGCTCCGCCAGAGCTTCGGCGTCCGCGTCAGGCGCGCTCCTGACGACGGCGAATGCCGGAGATTTCGGCGGTGTTGCCAGTGCCTCGGTCGCGTCATTCGGCGCATTCTCGGCACCTCCACCGGTCGGCGTGCAGTCCGCCGTCGCCCAATCGACCTGGTCGGACACTATTTTCAACAACACCGGCACGCTGGTGAATTATAAGTGGCTCTTCCAGGTGACTAATCCGCGCGTCGGTAACGGTGGGCATCCCGATGATTATGCGTCCGTGGATATCGATATCCTGCTGAATAACGTGATGGCCTGGGAGGGGTACGCGATCATGGACAACTGTGTCCTGACCACGTCAAATATTGATCTGACACAGAGCGGCTGTTTCGCGGGTGGGCCGTCTTTCACCATCGGCCTGGACCTCGGAGACTTTGTTTCCGGCCAGTCCTTCACCCTCAATTACGTGATGACGGCGTTTGCCGATACCGGCGACCCCGCTCCGATCGATGCGAGCCCAACACAAGCGGGCATTGGCGACCCGTTTGATCCCGACCCCACCGCCTTTGGCCGGATCCTGGCAACTCCCGTTGTTGCAACCATACCGACACCGCTTTCCCTGCAGTTGTTCTGTATCGGGCTGACAGGCCTCCTTTTTTCACGGAGAAGGCAGCGGATTGCCGCAATAGAACTCTGACATAGATTGGAGTTGCAGTGCATGGGTGTATTGGAGTCGCCCGAATTCGAAACTCAATGCGACATGCGCTGCACCGAGATTAAGGAAGCATCCCACCCTGCAAAGTGTGCTCTTGCACTGGATCAGGGCCATCCCTCTAGCACTAGCACAAGGTGTGGGGGTAACCTGGACTTACCCATCCCGGCATCCTTACCATGATGCATTCCCCTGTGTCGTCCTTGACACCATCAGGCTAGTCGCAATACTGAATTAGGTAAACTGTCCCCGGAATTTCTAAAAGAGTCCAGAGGTGAGATACTTATATGTATGACAGCCTCTGATCGCAGCTGCAGGTATACCTCCGTGGCCAAGGCTCTCGCTGGACTGAATCGATTCTTCGGGCCCAAGCAACAACCGCATGGCAAATTACTGGAATAATATCTTTCTATGGCGAATATACTCTGCGTATGGGAAATGGGCGGCAACCTTGGTCACCTGGCGAACCTCAAGCCGTTTGTTGATAGTGCGCTAGCTCATAAACACAAGGTGACTCTTGCCGCCAAAGAAATTCGCCATCTGGACATTTTCTTCAAAGGCTATGACATAGAGCTGTTTCAGGCGCCCTATCACTTTCGCCAGCCAAGCACTCGCTTCAACCCATTACAATCCTATTCGCAATTGATACTGCAACGTTTCGAGACAGAGTCCGAGTTGGCTTCTTTGTTCAGTGCCTGGCAAAGTATATTCAAGGCAGTCGAGCCTGATGTTGTTGTTTATGACTTTTCCCCATCAGCGCTAATCTCAAGCCTTGGTCAACCCTGGCAGAAATGGGTTATTGGCAATGGTTTCTTTGTGCCCCGTTGTGATCTGGAATATCTTGGCCTGTTTCCAGGTATAAGAAAAACAGCCGCGAATCAAAAGACACTTGCCGCTGCCGAGCAACTTTTGCTGGAGCAGGTCAATAGCGTTCTTCTTAGAAAGGAAAGGCCATCAATCAACGACCCCAAGGAAATTTATCAGCAAGCGCATCACGAACTGCTACTGACGCCGTCTGAATTGGATCATTTTGGCCCAAGAAAGGGCGTGGAATATTTGGGAATCGCGTTAAAGAATACTGGAACCGCGCCCGTCTGGAATCAGCAGGGCGCGCTGAAAGCCTTTGGGTACCTTGCCCATTTCAAGGGAATCGAAGCCCTGTTTGACGAACTGCTCAGGCAAGATGTGAATCTGTGTATTTACTCGCGGAATCTACCTCCCGAGATAATTAGTAAATACCCGGAGATAGTGTTTATAGCTGAACCAGTACATTTGGCCAGGGTTGCCGAGGAGGCCGATTTTGCCATTACTATGGGGAATTTCAGTACTGTAACGGAATTTTTTCTTAATGGACTGCCGCAACTCTTGATTCCCATGTTTCAGGAGCAATACTACTTAAGCAGACGCATAATGGATGCTAAAAAGGGCGTTTTGATGGGTCTTACTATGAAAGATCCCGCCCCACCTGTCACCGAGATCATCAAACTGTCACGCAATGGGAAATTTCCTATTGATGAGGACTACAGAGCGGCGATGACTGGCAAATTACTCGAACAACGCTTGAATGAACTATTTTCATCAATTTAGCCAAAAACTGAACGTCTCTGACAGATGTTTGAATTCCGGGGACAGTTTACTAATCTCTCGTTTTCGGGCCAGGTTTCTTCCCGCGGATTTCCAGTCCAGTTCGCAATTCAAGCGGGGGATATAAAACCGCCACACTTAATGCATTCCATTTTCCTATCGCACGGCCTTGCCCGCCGGTGTAGTATCGGTGCAGGGGTTGCTCAGCAAAGGCTTGGCCATGCAGCGGCAAAATATCATCAATAATGTAGTACGTCTGGGGCATACGGCACTGGAGTTCAGCAGCACTGCTGAGTTCAGGACTGAGGTATTGTCACAGCTGGAGCACACCTTCAGGTCTTCCAGCTCGGTATTCCTGGACTGGGAACACGTCGGGGAAGGCGCGCGAAGCTGGATCGAGAACGACCTGCATTTTCCCCACTGGGACGGGGAGTACCGCCGCAGATACCTGCAGCGGCTTCGTCATAGCGACCCGCTATTCGGCTGGCTGGATTCGGGCAGTTTCACCCAGTGTGATAGCGTGACCCGCCTGACCAACCTGATAAGCCTGAAAGATTTACACAGAACGCCCTTATACACCGATTTTCTGCAACCGCTCAAATGCCAGTACATACTCACGCTCGCACTCAATTGCGGCCATGACCTGGTGGCCAATGTGAGCCTCTTAAGACCGTCGGGTGACCAGGACTTTAATACTGCCGACATGCAGGCCGCCCGACTGGTAGCACCCATGTTATGCGGCGCCTATAAGCGCCTGCTATACAAAGAGCTGCTGTCAGAAAAAACTGATCTTGTTAATATCATCGGGGACTTGCCGCGCGAGCAGGCCTGCGTGATTCTGTCGGAATCAATGGAGCCACTGTATATTTCCGAACCATTGAAACAAGTAGCCGACGGCATGTTTGACAATGGCACTGATGGCATCCGTGACGTGTTGTTTTCCTCACCCGCCGCAGGTAAATATCTCAAGCATTTCAACAACCGCAGTGTCGCCAGTAGAAGGCATTTACCCAAAACACTCTCAGGTACTGTACAACTACCTGGCGGGGCCCCCGTCAGAATAGAGATACACAAGCTGGGCACTCCCGGGGGCGCCTCATACCTTCGTGTATTATTTCACCGGGTCGAAAAAACCCTGGCTCCACCTGAACTGCCGGAAAAACCCCTGCTGTCGATGCGAGAGCTGCAGATTGCCCAGATGATCGCGGAAGGCGATAACACCGGCCAGATCGGTGTGGCGCTGTGTATTAGCCCGTGGACCGTGAAAAATCACCTGAAAAGCATTTACGGCAAGGTGGGGATCAATAACCGTGCCGGGCTGGTCAGATGGTTGGACCGAGCACAATAGAAAAAGGACAGGTGCGCAAGGCACCTGCCAAGCCCAAAAAAGGCACGCCTACGTGGGGCAGACCAAGCGTAGAGCCGCCCTACTAGAGCGCCCCTGCAGCCAGCTTGCCAGCCACAGCATCCATGGCTGCAAAGGCATCCAGAAACATATCCATATCTACCGA
>CAXBNX010000030.1:0-56480 GCA_963977275.1 uncultured Haliea sp. | reverse complement strand
AGTGCCTGCATATACTGAAAGCTCCACCGGTTGTTGGGTGCAACTCCCCAGTTAACAGTAGTTATAGGTTCATCATTATTCATTTCTAATCTTCACCCTCTGCCAGAAGTTATACTCGCCCGATACGCGAGCGAACGGCTGCTAACTTAGTCTTTGTCATTCCGTGCCAAAACTGGTCACATGCGCGTGCACAATACCGCCATCAACCGCGATTGTCTCACCGATGGTGTAATCACCCGCGCGGCTGGCGAGATACACGCAGCTGCCGCCTATATCGAATTTATTGCCAACTCGTCTGGATGGGATGCCTGAAGCCGTAGCTTCTTCCTCATCCCGCGCAAACTTGTTCATACTGCTCGGGAATGCGCCGGGGCCAATACCGCTTACATAGACATGATCCTTTACCAGCCGAGCAGCCATCCGGCGAGTCAGGTGGATCAAGGCTGCTTTCGAGGCCTGATAGGAATACGTTTCCCACGGGTTGATTTTCATCCCGTCAATCGATGCGATGTTAATGACCTTGGCTGGCCGCTCATGGCTGGCGGCCGCAGTAAGGAGAGTGTGGAGCTTCTGCGTCAGGAAGAACGGTGTTTTGACGTTCAGATCCATCACGCGGTCCCATCCAGCCTCGGGGAATTCGAGATAATCCGCACCCCATGCCGCACCGGCGTTATTGACCAGAATATCCAGCTTATCTTCCCGCTTCGACACTTCCGCTACCAGGGCATCAATGCCCTCCATGTTGGAAATATCGCCGGGAATGCCGATCACTTTGTCACCAAGCTCGGCAACAGTCGCCTCAATCTCAGGTATCTTACGCGCCGTGATGTAGACACGCTCGATACCCGCACCGAGGAAGCCCTCGACAATCATCTTACCGATACCGCGAGAACCGCCAGTTACAAGAGCGACGCGGCCCTCAAGACTAAACAAGTCGTTCAAATTCATATCTATTCTCCATTCCAGCTCAGTAACCGCTTAGCGGCGCGCTCAGCATGGTAATGTGCGGGCACTGCCAAGTAAACTCACCGGTCTTCAGCGTCAGAGGTATAATTGAAAATCTCGGTTTCCTCCGTCATAAATATTCTCGATTGACTAAAGTCAATAAAGGTCGATTCATCCTCCAGCAACATCTGCATCGCAGCTGCACCGTCGGTAGAGCCAGTCGCCGCCGCCATCGCTTCTGCACTTTCCCACCAGACTTCGGTAATACCGTCATATGCATCAGCAAGGCCGCGGGACTCCCTTAGTAGCTGATTCAGCTGGGGTTCACAAGTATGGCTCTGCACATATTTCAACGCTCCGATGCTGCGGGCGACTCCGCCGACTTTCGGACCGTGTTCATTCAGCCAGTAAGTGTGGAAATCCGACTCGCTGACGTCTTTGCGTCTGCGTAGGCAATATACGAGCTTAATCATCAGTTTTCTCCTTTGGCCCCACTGATGGGGTGATATAACCGCACACATACGGCCCGAGGTTTGGATCTCTCGTTATTCGGGAATAGACATGCCGCCGTCCACCGGCAGCGAGACCCCGGTAAGAAACGAGGCCCTTTCAGAGCACAGGTACAGAGCCGCCTCAACTACATCCCGCACCTGCCCGAAGCGCCCGACAGGCATCCTGTCGAGCAAAGAGGCCTTGATAGTAGCGGCATCACCGCCCAGGCCCATTTTCGCAAAGTCATCAATGAGCTTTCTGCCCATGTGGGTTTCGATCAGGCTGGGACAAAGCGAATTGACCCGCACACCGTAACCCATTCTGCCAGCCTCGGCAGCCGCCACCGAGGTTAAATTGACCACCCCCGCTTTAGATGCACTGTAGGCCGCCAGACCAGGAGTTGCGGATATTGCGGCCACCGAAGCCAGATTGAGAATAGCGCCACCCTTACCGCTTGCACCCTCCGGTTTCATCACTCTGAAGGCGTGCTTTATACCCAGCATGGAGCCCACTATATTGATGTTCAATAAGGCCAGAGTTTGGGCTGCGTCAGTATCGATCAACAACTCAGAAACCTCGATTCCGGCGTTGTTTAGCAATATGTCCAGGCCGCCGAAGTATTCTACTGCCGCCTGAACAGTGCGCTCCCAGGAACTGTCGTCAGTAACATCGTGGGCATAGAATCGACACTTACCGCCTTTGGCCGTGATAGCACTTGCCGCCTGTATTCCCGCCTCCTCGTTGATATCGGTTAACGCCACTGCGGCTCCACGTTCCGCGAAGGCAGCAGCAAACGCAGCCCCAAAGCCGCCGGCGCCACCGGTCACCATTACAGTTTTGCCGTGGAATTCTAAATCTGACATAGGTTGTCGCCTCTGACCATTGAAGGCCGCTGTGTGCCGGTAAACATATTCTGGGCGTATATTCCTGCCGGAGCCAAGCCAGAATTTCCGAGTAAACTAATAACGCCTAACAATATTGTTCTACGATTTATAATCAGACTACAGTAGTCGAGAAATACCTGATCGGCAAATTTAAGTGTGATAGCGAGATATTTTGCAGGCGCATAATCATCGGGGTAGCAACCGATTCTAATCAACCAAAGTCATTGGCCGACAGCCTAAACGGACATACACTGGAACGTATGCCAATAATTTTCTACAAACCTCGCCGACTCATGACTGTCGTGATGGCAATGGCTCTGTTGTTCGCAGGGTCTGGTACTCACACCCCCCCTGTGATGGCGGCCGACCGCCCAGGCTTACTGTCAGCGTTCTCCATTCTGGCAGAGAATGCAGAGCAGTCCACAGTCGTATATGCGCGTGTGATACTCGAAGGTGTCGATCAGCCCTGCCCGGCTTTCGTTACCTACCCTGGCGACAAGTCGCTGCGGGTACGGTCGCGCAGCAATCCTGACAGCACACTATTCCCAATCACCGTTTGCGAGGCCCGAGCCCCCTTCGGACAAGCGATAAGCGTTGTCGGCTTCGGAGTGACCATAGCCGCCGCCTCACGCGATCCGGCGAAGGTGCTCGTGTACGGCGATTCCGGGTGTGACGGTGGGGCCTACCAGGATTGTTCGAACCATTCGGCATGGCCCTTTGCCCTGCTCAGCAACCAGGGCGTACATGATCAACCCGACCTGATTTTGCACATGGGGGACTACAATTATCGCGGCACCCCCGGCCAGATTCGCATCAATGGCGAAACTCAACTGGTCTACGATGCTGGTGATCAAGACCCGAATAACCCCAACTGCAGCCTTGAAAAACCCTATTGCAGCATGAACGCGAGGGGCAGCGACGCACCGGATCAATGGAATAACTGGTGGTTGGACTTTTTTGCGCCCGCCGCCAACCTGCTGCCGAGAGCACCGTGGATTTTTGCCCGCGGCAACCACGAATTGTGCAGCCGCGCGGGCCCGGGATGGTTTTACTTGCTAGACACCGGCTCCAACCTCCCGGGAGCGGCATACAGGCAGCGTAAATGCTTGCACCAGAACGATCCTACCCCACCCAACGACAGCGGGCTGAAGCAACTGTCAACGGTGTCGCCTTATGTGGTCGACCTGGGTTCACTGCGCATCGCTGTGATCGATTCGGCCAACGCCTGTGACAACTTTTCACCGCAAAAGACCACAGACGAGTATAGCAGGCAGTTCAGCTCGCTCCGTGATCACCTGAGTGGAACTGCCGCGAGCTGGGTACTAACGCATCGTCCGATTTGGGGTGTGACCAGCGGCAGTGGCAGTATTAACCAGACACTGCAAACAGCACTCGCTGCCTCGACGGCAGGCCGACTTCCCGACTCTGTAAAGCTGACGTTGGCGGGGCATATGCACCGCTACGAGTCACTCACTTTCGCAGAGGGAGTTCATAGGCCGCCGCAAATCGTAATTGGTAATAGCGGGGTTGCCCTCGCCGATGACAAGCCTGGCCCCTGCATCGGCGAGACTCGCGCGGATAATGCACCGGCCTGCGGGGCGATCGAGGCCGGTTTCGGCTATCTCACGCTCAGCCCCGGCAATGGAGAAGACTGGCGTGCGTGGGAGGGTGTGGTTGCAGGGCTTGACCGCGCCAACAGCATTGCCACCTGCGACAGCAGCAACAACCCCGTGTGCAGCCTGGCCAAAAGGCGCTGTGAGTGCCAACCCTGAGAACCTGTTGGAAGCTATCATTCCGGTACCGCCCGGCAGCAAGTACAAGGCGCGCAAGTGACTTGATCCGAACGGGATCTAGTGTGGAACCCCGCAAAAGACTATAATCGAAGTGTAGCGTTCAACCACTGAGAGGTTATCCGAGACTATCGGTTAGTCCCGGAGGGCTCTTACCCGACACCACCCCAGCTAATGATGGTCAGGAATCAGAGAGACAGCCATGAATATTGTCGCGGGAAATCAACCCAGACTTTTTTTGTCACGCTTTGCCCGCACTTTCGTACTTTTAACCCTTGCCATGGCCGTATTATTCCTGGCCCCACGCAACATCACTCTCGCCCAGCCAGCTGAGGGCACTGCAGCAGTCACTGTCGCGGCCGTCCGGCCGATCATCAGGGAACTGGTGGAATACGATGAGTACACAGGCCGTTTCGCAGCCGTCAATCGCGTAGACTTGCGAGCCAGAGTCAGCGGCTACCTCTCTGCCGCCGAATTTACCGAGGGGCAGGTGGTACACGCCGGTGATTTACTGTTCATCATTGATCAGCGACCATTTCAGATAGCGGTGACCGCCGCCCGCGCTGAGCTCGAGGAGATGCGCGCCGGCCTGGAACTCGCGCGCACCGAAGCCGACCGGGCACGGACGCTGCGCAAAAACCTGGTCATATCACAGGAGGACCTGGACCAGCGCGTGCAAGCCGAGGTGGTCGCCGCCTCCAGACAGTCACGCGCGCAAGCCACCCTTGCCCGCGCCGAACTCAATCTGGAGTTCACCGAAATACGCGCGCCGCTGGACGGTCGTATTGGGCGTCGTTTGCTGGACGTGGGTAACATGGTGATTGGTGGGGACGTGGAAGGCACCCTGCTCACGACGATCGTGCAGGAAGACCCCATTCACTTCTACTTCGAGGTCAGTGAGGCCGACGCGCTGCGCTACGCACGACTTGGTGAGTCGGGGGCACGAATTACTTCGCGCAATACGGCCAATGCAATCAGCATCAAGTTGCTCGATGAAGAGGAGTTTTTGCACCACGGTGCGATGGATTTCGTCAATAATGAACTCAATGCCACCACCGGCACGGTGCAAGGCCGCGGCCTACTACCGAACCCGGATGGCTTGTTGCAGCCGGGACTTTTTGGGCGGGTGCGGCTTCCGGGCAGTGGCCTGCACAAGGTAGTACTGGTGCCGGATCACGTGATTCAATTCGACCAATCCCGGCAATTTGTATTCGTGATCAATCCCGACGGGATAGTCGAGCGCCAGTGGATAGCCAGCGGGCCGATGGCCGAGGGCCTGCGCATTGTGCGTGAAGGGCTGGATGGCTCCGAGCTGGTAGCCGCGGCTGGCTTTCACCGTATGCGGGCCGGCATGCCAGTAGCACCGCAGCTCGATGATGCTCCTCCGAGGAAGGACTGAGAGTGGGATTCACCCACTTTTTTGTTGACCGCCCGATATTTGCGGCTGTCCTGTCGATTTTCATCACTCTAATGGGCGCCCTGGCCTATCGCACCCTGCCAGTATCCCAATACCCGGAGGTGGCACCGCCGACTGTGCAGGTGCGGGCCGCCTACCCCGGCGCCAACGCCAAGATAGTGGCGGATACAGTAGCAGCTCCACTCGAACAGGAGATCAACGGTGTTGAGAACATGCTGTACATGCACTCCCAATCAACCGGCGATGGCAACCTCAGCATTACCGTTACCTTCGCTCTGGGCACCGACCTCGATGAAGCGCAGGTTCAGGTACAGAATCGTATTGCGCTGGCCGAACCTCGCCTGCCGGAACCTGTGCGCAGGCTAGGTGTAAGCGCCCAAAAGAATTCTCCAGACATGTTGATGGTCATCAACCTCTACTCTCCCGACAATACTTACGACAACCTCTATATCGCCAACTACGCCGTGTTGCGGCTGCGGGACACCCTGGCACGCATCGATGGCGTGGGCCGGGTGCGGATGCTGGGTGCCAGCGAATATGCCATGCGCATCTGGCTGGACCCCGATCGGGTCGACGCGGTTGGCCTCACTGCGGGCGATGTCGTGCGCTCCATGCGCTCACAAAATCTGCAGGTGGCAGCGGGTGTGATGAACCAACCGCCGAGCAGCGGCCCCGAGGCATTTGAGATCGGCGTTCAAACCCAGGGCCGTTTGATGCGGCCGGCGGAATTTGGCGAGATAGTGATCCGGGCGACCGACGACGGCAGCATCGTGCGTCTGCGTGACGTCGCTCGCATCGAACTGGGCGCCCAGAGTTATTCCACCAGTGGCTATCTGAGACAGCAGTCTGCAGTCGCACTGGCGATAGACCAGCAACCCGGGAGCAACGCCCTGGCCACCGCGAGCAAACTACAGGCCACCATGGAACGGTTGTCACAAGATTTCCCGCGGGGGATGACATACGAGATCGGCTACAATCCGACTGAGTTTGTGCAGGCCTCTGTCGATGCCGTCATAGTGACAATTTTCGAGGCGATCGCACTGGTGGTCCTGGTGGTAATCCTGTTCCTGCAGAACTTCCGGACTGCATTGATTCCCATCCTGGCGATTCCCGTGTCACTGGTGGGCACCTTCGCAGTCATGGCCGCATTTGGCTTCAGCCTCAACAACCTGACCCTGTTCGGGCTGGTGCTGGCGATAGGGATCGTCGTCGACGATGCCATCGTGGTGGTGGAGAATATCGAGCGCAATCTGCGCGCGGGCCTCGCCCCTCGAGAGGCAGCGCATCGCACAATGGACGAGGTTGGAACCGCCCTGGTGGCCATAGCCCTGGTGCTGTCAGCGGTGTTCATTCCCGCTGCATTTGTCTCCGGTATCACCGGCAAGTTTTTCCAGCAGTTTGCGCTCACTATCGCCTCAGCAACCATTATTTCCGCCATCGTCTCGCTAACCTTGAGCCCGGCACTAGCCGCATTAATATTAAAACCCACGGGCGCCACACCATCGCTTTCGCGCGTATCCCGCCTGATTCAGCGCGCCTTCGACGGGTTCAATCGTGGTCTCGAGCGATTGGCGGGGGGCTATGCCCGCCTGGTTTCGACCATGGTACGTCGCGGCGCAATCGTGGCAGGTATATATTTTTTGCTGATCGGCCTGGCCGGCGTTCAGTACTCCCTGATTCCCATTGGTTTTATCCCAACCCTGGACCAGGGTTATGCACTGGTGTCAGTGCAACTACCCCCCGGTGCGAAGTTTGAGCGAACCGAGCAGGTGGTGAACAGGGCAATAGAAAAGCTACTGGCGATCGAGTCAGTGGAAAAAACGGTCGCCTTCGCCGGTTTCTCCGCATTGACATCCTCCACAGGACCCAACGTGGCAACCATGTTCGTCGCCTTTGTCCCCCACGCAGAACGCAAGGCAAAAGGGGTCCGTTTTGAGCAATTGCTGACACAGCTGCGGACTACTCTGGCCACCATCGATGAGGCATCCCTGCTGGTAATCAATCCACCACCGGTGCGCGGGCTAGGTTATGCCGGGGGTTTCCGCATGATGCTTCAGGACAAAAACGGTCGCGGCCTGGATACCCTGGCGGCCGCAGCGGCAGACATGGCCAGCACAGCGAATCAAACACCGGGCATAGCGCGAGTCTTCACGCTGTTTGACACACGCACCCCACAGCTCTATCTCGACGTGGACCGGGTTCGCGCAGAGCAACTCGGCGTGCCCGTGGAAAATGTATTCGAGGCGCTAGAGGTGTATTTCGGTTCCGCCTTTATCAATGACTTCAATTTCCTTGGTCGAACCTTTCAGGTGACAGCCCAGGCGGACGCGGAGTTCCGTCGCTCGCCCCGTGATTTGCTGAGCCTGCGCACGCGCAATCGAACAGGAGAAGCGGTGCCGCTGGGCTCCGTCGCCATCGCGGAGTATCGCACCGCTCCCTACCGTGTAGAGCGCTACAACCTCTATCCCGCCGTGTCCATCTTCGGCAGCGCGGCGCCCGGCGCGGGTTCCGGGGTTGCGTTGACGGCCATGGAAGCGCTGGCCGCAGATCAGCTTCCTGACGGCCTCGGCTTCGAGTGGACGGATCTCGCCTATCAGCAGAAAGCATCTGGCGATGTCGGGATGGCAGTGTTTGCACTCGCAGTACTTTGCGTCTTCCTGGTGCTCGCTGCACAGTACGAGAGCTGGATGCTACCGCTGGCCATCGTGCTTATCGTGCCCATGTGCGTCCTGTCCGCAATGTTCGGCGTATGGATCGCCGGCCTGGATAACAATATACTGGTGCAGGTTGGCCTGATCGTGCTGGTCGGTCTGGCCGCGAAGAATGCGATTCTGATAGTAGAATTTGCCAGGCAGGAGGAAGTGTCCGGCAGCAGTCGCTTTGAAGCCGCAAGCAATGCGGCGCGGCTGCGGCTGCGGCCAATCCTGATGACCTCGCTGGCGTTCATACTGGGGGTCGTACCTCTAGTACTTGCTGTCGGGCCAGGCGCCGAGATGCGCCAGAGCCTCGGTATCACCGTATTTTCCGGAATGCTAGGGGTGACAGCTTTTGGGCTCCTATTCACTCCCGTATTTTATGTATTGTGCCGCCGGGTCGAGCTGAAGTTGTCTGGAAAGCCGCATTCTGGAAAACCGCAGCAGTCCGCGCTGTGACGAATAACTTGGCATCACTGCTCGATTCAATCCGCCGCATTCCACGCTCCCGCACACCGATCGCCTCATGCGATAGCATCACCCGATTATTCGCGTACCCGGCAGTGTCTTTCACCTGCCAGTGCAATCAAATACCGTCAGTTATGTTGGCAATCGCGATTCCGGGCAAGCAACTTGTCACTACCACTGGAGTCACTAATAACTTGCCCGCACGCAATAGTTGGGCGACTATTGAGAGGCACGGAGAGTATCGAACATTTAGAATTCTGGTTCAGCAAGGATGTTGTGCGATGACAAAAAGAGGTGGATGGGAGCTGGTCAGGCACGGCAAGCTGATCCAGCCAGATGTAAGCTCATCTCTCGACACAAATATTATGGCGGTTTGTCGTGCAGCATGAGAACGAGAAAAAACCCGAAGTCGATAGTGGAATCACTTCCGGAAACGCTGGGTGGACATTTGATGTCCCACCCGCTGAGTTTGAAAACCACATAGAAAAATCAGTTCCGTTCTACAAGGATGGGCATGAACTCATAGCTCAAATAAGCGATTTTTTTCTACCCGACAATGCCTTGGTCTATGATATAGGCACCACCACAGGCGCCATTCCACGAAAAATTCTTTCCCGCCATCCAGAAAAAAATGTAAGAATCATAGGTCTGGATGTAGTAGATTCAATGATCGACTACGCTAGGCAATCGACGAAAGACCCCCGTGCTACTTTCATCTGCGAAAATGCACTGGAGCATGAATTTGATAACGCCAATCTGGTGACCATGTATTACACGCAACAATTTATACACCCCAGCGTAAGGATTGATTTATTGAAGAAGATCTACAACTCGCTGACCTGGGGTGGCGGATTACTGGTTTTCGAGAAAGTTCGCGCTCCCGACGCCAGATTTCAGGACTATATGTCGCAGCTCTATATCGAATTCAAACTGGATCATGAATTCAGCGCAGATCAAATCCTCAACAAACAGCGCAGCCTTAAAGGTGTACTGGAACCTTTCTCCGAGTTGGGCAATAAGACACTCTTTGAGGAGGCTGGTTTTCGCGACATCCTGACTGTATTCAAGTACATCTGTTTTGAGGGATGGCTGCTGATAAAGTAGCATAGCGGTGCGTCAGCCAAATTGTCAGTCCGGCGACACCTTACTAATACGTACAACTTTTCCAGGAGCGTCCTTTTGAACCGCAAACTACTTATGACTATGCACATGTATCTGGCTGCATTCTTTGCACCTGCGGTACTACTTGTGGCTATTTCTGGCGGCCTCTACCTGGCGGGGGTCAAAGGTGAGCTCGAGCAGGAAGTTATTTACAGCAGTAATGCAGCCACAATTGACAGCAAATCCTCATCGCTGCACACCGATGTCGCCACATTATTGGCCGATGCAGGAGTGGAGTCCTACAGCTACGAATATGTCAAAGTTAGCGGCGCGAACCTCTATACCCGCCCCACCTCCTCAGACCACTACATAATTAAGTTAAACGATAGTGGCCTGGAGGTCGTTCACGCCAGGCCCAGCCTGCAGAGCAGAATGATAGAACTTCACAAGGGGCATGGCCCCGCTGCATTCAAGACCTTTCAAAAAGTCTTTGCGGTCGGGCTCATTTTTATCATTATCAGCGGCCTGTGGCTGGGTATTTCCGCCACCCGGCTTCGACGATCCACGCTGCTGAGCGCCTCTGCCGGGGCTGCTGTTTTTGCGTTTTTTTTAGTTTAGACGGGTAGCTACGCCCGGTTGTATAACATTTGGGGAAAGGGGATTCAATAATGTCGTTCAAACGCGGATGTGCTGGTGTGCTTTTGATTGCAGCGGTTGGTGCAATCAGTGGTTGTGACAATGATTCCAACAATAACCCGCCTCCGCCAACTCCGCCTACCCCGGTAGAACCCGCTGGCGCGCTGCCCGATAACGTCAATGACTGGGTGTGCGAGACGAACCCCACACCACCGAGTAAACAGGAAATTGCCGATTGGTGTGCCGATACTGCACCTCACGGTATCGCCTTGCCAGAGGACTTGCGCACGCCTCCGTCAATGCAAGATCTAACGGCCAAGAATCTATACGACCAACGCCTGCAAGCATTTTTACGAGCACAGACTTACGAGACAGATCTCAACTGGAGTAGCGACAAGCAATGGCGCCTTACCGGGCCGTATGTGGGAGATATTGGCAGCGGTGATAACTACGGCTCTCACCCCGGGGTGAAAATTTATTATTCACCTGAAGTTGTACAATGGATGTGCAGCGACCGCAGCTCACCATTACCCGACGGGGCCATGGTCATTAAAGCAATGCATGGAATTGACCAGGATCTCGGCATTGAGCTCAAGGACAATGCCTGCATGGAAATCACCCAGGACCCTGAGCCGAGTAGCTGGACTATTATTGTTAAAAATGGCGAGGCGACAACGGACGGTTGGTATTGGGGCTACTACAGCGCCTCAACCCTCGACGACGAGGGTAATCCACCCGTCTTGGGTTTAGCGGCTGTTACCTCTGAAGTAGCACTGCAGACGCTGCAAGAAAGCACCCAACGAGATTCCGATTTTTACCCTACCGGCGGGCCCGACACAGCGATACCCAGCATAGTATTTCCCAATGCCGGGTATGGGGCTTATTGCGTCAATTGCCACGCGTCTGCGATGAGTGAGTCCACATTTTCATCCCTGAATAATGTGCTCACTAGTGGCGCGCTATACCGGCAATTTTCCAGCAGCCCCGATCGTGACAGGACCGATATGCTGGCAATAGAACCATTTGTCGGGAAGCACACAAGCTCTTTGCAGCTTGGTGACAGCCAGAGCCCATCTAAAAACCCATTCCCGACACCGCTTGCAACGCCTATCGACAGTTTTTTGGAATTTTACAACCAGCTACCCCCCGTCACATACACTGAAGCCATGGCACTGAGTATGCCCGCGGAAACCTATGATCATGCTGTGGCCGGGAATACGGAAAACCCTCACGGCGCGACCAAGTTTGTCACATCAGACCAGTGCGCGGGATGCCACGATGCTTCGTCAATGACTGCGGCAACACCAAACATGATCTTTTTCGATGATTCCGGTGACGAGGCCAAGGCATTGAATCTCTCGCCCTATGCCGAATGGCGTGCGTCCCCGATGGGGCTGGCTGGGAGAGACCCGGTTTTCTTCGCTCAGTTGGAAAGTGAGACCAATCATCTACCCGCACTATCAACCTGCATCGAGCAGACCTGCCTACGCTGTCATGGCGTCATGGGGTCTCGTCAGCTTGCCATCGACACCCCCGGAGAGGACGTGGACAACTGCGAATCCATATATCCGATCCCACCGCCAGATGGCGTACCTTTTGGTAAGGCGTTCACACGCGATATCGTGCAGCAGTGGCCTCACTCAGAGAACAATGGCGAACAAAACTACGCCGCGCTGGGTCGTGACGGTATTTCATGTACCGTTTGTCACCGTGTTTCGCCCGATTCGCAGGGCCAGGAAGATTCCTTCACTGGCAATTTTGTGACCGGCCCGGACTCGGAACTCTATGGCCCGTACACCGACGATACGATAGTCACTGCGCCGATGGAAAACTCCGTCGGCATCACCCCCAAGTTCGGCGCGCAACTCTCCTCCTCAAATATGTGTGGGTCTTGCCATAATATCCTGCTGCCGATTTTCAATAACAACGATCCTACCCCGGTAGGTGCCAGTTACGAGCAATCCACCCACCTTGAATGGTCAAACAGTGTATTTGGACCCGGTGGCTCAGATTTTAAGTCCTGCAATGACTGCCATATGACAACTCATTACAAGAACCAGCCACTGGACTTCAAGATTGCCAATATTGAGTCTGACAATTCAGCCCCAACCACCGGGCGTCTGCCTGATAGTGAGATAACGCTGACTGAGCGCGACAAGTTTTCCCGTCACCAGTTACACGGGCTGAACGTTTTTCTGAACCAGATGTTCCAGCAGTTCCCTCTGGTGCTGGGCATCCGTCAGATAGACGGACTTACGAGCAGCAGCGTGACTCCTCCACTACTGACCGGCATGAACTCAATGATGGAAATGGCAAGAGAGGGAACTGCTGAGGTACACATTACCAGCGTGGAACGAATGCTCGGCAACCGGGTCCGTGCACAGGTGAAAGTTGTTAACAAGACGGGGCACTATCTGCCATCCGGGGTGGGCTTTCGCCGCGTATTCCTGGAGGTACTGATTCGTGACAAAGACGAAAATCTGATCTGGGCGTCCGGTCGCACCAACCAACTGGGCGCAATCGTCGACGGGCTGACTGAAACAGTACTGGATTTTGAACAGCCGGCAAAATTTGCAGAACCGGTATTCCAGCCACACTATCAGCAAATAACCCGGGGCGATCAGGTACAGGTATACCAGGAGGTTATTACCGATTCCGACAACAACATCACCACCAGCTTTTTGCGGAGGATAACAGACCTCAAGAATAACCGGATAAAGCCCCGCGGCTATGATCCAATGGTTTTTCTCACGTCGAGCTCAGAGTACATACAGGAGCTGGCAATTTTGCCCGGCGTGGAATCCGCTGACCCCTATTACAGCGACCCGACCTTAACCGGTGCCGATACGATTGAATATATTGCGACATTGACCCCGGAGCAAATGGCTCAATTGGGCACCGTGGAGGTCAACCTCTACAACCAGTCCATCCAACCCTCATTTTTGCAGGAGCGATTCGCCGATGCCAGTGTCGGCCCTATGGAGATGGATGATATTCAGCGCCTTTACTATCTGACGAGTCACCTGAATACCGAGGCGGTCAATACGGAGTACGGGGCCAAGGTGATTGAATCGTGGAAGCTGCGTCTGGCGAGTGATCTTCAGAGCATCGCTGAGTAAGCATTGTCGCTGCTAACACCAACAAATTGGGGTCGGTGCCTTTGGGCCTGCCCCTAATTCTCGTCTTTCAATGCAATGCAATTGCCGGTACCGACTGGTGGCCCCAATAGGCTAAACTCTGTCTCTGAAAGCCTCCACCTCAACAAAAATAAAGACCTTCGAGGAATTGCGGTATGTTCGGATATGATCCCCTGATCTTCTGGGGTTGGACATTTCTGTCAATCTACATCGGCCTGATGATTCTATTCGGCTTTATCGGCTTGCGCCGAGTGAAAGGCAGCGACGATTTCGCTACCGCGCGCGGCAGCTACGGCCCGCTGTTCCTGGCCTTCGCCATGACTGCAACTGCCGCCAGCGGCGCAACTTTTCTTGGCTTACCGGCACTCGCCTATACCGCTGGTCTGCCGGTGTTGTGGTACGCGTTTGCCTATCCGCTCGGGGTTTACTGCGGTGTTCTCATATGCCTGCATGCCATCCGGAGAGCCGGGGAGAGCTTCGGCAGCCGCTCAATACCTGAATACCTCGGTGACCGTTACGATTCCGACGCACTGCGAATTCTCGCGGCGCTATTCTCAATGCTATTACTGTTCTACCTCGCGAGCCAGCTGCTGGCTGGCGCGGTGATGTTCACTTCCATGCTGGGGCTCGAGACGTTCCCGGCATTATGCGCTACTGCGCTGATACTGATGTTCTACATTGCCATGGGGGGGGCACATGCCGACATCCTGACCGACGGCGTACAGGGCGCTCTTATGCTCCTGCTCGCAGCCCTGGTTCTGTGGATGTTTCTCACCGGGTTCGGCATCGAGGGCGGTTTTACTGGCATGCTGCAGCAACTTGAAGAGATCGACCCTGCTCTTATCCAACCGCTGAGCCCAAGCAACCCACTATTCGATTCCAAGTGGGATGTGTTTGCGATTTTTGCAGCCCATCTCCCACTCGGTTTGCTACCGCACATAGGCAACAAATTGTGGGCGCTTGAAAGCAATCGCGACCAAAAAAAGTTTATCACTTACTCCTTCGCCTTCGGCATGCTTCTTCCAGCGATAACATGCGGTGGAATCATGGCTCGGGTCGTTCTCAGTGATTCACTGTTCGCCGAAGGTATGAACCCCAACCAGGCAATACCCGAGCTGTTCATTGCCACCTTACCGAGCTGGATCGCGGCACTGATTGGGGCCGGCGTGCTGGCCGCGGTCATGTCCACGGCTGACGGACTCGTGGTGTCAACCGCACAAATATTCGCCAATGACATTTACCGGCGCACTCTCGCGCCACTTTGGGGTGAAGGCAAGGACGACAAGCATGTCGACCATGTGGCACTGGTGATAAGTCGCGTTGCCACAGTGCTTGTTCTGGTATGCGCCGTAGCGCTCGCCTGGAACACCCGCGAGACAAACGTGGCACTGCTGGTGTGGATGGGTGTTGGCGGCATGATGGCAGCCTCTGCCGCGCCGATGTTCCTTGGCGTGCTGTGGCGCCGCGCCACGCGGGCGGGATCGATCACCGGGTTCATCGCTGGTGGTGTCTCATTCGGCTTGCTTCATTCCGGCTCGATCAAAGCAGCATGGTTTGCCCACGGTGCGCTCGAAATACCAGCGATATGGCTCGAAGGTCAAGCGACGAACCCATTCGCCTGCGCGACTCTGGGCGCTTTTATCTCTATTGTTTCCATGGCTGTCGTATCGTTAATGACGGAACCACCATCAGACGAACATCTGGAGCGCGTTTTCGGCAACGGCTAATAACCTCAGTGTCAATGTCTAAGTTTGTAATCTAAAACAACATCGTTCTGCGACGTTAGGCTGTATTTTTCCGATCGCTTCAAGCTACTATAGTCTTATTTCTTCGTAGAGACCGACAGTGTCAATATCGTATAGCCATGTTCCTTTTATTGTTATCCGGATTGGTTGCCTGTGATGGCAGTTCCTCGTCATCATCCCAGCAAGTGAATATAGACCCACCGCTAGAAGAAGAGATAACCGAGCCGCCAGAAGAGCCCCAGGAGGTACTGCCTCCGTATTACCAGGCCATTATGGGTGATCTCTTGATCGAGGCTGATTATTGGCAGGATGAGCCCGCCATTCTAGCCGCGGGCCTTGGGTTCACAGGTATTAACGGCATCCCGGGGTTGGGCGAAGATGGCCAGACTTTAGAGGAATCGGAGGCACTTGCGCGCAGTGCCGGTGCTGGCTGGCACGATGTTAGCAGCCCGTCAATGTTGCACTGGATGATCCAATGCAGGTCTCTTATGACCCCGATGAGCAATCGCGAATAATACTGAGGTAACTGCCCATTACCACCAAGGCAGGCGTTGCAGTCATACCGGCAAGATCACTTAATAGTGGAGCCGGATTGTGTAACTAATTGTGTCTGGTGTGAATCGGTGACGTTGGTATGTATTCATTCGCCAATTCCATCAATTTCGGCCAGTCTACTTGTCTGTTACCTGATAAGACAAGGACGGAGATTCAAGAGTATAATCCGCACCAACGCCCCTCCTTTTCACACTGTGCTACAACTGGCCGTTGGCAATAGTGGATCGCGTTTGACACAGCCGCCAACGCGCAGCGCATTTCGTGTTTTAGCAGTTCTTTATCCACGAGACCACCTATCTCCATCAAGGACAACAAGATGTCAGACAAATTTTTCTTCAATGGTCGCCAGGATGCACGCCAGGATCACTCCGGTGGCGCTTACCAGACAAATGCGGGCAGCAACGGGGGTAGTGAGAAATACCCGCTTGCGCTGATAGTCACCGGTGAGGCACGTTTGCAGGAAGTTCAGGCGCTGGTAGATGAAGCACAGCTGTATGCCGAGATTAGTATCGATAGTAGTGAAGGCGCCGAAGAGTCGATTGCCGAACTAACCGCGCTTCTCAACAAGAGCGCTACGATTAAAGTGGACAAAACCCCTGCACGCAACGAGCCCTGCGTCTGTGGGAGTGGCAAGAAATACAAGAAGTGCTGTGGCTAGGCTGCAGACTCGCAGCATGAACTCACGATAACCTGAACTAAAGCGCCAGTAGAGAAAAACAGTATGACCGGTGTTACCCAAAGTGAATCGGTTAGCGCAACACAATCACTCGCGCGAAGGCCATATCGAGTCCGGCTGCTTCTGTTCTTTATTACGCAGCTTAATTTGCAGCCCCATAAGAAAATTGCGTAACACCTGATCCTTACAGGCACGATAATTTCTGTGTTCTGGTTTTCGAAAAAACGAGCTCAGCTCAGGCGCGCTTAGTTCAAAATCTGACAATGCCAAAATTGCGGTAACATCTTCCGACTGGAGGTTAAAAGCAATTTTTAGCTTTTTCAATATCAGATTGTTGGTCAAAGAGTTTTCCGGCTTGGGTTGTACACCGTTTTTCTTGCCGCGCTTCATGCTGATAAGCCCGTTGAGAAATGTAGCGAGCATTTTGTCGTTACATTCCTGATAGGAATGCTCGTCCTCTTTCAGCAGCCAGGAGACGATATGCCCTCGCCTGACCTCAACACCAGCCATTGCGAAAGCTTCGATCATCTGCGCATCATCAAAATCAAGGATATAGCGGATGCGGCGTAAGATATCATTATTTATCATGTGGTTAGTCTGAGTGCCCAGACGCTGAAGGTCAATGTGTATAAAATTTACCACGCAACCCGCTGCACTCGAACATCCCGTTTATTATGTGCCCATGAAATTTTTGGGGGCCTATAAAGGCGCGTCAACGCAGTTAGTCGTAGCTATGGCAAGCGGCCTGCCAGAAGCTGTCAACAGCGTGTTTTGGGGTTCTGGACAATTTCTGCATCAGCCTGAAATCAATCGCAGATAGCACGTATTGCTGCTGAACATTATCCAACATCGCCAACCAGAGCTTAGCGGTCATTTCAGAATCGTAGAGCGCACGGTGAAAAACCCCCTCTACGGGAATATTCATATACTCGACCAAAGTACCTAACTTGTGATCGGGCGCCTGTTGGTAAATACGCCGAGCTGTGAGCATTGAGCAGGAAAACTGGCCGGAGTAGCCCCTGGAAATTCTTTCGAGCTCAGCATCAAGGAATCGCTTATCAAAAGACGCATTGTGCGCAACCAGGTTGTATCCACCGATAAACTCGGCAAAGTCCCGCATAACCTCAGCACAAGGCCTGGCATCCGCGAGCATTGTATTGGTAATACCGGTATAGCTTTCGATAAAGCCGCTAACACGCTGCCCTGGATTCATCAGTTCCTGAAATCGCGTAGTCACCTCGCCGTCTTCAATCCTTACCGCTCCAATTTCTATCGCCCGATCACCCGCCCCAGGCGACAACCCCGTGGTTTCGAAATCCAGAACCACGACGGTATTAGCATTCAGCATTCTGTTGTTAACGCATTCAAAACACGGAGCCTGATATTCAGATTGATCATATTGTGTCCGCTGGATTGGCAGGTATTTTCCGCGCCATCAAGAAGCCTGCGAGTGAGTTGGCGAAAAACGATTAATGGCCGGTCATACCGAGGCCGCTGACTGGCGTTGAAAATACTTCCACAAGCCGATAAGCGATGCGCCAATCCAGAACACTTCGATCACAAAACTGGCGAGGTTAAAACTAAAGCATAAGCTGATCAACAAAAGCACCGCCCCGGTCAGATTGAGCAGGTTATAGCTTAGCCCTTTCGGATTTGTCTTTTCCAACTGCAGTAGATAATAAGCGAGCACCACCATAAAGGTGCCAGCCATACCCACCGCATCTGCTATCCAATCAGCCATTCAATGGTATTCCTCTAAGGTTGAACCAGTGTCAATTCGGCGCTTTATGGCAATCAGCCTTGGTTATCAGACGGGGGCTTCGAGTTGCTGTCATCGGAACGCTTTTTCAGGCTGCCAAGCAGTGCGGCGGCCATTCCCATAATTAACTCATCAGCGATCGGAACCATATCGGGAATAAACAGATTGACGATAAACAGAATGAGCGTCAAAAAGAAAAGATAGGGAAAGCGCAGGCGTGACATCCAGCGCACAAAGATTCCCGCAACTCCGCCTTTCGCTACCTTGCCCAGCACCATAATACCTTTAACCCTGTTGACTATGCTTGTTCAGTGCGAATGATGGCCCAGAGAGGCGTGGAGTTGCTGATGGGCTTCGTGGGCCGCCAGCTTCTCCTGTTCAAGCTTCTCGCGCGTGGCCAGTCCCTTGGCAAGCATGAGTGTTTCCAGGCATTTAAGCCAGTGCTGATAATAGGTATCGCCTAGATCAGGGTCTCCTGCAGACTGCGCTCCCCTAATAGTTCTACCGAGCTCCTCGGCCCATTCGTTGGATGTAAATACGCCCTGCTCAAGCAGCTTGCAGGCCATTGCAAAGGCACGCGCTTCCCAGGGTTCTCTGAACACCGGGCCATTCTCGTCCAGTGGCAGCCCGGGCAGACCCTCCATCTCTCGACTGGCCATAATCAGCCTTCCTCCAGATAACTCTCAAACAGGTCGATGAAAAGACTATCCTTCGCCGGAGCGTCTTCCCCCCATAATTCGCGAGAGGAAAAGCGCACGCTGTAATTGAAGGCAGGTGTAGCCTGAGCACCATGGGCGTTGCGATCAGGAAGCAGGAAAGCGCCGTTATTTCTTTCCACTTTTCCGCGTCGGCCTCTAACATAGCGCGGCAGGCGGGTGTGGTGTGCAGGGGACATAACTTTTGCGACCACCTCGTCACCTGTCTTGTACCGTGGGACGCTATTGCACTCTTGCAGAACACTGATCGGATTAGTGGTGATGTACTGGGCCTTGCCTTTATCAAGAGCGGGTAGCCTGTCGCTGCCGGCATCAAGTGATTTTCCCGCAAGCAGTTCCTCTTCTGTTACCACCCCTTTTTCCTTTAACAGGGCTACCAGCGAAGCCAGCCATCTCTCGTAGTAACTGCTGGCCAGGTACGGTACCGGAGGAATCCGCTCGGTGGTGCGACGGAATTCATCGATGTTGTAGTGGCCGGCCCCCAACATTGCCAGTACATGGGTAAATACCGATCGCTCCCATGGCGCATGAAAAACCGGTTCATCCACCTCTCGCTCAACATCTCCAAAGTTATCCATACCGCCCAGGTCGTGTACGCCATCCATGGCTATTGCTCCCTGGCAGGCGCAGCCACCGCAGCGGTACCGATCATCGAATCGCGGGTAACCAACTCGGCGAGTTCTGCGCAGCTTAAATCGTCGGTTCCCCCCGGACGCCGGGGCAAAACGAGGTAACGCAGGTCGGCGTTGCTATCCCATACCCGAACTTCGATTTGCTCGCTCAGGTAGAGCCCGAACTCTTCCAGTACACCTCTTGGGTCTTTGACCACCCGGGACCGGTATGGCGCGCTCTTGTACCACGTGGGCGGCAGGCCCAGAGTTGACCAGGGATAGCAGGAGCACAGTGTGCAAACCACCACATTGTGAACCTCTTCGGTATTTTCCTTGACCGCTATATGTGTGCCCTCCAAACCTGCATAGCCCAGAGCAGCCACAGTGGCGGAAGCATCCTCCAACAGATCGCGCTTGAATTGTGGATCAGTCCAGGCGCGCGCCACAAGTTCGGCCCCAATGTGCGGGCCAACCTTATTCTCATAGTGATCAGTGAGCGCGTCCAGCGCCTCTTCATCTACCAGTGCCTTCTCGCGCAGCACAGCTTCCAGGGCTTTCACCCGCAGCTGCAGGTCCGATAGTGGCGCGCCGTGCTTATGCTTGGCCATATACTTGCTCCGAATGGATAGAAAGCGTCTTTGCGACAAGTATAGAACGTTCCGGCTGCTTTTTCCGATAGTGATATTGCCAGCGTCAAATAGCGGCAGTGCTCGACCTGCGCAATGCGCCGGGCCAGAGCGTTGAAAAGCTGGCCGAAGCCTGTTCCGACTGGGGGTTTTTCCACGTAGTCAACCACGGGGTAGACACCCGGTTAATCGCTTCACTGCAGGCTGCGAGCCGGGATTTCTTCAGTTTGCCAGTGCACGCCAAGCAGACGGTCTCCCGCACGATAGACAACCCCTTCGGATATTACGATCGCGAGCTCACAAAGAACCTGAGAGATCGCAAGGAAATCTTTGACTACGCGCCGGACGAAAGCACGCCCTGGCCTCTTTCGCCGCCACGGTTCCAGGCGATACTTGAAGACTACGCACTGGCCTGCCACCGACTCGCGCTGCAACTCATGGCAGCATGCTGTGAGGGCCTGGGTGCCGACCGAGATACCCTTGAGCGCCACTTTCAGCGTGGACACAGCAGTTTTCTCAGACTGAACCACTATCCGTTTACTGACTCGCTGACCGAAACAGGCGCCCCCCCGGCAGGGTCCCACGGTATAAGCGAACACTCGGATGCCGGCGCCATTACCGTGCTGCTACAGGACGAGGTGGCCGGCCTACAGGTACTCAGGGACGGCAGCTGGGTAGCTGTGGCACCTGTGGCAGACACCCTGACCATCAATATCGGGGATATGCTTCAGGTCTGGTCGAATGACCGATACTGGGCACCCCTGCATCGGGTGCGCGCGAGCAGTGGATTGGCGAGGTACAGCGCTGCTTACTTTTGCAACCCGGACTACAGTACCCTCGTAGCGCCAGCGGATTTATGCCTCGAAGCGCGTGTGAGGAGATCCCCTCAGACCAAAGAACACGAACAGGTAATCTGGTGTTACCTATGGCTTCTTTGCATCATCGACTATACTCCATGACCCTTTTTACGAGGCTGCAAGGCGCGCACCGTATGAACCGAATAGAGAAATTGAAAAATGACCTGTATACCTTTGAAGAGCTTATTACTCTGGAGAAAAATGCGACCCAATTGAACGATAGTGAAACGCTGGGTCTCATTACGATAAGTCGCGCGTCAAAAACGGCGAAGGGTGAAAAACCCAAACCCACAGTGGGCGAAGATGGCAAGCCACTGACCCGACGCGCTCGTCGCGAAAAGAAGTAGTGATCACATTTTCGGCAGTGTACCTGGCAGCACCTCCCTGCAAATGAAAATAACACAGGCCCAGTAGCAGGTAGCCGCATGCGCGTAAGCCAGAATACCGCCACTGAACCTCTAGGCAGGCTGGTGGAGAGATAGCTTCCCGCGGCATTGGACAACGGCGCTTTGTGCTCATCTACACACTCTAGGGAAATCGGTGATCAAGGCTGCTCAGGGGACCGATTAGCGGAGTCTTGACCGGCGACGCCGGGCCGATATACACCACCATCGCATCGCAGACCGGGTCCGGCGAGAATGGTGGGATCCCCCTTGAACAGCAGAGCCAGTGTCCAGACAGAAGGTGCGTTGCTGCCGAGGCCCGCTTGGTAGACATTGGCTGTCACCAGATTGAAGATTGGCACCGCGTTAAGCCACGGCGTTTTCGCCAGATTGGCCACTGCCCGAAACGTGTCCTGCGCCTCAGTGCCGTCCAGCGGCAGCGCAAACCGTATAATCGACTGGCGGCCCGCTGATGAACTGCGCCAGTGCATACGCTGAGGCCACTGTGGTGTGCTCATTTCATATCGGAACGCCTCCTGACGGTTACATTTTCATTTTAGGGGGAATGGCCTAAAAGCGCCCTTGATTAGCGCCCAAGCTGTTCGGTAGATTGGCTACTGAATTTCCCACGTCTAATAATTAGTCTGGAGACCACGCCATGAAACGTAAATTACTCTGTGCGGCAATAATATGCAGTACACCAACGCTGGGAAATGCTCAGGCTTTGTCTACCAAAACACTTGAAGAAGTAGTCGTTACAGCCCGAAAGCGAACTGAAAGTGTTTTGGAAATACCCATTCAAGTAACGGCATTTAGCAGTGAAACCCTGGAAAGCATGAGAGCCTTTGATTTTGCAGATTTCGCGGGACAGGTGCCGGGCCTGGCATTTCAGGACCTCGGACCGGGTGATAAAGAGTATATCATTCGAGGAATTAACGCCAAAGGCCCATCCACAGTAGGTGTTTACTACGATGAAGCCGTAGTGACCGCAAGCAACCAGGAGGATGGTGGCGGCCGAAACATCGATATCAAAATTGTTGATATGGAACGAATTGAAGTCCTCAATGGGCCACAGGGCACTCTGTACGGTGCCAATTCAATGGCAGGTGTCATCAAATATGTGCCCAAAAAGCCGAATCCGGATGAGTTGGAAGGATTTATTGAAGCTGACGTGTCCGATACTAAGAAAGGGAGCGATAACTACAACATCAATGGCATGATCAATATCCCACTGGGTGACAAGGTTGCCCTGCGTGCCGTTGGCTGGACAGTCGATAACAGTGGCTATATTGATCAACCCCGCATCGCGGCCGGCGGACAATCTGATATCAATGATGAGAAAACCGATGGTGGCCGGATTATGTTGCGCTTTGCCGCGACAGATAAGATGACCGTTGATGCGTCCTATCTGGTGCAAAATACTGATGTCGGTGGTAGTTCACGCTATACGCCGAAGGGCATCACAGCCTTTAACAC
Organism: uncultured Haliea sp.; assembly: GCA_963977275.1. Taxonomy (GTDB): domain Bacteria; phylum Pseudomonadota; class Gammaproteobacteria; order Pseudomonadales; family Halieaceae; genus JARRPM01. The sequence continues at coordinate 33,513 of CAXBNX010000030.1, read as the reverse complement.
GGACAACCTTATAGCGAACGTAGGTACCATCGCAGAATTTCAGGATGGTACAGCACTGGGGGTCCCGGTTCCGCAAGCGGAAGCTATACCCGCTTTTACCGTCACTGACGAGTTGACCAATACGGATATCACATCCAACCGATGGAAGGATGACTTTTACATAGCCAGCTTGAATGTACTTTACGATTTCGATAAGGGCAGTTTGTTAGCCACCACCAACTACTTTGATCGCGATATCGACTTCGCTTTCGACTCCACGCCAATACTACTCGCCTTTGAAGTGCCCGTGCCGGGAATTACACTACAGCCGCAAAGTCGCAACATCTGGTCCACAGAATTCCGTTACTCCTCGGACCTCGAAGGCCCGTTAAACTTCGTTGCGGGCATTTTCACGCAGCAAGAGGAAAGTAAATTTGACGTACAGGTATTGACCATTCTGCCCAACGGGAAACCTAACGGTACATTTACCCCTGGGGACGTGCCCGGCGGGGACGCCACTTTTGGTACCGGTAATACCTTCTTTGGAGTGAGTGACAAACTGGATACAGACTACTATTCGGTGTTTGGAGAGTTTTATTACGACATATCCAGTAGTCTCGAATTTACCGGTGGCTTGCGCTATTTTGAATCCAAAGTTGATGGAACCGCGGTCACCACACACGAGTTTGGCTCTGGCTCCTCGCCAGCGGTTTCCACCTCCGTGAAGGACAGCACTTATACCTACAAGGCCAGTTTGGCCTATGATATAACCGAAGACAGCGTAGTGTATGGCACAATATCCACTGGCTTTCGCCCCGGTGGATTGAACCGTTCAAACCTGCCGTTCGCTCCGGGCATACCCGCGACCTTTGACCACGATAATCTCACTAATTATGAGATCGGTTATAAAGCCAACTGGATGGATAATAGAGTGCAACTGACTAGTGCCATTTATTACATTGATTGGTCGGACATGGCTTTGCAACAAGTTGATTCTTCGGGCTCCATACCGTTTATTGCCAACGTGGGTGACGCTGACGTGTATGGGCTGGAGATCAACCTGCAGGCAATACTTTCCGAACACTGGGAGGGTAGCATCGGAGGTTCAATTATTCAGGCGGAGCTAGCTGAAGATCAGCCAGAGGACGCCTTTGGCAATAACGGGAAAAAAGGCGACGACATTCCTAACACACCTGGAGAACAAGGTTTTGTAGCTGTGACTTTTAGGTATCCCCTGGACTCTGGCATGGAATTTTCTTCCCGACTGGATGTTACCTACCGCTCCGATGTAAACACGCAGTTTAACGATCAGAGCGCATTCAATGTCAATCTGGATTCCTACACATTGATCAACCTCACAGGATTCCTGGATTATAATGATTGGCAATTTTCTGCCTACGCAAAGAATCTGACTGATGAGCGAGCAGAATTTGATGCGATCAGTTCCTCGCAGGACCCGCTGGGTATTGTGGGTAACCGGCCACGTACCATAGGGGTCAGCGCTAGATTGAAGTTTTAGTGCATGAGTAAGGGAGACTTATTCGGAGCAGGGCAGATTTAAGAAGTTGTCAATGCGCACATTGATATAATCAGGGAACTCCCAGAATATCAGATGCCCCCCATGTACAACACTTGCGATTTGGGCATGTGATTGTTTATGGGGGGGACGTCGACACGACAACAGCGCTTCGCACTACGAATTCGTCTCACAAAGTAGGCTGCTAAAGTTTTGCTCTCGGAATTATGGCAAACACACGTGCAGGAAACCCGCTGCCAGATCGGGGCCTTGGCCACGTCGCAATAATCACGGCACCGCTGTCGGGAACCCGGTCCAGATTGGTCAGCATCTCAATCTGATATTTATTCTGTTGCAAATGATAATTCTCGAGCGGGTACTGACCTGTGCTGCCGAATATCCCAGGGTCAGTATCGGCGGTTTCATGGCCGATCGCGACTATGTTTCTCTGCGTGTGTAAAAACTCCAGTACTTCCTTGCTCCATCCAGGATAGTGGCCGATACCCGCTTTGTCGTAATTATAGAAGTGCTGTGCATCCGGCCACCGCTTCGACCAGTCGGTTCTCAACGCAACAAACGAGCTTCGCGGTATCCGGCCATTTTCGCGTTCCCATGCCTCTATATCACTCATTTTTACCATGTAATCCGGGTCTAGCTGGGACTGTTTGTGAATATCGACGACCACGAGTGGCGCGATCATTTCGCTCAACGGAATCTCATCCAGCGTACGCAGACCGTCAACAAAATGAACAGGCGAATCGACATGCGTTCCCCATTGGCCGGGAAAGGAATATCTGTCGATACGTGCACCATCTCCCAGCGAGCCAAGCCCCGGTTGATGCGAAAACAGGGACTCTACGATTTCATTGCCAAGTGGCGTACTGTGAGGAATTCCAGGATAGAAGGTATGGCTTAGTTCAACTAACTGCGCGTCATTCAAAGACGTTAGTAGTTCCTGGAGATCCACTGCTGAATGCCGCGTTTGCGCATAGATGAAGCCGGCTATTCCGACTATGAGAACGAATAAATATTGCCAACAATACTGGCGGAATTTCGATAGTTTAGCGCTCATATTTTGCTCTCCAGGATCAATCCAACTATAACATATTGGCCAGCCAGGCAGGGTTGCTTGAACATCCGCGGCCCACTGAAGTCATAGTAAGAGCACGATGTTATACTCAGTGAATTGTGACAGGCATTAGCTGACGGAATTTTCGACTCAGAATTGAAACCCACCCTTGCCGGAAGACGCAATGGCCACTAGAGAAACCCAGGATCGTATAATTAACACAGCGCTGAAGCTATTCAACCAGTATGGCACCAGGCTGACATCTACCAGTAGAATTGCGGATGAATGCGGTATCAGCAGAGGTAATCTGCACTATCATTTTCGCACGAAGGAGGAAATCATCCAGACGATATTTCGTCGTGTAGTTCTCGAAATAAGACAGACTTGGGGCGAAGACAAACTGCATCCCACTATGGAGTACATGCACAAAATGTTCGAACGGCAAATGAAGCTGATTTGGCAATACCGTTTCTTTTACTTTGAGCTGAACACATTACTGCAAAGTGACGCCCGCCTGAAGCTGCATTTCCTCGAGAACAGAGAAATACGAATAACCCAAGTAGCGAATTTCTTTGAGGCCATGGTGAGAGAGGGATATTTCGATTTCGCGGGAGACCCCGAGACTCTCGAATCAATTTTGATGAACAGTTGGCTGGTCAGTGATCAATGGCCGCAGTACCTGCATATTAACGAGATGGAACTGAATGAAGAAAATGTGAGCAGGGGGTTTGACCTGATACTCGCGCTCTTGCGACCGTATTTTACCGACAAGGCACGGCAGCACGAGCCGGCAGGTCTTCATCTTCCATAGACCTAAGGCGATGTTTTTGGCGATGTCCCTACGCATATTGTAATCATCATGGTGGCAACCACTACCAGTAGAGCTCCCGCGAGACTCAAAAAACTGATAGCGCTGAATTCCATAAACTCAGGGAAAATTACGGTAAAAATTCGTTCAAATCCTATCGTTATCAAGGGAATTAGAGCAAGCAAGGCACTGCTATTTGATGTCGGCCAGTAGTTCAGTGATTCCGCGAAGGCGATATAGGCAATAAGGGAACTGAAGGTACAAACCAGCAGCAATGCCATTTGTACCACGCCAAGCGACAGGAACGCGCTTTTGTCGGCAAAGGGAAATAGTATTATCACGCCGCCAAAGTAACAGCACATCATTACCACCGCGGGTGAAATAAGCGACACTAACACTTTTTGCGCCAGACCGTAGAACGCCCATACAATGGCGGCAAGTGCCATGATGCGAATGCCGCGGCCATAGTCGTTCGCGGGATCAATGATCTCGAATAATCGAAAATTAAAGAACAACGTAAAGCCTATTGCGAGTAAACCGACACCTGCCCACTGCAGCCTGGTGAAGGACTCCTTGAATAGAACCAAACCACCCATAAGCAGTAACAGCGGCCCGATCTGTATAACAACCTGGCTGCTACTTGCCGGTATGTATGGCAGCGCTACCATAAAGTAGATGTGATTAAGCAGCAGCGCCACCACGGCCACAACGAGTAACAGCATTCCCCTTATGCCCAGCCGACCATGGACGACCTCCCTGCGCTTGGTCAGCAGATAAAGCCCCAGGGGTACAATGGCAAGTGCAAAACGGAAAAAATTTATGGTATAGGGATCCATGAACTCGGTTAAACCCTTGGCACTAACAGGCAACAAGCCCCAGCTGATTATGGAAAGAGTGCAGTAAAAAAGGCCCTTTAGTCTATTTTCCTGCATCGTTCGGCTCGCTAGTTGGAACTGCCGAGTACGCAGACCGATGGCTCTCGGCAGCCATTTAGACCACGCTCGCTAGTAGTTTATTGATGGGTTGTCACCGGGATAAATGACACCGGCCAGTAACATACCCTGAGGGTCGGTACACTCGAGGGAGTGAATCTGCTTGCGCGGCAGAAAGATCACATCTCCTGTGGCGACGGGTGCCTTGCCGGATTCTGTCCACATATAGCCCCGCCCCCGTAAGACCACAAGCGATTCTTCGTACAGATGCCGATGCATAGCGGCCTTTGACAGTGGGACTTCACCAATAAACTGGGTTGCGACGGTCGAACCTATTCGCTTGTCGACGAGAACCTGGAAAAACCGGTCGCCCATGGCCTGCCTGTTGTCACGATCAATGTTCACTATTCGGACCGGGTACCTGTCATCAAAATTATCAGGCATCTCCCCAAGCAGCTCAGGTTCTACAGAGAGCGGGCAAACTGACACGAATAGCTTCGCGTGGGTGGATTCAGGATTGTCGATAGAAAATGCCTCCTGCGGTCGCAGGTAGAGCCCGGAGTATGTATCCAGTGAAAAGTTCCTGCCGGAAATACATGCGGTGACGCAGCCTTCGGTGGCAAGGACGATGACATGTCTATCCCCGAAACTCATTATTGGCGACCGCCCTGGAGCTACTTCCACATAAAATAAGGATTGGTGGAGCGCGCCTGTCTCTCGAGATATCAATGTACCGAAGTCCAGGTTGCCAAAGCTGGCGAGTTCTATTTTATCCACCTGCGCGACATAACAGCCGGCATCAAGTAGTGCTCGACCATCCGGCCCGGTGGCGACAAGGGGTACCTTTAGATTGGACTCACTGTTCGGATCATCTTCCTCGTATCTGTCTTTCAGGTTGTTATGGGTGCCGTCACAAAACGGTTTGTCTTGACTCTGCTTACAGTTGCAAAACAACACTTCCTCTCCGACTTCCTTTGCCACATATTGTACGGGCTTGAAATTTGTACCCCGATGGGATTGATCGCAAAATGGTTGGTTCTTACTTAAGCCACAACTACACCACATATAGGATTTGCCCTGCTCTAGCTCCATGTAGCAAGGTTTATAACTGGCGATATGAGGCAACTCGGCTGGTTGATCAGTCATAGGGAATAACTCCTGTTGAATTATTAAACCTCGGCACCTGGGCTTTTTAATTGGCGCTTTCTACATCTCTGGCACCAGGTTCACGCCAAAAGACTGGATTCTTCCTCCAGAGCGGAAACCAGTTGCTCAACATCACTCGCGTCGTTATAGAAATGCGGCGCAATGCGAATATTACCGTCGCGCTCGGTGAGTATAATGTCCCGTTTCGTCAGACGTGCCACCAGCTCTGGCGCATCTTTCGAACGTATCGCCAGCATGGCGCCATGACTATCCCGTGGTGTCACAAGCTGCCAGCCGTGCACATCCGCCGCCGCCTTAATCAAGTTTGTGACCTCGGCAATACGCAGGGCAATCGTATCCAGGCCAACTTCCAGTATTATATCCAGACCAGCCTCGGCAGCGAACAGACCGCAGGCATTCGGTGTGCCGGATTCAAACCTGCGTGCGGTGACATGCGGGCAGTGTCGACTGATATCCATCATGTGCGGTTCCTGCTGTGCAAACCAGCCTGTTGCGGTCGGCTGCAAACCATTGATCTTACTGTCGCGAACATACATGAATCCGACACCACTGGTTCCGATCAGGTATTTGGTACAGCCACCGACCAGGAAGTCTATGCCCTGCTCGACCACATCGTACTGGCGAGTACCGATACCCTGGTAGGCATCCACCAGCACCATGGCGCCACAGGCGTGGGCAAGCTTGACGATGGGTTCAATATCAAGCCACACACCATTCCTGTAACAAACCAGAGGCAGAGCGACAAGCAGGGTTTGTTCGTCTATAAGACGCTCGAACTCGCTCAATGGTATCGCGGTGCCACTTTGGTCAGTTGCAGCGCGGACCACTTGTGCACCGCGACTCGTTTGCGCGAGCATAATTTGTGAGGTCGTGGGGAAATCAAAATCTGTCACCACAATCTTGTTGCGGGTACCGTCGAAATGCAAAGCCGACAACAGACTGTTTAGTGATTCACTGACCGACGTCGATACGGACACGTCATCTGCAGAGCAGTGCAGCAGGCATGCAAGCTGTGCTCGCACATGCTCGAGTTTCTGCATATATATATCCCACCTGGCACCCTCGTTAATGCGTATTTGAACATACTCCTCTATGGCTGCCTTAACCTGTAGGGATATAGGACCGTAGGAACAGCCGTTGAAATAGGCCTTCTGGGCCAGAATAGGGAACTGACTGCGAATATTTGGGTTCATTATTTCATCTCGAATGTACTATTACTCACCGATAGTGGCGCCAATAATCGTGCCTGCAAGAATGCCAATTAGGGCAAGGGGGATGACATAACGCATCCACAGAAACACAAGTCGATAGAAGAGGCCCGGTTCACTCTCGTTAAATATTTCCCTCATCGCCTTGGAGCGCCCGTAAGACCAGGTTATGGCAAGTACAGCGAACAAGCCGCCGGTGACCATAAATCCGGAACCAATAATCAGGTCGAGAATTCCAATGACCTCAGGGTGCCAGCCAGGCAAGATCATGGCCAGGCTCTCAATAGAGCCCACCAGAAGCAACAACCGTGGGCGCCCCAGGTATTGGCCAATTGGCTCCTCCTCCAGAGACACCACAACTACCTGAAAGACTGCAAGGGCTGACAGGAACGCCACCAGTGATAGCGCCCACAACAGAAAACCACCTACCAGGCGGCCCTCGGGCATTTGCGACAGCAGCGCAGGCACGGTTTGAAATAAAAGCTTGGGGCCGGAATTGAGTTCCAGGCCAAACAGCAAGACAGTAGGCACAATAAACAAAGTGGCCAGCAAGGAAGCCACGGTATCTCCACTCGCTGACAAAATGGCCACGCCGCCCAGATTGGTATCACGGCTGATAAATTTGCCATATACCAGCGCAAATGTGGCACCGAGGCCAATTGAGAAAAAACACTGCCCCAGCGCCGCAAATACCTCGGTGATACCAATGCGAGAAAAATCCGGACGCATAAATTCACTGATCTGTGCAATGGCCCCAGGTAAATTCAGAGCTACATAGCAGAGGTAGATGGACACCAGGAAAAAAAAGGGCACAAACAACTCGCTCACCCGCTCGATACCGGCCTTCAGGCCCCGCCAGATTACGTAGATGGCACCCCACAATACCAATAGTGCAATAAGATACTGTAGACCAGGGCTGTTGAGGGAGGAACTGAAATCACCAAGATTCTCAGCGGAAAATCCGTTCATGCTTACGTACCAGGCACTGTAAAATACGTTACCGACCACCAGGGTATAGTAGGACCCGGCAGTCAGCACTCCCAGCACCAACACGTACCCGAGCACACGCCCGAAACCACCAAAGCTCTTGTACAACACTGTAATAGTGGCGCCCCTGTAGGCTCTGGCTAACGCCAGTTCGCACATCAGGGCGGGGATCCCGACCAGACACATGAAGGCCACAAACAAGAGTAAAAAGGCACTGCCACCATAGGTACCCATCATATAGGGAAAACGCCAGACATTACCCAGGCCAACCGCGACGCCAAGCAGTGTCAGCACCGTGGTAAGAAACGAAGAAAATCTGGTATTTGTCACTGAGTTTTGCATTTACGGCTCGCACACAACGAGCAGCTACGATAACAATTGCCCCTGCCAAAAACTACTCGTAGATTAGGACACCGGGACTATTCCAGCAGTTGAAGTACACCCGCTTTTTCGGCTTACTGGGCTTTGTGGTAGAGCATCCTAAACCGGCCTTTAGCCGGGCTGCTGATACATTTTTGAACGGCAGATTGAAACGTCGCAATTTTCTCGAATTCGCGAACCTGTGAGCGCAGAATACTATGAGGAAAAATTATATCGACGAGAATATAGATTCACTTCGCTCCGAGTTCAAAATGCTGGAGCATCGGGACTATCTCAATGCAGGAGAGCAAATGATTTCGGGCAATTACGGGTTGAAAGCCGCCCGAGAATTTTTTGAGATTTTGTCCAGATGGGAAATGTGCCTGTCGCAGGGATCACCACGCACTCATTTCTTATAGCCTGTTGGGGCGATGCCATTCAGGCTTTTGGTGCTATTGATCTCGATGTAAAAAATGACAACGTGGATATAATGGTCTCCAGTGCCTACAAATGGCAGTGCGGTCTGGAAGGAGCGGGCCCCTGAAGACTGCGCCGTAACTACTTGCCAGGTATTGCACTGGCGGAATCTGCTCGCTTCTGAGGGCGGAATTCGTCGACGTTGTAGAGCCAAGTTAACAGGGCGCCGGTACCGGGTGTTCGATTCAATTCAAGGTTGCTCAGGGGGACCGATCAGCGGCGCCTTGACCGGCGACGCCAGGCCGATATACACCACCATCGCATCGCCGACCGGGTCCGGTTGTATGGGCAAATCCTTCCAGTTGTTGGTCAGCCAGACGTTACCGGAGGAGTCGACTTCTACTGCGGTGTTTCTATCCAGCAAATCGCTATGGTAGCCGGTACCATCGGGTGACAGTGCGTCGCCGGCGGTAACACCCGTTGGGCAAGATCCATCCCTGGCACCACAAATATGCGACACACCGCCCTTGGTGAAGTTGGCTACCCAGACATTGTCTGAGCCGTCGACGGCGATACCCCAGGCAACAGTCATCCCGCCGGGCGCGGTATATCCGGGTGTAGGTGTCAATGGCCGGGTGTTCACTTGTACGCCATCGAGGTTAACCATGGCCACACCCGCGTAGGTGGCGGGGGGCTTGCTGATCGGCGGCGGACAAGGCAAGTCGATTTGACCAGAGAGGGAGACCCAGACATTACCCAGACTATCTGAAGCCACCCCCATGGGCAGAGAAGATGAGCCGAGACCGTACTCAGCCAACTTGCTGCCGTCGTTGGCGAACGCCATGATATTATCGCTCAGTGTGCCACTTACCCAGGCCACACCGTTGGTGTCGAATACCACGTCGAAGGGCTTGTCAAAGTTGTCTTCAGAAATCGCTTGCCAGCTATTCGGATCACCGTTGCGATAAATGGTCACGTCAACTTGCTCGCCGTCGATCATCTGTCCGTTGCAACTCGCTATCCAGATATCGCCCTGAGTATTGCTCACCGTACCCTGCGGCCAGCCGAGACCACCCTGGGTCCAGCCACCATCCTGCGGGTTCTGACTAACCGGTTCGATGCGCTCTGCATCCGGCGACAGCGGCGTGCCATCTGCGGTGAATTGAGAGACGCTATTATTGGCGATATCAATCGGACAGGTACTGCCCTTGAAGCCGTAGTTGCTGACCCATATATCACTTGTCTGCGCCGCGACGGTCACGCCGTAGCCTGCCCCGAGTAAACCGCCGCCGGTAAAGGTGTCCACGTCGCCCGTGGCCGGGTCCATGCGAAAGAGTATTTGGCTGGCACAATCGGGCAGTATGTAGGTATCACTGGTGACCAGGTTGTTGACGATCCACATCTGGCCTTCCTGGTCAAAGGCCATATTACCGGGCCCGGCGAGATTGGTGGGATCACCCTTGAACAGCAGAGCCAGTGTCCAGGCAGAAGGTGCGTTGCTGCCGAGGTCCGGTTGGTAGACATTGGCTGTCACCAGACTGAAGATTGGCACCGGGTTAAGCCACGGCGTTTTCGCCAGATTGGCCACTGCCCGAAACGTGTCCTGCGCCTCAGTGCCGTCCAGCGGCAGCGCAAGCCGTATTATCGACTGGCAGACACTGGCATCGCTGGCACAACTGGCCAATAGATTTCCCAATTCGTTGAACGTGCGTAGCGCACTGAAGGTGGACTGCGGACTGTTGTCGTCATTACTAATGGTTATGCCCGGCTCGCCGGTTTCAATATTGACAAGGTTTCTGAGCAATCGGGGCGCCATTTTTAAACCAATGCTATTGCCCTGTAGCTCCGCTCCGCTGATGAACTGCGCCAGTGCATACGCTGAGGCCACGGTGGTGAGCTCATTGATAGTAACGGTGCCTACCTCTGGCGACGCGCCGAGCACGCTAGCCAGCACAAAGGATTCCGGCACATCCTGTGATTGCGAGGAGAGACGCCCACCTTTACTGGTCAAGTAGACAACACCCGCTGAATCTGCGGGCGTGTTGTAATCGAATCCAAATTCACCGGAGTCGTTTGTGCTGCCCTCGCCTAGCGCTTCCACGCCGTTGCCATCACTGCTGCTATATACCGTCACCGTGGCCGAAATAATGGGTACGCCACCGCCAAGCACGAGACCCTGAATACGTTCGTCGCCGCCTTTAGTGCCGTTGTTTGAGGAGCCGCAGCCGGCCAGGAGGGCAGTTAAAGCGAGAAAAAACAGAGTGGCGAGGGCAGTTTTTGCCAAGCGATCTAACATTGATTTTCTCCTGGGATCCGGTGATCAATTTCGGTGCAGAGCCGATTGCAATGCAGGGTAACGATAGCGAGTTGTTATACCATCTCGGTGGGTCATTTTGAATAAGTTGGCTATCGAATGTGAGTTTTTCATCAAGATTTGCCGCTGCGAACTCGCAACTCACGCTGTGAGGTTCTGTGTGAAAGCGCTGTCTTATCGGGACACTGGAGCCACCGCGTGCAGTGATTGGAATAGGTTGGTGGCTTGAGAGAATGCGGCGGATTTCCGTGACCAGTTCCGACTATCTCGCCACACCGCAAAAATCGTTAACCTTATGATATTATTGATATTTTACTAATTAGTCATCCTCATCTGACATGGAGGTGGCTCAATGCCTGTGTTAAAGTCTGCAACCCACACCGGAAGTTAGATAGTGCCAACAATGATAAAAACCTTCGCCAAAGCGGCAACCACGGTAACAGCAAGCCTGCTCCTGACCGCCTGCTTCCACATTCAACTGCATGGGTCGGTAGGCGGCGGCGTGGTGACTGTCGCGCCACTACGCAACCCAGACAACATTCTCGCTACGGCCACGTCCCTGCTCCCAACGGACCTGGCAAAACTGTGGGGCGAAGACCTGTGGAGTGAATGGTCCTCTTTCACTCGCATGATCCTGGTTGGCGTTACCGAACTCGATAAACTGTTGCCGGCCCTGGACCCAACCGCACTGTACGTCGTCAGTGCCAGCGGCGGCAAAGATTACGACCCGGATAGCAGCTCAACCCTGAGTGACAATCCGGTAGCGGTGCAGGGTAGCTGGCATGTTATCGCCACAGGGCAACGTATTTTAGATGGGAATTTGAAGGTTTCCGCCCTTACCGAAGCACTGTACAGACAGCAACTTGCACTTCTTTCGACGCAAACAGATGCAGAAATTCAGTCTCGCCTGGAGGCCTCAGCAAAGCTCGTTGTGGGTGACGTGGATAAGAGCGGGGCGGTAGATTATGACGATGTACTGCGCTGGAATCGCAGTCTGGACGGAAACTTCCTGCTCGGAAAACTGGCAACAGTGGACGCCCTCTCCGATGCGGTCACTGCCGGCCAGCCAGCGGCTATGCTGGATCGACTATCGAAAGATGTTTTGGGCGGCCAGCGCGTGGAAATGGTATTCGATGCCGGTGCTGTAGTTGTGAAAACCTACAACTGGGATTCACCTATTACCGCTGCCAACTTCCTCGGCTATGTGAGCAGTGGCTTTTACAATCAGATGCTGGTGCACCGGACGATAAAGAACTTTATGATCCAGGCTGGATTGGTAGCCTATGACGGCCCCAACGGAAATGGCCAAATCAGCTGGTCTCTGAAACCCTCAGGCCCCTCAATCGTCAATGAATCCAGCAATGGTTTGCCCAATGTACGAGGCGCTCTGGCCATGGCGCGCACCAGTGATCCCAACAGTGCAAGCTCACAATTTTTTATCAACCAGGTCACTAATGCTTTCCTGGATTTTGGCTCCAGTAGCAACCCCGACGGATACGCTGTATTCGCGCAGGTTTTAAGCGGCATGCCAGTTGTCGACAAAATCGCCGCTGAGGCCACCATTTCGGTATCTGGCATAGGTGCCGATGTACCTGCTCGTGGGGTTATTCTGGAATCTGTCAACTTACTCTAAACCCGGGAGGGAGTGGCCGCAGCGTGTAAGCAACACCAACAGTAATATTGCAGTTGTTTTGGCTATCCCATAGAGCTAGTGAACTAAAGCTGACGGGCAATTCTACGGAGAGCGCAATGCAAATAAGCAATATCGAATCAGGGTTTATTCAGCTCAGTAATGGCCGAATCTATTACAGCACACAGGGCCTGGGTGAAGAAGTCATCGTCTGGGTCCACGGCCTACCACTTAATTCAAGCTCCTGGCATGCCCAGCTTTGCCACTTTAATCAAAATTTCCGTAACATATGCCTTGACCTGCGCGGCTACGGTCAATCTTCAGCCCTGCCTGACACTAACAGCAGCATCACCGATTTGTATTGCGATGACCTTTCGCTGCTATTTGACACCCTCAAGCTCAGGCAAGCCACTCTGGTTGGCTTTGCATCCGCCGGGCACATCGCTATGCGCTTCGCTGCAAAAAACCCGCACTTGATTAGCAAATTGGTCATTATAAATGGTTCACCCAAGTTCCTTGCCGATAACAGTTGGCCCTATGGCTTTGAAGAACAGGATCTTAAAGATGCCATCAGCGCCATAGATGCCGCGAAAACGACTGAAGATCTGGCCCAGCTTATTCTTGATCCCGCATTAGGAGAGGCCTGCGCCCAGAAAATCCGTCAGATACGCGCGTGGTTCACTGGCATGCTTGCGCAAGCCAGAAAAGACACTCTCAAAGCTTTTTTTTCCAATATTGCCTACGATGATGATCGCGAATTAATCGGAAACATCACCGCACCAACACTCATCATCAGCAGTAAACTTGGTAAAGAGGTTCCCAGCGCAACGGCTCTATTTATCAGAAATGCTATTGAAAATTCTCAGCTATTTGAAATCAATGGCATCGACCACTTCGCATTTGCTACTCAAGCTTCACTAATTAACGCCGTTATTGATCAGTTTATAAACCCACGCTGCCAGTGTTTAGTACCCAATACAGCAAATAAGGAGAGCTAGGCCATGCCTGGATACGAAACCCCAAATCCGTTCTATGATTTGTATTTTGACTTCACCGGCTACTCACGGGAAAACTTTCCTGAAAACAGAACAGCAATCGCTCAAGATCTGGCATCAGCCCTGAGCGAACAGGCCAGCAATGAAGGCAGCAAAGGCACACTGTGCATTGCGAATTCAGTCGGATTATATGTTTACTCCAGCGAACCAGGCCATGCACTAATTTGTTCAGCCGACTTTAGGGCTGTACGCAATAGTGGCTTCTATGAATTAACCAGCCTCTCACATGTTGGGCCTGCCATCGCGTACCTCGGCGCATTAAAGGAGCTCAACAATACGGACTGGGAAAAACACATTGACCCTATGCTCGACCATATAGAAAGTGTCAGAGAAGTTAATTCAAAAAAAATGTCCGAGCATTGGTTAACCGAGCTTGATTGCGAAGCTTGGCGTGGCAAAGAAATCCAAATAAAAAACATGATCGATTATGCATGTTCGCTAATTGGCAATTACTTAAATCAAATAAACAGTAGTAGAGATCAGTTCTCTAACGAACACGCTATCGCGAACTTTCTTGAAGTGAACACTACCAAATATCCGATTCCATTCAACAATATTATGATCGGCACATTCTCACTCGTTGGCCTAAAAGGTATTTTCGATATCTATCAAGTCTTATCCCAGAATGACATCGACTGGCCAAATGCTAAAATAATTCTGCACAATTTGGCGGGAACAAATTATGCAGCGGGGACAACAGAAAGTTCCAACTGGCTATTCCACGCACTGACATCCATAAGCAATCTTTCAATCGAAGAAAAGAGAATTTTAATTTTGCCTTACGCAGACATGCCAAAGGGTGTTGGCAGCGACTATTTGGAAGATGATGAATACATCCAACTTTCTGTAAATCAATGGGGGGCTATCCACGCTCGCCCCCTCGTCACCAATATGGCTTTCGGTCACGTAAAAGATATCGTCATTCCTCCCCGCAATCCCATACCGGGCGACTATCAAATAACCACCGCGAATGACATTGAACACTTCTTAATGCGCCTGAAGCTATCTGTTGGTAATCCAAAGGAAATGCTGTCAAACACCGTGGGGTTTTGGTTAGTCGATGAATTTAATCAAAAGAAATGGCAGGTAGATAACGTAGACATACCTGGCCTTACTCACGGCTTCCCACAAGGAATCAATTGCTACCCTGACAACGCACCCGTCATACGAAACTAAGGGGCTATTATGCAATTAGTCGAGCACATGAGACTGCCCACCTCGGGCGCTCGTGGCGTAGAAACCTTTACCATCGGCGATGAACGATACCTCGCCATCCCACAACTAGCGGAAGATGTTTCAATTGACCCCGCTGATATGAACGGCGGTAACAGCGATGTCGATGCCATCATTTATAAGTGGGTGGATGACACATTTGTTGAGTTCCAACGACTACCCTCGCACGGTGGCGAACAAATCTGCTTCAATTTCATAGACAATTGCCCAACGCTCTCAATTGCCAACATTCGATCAGGAAAAAACCCAGAATTCGACATGCATTGCTACGCCGCGCTCTATATGTGGAGTGAAGGCCGCTTCGAACCAGCGCAGCAACTGCCCGCTTACGCCTGCAAGAGCGCCCACATTTTCACCCATAAAAACGACAGTTTTTTAGCATGCTCGGAGGGCGTTTTTTTGCCCAACCAAGATGAAAAAATTGACACCAATTCGCACTTATATCTTTGGAGTGGATCTCAGTTTGATCCACTCCAAACCCTAAGAACAAAATGGGGTTATGACATCACGACCTTTGAAATCGGCGACAGACTTTTTCTTGGAATCGCCGACAACTCAGCACCCAGTGTTATCTACGAGTGGCGCAACAATGAGCTAACCCCTGTGCAATCCTTTTTCCCCAATGGAGGTGGTCGGGGGTTCTGTCATTTCATAATCAATAATGAGCACTATGTCGCAGCGGCAAACTTACTCAATGACAGTGCACTTTACCAGTGGGATGGAAAGCAATTTAGTCCCATCCAAATGTTCTCTGATGCAGGTGCACGTCACTTTCATTTCCTGAAAACCAGACGGGCATGCTACCTGTTTCGAACAAACTTCATCACCGGCACACGTGAGGAGCCCACTACACAACTCGAATCACAAATTTATAAATGGGAGAATAATCAATTTGTCGAGCATGCCCGGTACACAACGTACGGCGGCACACAGTCTGCTAGTTTTTCTGAAAAAGATCAGTACTACCTTGCCGTTTCAAACAGCTTGGCACCAGATTCTCGCTTCAAAGTTGACTCAGTTATTTATAAAATACTTGAGGCCAAGTCACCATAGCGTCCTCAGAAAGCTCTACCAGCAAAGCCCCATGAATCGGCAGTTACAATCTGCGACCTCAATATGGGAATAGGCTGTGGGTCATAATAGTCACCGCTTCTGCTCGAAGGTCACCTGTTACCTTGTCGAGCTCCCCACCGTCAAGCCACACACCATTACACTGAGGACATTTATCGATCACAATCATATGAGCAACTTCCTTTTGCATAGGGGTTGCATCTAATGGACATTTTCGAGCGTTCTCTTCCGTCGCATCCATGATTAGCTGCATTTCCTTGGCGCAGCTATCGCAAATCGGCCGCCCCTCTTCTTCGTTGCGGGTTCGCTGTCCACACCTATCACATTTCGCTGAAAAAATTGCCATAAAGTCACCTCTTCGTAGAATTTCCAAAAACGCCTTCTGCCACGTTAATTCAACCACTGTTGAAAAGGCGGCAAGCGATACATAATGGAAGTGCAAGTATACTCTGTTTATGGCTCAGTCCAATGTACGCTATAGCGCGATTTACTTACTTCGTTCCACCAGCAGACTATCGAATGCTAATCAGAATTCGGGAGAGCGCATGAGTTATAGAATGACGCAAGGGCCCTGCTTGCACGCACAGACACTGTTCCGAGCCCTCAGAGCGCGAGCTGAGGAATGTATGCTGACCGCCCAGCCCCTCCTTTTCGGCTCGAAACACGTCTTCCGCAGTTTCATGGTCTGTATATTCGAACGGCGTCATGAGGCTCGATCAATACTCGGTAGGGGAGGCCAGTCTTGCCGGCTCAGTGCCTAAGGCCAGGCATTCCGTGGGCGGTTTTGTGGCGCTGCATTCTGCGATTCGGTATCCTGAACAAAGTTTCCAGGTTGGCCCTGCCGCGCACCCAGGCATTGAACTCGTCTAACCCTATTTTCAAAGCAAGCTCACGTTCGGACAGAGGATGTCTCGCATGCAACACTCTATTAGTCGCTCAATGCCATCGTTGAATGGCCGGGTTTGTCAGCCCATTCGGCTGGTGATATTGCTCATTTTTCTGGCGTTCACACAGCACGTCACAGCAACTGATGCCGGGATGCCGAACCCACCGACTTCTCCCACGATCGTCAAGGTGGGTATTTTTTTGGTGGACATTGTCAATCTGGACGAGGTGAATGAAACCTTCGAGGCAGAGTTTATCATTGGCGCGGAATGGCAAGACCCTCGTCTGGCGTTTGATCCCATTGAGGCGGGCTCCGACGAGAAGCTCTTTCAGGGCGCCTTCCAATTTGACGAGGCATTCACGGGTTGGTGGCCTCAGCTCCTGATCGTCAACGAAATCGGGACTGGTGATATGAATGCGGTGCGGCTGGTGATTCACGCCGACGGTCAGGTACGCTACCTGGAGCAGCGGAACGTGACTCTGGAGACGCCGATGAAACTGCAGCGATTCCCCTTCGATGAGCAAACGCTGGAGGCCAAGGTCATATCCTTCGGTGATTACAGCGATCGGGTTCTGTTAGAGGTCGACGAGCGTATTCTCGGAGCTACGGAGGAATACACCAAGAAGAATAACGGGGTTAATATTGCGCAGTGGCAATTTGAGAATCTTGCGCTTACTAGCAGCACGGCGGACTTTCGCTACTATGGCGGTCAGAAGGGATTTTCCGAAATTGATCTGGCCATCACACTGACTCGCCAATCGGCCAATTTTATCTGGAAGGTGATCTTTCCACTCATTGTCCTCGTTTTGCTCATGTGGGCGGTTTTTTGGTTGGAAGTTGATAACTTGTCCGAGCGACTGAACCTGGCCTTTATCGGCGTCCTGACCATTGTTGCCTATCAGTTCCTCATCGACGGGACGATGCCAAGAATCTCCTATTTCACGTTCACCGATGCTGTCCTGCTGTATTCGTTTGTTACTATGTGTATTGCGATCTTTGAAAGCCTGATTGTCTACTCATTGTATCGGGCCGGACACAAACCCATGGCCGAACGCATTGATCTGATTGCACAATGGGTCTTCCCTGTCGTCTATTTCGCAGGGCTGATGGCCAGCTATCTCTACTATCTATAGGTGTTGATGACTTCTGCTGTTGCCAGACTTCCAATCCTTGCCCTGTCTCTGCTGCTGACGGCCTGCGGCGGGGGCGGCAGTTCCGCACCTGCCGATACACCACCGCCGCAGACGCCGCCACCGGTGGGCCCGGGTCCTGCCCCGCGTGATCCACAGGATGCTTTCGCCTGCGGATCTGGTGGTGCGCTAACGACGGCCGAGGATACTCCCGGTAGCTATGTTCTGTTTGAGAGCGCCGCGGTAAGACCCCTCGCTTTAAGCGACGACGGCAAGCGGCTTCTGGTCACAAATACCCCGGCGAACTGCCTCGAAATCTACTCCGTAGGAGAGCAGGGATTCAGCCTTGAGTCTTCAGTTATGGTGGGCATAGATCCAGTCGCGGTGGCGTTCGCCAACCCCGGGGAGGCCTGGGTCATCAATCATATCAGCGACTCGGTCAGTATTGTCGATCTCACCGGCACCCCATCTGTTCGACAAACCCTGCAGGTAGGCGACGAACCAGGGGATATTGTTTTTGCAGGAGAGAACAACAGCCGCGCCTTTATCACAGCGGCCTATCGTGGCCAGAATCACCCGACCTTCGCCCCCGACGACCTGACAACCCCCGGGCTGGGTAGAGCCGATGTCTGGGTGTATGACGCCCGGCAGTTGGATACCAGCCTGACAGGCGGTCCGCTGGCCATAATCAATCTTTTTGCTGACACTCCCCGGGCATTAGCGGTGACGCAAGATGGCACAACAGTGTACGCCGCGGCGTTTATGTCCGGAAACACAACAACCACGCTCTCGCAGGATGTCGTAGCGGGAGCCAAACCTTCGCCAACGGTAAATCGAGAGGGTGCACAACAGCCGGATACGGGACTGATTGTGAAGAAGAAAGGCACCGCCTGGGTAGATGATGCGGGTGCGGATTGGTCCAATCAGGTGTTGCTTGATCTTCCAGACCTTGATGTATTCGCGATCGATGCAATGGCGGAGCAACCTGCCGTTGTGCGGCAAATCAGTGGCGTGGGAACAACCCTGTTCAATATGGCGGTCAATCCTATTAGTGGCGAACTGTATATCAGCAATCTGGAAGCCTTGAATCACATACGCTTCGAGGGTCCCGGCGAAGCGACCTCCACAGTGCGTGGCCATATTGCCGAGAGCCGAATCACAGTGGTGACCGGGGATACCGTGTCTCCCGTACACCTGAACGATCACATAGCGTTTGACGTTCCTGAGGGTACTAGCTACCCGCCCGAAGAGGTGCAGCGCAGCCTGAGCCAACCCACCAGCCTGGTGGTCAGCCCCGATGGTGAATGGCTGTATGTGGCGGCGTATGGTTCGCAAAAGGTGGTGGCCATTCCCACAGCGCAATTACATGACGACAATTACCAGCCCAACCCGGCGCTGCATGTGGAAACGCCGGCCGGTGGGCCTGCAGGTATGGTCTTGTCCCCGGACGGCAATCGCATGGTGGTCTATACCCGGTTCGACAATGCGATATCACTGTGGGATCCCAACAATGGCACTATGCTCGCTCACCAGGCTTTGTTCAGCCCCGAACCGGACGCCGTCATTGACGGTAGGCGTTTCCTCTATGATGCCCGGGAATCCTCGGCAAATGGCACGTCCGCATGCTCGAGCTGTCATATCTTCGGCGACCTGGACCAGTTGGCATGGGATTTGGGGAACCCCGATGCAGCGATGCAGAACAACCCGAACGACTATGTTGCCAACAGCCCCCGCACCACAATACAGTTTCATCCGATGAAAGGGCCCATGACCACCCAGACGCTGAGGGGTATTGCCGACAGCGGTCCGCAGCACTGGCGTGGCGACCGCACCGGACAGAGTCGGGCCACAGTGGGCGGCAAACTCGAAAGTGTGGAGGCGGCGGCGTTCAAGGAGTTCAGCCCCGCCTTTGTAGGGCTGGTCGGGCGCGCCAGTGAGTTCCTCGAGCCTGACATGCAGGCTTTTACCGATTTTGCGATGGCGATAACACCACCACCCAACCCGATACGGCGGCTGGACAACAGCCTGACACCAGCCCAGGCTCAGGGAGAGAATATTTATTTCAACGCCCCGAATACCACTGGCCTGGGCGGGTGTAACGACTGCCATACCCTTGACCCGGTGCAGCAGCAATTTGGCACCAGTGGGCTGATGGCTTTCGAAGGTGACGGCATCAGCGAGAATTTCAAGGTGCCACATTTGCGCAACGCCTATGCCAAGGTTGGCATGTTTGGCACCACAGGTAGGCTCGGAAACCGCCGCCCCTCGGGCGATCAAATCAAGGGTTTCGGGTACCTGCACGACGGCTCTGTCGCCACGCTAAGTGACTTTTTTGAGTCTCCCACCTTCACCTTCCCGGCACCCCGGCGGCAGAATCTGGAGGATGTTGTGCGCTTTGTCCTGGCTGCAGACTCCAACATGGCGCCAGTGGTCGGCCAGCAGCTTACACTCAGTGCGGCGACTACACAGGCCAGCCTCGCCCGTCTGGATCTGCTGGAGCAGCGTGCGGTGATATCCAGCCCCCGCCCGGAATGCGATCTTATCGCGCGCGGCCTGCTTTCGGGTATACGGTACTCGGCGCTCTTGCAGGCCGATGGCAGTTATCTGGATACCGATAACCTGCGGCGCAGCAGTGAGGCGTTGCGCGGGGCGGCTCAAACGCCGGGCAATGCGGTCACCTTTACCTGCGCGCCACCCGGCAGCGGGCAGCGTCTGGCATTCGACAAATAGACTGCCAGCCTCTCTAAACGCTGTTGCGGCTGCTAGCTCAAGGCATTCAGTAACGCGTCGGCAACCACCTCTGACGAGGCCGGGTTCTGCCCGGTAATCACCAGGCCATCCACCACCACGAGCGGATTCCAGTCATCTACCTGCTGGTAAACTCCACCCGATGCGACTAATCGATCTTCAAGCAAATAGGGAACGACCGCGGTCAAGCCTACTGCGGCCTCTTCAGAGTTGCTGAAACCGGTTACCCGCTTGCCCTGCACCACCGGTTCGCCGCCAGGAGTCCTCGCGTTCAACAGGGCCGCGGGTGCATGGCAGACCGCCGCAACCGGTTTGCCGGCAGCAATAAAACCTTCGATAAGCGCTATCGAATCAGCATCACCGTACAGATCCCACATGGGGCCGTGTCCACCGGGATAGAACACCGCATCAAAATCCTCAACTTTCATATCCGCCAGCTTTGCCGTGGCAGCCAGCTCTTGCTGAGCGGCAGGGTCCTTGTCAAAACGGTGCGTGGCTTCTGTCTGGGCATCGGGCTCGTTGCTTTTCGGGTCTAACGGCGGCTGACCACCCCTGGGCGATGCCAGGGTAAGCTGGGCACCCGCATCCTTCAGTCGATAGTAGGGGCTGGCAAATTCCTCCAACCAGAAACCGGTCTTGTTGCCAGTCTCGCCCAGTTTGTCATGTGACGTTAAAACAATGAGTACTTTCATCTGTTGGCTCCAGTTCAAATTGATTGGGCAGGGACTACATTTAACCAAAATTTTGTTTTGACCGTGAGACCTCAGGGCTATTACCTATATTCCCCCTGGCGCCTGGTGATCGATTTGTTGCAGGCAAGCGTAACACCCAAACACCACAAAATCCCTCTCAACCTCTAACAGAGTAGTAGACATCGTCTGAAACAGTGGAAGGACCGACACAGTCACATGCGCCAGGCATCTGCTAAGCTGAATGCATGCACAACGCCAATGGACAATATCGTCCCAACGTTTCGCTAGAGCCAGACCAGGTTCGGCAACCGGTGTGGGTTACCGCTTACCCATGGAGCAATGCAACTGCCTGCCACAGGAATGGCATTGAGGATCGTCGAGAAGACATACTGCGGATTGTCGCGTTACACGCCCCCACACTGGAGCCCACGCGAATCCACCTTGAAGACCCGCTTATTCTCGATGAACTGGGGGTGGGTGAGGAGACCATCGTCAACGATTACCTACTCACCAATAAGTATCTACCGATTGAAAAAGAGTTAGCACGTTTATCAAAAGAGTTTTCCGATCACAGCGGGTCAGCAATTTCAGCAGCCGCTCTGCGGCTGGACACCGCCAAGGTGAAACACCTTAAAGATCGCTACCCGCACTAGTCAGTGCATTTCAATCAAAGAATCTGGCGACCTTCGATTTTATCTCTTCCGCCTTATCTTCACCCGCCTCCCCCAGCTCTTTGAGGTAGGCCTGCCCCTCGGCCATTTTATCCTTGATAGCATTAACCTCCATCAGGAGTTGCTCTTCAAGCTCGGCACCAGCCACATTCGCTTCCGCCTCTGCCTTCCTCGCCTTGGCTTTCGCCTGAGCTGCCTCGAGCTTTTCATCATATACAGCCAGTTGTTTTTCAAGCTTTTCTTTCAGTAAATCGATCAGGCTCATCAGGTGGTCTCCGGTTGCTTCAACATGAACGCAAATTTAATTTGCTCAATCTACACCTGTGTATGGACAGAAGCTAATTCAGATACCGACTAGGAGACGACAATGTATCTCACCTGGAGACTAATTCTGGAGGGTGGCCTCAACACGCACAGACACTGACACCTCATTACTGACCCAACTGGTATCTTCCCACTCACCCGTGCCAACCCCCAGAGCCAGGCGCAGCACGCTGGCTGTGCCCTCGAGGATGCGCTGGCCACCAGCCTCTTTAATAGTGAAATGCAATGGCACCGGGGCCGCCAGGCCCTTGATGATCAGCCTGCCCTCGGCGATATAACTGCCATCAGCCTGCACGGCAAACCTGTCTGCCCGGTAATATGCTGTGGGGTAGCTTTGCGTATCGAACCAGTCAGTTTCAGCCAGTGTGGTATCGCGATCATTGTCGCCGGTAATCACATCGGCGGTTTGCACACTGACATCAAAAGAGCCCTCTGCCGGCGCGTTGCGATCAAATCGGATATCGGCGGACCAGCTCTCCCAGCTGCCAGTAAAACTCGCACCTGCCTGGCTTCCGGTGAAGCGAATATAGCTGTTTTCGTAATTGATTTGCCACAGTGGCAGGCTGGAGGTTCGGATCACCGCCGTTTCAGCTGTAGCCGCTTGCGGGCCGGCCGTGGCCGGCTTTGAACCTGTGCTGCCGCCGCCTCCTCCAGCACCTCCCAGCCACACACTGCCCAATAAAGCCAGGCAAATGCCTGTCCCTATGGTCAGCCGGGATGAGATACGCCGCAGCACGTCGTCCCGGTCTACAAAGTGGTGTTTGAGGGCGGCGGCAATGTGCAGCGCAGCTATAAACACCAGCACCAGCACCAGCGCCTCGTGAATCTCCGCAAACACTTCTTTGAGTTCAGGGTCAGAAGCCACCAAATCCGGAAACTGGAACAGATTGAACCAACTCACCGAATAGGCGGACGCCGAGGACATCAGCCAACCGGATATCGGAATCAAAAACAGTAAGCCGTAGAGTGCCCAGTGGCTAGCCTGGGAGGCCCTCAGTTGCCAGAGAGGTATGGCTGCCGGCGCCGGAGGCGCCGGATGGCCGATGCGCCAGGACAGGCGGAATATCGCAAGTAGCAATATAGTCATGCCCACCGACTTGTGATTCGCCAGCAGGGCCAGCTGCCGCAGGGTTGAGCCGGAATCCCCGGCGCTTTCCGCCAGGTTTGCCAGTACAAACTGCACAATGATCAGGCCAGCTATAACCCAATGCAGCAGCCGCGATATCGGTGAGTAGCGATGCACCGCCTGCTCTGAAGCGCCCAACTACAGCCCTTATTCCTGGTGGAACATCTCTACAGTAACGTGGATTGTCACCTCGTCACCGACAGCCGGTGCATAGCGACCAAGGCCCCATACTGAGCGCAATATTTTGGTTTCCGCTGACACGCCCAGGGCATCGACCTTTTTCATCGGGTTCTTACCGGCCTTGTTGATGGTGGCAGCGAATGTTGCAGGGTGGGTCTGTCCCATGATGGTGAGATCGCCAACGATATCAAATGTATTCTCTCCGGTTTCCTTGATGGCCGTGGATTTGAAGGTGATTTCCGGATATTTTGCCGTGTTGAAGAAATTCTCACCATTGAGGTGCTCGTCGAATTCCTCCACCCGGCTGTCGACACTGGCCGCGTCGATCTGCACCTCAAGCGTGCTCTTCTGAGGATTCTGAGTATCCAGGTTCAGGGCAACGTCAAATTTATCGAAGCTCACATGAGGCGTGGAAAAGCCCAGATGACTGTAAGAAAAGGTGATATAGCCATGGGTTTTGTCCAGCGTGTACTTGCCCGACGGAATTGCCGTCAGGTCGGCCAATGCGGTGAGAGGCAGGCTGCATAGCAATGCAACCACGGCTGTTCGAACGATTTTTAACATCTGTTTTCTCCAGTGCCGGTTAAGACTAATTGCGTTTCACTGCCATCCCGCCCAAGCGGGCAGTGGTTTGTTGCTCGCGCCGGGTATATTCCCCGGGAACAGCCTGTTTGTAAAGCCAGCTAGACAATCAGCCCGTGCTCATGGGCTTCCCGCTCCAGTCCTTCACGGAAATCAGGGTGCGCGATCTCGATCAACGCCCTGGCTCGCTCCATCACGGACTTGCCCTTGAGGTTGGTCATTCCGTACTCAGTCACCACATACATTATGTCGGAGCGCGGCGTCGTAACAATATTACCCGGCGTGAGGTTTAGCACGATCCGGCTCTTGCGCACGCCCCTGCGCTCGTAAGTTGACGACAACAACATGAAGGATTTCCCTTCCCTGGAGGCATACGCTCCGCGCACAAATTGCAGTTGCCCCCCGGTTCCGGTGAGATGGCGGTGCCCGTCCGATTCTGAACACGCCTGCCCCTGCAGATCAATCTGGGTGGTATTGTTGATTGATACCACCTTGTCGTTCTGCATTATCATATGCGGCAGGTTGGTATATTCCACCGGGTTGCACTGAAACAAGGGGTTGCGGTGAACTGCGTCGTACAGGTATTTCGAACCCAGAGCAAAAGAAAAAACAACCTTGCCAGGATCGAGCTGTTTGCGTGCACCGGTTATACAGCCCGCGTTTACGAGATCAATAATGCCATCGGTTAGCATCTCGGTATGTACACCCAAATCACGAACTCCACTCTCCGCCAACAGGGTACAGGCCGCGTTCGGCATGCCACCGATTCCAATTTGAATGCAGGAACCGTCTTCGACTTCAGTGGCAAGCTGGCGGGCGACAGCACGGTCGATGTCGGTAGCGGGAGGATTACCCAGCTCCATGGGCGCAATATCGCTGCCCTCAATGATATAGTCGACCTCGCTGACATGTACGCCGTTCTTTACGCCATAAACGTATGGAATCCCGGGAGACGCCTCAACAATCACCACTTTGGCTCGTTCCAGCAATGTCCCCATCCACAGATTTGTCGGGCCGAAATTAAACATGCCGTCTTTGTCCATCGCAGCGGTGCGTATAATAGCGATATCAGGTGGCTCAATAAAACGGCGATAGTAATCGGGAACCTCCCCGAGATTGAGGGGAATATAGGTGCAGCGACCAGCGTCGTGTTTGGCACGGTCGTAGCCACTGAAGTGCCAACTGTGAAGATGGCAATGCGCACCCTCCGGATCAGCCTCCAAAACGGCGAGAGGGCGTATCGAAAGACAATTGCGTATTTTCAAGCCAGAGAGCCCACCTACACGCTCCGCCAATGCCTCATCGAACAATTCCGGCTGTGTAATCCCACCCCCCAGATCAATCCACATTCCGGATTTGACCAGGTCAGCGGCTTCGTCGGGCGACACGGTTTTTGCGGACACTTCCGCAGCGTACTGGTTCATAAAGGCTGATTCCTATTGGACCTTATCGGCGTTAAGTATGGCAGAACAACTTGTGAGTAGCGAAAGAACTGACAACTTAACTCGACTCGCGCCGGCCATTGCTGTAGCGACGAATGCAACGTAAAATACCCGCCTTTACGACGCACCTGGACACCTACCGATGTAAGCTTTCACCTCGCGAACCATAGCAATCAACCCACCTATTCGCGGGAAGCCTGATCGTAGCTGCGTTTCTCTGCTCCTTTAAACCGGGGCACATCTCCTATCTGTTCCGCTGACCGGAGAGACGCAGTTACATTTGTATGCCCCCTCTCATTGCCGCCTGGATGGTCGGCCTCGACAACGGAACACCATTTTTTATGAATTCCATAAAGCAGGACTGGTTCTCGAACGTCCAAAACGATTTGCTGGCGGGCCTGGTGGTTGCACTGGCTCTTATACCCGAAGCAATCGCCTTCTCGATCATCGCAGGTGTTGACCCCAAAGTGGGCCTTTATGCTTCTTTCTGCATTGCTGTAGTGATCTCTTTCGTGGGCGGCCGACCGGGCATGATTTCGGCTGCAACCGGTGCCATGGCCCTGCTGATGGTGACGCTGGTCAAGGATCACGGCCTCCAGTACCTGCTCGCGGCAACCGTGCTCACAGGTGTACTTCAGATAATTGCCGGCTGGATGCGCCTGGGAACGCTCATGCGCTTCGTTTCACGCTCGGTGGTCACCGGGTTCGTCAATGCGCTGGCAATTCTGATCTTTGCAGCCCAGCTACCGGAGCTCACCAATGTGACGTGGCACGTCTACGCCATGACGGCGGCGGGACTGGCCATCATCTACGGCTTCCCCTACATCACCAGGGCGATCCCATCGCCACTGGTCACCATTGTGGTGCTGACCCTGGTGGCAATCTTTATCGATTTGGACATCAGAACTGTAGGCGACATGGGCGCGCTGCCAGACAGCCTTCCGATGTTCCTGATTCCTGATATTCCGCTCAACTTCAACACATTGGCCATCATCTTCCCTTACTCACTGACCCTGATGGTGGTAGGCCTGCTCGAATCGCTGATGACGGCCACCATCGTCGACGACCTGACAGACACCAGGAGCGACAAGAATCGTGAATGCGTGGGTCAGGGCGTCGCCAATATCGCGTCCGGCTTTATTGGTGGTATGGCAGGTTGCGCGATGATCGGTCAGTCGGTGATCAACGTGAAATCAGGCGGCCGAGGCCGGCTTTCCACATTCGCCGCTGGCATCTTCCTCCTGTTGATGGTTGTGTTCCTTGACGAATGGGTCAGTCAGATCCCTATGGCTGCGCTGGTCGCCGTGATGATTATGGTGTCGATCGGCACCTTCAACTGGGGCTCTATCAGAAATCTTCGCCAGCACCCCAAAAGTTCCAGTATCGTCATGATCGCCACCGTCATTGTGACGGTAGCCACCCATGACCTGGCTATGGGGGTATTGACCGGCGTGTTGCTCTCAGGGTTCTTCTTTGCGCACAAAGTGGGGCAAATCCTGCGCGTTCGATCGATTGCTACGGAGGAAGGACGAACCCGTAATTACACCATCTTTGGACAGGTTTTCTTCGCCAGTGCTGATCACTTCACCAACGCGTTCGACTACAAGGAAGTCATAGAAAAAGTGCGAATCGATGTGAGCCGAGCCCACTTCTGGGACATTACTGCCGTTAGCGCGCTGGACAAAGTGGTATTGAAATTTCGCCGGGAAGGCACGGAGGTCGAAGTGATCGGTCTGAATGAGGCCAGCGCCACTATGATGGACAAGTTCGCCGTGCATGATAAAGACAGTGCCGAAGACATTCTCATGGGCCACTGAGAGGAGCAAACATGAAAATCGAGAATAAAGTCCTGGCCTGTGTCGACCAGTCGCATTACGCCGACTATGTCGCAGATTACGCTGCCTGGGCTGCACAGAGAATGGGCGCGCCGCTGGAACTGCTACACATCCTGGATCGGCATCCAGAGACGTCCAGCAGCAGAGATCACAGCGGCACAATCGGCATCGATGCGCATGAGAATTTACTGAGCGCACTATCAGATGAAGACGAATCGAAAAGCAAGAAGGCGCGAGAGCAGGGCCGCATCTTTCTGAACCGACTGCGAGAGCGTGCTGTGGCCGCAGGGGTGCACTCCCCGGATGTCCGGCAGCGCCATGGCAGCCTCGCCGAGACCCTCGCTGAAGATGAGGAGGAGGTTCGCCTGTTCGTCCTGGGTCGGCGCGGTGAATCGGCCGAATTGACACAACGCGACCTCGGCCGCAACGTTGAGCGGGTTGTCCGTAGCCTGCACAAACCGATTTTGACGATTACCGAGGGCTTCACCGAGCCAAATCGTGTGATGATTGCGTTCGATGGTGGCATCGTAGCCCGCAGAGGCATTGAAATGGTCGCGGCCAGTCCACTTTTCAAAGGTTTTCCGGTCCATCTGTTAATGTCCGGGAAGGCAAGCCGGGAGGCGGCCAAGCAGCTCGAATGGGCCAGAAAAACGCTGGAAGCCGCAGGCTTTGATACACCAAGCTCGCTAATCCCCGGCGATGCCGAGAGCGTGATAGCCAAAGCCGTGCAGGATGAGGATATCGATATTCTTATCATGGGGGCCTACAGCCATTCACCGCTGCGCAGTCTCTTCTTCGGCAGCAAGACATCGGAGATGCTTCGATCAGCAAGAATCCCAACGCTATTGCTGCGGTGAGCTATCGACAAGATTTGACAATACCATTCCCGGGCGGAGGTTATATAGCTGATTACCTGCGCAAAATGAGCTATCTTATCCAGCGTCATTCAATGAAGAAGACTGCCCAATAAATCGATAGAGAGACCAGTTTATGCCCGCCCCCATCAAAGAATTAGACACAGTAATCATCGGCTCCGGTTTTTCCGGCGTCTATATGCTGCATGCCGCTCGCCAACTCGGCTTGAATGCCCGTGTACTAGAGGCCGGTAGCGGTCCCGGGGGCACCTGGTTCTGGAATCGCTATCCTGGCGCGCGCTGCGATATCGAAAGCATGCAGTATTCCTACCAGTTCGACAAGGACTTGCAGCAGGAGTGGGAATGGTCGGAGCGCTATGCCGCCCAGCCTGAAATACTCGCCTATATAGACCACGTCATCGAGCGATTCGACCTGGCCGACGACATCCAGTTTGATACCCGCGTCACGAGCGCGATTTTCGATGAAATCAACGGTCGCTGGATCGTAGAAACCAGTACCGGCGAAAAGTTTTCCAGTAAGTTCTGCATCATGGCCACCGGCTGCCTGTCGGCTGCAAACATGCCCGACATCAAGGGCCGCGAAACCTTTTCAGGACCCGTCTATCACACAGGCGAGTGGCCGCCGGAAGGCGTCGACTTCAGCGGCCTCAAGGTTGCTGTCGTCGGTACCGGTTCGTCCGCCATTCAGACTATACCGCTGGTTGCCGAGCAGGCCGACCAACTGACCGTTTTTCAGCGTACCCCTGCATTTACCGTACCGGCGCGTAACCGCGCACTAACGCAGTCAGAGAAAGACAACGTCAAAGCCGATTACGATACATACCGGGCACTCGGAAAATCCCAGGACGTGGCCTGGGACACGACGCCGAACGAAAAAGCCGCGAGTGAAATGAGTGATGCGGAAATCCTCGCGGAGTGTGAGCGCCGCTGGGAGAAGGGCGCGCTGTATTGGTACGGTGCTTTCCCCGACCTGCTCATCGACCAGAAAACCAACGATATCGTCGCCGAATTCGTACGCGGCAAAGTACGCGCGATGGTCACAGACCCCAAGGTCGCGGATATTCTCGCGCCGCACAGCGTTTTTGGCTGCAAGCGCGTGTGCGCGGATACGAATTACTACGCGACCTACAATCGCGACAACGTCAGCCTGGTTGATATCAGCTCCAGGCCGATCGATGAAATCACTTCCGATGGAATCAGGGTAGACGAGACCCTCTATGAGTTCGATGCAATCATCTTCGCTACCGGATTCGACGCAATGACCGGCTCCCTGAACAAAATAGATATCCGCGGGCGCGATGGCCTGACGCTGAAAGACAAGTGGGCAGCCGGCCCGCGCACCTACCTGGGACTGCAGACTGTCGGCTTCCCCAACATGTTTACCATCAGCGGCCCAGGCAGCCCCTCGGTGCTAACCTGCATGGTGACCTCGATCGAACAGCACGTGGAATTCATTCGTGATGCCATTGCCTACCTGCAAGAGCACAATCTGAAATATATCGAGGCAACCGCCGAAGCAGAGGACGCCTGGGTGGAACACGTCAATGAGGTTGCGGGGTCCACACTGCTTATCAATTGCAATTCATGGTATCTCGGCGCCAACGTCCCGGGCAAGCCGCGCGTGTTCATGCCCTATCTCGGCTTTCCGGCTTATGCCGCAAAGTGCGAGGAAGTCGCACAGCAGGGCTACGAAGGGTTTGCCCTTGGCGCCACTTGAAACGATTGGTGCCCAGCTTTCGTCCACAGTTCATGTCGGCTGGGCTCGCATGAAGTACTGCCTGGACTGGCCTGACTCTCCTGGTGGCAAGTTGTAATGAATTATACCCTGCGATTTATTGTCCTGCCGGTGCTGATCGTTGGCCTCATTGCATCCATACTGATATTTGTCACCCGTTCCGTGGTGAAGTATGAGGTTGAAAGCGTCAATGATACCACCCGGGAAATCGTCTATGGTGTGCTGGAAATTCACCGGGACAATCTGATACGGCTGGTGATGGATTACGCGCACTGGGACCACGCGATCACCATGCTCTTCGTTGAGCCAGACAAGGAACAGACCGAAGTGAATTTCGGTCAGTATCTTATAGACACATACAACATTTCATCAAGCATTATCCTGGACAAGGACCGCAGGCTGCTCCTCTCGTGGCTGACGCATCCCGGTGATCCTGAGTCCGGCATGGCTTTCGACCCCCCGTTAAGCGCGATGATCCGGCAGGCCGACATGATGGTCAATGGATTACACCAACCGGCTACCGGATTTGCTTTGCTCAACGGGGTGCCACATATCATTGCCGTCGCACAAATCACACATAATTTGAAACCTGGCACATCTCAACCTCATTTCGGCTATTTTATCGTTAGCCGGGCAATTGACATCGCACTGATGTCTAGCATCGAGGAACACTTCGGTGTCCTCGATCTCCGTTTTATGCCGAATGTGGACGGCCCGGCCATCATCCACGACTATTCCGGACGGGTTCTGGGCAGCTTCTTTTGGAAGCCTTCCAGCGCAGGAGCCAACACACTCAAGATTGTTGGGCCCTGGGCACTGGGTTCTCTGTTACTGATCGTCGCAGGTTTCCTGTCTTTGGTCCTGCGCGTACTCAAAACCACCCAAAAATACGAGCAACTGAGCAGCAACCTGGAGGTACAGGTAAGACAGCGTACCGAGGAGCTGAACATGCAGCGGGAACGAGCGGAACAGGCGAGCCTCGCCAAGACCGAATTTCTTTCGCGGATGAGTCATGAGTTGCGAACCCCGCTGAATGCCGTTCTCGGCTTCGGTCAGTTACTGGAGATGGAAGCAAACCAGCTCAAACCAGAGCACTCCGAACAAGTGCATTATATCCTGGATGCTGGCAACCACTTGCTGGAGCTGGTTAACGAAGTTCTCGACGTGGCGGCCATCGATTCGGGGAAATTGAATCTAAAAATCGACATCGTCGCTCTCGATACCATCCTGGAAAAATCCATTATGCTGGTGACATCTTTGGCTGAAAAGCGAGAAATCCGAATCACTCAGGCGGGCGATACCGGCTTACTAGTTCGGGCGGACCCTAAGAGGCTCACTCAGATTCTGGTCAACCTGCTAACCAATGCCATCAAATACAATCACCCAAGCGGTACCGTAGTGGTCAGCGCTGGGGCCGGCCCCGAGGGTAAGATTCGAATCAGCGTTCAGGACACCGGGATCGGTATCGCCACGGAAGACCAGCAGACGATCTTTGAGGCGTTCGGCCGGGTAGGTAAATGGTCAACCAGTGTCGAGGGCAGTGGCATCGGGCTGGCCATCAGCTTGCGTCTTACTGAACTGATGGGTGGTAGCCTGGGGGTTGAAAGTCACCCCGGCACGGGTTCGACGTTCTGGCTCGACCTGCCCCAAGCAATAAATACGGAACATATTTGACACCTCCAAGCAGTACGATTAGCGTAGCTATTGCGTTATTGTAATGACGTCCTCAAATAGGGCTAGTCAAATACCTCAATAAAATATGAGTTGCTGTCAGCATGGGCCACCTGGAAGAGTTTGCACTAGCGCAGAAAACACAAGCCCTGTTTGATCTTGTCAAACGCAGCAAGAGGGGTGGCTTCCCCTATCTGGTCCTCTGGGTTGTTATCGGTTTAAGTTATGGACTGCATAACACTCACGCAAAACTATTTTTTATCAATGCCTTCTTATTCCTACTTTCATCACTTTTACGTCTTTCCTACGCCTATCTGCCGCACGATTTTGTGAAGGCCCATTACCAGGCTTTAGTGCGCGTTTATCGAGCCAACCTTATTCTACAGGGCTTTCAGTTTGGCTTGCTGGGAGCCTATATTTATTACAACCCGGCGCTTTCCGCTCTTGCGATTCCCATGCTTGTTTGCCTTGTGGGTATTGTCTCGATCGGCGCTATTACCCTGGCAATTGACCCGGTGGTGCGTATTTGGTTTCCAACGCTCATGGTCGCGCCAATGCTCGTCTGTCTGATTTTGCAGTTTACCTTACAAGGTGCAGTGATGGCCCTCCTTTCCGGTGGGTTTATCATCTACTTGTTGATCACAACACGACGGATTCATGACGACTATTGGTCTTCCATTACCAGCAGTTTGTTGCTCCAGCAGCGCGCTGCTGAACTTGAAACCGCCATTCACAAAGCAGAACATGCAAACCGTGAAAAGGGTCGTTTTTTAGCTAATATGAGCCACGAAATTCGCACCCCAATGAATGCGATTGTCGGTATGTCCGAATTGCTCTCCTATACAAATATGGACAACGAACAAGCCGACTATTGTGACGGCATTAGTAACGCCTGCGAGTTACTTCTCGGGATTATTAATAATGTACTGGATATCTCAAAGGTAGAATCTGGTCAGCTAATATTGACACCTGTTAAAGGCAATTTTCATGAGACTATCCGGCAGGCTTTCGCCATATTTGGAATAATGGCTGAACAAAAGAATCTGGAGTATTCGCTGCGTATTGATGACGATGTGCCGGTGTGGTTGTATTTTGATGCTTTTCGTTTAAAGCAGGTACTGGTCAACCTTATCGGTAATGCCATAAAATTTACACCGAAAGGCTTTGTTAGTGTCAGTATTAATTACGAGGGGTATTCAGGGGATGGCGAGCAGCTCTCCATATCAGTTGCCGATAGCGGCATTGGTATACCGCCAGAAAAACAGAAATCGATTTTTGAAAGATTCGCTCAAGTAGATAATTCGTTAAATAAAAGTTTCGAGGGGACCGGCTTGGGTCTCGCTATCATCACTGAGTTTATGGGGCTTATGAATGGCAGTATTGAACTACAATCTGATCTGAATAAAGGAAGTACGTTTAAGCTAACACTTTTTTTGAAATCTGCATCAAGCCATGAGGACCCTGTCACCACACCGTTGGCAGATGGCAGGGCCCCATCCACTCATGAGCAGGGAGAGTTAAGGGTTTTACTGGTTGAAGATAACAAGGTAAATCAACTGGTGGCCTCCAACATGCTGAGTAAATTAGGGTATGAAACTGAGATTGCTGACAGTGGCGACAAGGCACTGGAGTTGTTAAACAAACAGGTGTTCGACGTTATTTTAATGGATATACAAATGCCGGTAATGAATGGTCTTGAGGCCACAGCCATTATTCGCCAGCGAGAGCAAGAACACAGCAACGGAGCGCTTAAAGCCTATATTGTCGCTTTCACGGCCAATGCAGTAAATATCCCCCGGCAAAGCCGGGGGCTTTGGGGGCGTTAGAAATTCTGTGTCAATCCACTAATCTCTATATGAGAGGATTGACC
>CAXBNX010000029.1:0-57151 GCA_963977275.1 uncultured Haliea sp. | reverse complement strand
GTTATGGGTATTATCCCTTAACTGGGTTGTGCAGATCCATTAGACCACGTCAATCGGATTCGATCTCTGCTAGATCGTCAATTTTTCCCCTTAACTCCATGAGCTTATCTTTCGTAAGAGCATTGTCTCTTAGGGCGCTTTTTACCCCGATGGCGTCGATCAGAGCGAATACAGAATACTCTCGGAGATGAAGATGCTCTAGCCAATCATGATCTACGAATATGTAAGGTTTTATGTCGTACTGCCAACAGCCCACACATACTCTAAATACATCTCTAGGTAGGTTTATCGAGACCTCATGAAATCGCGTGAATGTGTTGGGATACCAAGACAAATCAAGAGAGTTGCCATTTATTGTTCTGATGGCAACTGGGCTTACATAACCTACTTCATATGGGTTGCACTCTTCTCGACGCAGCATTTTCTGCAGTGCTTCATCAAACTCCTCAATATAGATTTCGCTCATGAGCAAGCAATCTCTATCGAGTGGAATCTCTTCAAAAGAGTATTTATCTATATCTTCATCTTCGAACAATGCTCAAATCTCCGACAAGAACATTAACGCCTACCGCAGCGGTGGGCGAACCGCGCAGCGGTTTGACCGTCCGGCCCCGCCAGGGGCGTACTGCCGGTACTGGTTATTGCCGCGTGAAACCAACTCATAGGTAATGCATGTTGCCGAAGCGCAAGCGGAGGCCACTCCTGAGAACTAGCACCAAAGATGCCCAGAGACATACACTTCCCCACCCAACTTTTCCGATAATCGAACACTAGAGCAAACCACATAATGCCGGAGAAGGATTTCCACGCCGAAGCCAAAATGTCATCGCAGCGAACCATACCCACAGTCTATCCCGATTCCGGCACAGTAGGCATTACGCGCTATAACGCCTGCCGCAGCGGCGACGAAACCGCGCAGCGGTTTTGGCGTCCGGGCCCGCAGGGCCGAACTGCCGGTACTTGTTATGCGTTTGCACGAACACGGCCCTTAATGTTTGCCACAACGAATAGAATTACTGGTGCCCAGGATAGCAAGACTAAGAGGAACGCGCGAAGGCTACCAAATGCGAAAAGTGGACCCCATATAAGAAACAATGGCCAATTGAGCCATAATGAAATCAAGGCTTTCCCGGGAAACCCTTGGCAGTCGAATCCTGGGAGCATCGCGTCATATGCATAGCATCCAGTGAAGCCCGATGGCTTTTGCCCATACTCAACGATTGAGACTATTACGATATCCGCAACAATTGCTGCCCCGAGAGCTGCCAGCAGAATCAGGCACGACTTCCTGACGGTGCCCCAACTCACCACGACGCATAACGCCTACGGCAGCGGGCGCGCTGTAAGCGCGTCCGGCGACCGAAGGGAGCGAACTGGCCGTACTTGTTAACAGTTTGGGGCAAGCTCAGCGCTCCGTATTGCGATTAATATTAGCAAAGCAAGAGAGGACCATACAGCTAGAGCCACTCTGGTACGGCCCCTCTCCTTGATTGAGCAGAACAGTGGTAAAAGCAAAATTAGAAAGAGGAAATTCCAGATACGATTTACGGAGCCCATAAACCCCTCCCCCAGGAGTGGCCGAAAACTCTCAGTCCACGCCTCAATATTGCAGTTCTGGACCGAAATACCCAGCGTACCGAATACAACGAGGATAATTAGGGTGCTCGCTATAAGTACGACAAAACCAGTTCTGGTGAGGGTGGAGGCAATCATCTCAGACTGTTAACAGCTACTTCGTTGGACTAAGTCAGAAATTGAAATCACGCTCTTCTTCAGCACTACGCAATCCTGTTTTTTATAAAAATTTTTATATATCAACACTTTCAAAGCTTTACTAAATACTGTTTCTCTTGGGCACACGTCTCAAGTCAGTGTGCGCCGGCCTGTGGTCTGGCCCATTGTTTAAACTGCTGGGTTCAGCATAGCCCATGTTTTCAAGAGCTTACAATATTTTCTCCCGAACACATTTGACTATTTCCAATGAAAAACGGTCACCGAATTGACGATGTCCGCTGCCTTGTGGTCAGCTTCCATCCAGGGTAACTGGAGGCTTTTTCCATGGACGATATCCGTATTCCTATTCCGGTGGGGTCTACCCGCTTCATGGATCAGTTGCGTGCAGATATGAGAGCTCGCGGCTATGCTTTCCCTACTGAGCGCACCTACCTGCACTGGATAAAGCGTTTCATTATTTTTAACCAGCGGCGCCACCCAGGAGAGATGGGCAAAGCCGAAATCGAGAGCTTTCTCAATCATCTGGCAGTGCACGCCACTGTAGCGCCCTCCACTCAGCGCACAACGTTGAACGCACTAATGTATCTGTATACCAAATATTATGGCCGCGAGGCGGAAACGTTGAGTTTCAGTTATGCCAAACCTACTCGGCGACTGCCAACGGTACTTACACACGAGGAGGCCAAAGCGGTTATCGGCCACATGTCAGGTACGCCCCGGCTGATGGTGGAATTGCTTTACGGCAGTGGCCTACGATTACAGGAATGCCTGACTCTGCGCATCAAAGACATCGACTTTTCACTGAATACAATTACTGTTCGACAAGGGAAAGGCGACAAAGATCGAGTTACCTTGCTGCCCTCCTCTGTCAGGGAACGGCTCCAGGCCCAGATCCAAAAAGTGCTTGCGCTGCACCAGCAGGATCTCGCCGACGGCTACGGATAGGTGTATATGCCCCACGCCCTGGAACGGAAATGCCCAAACGCTGCCCGCAGTCCCATATGGCAGTTTCTATTTCCTTCGACCCGCCTCGGCCCAGACCCACGCTCTGGTGTTATCCGCCGCCACCATTTACACAATACGGCGCTGCGCAAACACATAAAATCGGCTGTCGCAAAGACTGCCATCCGCAAACCGGTCAAAACGCACACATTCCGTCATAGCTTCGCCACCCGCCTGCTTCAGAAGGGCTGCGATATCCGCACTATTCAGAAGCTACTCGGGCATGAAGATGTCACCACAACTGAGATTTACACCCATGTGCTTAATCGTGGAGCCATGGGAGTCATCAGCCCGGTAGACGATTAACGCTAAATTGGCGATATGTATTTGACAGGCCCAGCAATACTGTATATTTATACAGTATAATGTCAAGCTACGCCGAACTCCACTGCCTCAGCTGTTACAGCTTCCTGCGCGCCGCTTCCCACCCCCACGAGTTAGTGGAACGGGCGGCGGCATTGGGCTATAGCGCCCTGGCCATTACCGACGAGTGCTCCCTGGCGGGCATTGTTAAAGCCCATGTGGCGGCGAAAGAGCATCATATCAAGTTGCTCGTGGGCAGCCAGTTCAACCTTGTGGAGGGCATAATGCTGGTGGCACTGGCACCCTCGCGCGCCGCCTACAGTGAATTGTCCGGCCTCATCAGCATGGCCCGGCGGCGCAGCCCCAAGGGCGAGTATCGGGTAGGGCTGCGGGATGTGGTCTTTCACCTTAAGCGCTGCCTGCTGATCTGGCTGCCGGAGGAAGACAGCGAGAGCAATCGGGCCTGGGGCCAGCAACTTGCCCGGCTGTGCAAGGGCCGTGTGTGGTTGGGTGTTGCCCACCTGCTGGGCAACGACGAGGTCCGGCGCTATTTCTCCCTGTGCCAGTTGGCGAGTGCCCTGGTTCTGCCCATGGTGGCCTGCGGTAATGTGCAAATGCACTGTGCCAGCCGCAAGCCCCTGCACGATGTATTCACCGCCCTGCGCCACAACACCAGCATCGGCCAGCTGGGGCGCAAACGCCTGGGCAACAGCCAGCAGCACCTGCGCAGCCTTGCCAAACTGCAACAACTCTACCCCCCTGCCCTGCTCGCCGAATCGCAGCACATTGCCGGGCTGTGCAATTTCAGCCTGGATGAATTGCGCTATGAATACCCGGAAGAAGTAGTGCCTGATGGCTACACAGCCAACAACTACCTGCGCCACCTGGTGGCCCGGGGCAGCGCTCTACGCTGGCCCCACGGCGTGTCCGTGGAGATTCAGCAGCGTATCGATAAGGAGCTGGGACTTATTGAGGAGCTTAACTACGAGTACTATTTTCTCACGGTCTACGACATTGTGCGCTTCGCGCGCGAGCGCAGCATCCTGTGCCAGGGCCGCGGCTCGGCAGCCAACTCGGTGGTGTGCTACTGCCTGTACATCACCGAGGTGTCGCCGGAGCAAATCTCCCTGTTGTTCGAACGCTTTATTTCCAAAGAGCGGGATGAGCCCCCGGATATAGACGTTGACTTCGAACACGAGCGCCGCGAAGAAGTCATTCAATACATCTATAAAAAATACAGCCGCAAGCGGGCCGCCCTGGCCGCCACCCTTATCACCTACCGCTCCCGCAGCGCGGTGCGGGATGTGGGCAAGGCCCTGGGGCTGGACCCGGTGTTCGTCAATGATCTGGCCAAGTCCCTGGCCTGGTGGGATCGTACGGCAGATCTGGCCAAGCGCTTTGAGGAACAGGGTGTGGCCAGCCACAGTCGGCAGGCAGAGCTGTTCTACAATCTGGTGCAACAGATCCTGGGCTTTCCCCGCCACCTGTCCCAGCATGTGGGCGGCTTCGTGATTACACGCAACCCCATCTCTACTCTGGTGCCGGTGGAGAATGCCAGTATGGCCGATCGCACCGTTATCCAGTGGGACAAGGAGGATATCGAATCTCTGGGCCTGCTCAAGGTAGACATACTGGCACTGGGCATGCTGTCCGCTATTCGCAAAAGCCTGCAGATGGTGCACCGCTACTGCCCCGCGATCAAAACCGTGAGCGACGTACCAAAGGAGGACCGGGCCACCTACCGTATGCTGCAGGCCGCCGACACCGTGGGCGTCTTCCAGATCGAGTCCCGTGCTCAAATGTCCATGCTACCCCGACTGAAACCCGAGTGCTTCTACGACCTGGTGATTGAGATTGCCATCGTGCGCCCCGGCCCCATCCAGGGTGACATGGTGCACCCCTACCTGCGGCGCAAACAGGGCCTTGAAGAGGTCACCTATCCCAGCGAGGCCATCAGGTCGGTGCTGGAACGCACCCTGGGCGTGCCCATTTTTCAGGAGCAGGTCATACGCCTGGCCATGGTAGCGGCCGGCTTCAGCGGTGGCGAAGCCGACCAGTTGCGCCGGGCCATTACCAACTGGGGCCGCAACAGCAAACTGCTGTCCTTCGAGCAGAAGCTCACCAAAGGCATGATAGAGCGCGGCTATGACGAAGATTTCGCCCACCGTCTGTTCGAGCAGATCAAGGGTTTTGGCGGCTATGGTTTCCCCGAGTCCCACTCCGCCAGCTTTGCCCTGTTGGCCTATATCTCCTCCTGGCTCAAGTGCCACCACCCGGCGGCCTTCTTTGCCGGCCTGCTCAACAGCCAGCCCATGGGCTTTTACAGCCCCTCCCAGCTGATCCAGGACGCCCGCCGCCACGGCGTTACGGTGTTGCCCATCGACGTCAACCAGAGCGTCTGGGATCACCAGTTGCTCGATGGCCGCAGCGCCTGCCAACAGCAACCGCCCATGCGCCTGGGCCTGCGGTTGGTAAAGGGCCTGAGTAAGGAAGGTGCACAACGCATCATAGAGGCCCGGCAACAGGCTCCCTTCCGCCAGGTCAGCAATCTGCGCCAGCGCGCTCAGCTGAACAAACGCGACATGGAAGCCCTGGCCGATGCAGATGCCCTCCTGTCAATGAGTGGGCACCGCCACCAGTCCCAATGGCAAATCATGGCGCTGGAGCAAACCAAGCCCCTGCTACAGGGTGAACAAGCCGAACCGGGCAGTTATTTCGACGATGGGGTGCAACTGCCGGTGCCCTCGGTGGCAGAGGAGGTACTGGCGGATTACCGCGCCACCGGCCTCACCCTGCGGCCCCATCCCATGAGCCTGCTGCGGGACCGCCCCCCCTTCAATCGCTGCAAGCGCCACACCGATCTGCCCACACTGGGCAACAACCGCTTTGTGCGTATCGCCGGGCTGGTCACCTGCCGCCAGCGCCCGGGCAGCGCCTCCGGTGTGTTGTTCCTCACTCTGGAAGACGAAACTGGCAACAGCAACATCGTGGTATGGCAGCGCACCCAGCAGCAATTTCGCCGCCCGCTGATGAGCGCGCAACTGCTGCTGATAAACGGCACCCTGGAAACCAAAGACAATGTTATTCATATCATCGCCGGCGCCCTGTACGACTATACTCATGAATTGCAGAGCCTGAAGGTGTCCTCGAGAGACTTCCACTAGCAATGCCAAATTAACGTCAGCTGCCAATAAAAAAGTTGTTGATCTGGCGCCTGTCACACAAGGAAAAACTGAACTAGACTGCGTCACACAGAAAAAAAGGAGTGCCAAGCATGAAAAAATTCGTCATCGCCCCACTACTTATCACCCTGGCAGCCACCGCCAGCGTGTGTGTGAACGCCCAGGTGGTCCCCACGGAAAAAGACGGGGCGCAACTGTCGCGAGAATATACCGGCAAGGCCTACTCGCCCTACGCCGAGCGCGACTTTGCCACCAATGTCTACTTTGGTGACACCCACCTGCACACGAATCTGTCGATGGATGCGGGCGCCTTTGGCAACCGCCTGGGGCTGGACCCTGCCTACAAGTTTGCCCGCGGTGAGCAGGTCACATCCACCAGTGCCGGTCCTGTGCGCCTGTCGCGCCCGCTGGACTTCCTGGTAGTGGCAGACCACTCGGACAATATGGGCTTCTTTCCGGACCTGTTCGCCGGAGCGCCATTTATTCTGAAGGACCCCACCGGCAAGAAGTGGTACGACATGATCAACGCCGGCAGGGGCGTAGACGTGGCAATCGAGCTGATCGGCCTGTTTTCACAGGGCAACTTCCCCCAGGAGCTTTCCTATAAGCCGGATTCGGCTCCCTATAAAGCCGCCTGGGCACAAACTGTTGACGCGGCCGAGCGCTACAATCAGCCCGGCGTATTCACCGCATTTATTGGCTATGAGTGGACATCCCTGATCAAGGGCAACAACATGCACCGGGTGGTCATCTACCGCGATGGCGGCGACAAGGGCGGACAAATGGTGCCCTACACCACCACGGCACCGCAGGGCAGCACCAACCCCCGTGACCTGTGGAAATGGCTGGCGCAGTATGAAAAGACAACCGGCGGCGACGTGCTGGCCATTGCCCATAATGGCAACCTGTCGAACGGTATCATGTTTCCTATCACCGAGCAGTACGACGGTAAAAAGCTCGACGTGGAGTATGTGACCCAACGCGCCAACTGGGAGCCCCTGTACGAGGCCACGCAGATCAAGGGCGATGGCGAGACACACCCCTTCCTGTCACCCAATGATGAGTTTGCCGCCTACGAGACTTGGGATATTGGCAACCTGGACGTGTCTGCGGCCAAAACCGATGCCATGCTGTCGGGTGAGTATGCCCGCGAGGCCCTCAAGCGTGGGCTGGAACTGGAGGCAGAACTGGGTACCAACCCCTACAAGTTCGGTATGATCGGTTCCACCGACAGTCACACCTCCCTGTCCACCGCCGAGGAAGACAACTTCTTCGGCAAGCACGCGGGGGCCGAGCCCTCACCCGGGCGCATGATGCACCCCTTTATGGCAACGGAGGAAGGCGCCATTATGGGCTGGCAACAGGTCGCCTCTGGTCTCGCTGCCGTGTGGGCTAAAGAGAACACCCGCGAAGCCCTGTTTGATGCCATGGAGCGCAAAGAAGTCTTTGCCACCACAGGAACCCGCATGGCAGTGCGTTTCTTCGGGGGCTGGGATTTTACCGAGGACGATCTCGATAACCGCGAGCCCGCCTTCGCCGGTTACGAAAAAGGCGTGCCCATGGGCGGTGACCTGCCAGCGCTGAAAGCCGGCAAGGCCCCAAGTTTCATGGTCTATGCACTGCGCGATCCCATCGGCGGCAACCTCGACCGTATCCAGATCATCAAGGGCTGGTACGATGGCAAGAAGCAACACGAGAAGGTCTACGATGTGGCCTGGTCTGGCGACCGCAAGCCGGGCGCGGATGGCAAAGTGCCGCCGGTAGGTAATACTGTGGACGTCGAGAATGCCTCCTGGACTAACACCATTGGGGCATCGGAGCTGGGCACGGTGTGGAGCGATCCGGATTTCGATCCGCAGCAGCGCGCCTTTTACTATGCCCGGGTGTTGCAGATTCCGACGCCGCGCTGGTCCACTTATGATGCCTTCAGATTTGGCGTCGATATTCCGGCGGGTGCGCCAACCTCCACCCAGGATCGGGCCTACACCTCGCCGATCTGGTACACCCCGAAGTAGATTTTAACCCCGGCGCGGGCCCTGTTCCGCGCCAGATCCCACTTCCAATCAGCGTTAAAGCGGCGAACGACCCTTGTTAGCCGCTATCCGCATCCTCAGGGCATTGAGCTTGATAAAGCCCTCGGCATCCTTCTGGTTGTAGGCACCGGCGTCTTCCTCGAAGGTTGCCATGCTCTCGTCAAACAGGCTGTCAGCCGACTGGCGGCCAGCAACAATCACATTGCCCTTGTAGAGCTTCAGCCTGACCTTGCCATTGACTACCTTCTGCGAATCGTCGATGGCAGCCTGCAGCATCTTGCGCTCCGGCGACCACCAGTAGCCGTTATAGATCATGTTCGCATAACGCGGCATCAGGTCATCTTTCAGGTGTGCAACCTCGCGGTCCAGGGTCAGCGATTCAACTGCCCGGTGCGCCTTCAGCATAATAGTGCCGCCGGGGGTCTCGTAGCAGCCCCGGGCTTTCATGCCCACGTAGCGGTTTTCCACGATATCTTGCCGGCCGATACCATTGGCACCGCCCACCTTGTTGAGTGTTTCCAGTACGGTCGCGGGGCTCATCGCCACGCCATCGATTGCGGTGATATCGCCACACACGAAATCCAGCTCGATATAGGTGGGCGTATCCGGCGCCGCCTCGGGGCTGACGCTCCAGCGCCACATGTCGTCCTCGGCCTCGGTCCAGGGGTCTTCCAGAATGCCGCCTTCGTATGAGATATGTAGCAGGTTGGCATCCATGGAGTACGGGGACTTCTTCTTCGCGCTGGAAAAGTCCACCGGGATATCCCGCTCCTTGCAATAGGCCATGAGGCTCTCGCGGGAGTTGAGGTCCCATTCCCGCCAGGGTGCTATCACCTTGATGCCGGGCTTCAGGGCATAGGCCCCCAGCTCAAAGCGCACCTGATCGTTGCCCTTGCCAGTGGCGCCATGAGAGATGGCATCGGCGCCGGTTTCATTGGCAATCTCTACCAACCGCTTGGCGATCAACGGGCGGGCAATAGACGTCCCCAGCAGATACTCACCCTCGTAGATGGTGTTGGCACGGAACATGGGGAAGACAAAATCGCGGACGAACTCCTCGCGCAGATCGTCGATGTAGATCTCTTTAACTCCCAGCGCCTGGGCCTTGGCGCGGGCAGGTGCCACTTCTTCGCCCTGGCCGATATCGGCGGTAAAGGTAACGACTTCGCTCTGGTAGTTGTCCTGCAGCCAGCGCACAATTACCGAGGTGTCCAGGCCACCGGAATAGGCCAGTACGACTTTGTTCACATCTGACATGTCTCGCTCCATGGGGCAGTGCCGAAAAGCCGGCCATTCTACCCCCCGGCGCTGGCAATTCCCAGCGAATAGGCCTGCTGCCTCAGTGTCCATATGACCCTGATAACGGTTGCGGTTTCCGCTGCGGCGGCTTTACGGTAGCATGCACTTCCAATACATGAGCTACAGACCCAGCCATCCCACGTGACCAAACTGACTATTACCCGCCCGGACGACTGGCACGCGCACCTGCGCGATGGTGCCGCGCTGGAACACACCTGCGCTGATTTGGCCCGCTATTTCGGCCGGGTGATCGTGATGCCCAACCTGACACCGCCTGCAACTACCGTGGCGGAGGCGTCTTTGTACCGGGACCGAATTCTTGCGGCGATGGCAACATTACCGCATCGCTTCGAGCCGTTGATGACGCTTTATCTCACGGACACCACCCGCCCGGCGGAGATTCGACGCGCGGCCGAGTCCAGCTTCGTGCACGCCGTGAAGCTGTACCCTGCCGGGGCTACGACCAACTCAGCTGCTGGGGTTGAGCGCCTGGAGGGAATGTACGAGACCCTCGCAGCCATGGAAGAAGTGGATATGCCGCTGCTGGTACACGGCGAGGTCACGGATCACGACATCGATATCTTCGATCGGGAGAAGGTCTTTATCGACCGCCATCTTGCGCCCACAGTAGAGCGCTTCCCCGGCTTGCGCATTGTATTCGAGCACATCACCACTCAGGACGCCGTTGAGTTTGTCAGCGCATCCAGTGACCGCGTCGCAGCCACCATCACTGCCCATCACCTGCTTTTCAACCGCAATGACATGCTGGTAGGCGGCATTCGCCCACACTATTTTTGCCTGCCGATTCTCAAGCGCAATATTCACCAGCGGGCGTTGCTCGAGGCGGCGACATCCGGCGATCCACAGTTTTTTCTCGGTACGGATTCCGCGCCGCATACTACCGGCAATAAGGAAACCAGTTGCGGCTGCGCCGGGGTATATACCGCGCATGCTGCTATCGAGCTCTACGCGGAGGTGTTTGAGCAAATGGGCGCTCTGGGCGCCCTGCAGGATTTTGCGTCTCACTTCGGCCCAGATTTCTACCGCCTGCCGCGTAATTCAGACACCATCACCCTACACAAAGACGCGTGGCAGGTACCCGATCAGTTGCCCTTGGGCCGCGACGTCCTCACCCCTCTGCGCGCCGGGGAAACCGTTTCCTGGCGCGTCACAGAAAAAGGCATATAAGCCATTGAAAGAAGCAGGCGAACAGCTTATGTGCGACCGTTTCCGCGGGTTTCTGCCCGTGGTTATAGACGTGGAAACGGGCGGCTTTGTCGCCAGCACAGATGGTATTCTGGAAATTGCCGCCACGATTGTGCGCATGGATGAAGACGGTGTGCTGGCTGTGCATCGCA
This sequence comes from uncultured Haliea sp., assembly GCA_963977275.1. Classification (GTDB taxonomy): domain Bacteria; phylum Pseudomonadota; class Gammaproteobacteria; order Pseudomonadales; family Halieaceae; genus JARRPM01. The sequence goes on along the minus strand of CAXBNX010000029.1, from coordinate 46,240 downwards.
CCCACGATTTCCATGTACAGCCATTTGAGGGCGCCAACCTGGAGCAGTCGGCGCTGGACTTCACCGGCATCGACCCCTACCACCCGTTCCGGGAGGCGGTGACCGAGGCCGAAGCGCTGGATGAACTGTTTAAAATATTGCGCAAGGAAATTCGCGACCAAAGCTGCACCCGCGCAATACTGGTGGGCCACAACGCCCATTTCGACGCCGGCTTTATCAATGCAGCCGTGGAGCGCTGCGGAATAAAGCGCAATCCGTTTCACCCTTTCTCCCACTTTGATACGGCCACCCTGTCAGGGCTGGCCTACGGTCAGACCGTACTCGCCAAGGCCTGCGCCGAGGCAGGTGTCGCGTTTGACAATAATGAAGCCCACTCCGCTGCATACGACGCGGAGCGCACAGCCGAGCTGTTCTGCGAGATCGTCAACCGCTGGAAGGAATGTGGTGGCTGGATGCCCAGTTTCGACTAGGCTGTCTTGCACCCGCCCCGGGAAACCAGCCCCGGCACTCGGGTTTCAGGAGGGAACAGGGGAATTGGCATGGGCGAAAAGTCACGAGTACAGAACGAACAACAGGCGCTGCGCTACGGTCTGTTTGGCATCATTGGCTTTGTCATATTGGCACTGGTGTTCGCGCTGCTCACCAATTCAGATGCTATTCTCTTCGATGGTATTTATTCCCTGATAGCCTTCTGCGTAACGCTGTTAACCATGAAGGTTGCGAAGCTCGCCGAGCGCCCCGATGACGAGCGCTTTCATTTCGGTTACACCGCGATGGAGCCGACGCTCAACCTGTTCAAAGCCCTGATTATCCTGGTCGCTTGCGTGTATGCCGGCACGGAAGCCACCAAGCGTCTGCTGGCTGGCGGCAACCCCACGGAGTACGGGCTGGCCGTTGTCTATGGCGCCATATCGACCATTGGTTGCTTCACCGTGGCCTGGCTGATGGCACGCACCGGCAAACGCACCCATTCTGACCTGGTGGCAGTGGAATCAAAAACCTGGTTGGTGGATGGCATGCTCAGCTGCGGCGTCCTTCTCGGATTTATCTGCGCCTGGTGGCTGGAACACTCACCCTGGGCACAGTACGCACCCCTGGTAGACCCCATTCTGTTAATTACTATTGTCACCCTGGCCCTGCCGGTGCCATTGGGCATTCTCAAGGACAGCCTGCGTGAAATCATGTGGATGGCGCCCGCAGAGCCGGTGGTGGACGAGATAGAGCAGCGCTTATTGGCCAGCCTGGACGGCCTGGATTACGCCAAGATCGAATTTCGCGTGACCAAGCGCGGGCGCAACACCTATGTGCTTATTCACTTTATCGTGGGAGAAACCTTCAGCATCAGTTCGTTTGATGAGCTGGACGCTATTCGCTATCGCAGCGAGCAGGTGCTGAAAAGCTGGAAGCCGGAGATTGTCATGGATATGTTGTTCATCAAGGACCCTGCGCTGGCCTTGTAGTCCGGCGATTCCGGCAGTCGCTAATCCTCGCCGCTGATCTGGTTGAGGATGGTATCGAGCTCCCCCATCAAATCCACGATATCGTCTATACCAAGAAGTTGATACTTCAGTGCCTCCTCCAGGGGGAGCAGCTGAATCAGTGTGTAGGCAACTTGCCAGGCGTCGTTGTAGTCCACTTCCAGTGCCATGCGCTGCACATGCGGGTGAGTTTCCAGGCTTTGCAGCACATCCACCAGAGCCTGCCAGCGCTCCTCCATTGCGGCGGCTGGCGAGGGCTCACGTATCCCCACCTCTCCCACTACCAACCCGTTGGCGCGCACTGAGGTAGAGCGCAAATCAAAGCGCTGGTCACCCTGTATGGTCAGGCCGAGCAGACCGTTGGGCAACTGGTCCCAGTCGATGATACGCGCGGTACTGCCGTAATCCCCCAGTTGTGGCGAGGCGCTGCCACGCTGTGCCACCTCTGCGCCGCGTTGAATCCACACCACACCGAAGAGGCTGTCCGTTTTCATGCAGTCGCGTACCAGGTCCAGGTAACGCGGCTCGAAAATCTGCAATGGCATGCGCCCGTGGGGCAACAACACACCCGATAGGGGAAACAGGGATAACTCGCTCACCCGCTCACACCTGCAAGCTGCTCAACCATACGTGCAGGTGGTAGCGTAAATACTTCCAGGTCGGCCAGTATGGCCAGTGCCTGCTCGCGGTTTTCTCCGCACACTTCCGGCTCGGCGATAAACGTTGCGCAGAATTCAGGCCGCCGCGGATCACCAAACAACTCACAGCGCTGCTTGGCGTCCAGGTGTATACAGCGCTGGCCGGCAGCCTTCCCTTCCGGCATGCCGTAATAGGGGCGCGCAATAGACGGTGCGATACAACACGCGCCACATAACTCGCGGCAGGCCATCAACTCGCCTCCGCCCCCAGCGGTTTAACCAACACAATCAGCAGCGGCAGCAACAGCAGCGCGCCTAACACGGCCGCGACCATAGCCATTACTGTCAGCAGCCCAAAGTAGATGCTTGGCGTAAAGCTGGACAGCGTGAGCATGGAAAAACCTACCACCACAGTGACGGTGGTGTAGTACATGGCCCGACCAATACTGTTGTGGCAACGGTACATCGCTGCGCGATAGTTCCGGTCCACCTCGAACTCCAGCATGAAACGGTGCACGTAGTGGATGCAATCGTCCACACCTATACCCACCACAATGGCGGCGATGGTAATCGTCATGATATCCAGCGGAATACCCAACAGGCCCATAATGCCAAGCACCATGCCTGCGGCAAGCAGGTTGGGCGCCAGGGTGATCAGGGACAGCGAAACCGAGCGGAACAACGCCAGGAACATCACGAATATGGCGAGGAATACAGCCCCCAGCGTGAGAATCTGTGACTGAAACAGGCTCTGCAACACATTGTTGTACAACACCAGCATGCCGGTAAACTCGATTCGCTCCTCGGCAATGCCCAGCTTGTCGGTGAGATCGCTACGCAGTTGCCGCAAAAATTCGTCCCGGCGCAGGTCCTTGCTGGTTTCCTTGACTCGCACCGATACCCTCGCCTGCTCACGCTCCCTGGAGAAGTAGGGGTCTACCATCATGGCGCTGACATCGGCTGGCAGACTTTTCTGCACTATAGCCAGCTCGACACTGCCAATATCATCACCCAGCAGGTTCTTCACCACTGCAAATACCGTTGACAGTGACAGCACCTTGCCGGCCTCCGGCAACGAGTCCACATAATTGTGCACGGCGTCCAATTCGCGCATACCCTGCAGGCTGAACCAGTAGCTGGGCTGGAAGGACTCTTCACCACTGGCAAAGTCGTCGCCGTCACTGCCGAAATCATCGCCCCATTCGTCCCACTCGTCCCCTGCAGCGGCCGCCGGCATCGCGCCAAAGTCGTCGCCGTCCTCGGCAAAGGGGTCATCCGCCGCCACTGGAACATCCGGGCCCGCGATACCTGTTTCCAGCCCCGGCAGGGGCTCGTCCATATTCAGGGGGGCGAGAATAATATCCAGTGGAATGGTGCCGCCCAATTGCGAATCCAGCAGTTCCATACCCTGGTAAATTTCGGTGGATTTGTCGAAGTAGTCGATAAACCGGTTCTCCACCTCCAGGCGGCTGATACCCAGCAGCGTTAGCACAACAAGCAAGGTGGTAACACCCAGAATGGCGGCGCCATGGCCGTCGACTACCCGGGCAAACAAGGCAGTCATGGGGGCATCGCTGCCGGTATGGCGGTGGGGCTTACCGGCCGGCCACACGAGGATCATGCAGGGCACAATGACAAAACTCAGCACCAGCGCCAGCGCAATGCCCGTCGTCATCATCCAGCCGAAATCGATAACGGGCTGTATGCCTGACACCACCAGGGATACAAAGGCCACGATTGTCGTGATGCCGGTATAAAAGCAGGGAACGGCCATCAACTGCGCTGTGCGCAACACGCGCGCGTGCAACTCACCATCGGGTTCCTTGGCGTGTAGCTCCCGATAACGAACCACCAGGTGTATCGCAATCGCCAGGGTGATGATCAATAGCACGGCAACGAAATTGGAGGAGATCACCGTCATTCGCCAGTCCAGCACTCCCAGCAGGCCGAGCATGACAACCACAGTAGAGCTGCAAGTGACCAGGGGGATGACCACCCACTGCACATGGCGGAAAATAACCGCCAGTATTAGCAGCATAATACCCAGTATGGCAGCGCCGAATACGACCAGGTCGCGGGCGATAAAGCTCACCATATCTGCCGCAATCATGGGCACCCCACCGACAAAGATGTCAGCGTGGCCGCGATAGCGCGCGGCGATCTCGCGCACCCTGGCAACCATCTGGCTCTGCGCATCCAGTGCCACGGCGGTGTGCGCCTTGAAGGCTGCCTCAACTTCGGTCAGCGCTTTCTGCTCATCCGCGGTGAGCCCCTCGCGGCCGCGCTTGATACGCAGCGATTCGCGACTGGCCAGCAAGTTGTAATAAACCTCGTCCCGCGCGAGGTTGATCTGCACCGCCGTCAGATTACCGTCGCGACTGGCCAGCAGATCGGCGTAGATGGGACTGCTGGTCAATTCCTTCAACACCAGCGCACGGTCAATACCGGGTAGCTCCAGCGTGGGCAGTGGCTCGGGAGAACTGATGTCTGACAAGGTGACCGGCGGACTCTCCAGCAGCGGCACATCCCAGACCGTAACAACAGAAGAAACACCGGCCAGCAGGCGCAACTCATCAGCCATCTCGCGCAATGGGATTAAGGACTCATCCGACAGCAGCGCTGCGTGGGGCTGCCAGGTGATCAGCAGAAACTCCTCGGCACTGTATTCGGCACTGATTTCGCGGTAAAACTCCAGCGATGGGTCACCCTGCAGCATTAGCGAATCGGCAGAGGCATCCAGTTTGATCTTCCCCAACTGGGTAGCGGATGCCGCCACCAGCAAGGCCACCAGGACCAGCGCCAGCCAGGGGCGGCGCAAAACCAGTCGATCGTAGGCCGACAACAGGATGTCATTCATGGTGTTTTGCCTTATTAAGCTGATCCAGTAGCTTCTGGTGAATACCGCCGAAACTGCCATTGCTCATAATCACGATCTGGTCACCGGGCATTGCCTCAAGCGCTGCCTGCTGTGCCAGTTCATCAATATTCTCCACCAGCTGCGCTGGCGCCCCGCTGTGTTCGACCACAGAATCCAGCGACCAGTTCATTCCCGGCGGCTGGAACCAGAAAACCCGATCCGCCTGTGCCGTGGAGGCGGCCAGCGCTTCCCGGTGCTCACCCATACGCATGGTATTGGACCGCGGTTCAATCAGGGCGATTACGCGCCCTGCTTTGCTGCGCGCGCGCAGGCCCTGCAAGGTGGTGGCTATTGCCGTCGGGTGATGGGCAAAATCGTCATATACGGCGATGTCACGCACCCGGCCCAGCAGCTCCAGGCGGCGCTTTACCCCGCCGAACTCGCCAAGCGCTGCCGCTGCCACTTTGCCAGGCACACCCACATGCCTGGCGGCGGCCATCGCGGTAAGGGCATTTTCCACATTGTGCAGGCCACATTGTGACCAGTTGACAGTCAGCGCCGGCTCATCACCCTGATAGGCGCGAAAAGCAGTGCCGTCTGGCGCGATCAGCTCGGCGCGCCAATCCGCATCGGAATCAACACCCACGGCAAAGGAGGTCACTGGCGTCCAGCAGCCCATGGCGACCACTTCGTCGACAGCTTTCACACCGCGGGGACACACAATCAGGCCCTCACCCGGTACACAGCGAATGAGGTGGTGGAATTGGCGTTGAATAGCGCCGATATCTTCAAAGATATCGGCGTGGTCGAATTCCAGATTATTGATTGCAAGCGTTCGCGGCCGGTAGTGAACAAACTTTGAGCGCTTGTCAAAGAAGGCCGTGTCGTACTCGTCCGCCTCCACCACAAAAAAATCGGAGCCGCCGGCACGGGCCGACAGACCAAAGTTCGCCGGCACCCCGCCGATTAAAAACCCCGGCGCCATACCGGCGTATTCCAGTATCCAGGCCAACAGGCTGCTGGTGGAGGTTTTGCCGTGGGTGCCGGAAACCGCCAGCACCCATTTGTCTCGCAACAGGTTTTCCGCCAGCCACTGGGGCCCGGACGTATAGGGCAGGCCGGTATTGAGCATGTACTCAACCGCCGGATTACCGCGCGTCATTGCGTTGCCTACAACCACGCAATCCGGCCGCTGGTGCAGGTGCTCCGCCAGGTAACCTTCCATCAGGTCGATACCTGCGGCCTCAAGCTGGGTGCTCATGGGCGGGTATACGACGGCATCCGAGCCTGTGACACGAAAGCCCATCTCTCTCGCCAGCAGGGCAATGCCACCCATAAAGGTGCCGCAAATGCCCAGAATATGAATGTGCCCTTTCGCCATGTATCGCGTACTCGCCCCAAACAAAGCGGGCAATGGTAGCACGCAGGTCAAGGTCTCCACAGAGATAGAAGCGCATAATACTGCTGTGGCGGTCTACAAAGGCAGCCAATTTTCGTATCATGACCACCTTCAAAAAAGTCAGCGGCTCATGACAATGCGCCGGCAACAGGGAACTCGCTTCAATGTCGAAAAAAAATGCGTTCTATGCTCAGTCGGGAGGCGTCACCGCCGTCATCAATGCCTCCGCCTGCGGCGTCATTGAAACGGCAGCGAAACACCGTGACCGGATAGCTAAAGTCTATGCCGGGCGCAACGGCATTATCGGCGCGCTGCAAGAGGATCTGATAGACACCAGCAAGGAGAGCAAGTCTGCCATTCGAGGCCTGCTGACCACGCCGTCAGGCGCTTTCGGCTCCTGCCGGCACAAACTGAAAAGCCTCGAGGATAATCGCGCGGAGTACGAGCGCCTGATCGAAGTGTTCAAGGCCCACAATATCGGTTACTTCTTTTATAACGGCGGCGGCGATTCTGCGGACACCTGCCTCAAGGTTTCGCAACTGAGTGCGGCCATGGGTTACCCCCTGCAGGCCATTCACATACCCAAGACAATTGACAATGACCTGCCCGAGACCGACAACTGCCCCGGCTTCGGCTCGGTAGCAAAGTACATCGCTATTTCAACCCGCGAGGCGGCGCTGGACGTGGCCTCCATGTGCGCAACCTCCACCAAGGTGTTTATCCTGGAGGTGATGGGCCGGCACGCGGGCTGGATCGCCGCAGCCGCAGGCTTGGCAGCCGAACAGGAGGGGGATGCACCGCATATCATCCTGTTCCCGGAAATCGCCTTCAACCGGGAGAAATTCCTGGCCCGGGTAAAACGCACGGTCAAACGCAACGGCTACTGCGTTATCGTTGCCTCGGAAGGCGCACAGTATGAAGATGGTCGCTTCCTGGCGGAATCCGACCTCAAGGACGCCTTTGGCCACAGCCAATTGGGCGGGTTGGCGCCCTATCTGGCCGGCATGGTCAAGGATGAACTGGGCTACAAGTATCACTGGGCAGTGGCGGATTACCTGCAGCGCTCTGCGCGGCATATCGCCTCCCAGACCGATGTAGACCAGGCCTACGCCCTCGGCGAGGCTGCGGTGGCATTCGCGCTGAGAGGCGACAACGCCATGATGCCCTGCATCGTACGCGGCAAGGGCAAGCGCTACAGCTGGTCGATTGGCGAGGCACAACTGGAGGATGTCGCCAACCGGGAGAAGAAGATGCCGCGCAACTTCATCACCCGTGACGGTTTCGGCATTACAGCAAAGGCATTTGAATATCTGTCGCCGCTCATCGCCGGTGAGGCCTACCCCAGCTATCGCAAGGGTATGCCCGTGTACGTAACCCTGAAAAATACCGCGGTTCCCCGCAAACTGAAGACCCGATTCAAAATCCCGGCAAGCTGAGCACCGGCATCGCTGTACTTGCGGGTGAAAACAAACAGTAAAACACCATGTTGCACAGTAACTTGCGTACGGCCCTGTGCAAACTATTTGCCACATTGGACAAGATTTAAACGGTCACAGGCTGTACAATGCGCGCCTCGCAAATTAACCGCACGGAAGGCCCCCATGTACAGTAATAGCGATTTCAACCGTTGGCGCAGGCACCCCTGGCACGGACTCCACGCACACTCGGATGGCAGCGCCGAGGACATCGTTCAAGTCTACATCGAAATGACAGCGGACGATGTGGTCAAATATGAATTGGACAAGGCCTCGGGCTTCCTGATGGTTGACCGGCCCCAGCGCACCACTTCAAGCCCGCCAGCCTTGTACGGCTTCATTCCCCGCACCTACTGTGCCGAGGAAGTGGCCAAGCACTGCGCTGACGCGACAGAAGGCGACGGCGACCCACTGGATATCTGCGTGTTTTCCGAACGCCATATCACCCGTGCCGATATCATCCTGAACGCCCGGGTTGTCGGTGGTATCCAGATGATTGATGACGGTGAGGCTGACGACAAGATTGTCGCCGTTCTCGCAGGCGACAATATCTGGGGCGACGTTCACGATATCGCCGATCTGCCCGCTATCAAGACGGAGCGCCTGCAGCACTACTTCTCCACCTACAAAATGATTCCCGGCAAGGACAACAACGTCAAAGTCGACTATGTTTACGGCCGCGATAAAGCGCTGGAAGTCATTGCCGCTGCTGAAAAGGACTACCGGAATCATTTTGGTCACCTGCATGCGCAAGCCAAGGCAGGCAGCAGGGCCTAAGTCTTTTTATGCCCGATACCGCGCCGGACACCAGTCCGGCGCCACCATCACGTATGTTGCCACAATCTGCGGCAACATCGCCCTGACCTCATCGCCCAGTAATAGCGGCGACTCATCTGCACGGCAATCCTCCCAGCAGGCCAGCAACAGGTCGGCAGTCAGCTGCCGTTCACAACTGGCAGACAGCGGCGCATAACTCAGATGCCAGCGCTCAGGTGCCACACCGCCCCGATCCAGACTGTAGGGCCGGTAGAAGCCACCGGACTCTCCGGCGGCCATGCGCTGGTCCAGCCAGCGGTGTAGGGGGTCAAAAACACCGCCCGGCGCAACCTCCCCGGGAGATAACTGCAGCGGGTAGCCCGGCGCTATGGCCGCGGCATCAAAAACATCCATATCGGTACCCCAATGATGCCGGGAACTGCCGGGCAACGCCGAAAAGCGCAGAATCGCACGCAGTTGTGCCTCCGGGCTGAGGCTGTCGATGACAAGGGCCTGGCCCAGGTCATCATGGATTGCGCGCTGGCCACTGGCCTTGCCATTCCAGATGGCCAATTGCCGGCTGTAGGAGCGAAAACTACTGGCGATGGCAAGCTCAAACCCCGCTTCGCGCGCGTCAGCCTGCAACGCAACAAAGGCCTCGGCTGCCGCCGGCTGCAGCTGGTGCCCGCAGGGCAGCTTCGACAGGTGGCCTTCGTCCCGCCCCGTTAACTGCTCTATGCCAAGCTGTGGTACCACTGTTGATATTCTCCGCTGACCCCGGGCTGGCCACGATGGCCCAGCCAAATGATAAGAGCCGCATTTGCAGCCTGACATCATCCTATCGTGGGCGCCGCAGCGGCAACAAGGTGTGCATTTACACAGCGCTTGCGTCCAGCGCAAACGGCAGCTCCCGGCTGAGCTCAATCCCGGCGGTGGAGACATCCGCACCCCAGGCGAGCACCTGCACCCCCGCGGCCATCGCCTCGGCAAGAGCATCGCGATAGCGGGGGTCGATATCGCCCGCAGTGCATACAGACTGAATACCAGTGTGAAAAACGCAAAAAAACAGTACCGCTTCCGTTCCGGGCTGTATTACGCCCTGTAACTCCCGTACATGCTTGCGGCCGCGCTCGCTGACCGCATCCGGAAATGCGCCCACCCCGCCCGGGCGGCACAAGGTTACCGACTTCACTTCCACAAATACCTTGCCCTGCGCGCCCTGCAGCAACAGGTCCGCCCTGCTGCCCAGGCCATATTTTACTTCTGTGCGGATATCGGGGTAGCCGTCAAAGCCACTTATCACTCCCGCAGCAAAAGCTTCACGCACCACCTGATTCGCCTTGGCCGAGTGAATACACGCCAGCCCGGACGCCGTTTCCACCAGCTCCCAGGTGTGGGGGTATTTGCGGGTTTTGACTGTGCTGGTGGACAGCCAAACCCGGGCACCGGGTTCCGCGCAGCCGGTCATTGCACCCGTGTTGGGGCAGTGGACGGTGATAAGCTCCCCGCCCGGTAATTCCACATCTGCGAGGAAGCGTTTGTAGCGCCGCAGGAGACGCCCCTCTATCAGATTGTCAAATTGCATAACTGTCACTGCGCCCCATCAGCACCCCTCACGAACGCGTTATTCTAGCAAAGCCCGCAGGTGAATTTCCCCGCAGCAAAAACTCTGAGAAAAAGTGGCACCTCCGCCCGTTATCTGGTAGCTTCTCCGCCCTTGGTTTTGGGCAGTCTTTGTACACGCCCGCCAACAACCGGTGAATATTGTCCAGTTACCATTGCAGTATGGGAAAATGACCATGCCAAGAGCAGTCAAAAAAGCAGCCTCTACCGAATTCAAAAACTTCGAGCCCTATAAGCCCAAGCGGGGCGAGAAGTATATGAACGAGAAGCAACGAGATCATTTCAAAGCCATTCTTCTGAAGTGGAAAGCGGAGTTGATGGAAGAAGTGGATCGTACCGTGTCCCACATGAAAGACGAGGCCGCCAACTTCCCCGACCCGGCAGACCGCGCCACGCAGGAAGAGGAATTCAGCCTGGAACTGCGCACCCGCGATCGTGAGCGCAAGCTGATCAAAAAAATCGATTCAACTATGGAGCGTATTGAGCAGGATGACTATGGCTTCTGCGACGCCTGCGGTGTTGATATAGGCATTCAACGCCTGGAAGCCCGCCCAACCGCCAGTATGTGTATCGATTGTAAAACCCTTGCCGAAATCAAGGAAAAACAGGAACTGGGTTAACTCCCAGGGTCCATGTCCGAAGCCGACCCGCCTTATCGCGGGCGTTTTGCCCCCTCCCCGACTGGCCCTCTACACCTGGGATCCCTGATAGCTGCACTGGCGAGCTATCTGGATGCCAGGCACCGCGAGGGTGCGTGGCTGATACGCATGGAGGATCTCGATCCACCGCGTGAAGAACCCGGCGCAGCTCGACAAATTCTGGACAGCCTGCAACACCACGGCCTGTACTCCGACAACAGTGTATTGTTTCAAAGCCAGCGCGGCCCTGCATATGCGGCGACACTAAAGGCACTACAGGAGAGTGGGCACTTGTTCAATTGTGACTGCACCCGCCAGACATTGGGTCCCGACGGCGCTTGCCGCGGCAACTGCCGGCAGCGGCAGCATCAATTGAATACCCCCACAGCGACCCGCGTTAAGGTACCCCGGAGCTGCCATATCCGCTTTGAAGATCAGACACAAGGGGTGCAGGAGGCCGCGCTGGGCAGTGAAATACCCGACTTTATCGTAAAACGCAAAGACGGCCTGGATGCCTACCAGCTTGCGGTGGTGGTCGACGATGCATGGCAGGGCATCACCCATATTGTGCGCGGCTCCGATTTGATGGATTCCACACCACGACAGATATTTCTGCAGCAATTGCTTGGCCATTCAACCCCGGTCTACAGCCACATTCCGGTGATTACCGATGCCAGTGGACAGAAATTCAGTAAACAAAACCACGCCCCGGCACTTGACAATAGCGACGCCCCCGCCAATTTGCGCGCTGCACTGAGATTTCTGCAGCAGGATGAGCCCCCGCTCGAGCGTCGAGCTACAGCGCAAATCCTGGATTTTGCTACACAGAGGTGGGCTCCCGCAAAAATCCCCGGGGTCTTGTCTATAGCGGCCGCCCACCGCGCTTGAGCTTTACCCCCCCGCAGCGCTTCAGTAGTATCGACGCCTCAGCTGGCCACAGGAAATCGTGCCATGTACATCAACAGAGCACTGCTGTTAGCAGTGGGCGTGTTCATTATTTTCTCCCCCGCGGTGGAAGACTGGGTATTCCGTACCGGCGGAGATTGGTATCGGCCCTACCAGCTCTGGTTGCTGGTAATCATCGGCGCCTACTGGAATCAGCGCTCGAGAGACCCTGATGAGCTTTAGCCTCACCCAGATATTGCTGTTTATCGTCGCCTACCTCACGGGCCTGTTTGCTGTTGCCTATCTCGCCGACCGCGGCATTATCCCCGAACGCATTACCCGGCACCCCGCCACCTATGTATTATCCCTGGGTGTGTTTGCAGGCGCCATGGCCAGCAACGGCGTTATCGAGCTCGCCTACCGCTACGGCTATAACTTCCTGCTGTACTACGGCGGTGTGGTTTTCATGTTCTGCCTGGCCGCGCTATTGTTAATCCCCTTGTTGCGCCTGTGCCGCGTGTACCAGTTGTCATCACTGGCTGACGTATTAACGTTCCGTTTTCGCAGCCCTCGGGTTGGCGCAACGATCACCATCGCAATGTGTCTCACCCTGCTTCCGCTGCTCGCCCTGCAAATTCAGGCCGTCGCCGACAGCATCCAGATCATGGCGGGTGATGCCGACAACCTATTCTCCCGGGAGAACCGACAGGACGGTCTGGCCCTGCTGTTTTGCATTATCATCACCGTCTTTTCGATTTTATTCGGTACCCGCCACATTTCGGCACAGCATCGCAATACCGGCCTGGTCACCGCCATTGCCTTTGAGTCCCTGGTCAAACTGGGTGCAATGTTCGTGCTGTTGTTCGCCGCCGTGTACGGTGTGTTTGGTGGCTTTGGCGGGCTGGACGAGTGGCTGCTGCATAACCCACAAGTGCGTGCCGGCCTGACTGATTCCCTCAAGGACAACACCGCCCGCACCTTGCTGGTGGTGTTTTTTGCAGGTGCGGTGTGCATGCCCCACATCTTCCACATGGCCTTCGCGGAAAACACCGAGAGCCGCGACATGCGAACCGCCACCTGGGGTCTGCCCCTGTATTTGCTGCTTCTGAGCCTTCCCATACTACCGGTGACCTGGGCGGGTATGCAGCTGGGTCACACGTTGCCTATCGACTACAGCGGCCTGGCGCTGGGCCTGGAATCCCGCTCTACCGCTATCAGCGTCGCCGCTTTTGTAGCCGGGCTATCCGCTGCCAGCGCAACAATTATCATCACCACTCTGGCCCTGGCCAATATGTGCCTGAATCACCTGATACTACCCACGCGCCTTATCCAAATCGATCAGGACCGCAATATCTACACCCAGCTCAAATGGTTGCGACGCTCCCTGATTGGCATTCTGATTCTGGCCGGCTATGCCTTTTTTATCGCCCTGAGCGGCACCCAGACCCTGACCCAGCTCGGCCTCGTTGCATTCTCCGGCACCCTGCAATTTCTTCCCGGCATTATGGCCACGCCCTATTGGTCCAGCGCTAATCGCAAAGGCTTGTTGGCCGGCCTTGCCGTCGGCCTCTCCGTCTGGTTTGTTTCAATGCTGCTACCCCTGGCCGGGGATTACACCATCCCCCTTATGAGCTCCCTGCCGGATTATGTGTTCGGCGCAAGCGATACGCATTGGGCGAATGCCGTATTGTTATCCCTGTTACTCAATACCAGCGTTTTTGTGTTGGTTTCGCTACTGACCAGCACCAGCTCAGGTGAACGGGTGGCGGCAGAAATCTGCTCGATGGACGACCGTACCCGCCCCATTCGAAGGGTGCTTTCCCTGCGCAACGCCGACAATTTTGCCGAGCAGCTCGGTTCGGCGCTGGGAGAAAATACCGCCCGTGCCGAGGTCAACAAAGCGCTGACAGAACTGCAGTTCTCGCCGGAAGAAAACCGGCCCTACGCCCTGCGCCGGTTGCGGGCAAGGCTGGAAGCCAATCTCTCGGGGCTGCTGGGCCCGGCCGTAGCGCATGGTATTATCGAGCGCTGTATTCCGTTTCAACCACGACTGCAGGGAGACACAGAGGACCTTTACCTCATAGAGCGCAAACTCGATCGAGCGCAATCCCACTTTACCGGCCTGACGGCAGACCTGGATAACCTGCGACGCCACTACCGCGAAACGCTGGACAACCTCCCTATTGGCGTATGCTCCATCGGCGATGACGGCGAGGTGCTGTTGTGGAACCGTAGCATGGAGAAAATCACCGGTATTGCGCCACAGGAAGTACTGGGGTCTCTGCTGGGGTCTCTGCCATCGCCCTGGCACCAGGTCATCAGCGACTTCCAGGCGGGGGGCAATACTACCCTGCTGAAAACGGAGGTCATTCGCGAGGGCAATCAACCCTGCTGGATCAGCCTGCACAAAGCCGATGCCGGCAGCGATAGTCCGACAGGCGCTGCAGATACGGTGATACTGGTTGAAGATATCACCGACTTCGAGTTGCTCGAGGAAGAACTCCTGCACAACGAGCGGCTTGCGTCTATTGGACGGCTGGCGGCCGGGGTCGCCCACGAAATTGGCAATCCGGTGACCGGCATTGCCTGCCTCGCCCAGAATCTGGAGTACGAAACCGATCCCGAAGAAATTCGTTTTGCGGCGCAGGACATACTCCGACAGACCGAACGCATAAGCCGTATCGTTGATTCCCTGGTGAACTTCTCCCACGGCAGCTCCCATACCGGGGAGGTGACACTGGCGCCGTCGAATCTGGCGGATTGTGTGGATGAAGCCATTCACCTGCTGGCACTGGACCGCGAAGCGAAACCCGTCAATTTCAATAACCACTGTGACCGGGAATTGCTGGTGCTGGCAGACAGCCAGCGTCTGTTACAGGTATTCGTCAATCTACTGGGGAATGCCCGCGACGCCTGTGATGACAACGGCACTATCACCGTTATGGCAGACCGCGAGCACGAACTCGTCACCATCGATGTACAGGATAACGGCTGCGGTATTCCGCCAGACGTCCAGGCACATATATTCGAGCCATTTTTTACCACCAAGGACCCCGGCGCGGGTACCGGACTGGGATTGGCTCTGGTCTTCAGTATCATGGATGACATGGGCGGTAGTGTCAGCCTCGCCAGCCCGCTGTCTGAAGGCCCCGATCCAACAGGCACGCGGGTTACCCTGCAATTACCTGCGGCCAGTTACGGCGACACTTTCGACGCCTGAGGTACAGGCGAACCGGGGGCGCGGCGCCGCTTTCACTGGAAAATCGGGGGCAGGGGTAGTATGTTGTGTAGCAAGTACACAATCGGTAACACTTGCGGTATCGCCAATTCATTCGATGCCACCGCCGGGCGGGTCTCCGCTGAAGTGTTACCGGGTGAATTAGAGGTGCCCTATGTTCAAAATCCTGATTGTCGAAGACGAAACGGTAATTCGCACGGCCTTGCGCCGCCTGCTGGAACGCAACGGTTATCAGGTCAGTGAGTCGGGCTCGGTGCAGGACGCCGAGTCCGCCCATGACCTCGATGAGTTCGATCTGGTCATCAGCGACCTGCGACTGCCCGGTGCACCGGGCACAGACCTGATACGCAAGGCCGGGGACGTACCGGTACTGATTATGACCAGCTACGCCAGCCTGCGCTCAGCCGTCGATTCCATGCGCATGGGGGCGGTGGACTACATCGCCAAACCGTTCGATCACGGCGACATGGTTTCCGCCGTACAGCGCATCATCGCAGACCACCCGGCGCCGCGTCAGGCACAATACAAAAGCGGCCAGGGCAGTCAGGCCAAACCCGCTGGCGTTACCGGTATCACCGGCAATTGCCCCGCCATGCATGTCCTGTTCGAATACATACGCAAGGCCGCACCCACCGACTCCACAGTGTTGGTGTTGGGGGAGACGGGTACCGGCAAGGAGATTGTGGCGCGCAGCGTACACAGCCACAGTATGCGCGCCGACAAGATCCTGATCTCAGTGAATTGCGCCGCTATCCCGGACACATTGATAGAGTCCGAGTTATTCGGTTATGAAAAGGGGGCGTTCACCGGTGCCAATGCCAGCCGTATGGGGCTCATAGAGGCAGCCGATGGCGGCACCCTGTTCCTGGATGAAATAGGCGAGCTGCCAATGGAAGCACAGGCCCGCCTGCTACGTTTTATACAGGAGGGTGAGATACGCCGCATCGGCTCTGTGCACTCGCGCAAGGTGAATGTTCGCCTCATCTGCGCTACCCACCGCAATCTCCAGGCCCTGTCCGCGGAGGGCGGATTCCGCCAGGATCTGTTTTACCGGATTAATGTGTTGCAGCTTTCGCTCCCACCTCTGCGGGAGCGTGGCAAAGACATCCTGCACCTGGCGGAATCCATGTTGCAAACCCAGACCGAGCGTTTGGGGAAAAGCACTATGCGCCTGTCGCCACGTGCTATACAGGCCATCACCACCTACCAGTGGCCCGGTAACGTGCGCGAACTGGAACACGCTATCGAGCGCGCTGTAATTCTCTCTGACGGCGATGAAATTGACAACGAGGAGTTGGGCATAGACCTGGAACTGGTCAATATCAATCGCTTGCGCGGGCAACAGGGTAGTATCCAGCCGGCTATAAAACCCATCAACAATACCGACCCGCAGGAGGACCTTTCGCTGGAAGATTATTTCCAGCGCTTTGTGATGGAACACCAGGACTCCATGAGCGAGACCGAACTTGCGCAAAAGCTCGGTGTCAGTCGCAAATGTTTATGGGAACGGCGTCAGCGACTGGGCATTCCCCGCAAGCGAGCGACCGCCTCCAGCGGAGCTGTAAAAGCTGCTGCGCGGGGGAAATGAACGTTACCCATCCTGCCTGGCGTTACATAAAGCAGTGTAGTTCAGTAACAAGTCCGTCTAAATCGACGGAGTTAGAATTTCCATATTTCTCTTATCTTATTGATTAATATACTATTATCAAAAATTGGCACGCCGGATGCTTTTATAGTGTAGGTACAAAAAATAAAAATAACAGTTACCGTAATAAAAATAACACGCTCCACTATGGACCTGGACGGGGAAGTTTACTTCCCCTTCAATTTCGTGGTGTAAAAGTAGAGTTAGGCCAGAGTTCATTCGGCCCGCAGGCTTGTCCATCAGCTGGTAAATTTTTATCCAAAAGCACTTGGGCATCCGCAAAAACTGTGTTTTTATACACGCCATAAAAATAACAGCACTCAAGAAATAACAATAATTCTCTGTGTGAGACCTGGATGGGGAAAACACTGTTTTCCCCCTCATTCACTCCCCAATCATCGACTGGCTACAACCCTTGCTATCCCAGCTTTTCCGGCTTCTGAACTATGCTAGACTGCGCGGCTTACCCAAACCGGCACAGGCACAACTTCGATTGAAAATCATTCCCAGGGATCAGCACTGTATATCGCGCAAGAATATTAGCGACGGTGCTCTCAAGGTTATGTCTCGCCTGCGAGGCGATGGACACCAGGCCTATCTGGTCGGTGGCGCGGTGCGCGACCTGCTACTGGGCGGCCACCCCAAGGACTTCGATATCGCCACGGACGCCACACCGGAGGCGGTGCACAACCTGTTTCGCAACTCCCGAATTATTGGCCGCCGTTTTCGTATCGTTCATGTGCGCTTCGGCCGGGAGATCATTGAAGTCACGACCTTTCGCGGGCATCACGATAATGACGCCAAGCCCACGTCTGAAACGGGTGGTAACCACTCCCGGCAATCCGACAAAGGCCTGTTACTACGCGATAACGTATACGGCACGCTCGAGGAAGATGCTGTCAGGCGCGACCTCACCGTAAACGCCCTTTACTACGATTCCGGCAATTTTGAAGTGTTTGATCACGTGGGCGGCCTCGAAGACCTGGAGCGCCGCCGTATCCGCATCATTGGTGAGCCGGCAGTACGCTTTACCGAGGACCCAGTGCGCATGTTGCGCGTGCTGCGTTTTGCCGCCAAGTTACAATTCGATATCCACCCGGACACCGCCAGCGCCATCCCAGAATGCGCCCACCTGTTAGCTGAAATTCCCGCTGCACGACTGTTCGATGAGTTTCTCAAGCTGTTCCTGGCCGGGTACGCCACCAGCACCTTCGATCAACTGTACCAACACGAGCTGCTGCAATACCTGTTCCCGGAAACCAACACGGAAATACAACGGGATGAAACTGCTCTGGCACTGGTGCGCGCCGCGATGGAGAGCACTGACAAGCGCATAGCCATAGGCAAGCCCGTCACCCCGGCCTTTATTCTTGCAGCGCTGTTATGGCCGTCTGTAGAGCGCCAGGCACGGCAACTCCAGGAACGGGGCGACCCACCCATACCCGCGATGCATTCTGCGGCCCAGCAAGTTGTCAGTGCGGCCGCGCGCCACATTTCCATACCCAAGCGCTTCAGCCAACCCATGCGCGAAATATGGGAATTTCAGTTGCGGCTGCAAAATCGCCGGGGGCGTCGGGCCGCCGAGCTGGTTGACCACCGCAGATTCCGGGCGGCCTACGACTTTCTGTTGCTGCGGGAACAATCCGGCGAAGAGACCGGTAATCTCGGCGATTGGTGGACCGACTTCCAACAGTTACCCATGGAACAACGTCTGGAGCAGGCCGCGAAAGAAAATAGTCCCGGCGGCGGTGGGCGCCGGTCTCGCAAAAGGCGCAGCTCCCAGACATGACCCCAGCCTACATTGGCCTGGGCAGCAATCTGCAGGAACCCATCCGGCAACTGCAATTTGCAGTACTCGCCCTGGGGAAATTGCGCGACTCAAAGATCGCAGGTATTTCCCGCACCTATGGCAGCTCCGCTGTCGGCCCCGGTGACCAACCCGACTACCTCAATGCCGTGCTGCGCCTGGATACGACGCTGGCGCCAGAGACCCTGTTGCAGGAGCTTCAACGCATAGAGAACAATCAGGGCCGGGTCAGGGTTGAACACTGGGGCCCCCGCACATTGGACCTGGACATTCTGCTATACGGTGACAGGGCAATCGCCACGCCGACACTGACAATTCCTCACCCGGGGCTGCCCTCGCGCAATTTTGTACTGTATCCGCTGGCGGACCTCTGTGGGTCAAATTGGGTGCTGCCGGACGGTTCGGATCTTGGTACATTACTCGCCCAGTGCCCGCGTGGCGATCTGGTGACAACCACGTTGCAGCTGACCCCGTCCAACTCATGTTGATAAAGCACCAAAGGGAAACATTCACCGGATGCAGGAAGCCAGGGCTATAGAGATCACTCTGAAAGGGCGCAGACCCCCGGCCTATATCGCCGTAGAGGGCCCCATCGGAGTGGGCAAAACCACGCTGGCAAAAAAGCTGGCAGGCAGCTTCAATTACCAGACGCTGTTGGAAGAGGCCGAACAAAACCCGTTCCTGGAACGCTTCTATCGCAATCGCAAAGAGGCGGCACTGGCCACCCAACTGTTCTTCCTGTTCCAGCGCTCACAGAAGATACACGATCTGCGCCAGGCAGATATTTTCGCGCCGGTGCGGGTGGCAGACTTCCTGATTGAAAAGGATCCGCTGTTTGCCAGGATCAACCTCGACGGCGATGAGTTCCAGCTGTACGAGAAGGTGTATCAACAGCTGACCATCGATGCGCCGCGGCCCGATCTGGTAATCTATCTGCAGGCCTCCCCCGATGTGCTGCTGGGGCGCATTGACAACCGCGGTATCGCTGCCGAAAAAGCAATAGATCGCGACTATCTGGAGCGTCTGAACGAAGTGTACAGTGAGTTCTTTCTATATTACGATGACGCGCCTCTGCTCATTGTAAATGCCAGCGAACTCGATCTGGCCAATAGCGAGACGGACTATACACACCTGGTTGACTACCTGCTGGAAATTCGCAGTGGCCGCCACTACTTTAACCCCACATTTTTCGGATAACGCATGGCCAAGGTAACCATAAGCACCCTGGGCAAGATGAAAGCCGCGAGCGAAAAGTTCGTCTGTATCACTGCCTATGACGCGACCTTTGCCCGGATTATCAGCGAGGCAGGCGCAGAGACCATCCTGGTAGGCGACTCCCTGGGCATGGTACTGCAAGGCCACGATAGCACCATCCCGGTCACCATGGATCACATGGTCTATCACACCGAGTGCGTGTGCCGCGCCGCCACCCAGTCCCTGGTGATAGCCGACATGCCCTTTATGACATACACCACCCCTGACCAGGCCATGGAGAACGCAACACGGCTGATGCAGGCGGGTGCACAGATGGTAAAAGTGGAAGGCGGCACCTGGCTCAGCGGCACGATCAGTAAACTGGTAGAGCGCGGTATCCCGGTCTGTGCCCACCTCGGCCTCACGCCCCAGTCCGTCAACACTTTTGGTGGCTTCAAGGTACAGGGTCGAACGCCAAAAGAGGCCAAATCCATTCTGGCCGATGCGGTTGAAATCAAGGATGCGGGGGCCAGCCTGCTGGTCCTGGAGTGCATTCCGGCCAATCTCGCCGGTGATATCAGCCGCAAACTGGATATCCCGGTGATCGGCATTGGCGCCGGCCCCGGCACGGATGCCCAGGTGCTGGTGATGCACGACTTACTTGGCTTATCTGGCCACACAGCCCGTTTCGTACAGAATTTTATGAAGGGGCAGACAACGATTCAAGGCGCCCTCCAATCCTTTGTGCAGGCGGTTAAGGCGGGCGACTACCCCACCGAAGAGCACTCCTACACCTGACCTGCGTCACAAATGTGCTTCTTTTCGTAACAGAACCCGTGAATTTTTCACAAAAACCCGTTGCCGGGTAGCATACCTTGGTCCATACTTCCGTTCCCTCACAGGTTTGCTAACCTTTGAGGGGGGGAAAGCCCGTGATTTCTATTCGTTTAGCATCACCGTTCCGCACAAAGGGATGAGGTCGATATGCGAACTTACAGCAGCAACGCGCAGTTACATTCCGCTTTACAACGCTTTCGCCAACAGGGCCAAAGCATTGCCTTCGTTCCGACGATGGGCAACTTGCATGAAGGGCATTTAAAGCTTGTGCGTAAAGCACGGGCGCTGTGTGATGTGGTCGTCGTCAGTATTTTCGTCAACCCTCTGCAATTTGGTGCCAATGAAGACCTCGACTCTTATCCCCGCACCATGGCGGCCGATAAGGAAAAGCTGTTCAGTGAAGGCGTACAGATACTCTACGCACCCCAGGTAAAAGAAATTTACCCCGAAGGCATGACAGCCCAAACCCAGGTGCGAGTACCCGACCTGTCTGAAACTCTCTGCGGCAGCAGTCGCCCCGGGCACTTTGACGGTGTCACCACGGTAGTGGCCAAGCTGTTCAACATCGTACAGCCCGATATAGCCGTTTTCGGCGAGAAGGATTACCAGCAGTTGTCTATCGTACGCAAAATGGTCAACGACCTGTGTATACCGATAGACATCGTTGGTGTAGCGACGGCACGCGATGATGACGGCCTGGCCAAGAGCTCACGCAACGGCTTTCTTTCGCCGGCGCAGCGCCATATTGCCCCGGTTATCCACCAGACTCTCAACAGCTGCCGGGAGGCCATTGCCTGCGGCTTCGATAATTTTCTGCAACTGGAATCCCATGCCCGTATGAAGCTGCTGCAGGCCGGGCTGGAGCCTGATTATTTCGCTATTCGTGATGCCAGGACCCTGCGCACGGTGACGGAAGACACCGAGGAAATTGCCATTCTGGCTGCGGCGCGGCTGGGGTCAACCCGGCTAATCGACAATGTTCGCCTGGCGCTGAACCCGGTATCCGACTGGGGCATGCTAGCCGGCGGGCCCTAGTGCATTCCACACACCCTGATTCAGCCTTCGATCCTGCTCGGCTTGCGTAACCGCACAGGCACAGTATCATCCCACTATCAAACTCTCATACCCACAAACACTCAGGGGATAGGCCACCATGTCCGATAGTTCCAGCCACCCGGTACCAGCAAACTTCAGTGACGCCCACATCAACGCCGAGAAATACGCGGCGATGTACCAGCGCTCGATTACAGACCGTGAAGGCTTCTGGGGTGAGATGGCCAGTGAATTCCTGTCCTGGGACAAACCCTGGGATACCGTGGTCAACTACGACTTCGTTAAGGGCCAAGCTGAGTGGTTCGCGGGCGGCAAGCTGAACGTCAGTTACAACTGCATCGACAGACACCTGCCGGCGCGCGCTGAACAAACGGCCTTTATCTGGGAAGGCGATAACCCGGCTGACAGCAAGCACATAAGCTACGCCGAATTGAAAGAGCAGGTCTGTAAACTGGCAAACGCACTCAAGCAGCGCGGTGTCAGCAAAGGCGACCGGGTTTGCATTTATATGCCGATGATCCCGGAGGCGGCATACGCCATGCTGGCCTGCACCCGTATCGGAGCAGTGCACTCCGTGGTGTTCGGTGGGTTTTCACCCGAAGCACTGAAAGATCGCATCCTTGATTCCGACTGCCAGACACTGATCACGGCAGACGAAGGTATGCGCGGAGGCCGTGAGATCCCCTTGAAAGTAAATGCCGACAAGGCCCTGGAAGCCTGCCCCAATGTGCGCAGCTGCTTCGTAGTAAAGCGCACCGGCGGCAAAGTGGCATGGCACGAGGGCCGCGATATCTGGTACCACGAAGCTACTGCCGAGGCGTCAGCAGACTGCGAACCGGAATCAATGGACGCCGAGGATCCCCTATTCATTCTGTACACCTCCGGCTCCACCGGAATGCCCAAGGGTGTGCTACACACCACCGGCGGCTACCTGCTGCAGGCAGCGATGACCTTCAAATACGTGTTCGACTACCGCGAGGGCGAGGTCTACTGGTGCACGGCGGATGTCGGCTGGGTTACCGGCCACACCTATATTGTGTACGGCCCTCTGGCCAACGGCGCCATTTCCTTGATGTTCGAAGGTGTACCCACCTACCCTGACGCGGGCCGCTGCTGGGAAGTAGTGGACAAACACCAGGTGAACACCTTTTATACAGCGCCCACTGCCATTCGCGCCCTGCACGCCGTTGGCGACGAACCGGTCACCCGCAGTTCCCGGGCTAGCCTGCGCCTGTTGGGCACCGTGGGAGAACCCATCAACCCGGAAGCCTGGAACTGGTACTACAAGGTGGTGGGCGATTCCCGATGCCCTATCGTTGATACCTGGTGGCAGACCGAAACTGGTGGCCACATGATCACGCCCCTGCCCGGTGCAACCGCCCTGAAACCCGGCGCCGCCAGCGTACCGTTTTTTGGCGTTGAACTGGCGCTACTGAACGAAGATGGCTCTGAAATTGCGGGTCCCGGCGCGGGCTACCTGGTCATTAAAGCCTCCTGGCCCGGACAGATCCGCAGCGTATACGGCGATCACCAGCGCATGATCGACACGTACTTCAGCCACTACCCGGGGTATTACTTCACCGGTGATGGTGCAACGCGTGACGAGGACGACTACTACTGGATAACTGGCCGGGTGGATGATGTACTCAATGTCTCCGGGCACCGCATGGGCACTGCTGAAGTAGAGAGCGCCCTGGTGCTGCACGAGCAGATTGCAGAAGCCGCTGTGGTGGGTTTCCCCCACGACATCAAGGGCCAGGGTATCTACGCTTATGTGACACCGATGCAAGGTGTTGAGCCCAGTGAAAAACTGCGCGCCGAGCTTATTGCCCTGTGTGTCCAGGAGATCGGCCCCATCGCAAAGCCGGACATCATCCAGTGGGCGCCGGGCTTGCCGAAAACCCGCTCCGGCAAAATCATGCGCCGTATCCTGCGCAAGATTGCCGAGAACGAGCTGGGCAGCCTGGGAGACACCAGCACTCTAGCCGATCCTTCTGTGGTAGATGATCTCGTCGCTAATCGGCCGACGTAGGCCCTCCCCGCTGGCACTGCAGCGAGGTCCAGCGAACGACGCCGTTACCTCGTTGCGCCATCTCGAAGAGGCGCCACGCAAGACCAGGCGCGGCGAAGCATCCTCGCCACCAGAGCCAGCCGCCGGGAGAAATCCAGTAGGGCAAATCGCGGTGCCGTATTTTTCAAGGCAGCGCGGAACAGCGGCAGCTCCCGGTCAAACTTTGCACTGTATTGCTCCTGCCGCCGGTCGTACAACTCCCGCGCCAGCTCGTACAGTGCAATATCTATGCGATTGAGCTCCTTGATACGCGCCACATGCCGCGCCTCAAACTGGATACGCGCCTGCGGGTTACTGACATTGCGGGAGCGGTACACCGGCCAGTGCTGCCAGCCCAGTACCTCCCGGAACAACAGCAGCGAACGGTCAAGGTCCTCGGTGATACCAAAGCAGGCAAGCGTTGACTCCAGAATATTCATCCCCTGCGCAACGATAGCGTCAGAGTCACCATGCGGCAGTTTATAACTCCCCCGCCCCAGCAGCATCCGGGTCTGGAAATTATTCAACTGGACCCGGTGTACCGCCAGAAATAGATCGAGATCGAATACACCATTTGCAGCTGGATCATAAAGCTTCGGACTCTTGCCCTCACTGACATGCTGACAGAATGACCTGACCCGCTCCACCGGGTCACGCAACAGCGTCACCGTAGGCATGGCATCCACTACCTCAATATCGGTAACCAATGGCGCATGACCCGTGCAGATGGCAATGCGACCACGCACAGCGGGCGACATTGCATCAATCCGCTGCGCATCCTCTGCAAGCTTTCCCTTGAATACAAATAGTCGCCGCAGCAGATAGGGCCGCAAATACTGCAGAAAAAGACATTCATCGAAAGTCGATCCCGCAGTTTTTGGAATATGCAGAAAGCGGATTTTTTCAGTCAACTTGGGCTCCACAAAGGCGAGCGCTTCTGCGGCGGGCCGGCTCGTACTCAGAGGAGAGCCTGGTAAATATATTGGCTATCAAAATAGGTTTACCTGGATAAATTGTAGAGCTCGGCAGAGGTATCGAATCGAGTATAGGTGGCGGGGACCATTGAGCGCATGGATGAAGGGGGCGGCCATCCGCATATGAGCCTACATGGATGTACTTGCGGCGTGTCCCCGCCACCTATACTCGATTCGATACCGTGTTCCAAGAAGAAACCAAATCTGCCAGCAAATTCTATCTAAATTTTGGCAAAAAAAAAGGGATGCGCCTAACAGCACATCCCCATTTCAAGCCCAAAAAAGGCAGTAGCAGATTACTCGCCGCTGGCCTCCGCGGGAGCCTCTTCAGCCGGCGCTTCGTCTTCAAGCAACTCCTTGATGGAGAGCTTGATAC
This sequence comes from uncultured Haliea sp., assembly GCA_963977275.1. Lineage (GTDB taxonomy): Bacteria > Pseudomonadota > Gammaproteobacteria > Pseudomonadales > Halieaceae > JARRPM01. The sequence continues at coordinate 21,317 of CAXBNX010000029.1, read as the reverse complement.
GACCGCGCTGGTCAACGTCCAGGACTTTAACCTGAATCTCCTGGCCTTCCTTCAGGTGGTCGGAAACATTTTCCACGCGCTCATTCGCGATCTGGGAAATGTGTACCAGACCATCCTTGCCGGGGAGAATATTGACAAAGGCGCCAAAATCAACAATCCGGGCCACGGTGCCGGTGTAAACCGCACCAATTTCGGCCTCAGCAGTGATTTCCTCGATCATGGCTACAGCAGCATCACGCGCAGCCATATCCTGGCCGAACACGCGCACAGTGCCGTCGTCGTCGATATCGACAGTTGCGCCTGACGTCTCGGTGATGGAGCGAATCATTGCGCCGCCCTTGCCGATGATGTCGCGGATCTTGTCAGAATCGACTTTCAGGGTGACCATGCTGGGCGCATTCTCGGAAGTCACGGTACGGGCAGTGGAAAGTACCTGGTTCATCTGGCCCAGGATATGCAGACGCGCTGTCTGGGCCTGTTCCAGAGCCACTTCCATGATCTGCTCGTTGATGCCCTCGATCTTGATATCCATCTGCAGGGCGGTAACACCCTCGGCAGTACCGGCGACCTTGAAGTCCATGTCGCCGAGGTGATCTTCATCACCCAGGATATCGGTCAGCACGGCAAACTGATTGCCATCCTTGACCAGACCCATAGCAATACCAGCCACCGGTGCTTTCAGGGGCACGCCGGCCGCCATCATTGCCAGTGAGCCCGCGCACACAGAAGCCATAGAGCTGGAACCGTTGGACTCAGTAATTTCAGACACGACACGAATAGTGTAGGGGAATTCCTCGGGGGTAGGCAGTACGGCTGCCAGACCGCGACGGGCCAGGCGACCGTGGCCGACTTCGCGACGATTGGTAAAGCCAACGCGGCCCGCTTCGCCTACCGAATAGGGAGGGAAGTTGTAGTGCAGCATGAAAGGATCACGACGCTCGCCTTCCAGGGCATCGATAATCTGGGCATCGCGGGTAGAGCCCAGGGTAACGGTGCCAATGGCCTGAGTCTCGCCGCGGGTGAACAGGGCAGAGCCGTGTACTTTGGCCAGCAGGTCAACTTCACAGGCGATGGGGCGGACAGTGCGATTGTCGCGGCCGTCGATACGCGCTTCACCAGCCAGAATGCGCTTGCGCACCAGACTCTTCTCAATGCTCTTGAATACGTCTTTTACCTCGTCTGCCGAGGGACCACCGTCCACTGCCAGCGCTGCCAAACAGGCTGAGCGAATGGTGCCTACCCGTTCGTAGCGCTCGGCCTTGTCGGTGATGCGATAAGCTTCGCCCAAGTCGGTTTTGGCCTGAGCTTCAACAGCGGCCAGCAGATCCTGGTCCACTTCAGCTGCCTGCCATTCCCAGCGCGGCTTGCCGGCTTCAGCAACCAGTTCGTTAATTGCCTGGATGACTACCTGCATTTCCTGATGAGCGAACAGTACCGCGCCCAGCATCTGGTCTTCGCTCAGCTCTTTGGCCTGTGATTCCACCATCAACACTGCATCTTTGGTGCCGGCGACAATCATGTCGAGCTTGCTCTCCGCGAGTTGCGGATAAGTGGGGTTTAACATGTAGCCTTTGTCGTCGCTAAAACCAACGCGAGCGCCACCGATGGGGCCATTAAAGGGGCAGCCGGAAATAGCCAGAGCTGCCGAAGTGCCGATCATGGCGGGAATATCCGGGTCGATATGCTTGTCAGCAGACATCACAGTACAGATAACCTGCACCTCATTCATGAAGCCTTTCGGGAACAAGGGACGGATAGGACGATCGATCAGGCGCGAGGTCAGCGTTTCTTTTTCGCTGGGACGGGCTTCACGCTTGAAGAAACCGCCGGGGATCTTGCCTACGGAATAGGTTTTTTCTGTGTAATGCACAGCCAGCGGGAAAAAATCCCGGCCTGGACGTTCGGTTTTTTCTGCCACCACGGTGCACAACACCGTCGTATTTTCGACGGTCACCAGAACCGCCCCGGAAGCCTGCCGCGCAATGCGGCCGGTTTCCAGAGTGACTGTCTGGCCACCGTACTGGAATGTTTTAGTTACTGGATTCACAATTTTTCTCCAATTCTTTATATGAACACCGGGGCCCCATGGCCCCGGTATCGGGTACTGCCTAGCGACGCAGACCCAGTCGCTTGATCAGACCGCTGTAGCGTGTGACGTCCTTGCGTTTCAGGTAGTCCAGCAGTTTGCGTCGCTGGTTTACCATGCGGATCAGACCGCGGCGGGAGTGGTGATCATGCTTGTGCGACTGGAAGTGCCCCTGTAACTGCTCAATATTTGCAGTCAGCAGTGCTACCTGTACTTCCGGGGAACCGGTGTCGCCTTCACCTACCTGGTAGTCTTTAACAATTTCTGCCTTACGTTCAGCATTTAAAGCCATGTTACTTTCCTCTCGTTGAATCTGCCCTGGGTAGTATGTCTACCCGTTAGTAATAAGAGCCTGTCCGTGCAGATCTACAGACAGGTTCGCGTCACCCTCCGGTGACTATCAGTCGACGCGGCGCCACGCGCCCATCGTCTAATATCTCTCCAACCCCCAGAAACTCACCGGTTTCCAGAGCGATGCGCACCATACCATCACAGGGCGCATTTGGCACCAGTACCGGCTGGCCCTGGCGCATATAAAAACCGCCTGATTCACTCAGTTTTACCAGTGGCAAACTGTCGACAGCGGTGTCGGCACTCAGCAGTAGCGCATCCATTTCGGCGATGCGATCATTGGCCTGCAGCGCCTCCAGCGTGGCCATGTTTACGCTGTTTTCTATCGCAAAGGGCCCCGCTCTGGTCCGTCGCAGGCGGGTTACATGACCGCCAACGGACAACAGCTTGCCCAGGTCCTCGGCGATGGAACGCACGTAAGTCCCTTTGCTGCACTCGAGGTAGATATCCACCTCTGCCTGCGCTCCGCCGCGATAATCTCGCAGCTCCAGCTGCTTTATGACAACCCGACGAGACTTGCGTTCAACTTCCTTGCCCTGCCTGGCCAGCTTGTACAGGGGCTGTCCCTGGTGTTTCAGGGCTGAAAACATGGAGGGAACCTGTTCAATCTCCCCCCGAAATGATTCCAGTGCTGTCGCCACATCTGCTTCAGCTACAGCAGAAGCATCAACGGTAGCCTGCACCTCGCCCTCTGCGTCACCGGTGTTGGTGGCAACACCCAGCACAAAAGTGCTCTCATAGGCCTTGTCTGCGTCCAGCAGGAATTGTGAAAACTTGGTGGCCTCGCCAAAACACAGGGGTAACACCCCTGTCGCCAGCGGATCCAGGCTACCCGTATGACCCGCTTTGGCCGCGCCGTAAAGTCGCTTTGCCATCTGCAGCGCCCGGTTGGAACTGACCCCGTGGGGCTTGTCCAACACCAGAATACCATCAAGCGATCGACCCCGGCGGCGCCTGGCCACCGGCTACTTATCCTCTCCGGGTTCCTCGTCGCGCAAACCCAGGTGCCTGTCGGCATCGGCAGCGCGTCGGATCAGGTCTTCCAGGTGACGGCCCTGACCCACGCTGCTGTCAAAATAAAACCGCAATTGAGGCACACTGCGCATCGAACTGTCCCGCGATAACTGGGAACGCAGGAAACCCGCCGCCTTGTTCAGAACCTCGGTCGAACCACTGGCGTCCTCGCTGGTATCACTGCCAAGCACGGTAAAATAAACCTTTGCATGGCCGAGATCCCTGCTCACGTTGACACCGGTAATGCTGACCATGCCCACCCGGGGATCGCGCACTTCGTGCTGGATCAACGCGGCCAACTCCCGCTGCAGGTGATCTGCCACCCGTTGGGTACGACTGTATTCCTTTGCCATTTAGCGCCCGCCAGTAATCGCCGCCTACAAAGAGCGGGCGATTTCCTTGACTTCAAACACCTCGATCTGGTCTCCAACCTTCACATCGGTGTAGTTCTTGACCCCGATGCCACACTCCACGCCGTTGCGTACTTCGTTGGCGTCATCCTTGAAGCGGCGCAGGGATTCCAGCTCGCCCTCGTAAATGACCACGTTGTCACGCAACACCCGGATAGGCTTGGAACGATAGACCGTACCCTCAATTACCATACAGCCTGCAATCTGGCCAAATTTGGGTGAGCTGAACACATCGCGCACCTCGGCAATACCCACGATCTCCTCGCGCAATTCCGGCGCCAACATCCCGGTCAGAGCGGCTTTCACATCGTCGATCACGTTGTAGATCACGTTGTAGTAACGCAGGTCTACACCTTCGGCCTCAACCAGTTTACGGGCGGCATTGTCAGCACGCACATTGAAACCAAACACAACAGCGCCGGAAGTCATCGCCAGGTTAACGTCTGTTTCGGTGATACCACCCACTCCGCCAACCACGATATTCACCTGCACCTCATCGTTACCGAGATCCAGAAGTGCGGTACTGATCGCTTCCAGAGATCCGCGCACGTCGGCCTTGAGTACAACATTCAGAGTCTTCCGCTCACCCGCGGTCATGCTCTCAAACATATTGTCCAGCTTCGCCGCCTGCTGGCGCTGCAACTTGGTATCGCGGCTCTTGGTATGACGGGAATCGGCAATCTCGCGGGCGCGTTTCTCGCTTTCCACCACGGCAAACTGATCACCGGCATCCGGAGTACCGTTGAGACCCAGTATTTCCACCGGGATACTCGGGCCAGCCTGATCGATAGGCTGGCCATTTTCATCGAGCATAGCACGCACTCGACCAAACTGCAGGCCGGCAAGCACGATATCGCCCTGTCGCAATGTGCCACTCTGAATCAGCAGTGAGGCTACAGAACCACGACCCTTGTCCAGACGAGATTCGATAACAATACCCTGGGCCGGTACATCCCTGGGCGCTGTCAGCTCCAGCAATTCCGCCTGCAGCAGTATAGCGTCCAGCAATTCGTTGATACCTTCGCCAGTATGCGCCGACACCGGTATGAATTGGGTGTCGCCGCCCCACTCTTCAGGGATAACTTCCTTGGCAGACAACTCGTTCTTGACCCGCTCTGGATCAGCGCCTTCCTTGTCCATTTTATTAATGGCCACAATAAGTGGCACACCCGCCGCCTTGGCGTGTTGTACCGCTTCTTCTGTCTGGGGCATCACGCCATCGTCAGCCGCCACCACCAGTACGACAATGTCAGTACTCTTCGCGCCGCGTGAACGCATCGCGGTAAAAGCCGCGTGGCCCGGCGTGTCCAGGAAAGAAATCATGCCGTGGTCAGTTTCCACGTGGTAAGCGCCGATATGCTGGGTAATGCCGCCCGCCTCACCAGAGGCGACTCGGCTTTTGCGAATATAATCCAGCAGCGAGGTCTTGCCGTGATCCACGTGGCCCATCACAGTCACCACCGGTGCACGCGCTTCCTCGTTCCCCTCCTGCTGGGAAAGCGTTTCTTCCAGTTGGTCTTCCAACACGTCGGTGCTGACGAGCTTGGGAATATGGCCCAGCTCTTCAACCACCAGAACCGCAGTGTCCTGGTCGATCATCTGGTTGATGTTGGCCATCACACCAAGTTTCATCAACTCCTTGATCACCTCGCCCGCCTTGACTGTCATCTGCTGGGCAAGTGAACCGACAGAAACCATGTCAGCCACTTCGACTTCGTGTGCTTTTCTCTCGGTAGGCATTTCAAATCCGTGCTTGGAGTGCTCAGCGTGTGACGCCTTGATTTTCTTGCGGCCACCGCGGCGCCGGGACAGGCCCGATTCCGCTGCCTCAAGATCCGAGAGGGACAGGTTGTGCCCTCGCTTCTTACCGCGTGCGAGCGGCGTGTTCCGATCAAGCTTACCGCGCTGCTTGCGACGCTGGTCACCATCCTGCGTTGTTGTGGGCGCCTCGTGCAGGCGCTTGGGTCGCTTGACACCGTCCTTCGTTGCAACGTCCTTGGTAGTGCCTTGCTGGAGCTCCTGCTTGCGCCGCTCTTCCTCATCCTTGCGCGCTGCAATGGCGGCCTGCCTCGCTGCTGCGTCCTCAGCCTCCTTCAGCTTGCGTCTTTCGGCTGCACGCTGGCGCAGAATTTCCGGATCAACGTTAGACAGGTCTTCCTCGACAAACTCCTGCTCAGCCTCCGGGACTACCACCGGCGCTTCTGCCTCTACCTCTACCGGCTCTTCAACCACCGGCTGGGCGACTGGCTCTGATGCCAGCGGGGCTTCTGCGGTCGCAGTATCGTGTACCTGCAGATCATCCTCTTGCTCTTCGGCCGTTGCCTCGGCCGCCACCTGATTCGGATCACGTTTGACGTAGGTGCGCTTTTTGCGCACTTCCACATTAACCGTCTTGCGGCCCTGGGAACCGGCGGTACGCAATGTGCTAAGCGTTTTGCGCTTGAGGGTAATGCGTTTCGGAGCCGCTTCCGATTCCCCGTGGCTGCGCTTCAAAAAGGCCAGCAGAGTCTGCTTGTCCTCATCAGACACAGCTTCCTCTGCGGCGCCATGGGGCAATCCGGCCTCTTTCATCTGTGTCAACAGACGATCGACCGACGCGCCCACCACCTCTGCGAGTTGCTGTACTGTCACCTGCGCCATTCAGTAATCTCCTTGCTACCCTGTTTCTGTGCCATCAAGCCTGCCATGTCAGCGTACTATTGCGCTGTCTCTTCAGCTTCGGCAAACCAGGGTGCTCTTGCGGTCATAATCAATTCGCCCGCACGTTCTTCAGTCATATCTGGAATATCCATGATGTCATCGACACCTTGCTCCGCCAGGTCTTCCATGGTGACGATCTCACGACTGGCCAGAATATAGGCCAGGTGCTTGTCCATGCCATCCATAGTCAGCAGATCTTCAGCGGGCTCTTGCGCACCCAGTTGCTCCTCAGATGCAATCGCCTGCGTAAGCAGTGCATCCTTGGCGCGCGCGCGTAGCTCGGCGGCGATATCGGCGTCAAAACCCTCGATTGCGGTCATTTCTTCCAGTGGCACGTAGGCCACTTCCTCCAGAGTGGTAAAACCTTCTTCCACCAGGATTTCCGCGACGTCCTCGTCTATGTCGAGCTGCTCCATAAACAGGTTGATCACTTCGCCTGCCTCGGCCTCATGCTTGTCTGCTGCATCTTCAAGGCTCATCACGTTAATGGTCCAGCCGGTAAGTTCACTGGCAAGACGCACATTCTGGCCGGAGCGACCGATGGCCTGCGCGAGGTTATCTTCAGAGACCGCGACGTCCATCGTGCCGCTGTCTTCGTCCACGACAATGGATTCCACCTCTGCCGGCGACATGGCGTTAATTACCAGCTGCGCGGGATTGTCATCCCACAGCACGATATCCACCCGCTCGTTGTCGAGTTCGTTCGATACCGCCTGCACGCGCGAGCCGCGCATGCCAACACAGGCACCTACCGGATCAATACGCTGATCATTGGTTTTGACGGCGATCTTGGCCCGGGAGCCCGGATCGCGTGCAGCTGCACGAATCTGGATAACTTCTTCCGCAATTTCCGGCACTTCAATCTTGAACAGTTCAATCAACATTTCCGGGCAGGATCGGCTCAGAATCAGCTGTGGGCCACGGGCCTCTTCGCTGATCTCCTTGAGAATGGCGCGCACCCGGTCGTTAACCCGGAACGTTTCGCGGCCCACCAACTGGTCTCGCGGCAACAGCCCTTCGGCGTTGTTTCCCAGATCCACGATAACGTTATCGCGGGTAACCTTTTTGACGGTGCCGGATACCAGCTCGCCCACTTTGCTCATGTATTGCTCTACCACCTGCGCGCGCTCGGCGTCGCGCACACGCTGCACAATCACCTGCTTCGCAGTCTGGGCGGCGATACGGCCAAAGCCCACGTTCTCAACCTGCTCCTCGTGAATATCCCCAGGTACCAGCGCGGGATTCATCTCGATGGCTTCCTCGGTAGTCAGCTGGGTACCAAGCAGGGCCATTTCATCATCGGGCACAACCAGCCAACGACGCACGCTGACATAGTCGCCACTTTCACGGTCGATGGTGACGTGTATTTCCGCCTCCTCGTCATACCGCTTCTTGGTAGCCGTTGCCAATGCGAGCTCTATCGCTTCAAAGATGATGTCTTCCGACACCCCTTTCTCATTGGATACAGCTTCAGCCACCAATAGAATTTCTTTTGTCATCTCAAGCCTCGCCTGTTCGCTTACCGCGTTATACGCGGGGTTCTATCCGCGCTTTATCTACAGCGCTGTGGGGCAATAAATACTCGTGATCATCAACCCGGATCACCACGTCTTCACCCTCTATACCTGTTAAAACGCCCTTGAATTTGCGCCGACCCTCAAACGGGGTGCGCAAACGCATTTCCAGCACCTCACCCACGTATGCGGGATACTGGTCCAGCCTGAACAACAGGCGGTCCATCCCGGGGGAAGACACTTCCAGCGCGTACTCCCCTGTAATGGGGTCCTCGACATCCAGCACGCTACTCACCTGCTCGCTGACCCGGGCGCAATCCTCCACAGTGATTCCGTTCTCTGCATCGATATAAACCCGCAAAACACTGTGGCGGCCCTGCGAGATGTACTCTACGCCCCACAATTCAAAGCCGAGAGCTGCAACTGTTGCGCCCAACATGTCGTTGATCTGTTGATCTTTTGTCGCCATGGACGAACGTTTTCCCCAAGTACGAAAAAGCCCCTAAAAAGGGGCTTTTTCATATTCACACTGTCGGTCAAAGGAGCTGACAGTGATCAATTGGTAGCGGGGGCTGGTTGCCAACGCTATCTAAACTACTGATTAACGCACTTGATATAACCGCAAAGCCACCGCCATTACCCCTATCTCCAAGCGCGTTACTATCAAAAAGCCCAATAGATGAGGGAGTTCACGCTTCAATGGGCGCGGATTATACCTGCATTCCCACTATGCCCACAAGTGGAGGCCGGTAAAATGACACAAAAAGACAATAGGCCAAATCAATATCCACCGCCGTTCTCCATGCGCTTTACCAAGGAAGAACGTAAATCTCTGGAACTTGCCGCCGCAGGCCGCCCACTGGCCGCCTATATAAGGTGGCTGATCTTCAAAGAAGATATGCCAGAAATGCCCAAAAAGCGCACGCGCGGCGAAGCGGCAAGCCAAGACCACAAGCAACTCGCCAAGCTGCTTGGCGCTCTGGGTAAGTCCCGCATTGCCAGCAATATCAACCAGCTTGCCAAGGCTGCAAATTCCGGTTCCTTGCCGATATCCAAGGAAATCATCAATGCCTTGAATGAATCCGTGTCTGCGATTAAGTGGATGAGAGAAACCCTTATAAAGGGCATGGGTATCAAACCCCAAAACCTAGACGAGGATGATGGCAATGATCCTCAAGGGTAATCAGCGCGGCGGTGGTCGCCAGATGGCACTTCATCTCCTCAATGCAGAAGCGAATGAGCATGTGAATGTCCATGAGGTGCGCGGCTTTATGGCAGGCGATGTTCTGGGCGCTCTCAATGAAGCCCATGCCCTATCCAAAGGCACGCAGTGCAGGCAGTTCATGTATTCCTTGAGCCTGAACCCGCCGCTTGATCAAAGCGTATCCATAGAGACCTTTGAGAAGACCTTGGATCGGATAGAAAAGAAGCTTGGCCTTGAAGATCAGCCGCGCGTTGTTGTCTTCCACGAAAAGGAAGGCCGCCGTCATGCCCACGCAGTATGGAGCCGCATTGATACCGAGCAGATGAAAGCCATCAATATCGCCTTCCCCAAACGTAAACTCAATGACATATCAAAGTCCTTGTATCTCGAACATGGATGGCGGCTCCCCGATGGCTTCAAAGACAAGGACAAAAAGAACCCGCTCAATTACACAAGGAGCGAATGGCAGCAAGCTGCGCGCATCGGGCGCAGGCCAGCCGATATCAAACGCGAGCTTCAAGAATGCTGGTCTGGTTCTGATAGCAAAAAGAGCTTTGAGAGTGCCTTGCGCGAAAGCGGTTATGTCTTAGCGCGGGGTGATCGGCGCGGTTATGTTTGCGTTGATCTTCATGGTGAGGTTTATTCCCTCTCCAAACAACTCAGCCAAAAAGCCAGCACATTAAAAGCGCGTCTTGGCGCAACCGAAAACCTGCCTTCTGTTGACCAAGCCAAGGACAAAATCAGTAACCAGCTCTCCGGTCTGTTCACACGTTACAGTGATGAGTTGAAAGCGCAGCATAAGAAAGACATGCAGCCCCTGCTTCGTGATAAGCAGGCAATAACCGCGCAGCACCGTCATGTTCGCGCGCAACTGGACAACAAACAAAAAGAACGATGGAGCGCGGAAGAGCAAAAGCGCATCGCCCGCATCCGTAAAGGCTTCAAAGGGTTCTTGGATAAGCTGAATGGGCGATACTGGAAAACCCGCAAAATCAACGAACATGAAACCTATCAGGCCAATGTGCGTGATCAAAAAGAGCAAGAAGAGCTTATCAATAAGCAGCTTATTGAACGGCAAAATTTACAGGTTCAAATCAGTCTGATGCGCGGAAAACAAGAGATTGAGCGCGCAGAACTGATCCGTGATCTTTCGCATGTAAAAGACTACGAGCAAAAGAAACACCGCGTCGCCGTGCGCAGCAAGTCACACGCGAAAGATAAATCGCGCGACAATGAAATTGAAATTGATGATCTGGATATGGATTTTGATCCAGAAATTTAAACAACTGATGCGGAGAATAAAACAGGCAAGGACAGCAATCATGATGTGGCTATGGAACGATAAGTTAAGCCCCGCGTCCTTGAACGCGAGGCTTTCTTGGACTAGTAAGTTGGGGAACTACTAAGCCGCAATCAGATTACCGGATGTTTCAAGCGCGGCCTCATCGGTAAGGCCAGTTTCGTTATAAATGTAAGCCACCTGAACGAAATTATCTGCACCGCCGTTGGCATCAACATTCAGATATGAATTGCCGCCGCTTTCCGTGATTTGCACAAAATCTGTTATCGCATCTGTGATCGGGTCATAGCCTTCTAACAAATCAGAAATGTCCAGTTTATCGCCAGCGGACAAATCAAAGTCCTGAATATTATCGCTGTTGGTAAAAGCAGACACCGCCTCGAAAATAAATGTGTCTGCGCCGCCTTGGCCATAAAGCATATCAACACCTGCGCCGCCATAAAGCGCATCGTCTCCATCGCCGCCATAGAGGTAATCAGAACCGCCTTCTCCGCGCAGTGTGTCAGCAGCATGCAAACCGTACATGTAATCAGTACCTGAAGTACCTGTGAAGGTTAGATTGTTGAGGATATCAATTTCAGTTGTATCGTCGAGAACGATCTTCTCGATTTGATTTTGGTCATAGGAACTGCTTGCATAATAATCTGATGCAAATTGATTGTTCAATGTAATCGTTTCCGAGCCAATATGAACTTTTAAATTATAGCCATAGAGATTTTCAAATCGTATCTCAGAGGCAGTGACATCATGCAATATTAATTGATCTGAGCCACCATTTTCGGTCAGCGTGTCATTCCCATCGCCAACAGCCCAGACATAACTGTCATCGCCAGAATAACCCGTTAAATTATCATTGCCTTCTTCACCAACCAGTGTTGACCCAGCTTTTAAGCTATAAAGATAATCAACGCCACTGGTGCCATTAAATGTAAGGCCACCTAACAAACTGATCTCAGTTGTATCATCGAGAACGATCTTCTCAATTTGATTTTGATCGTAGGAACTGCTGGCATAATAATCTGATGCAAATTGGTTGTTCAACGTAATCGTTTCCGAACCAATATGAACATTTAGATTATAGCCATAGAGATTTTCAAATCGTATTTCAGAAGCAAGAACGCTATGTAATATTAATTGATCCGAACCACCGCTCTCAGTCAGAGTGTCATTCCCATCACCAACAGCCCAGACATAACTGTCATTTCCAAGATAACCGTAAATCTGATCATTAGAAGCAAAGCCTGTAATGACATCATCAGATACACCACTTTGATCGCCATATAAATAATCAACAGCAGCCGTACCGTTTATAGCATTGCTACCAGAAATCATTTCATTAAGCGTAATACTGACAGTTCCCGTATCGCTACCGCTGCGATCATCTTGCAAAGTGTAGTTGAAGCTATCTGATCCGAAATATTCGCTGTCCGGTGTGTATGTGAAACTGCCGTTAGAAGAAACTGTTACCGAACCATGTGTTGTTGAATATGTTCCAGAAACAACACTTAACGGATCGCCATCTGGGTCACTGTCTACGCCATTACCATTGTTTGAGAGTAGATTACCGGTAATGTTGATATCTTGGTCTCCGCTAAAGACATCATCTTGCGCCACCGGAGCAACATTAGGTGGGCGCACTGTAAGATTTACAGTTGCTGTATCACTGCCTGTAAAATTATCTTCAAGGGTGTAGGTAAAGCTGTCGGAGCCGTTATAGGACGAGCTTGGTGTGTATGTGAAATCACCATTTGAGGTGATCGTAACGGAACCGTTGGTCGTCGAGTATGTTCCAGCGACAACGCTTAACGTGTTGTTTTCGGCATCGCTATCTGCGCCATTGCCGTTATCAACTAACAAATTTCCGGTGATGTTTGTGTCCTGATCACCAATGAAAGCATCATTTGTAGCAACGGGCGCGGTATTCAATAGCACTTGGAGGTCAACAACAGAGTCATCATCGAAACGAAGTTCCTCAACGATATAATCGGAATTTCCAGAGTAGTAATTATCGATCCTTATAGCATCGCTATTCGGAAGATCAATTATTAGATGATAGCCAACTCTCGAAAAAGTCAGATCGGATTGCGTAATTCCAGTACCAAATAGAATCGTGTCGTTACCAGATTCTTCAGTTATATAGTCATATCCAAAGCCAGCATCGTAAAAATATTTATCATTGCCTATGCCACCATACAAATAATCTGTACCCGCACCACCGGTAAGAGTGTCATCACCACTATAACCAAATATACTGTCACTGCCGCCACGTCCATCAAGAGAATCATTTAAGGCTGATCCCACAGAGAAATGGCCATCATCGGTATCAGTAAGCATAAGCCCCTGCGTTAAATCTAAAGACGCACCATCAGAAAAAATAATCTTTTCAAGACGAGATACAATATCAGTTCCAGAATTGTCGTTTGCTAGAAACTCTACTTCATCGGCTGTACCAATAAGTTGAATGTGTAAATCCTGCTGGCTATCTACCCACATACCGACATTATCAGCAGTTGCGTTTATCCAAACCTGATCAGTCCCTCCGTTTAGGTCTTCGAGAAATGCTGTAACTTGCCCCATTCCCGATTGAACAACATAAACATCATTGAAATCGGTAGCTTGTGAATTAGTATTCGATTCAAGCTCCCATAGATGGTCAGTCTGCGTTCCTCCCTCTATTTCGCCGGTCGTAAAATTGTAGCTAAGGCCAGTTTCTAGAAAATCAGAGCCTCCTGACTGGACTAATATGCCCGTTAGAACATGGCTGTATATTCGATTAAAAGTGATTTCCAAAGCACTTGCAGCACCAGAGCCAGGGTCAGAGTTTATTCCGCCCTGAAGATAATCACTACCAGTGTATTTTTCTAGAAACTCTAGTTTTCTTGCATCGAAACTGCCGCCTCGACTTGCTGGATCAACACCATCGACACCTGCCCAACGATACATTAAATCTTCGATTTTTCCTTGTATACCGAAAGCAGAACCGAACAGTAGAGCAGAGGCTTCAACAGCAATATCCTGAACCATTCCAAGCAAAGTTTCGTCCATGCTCATGGCAATGTGCAAATCTTTAACATCCCCAAAACCTCGTAAGGTCGGTAGTTTCAGAGCTAAAGCAATCGGAGTATAGTCTTCACGGTAAACCGAGTTAGTATTATCGTATGCAAACCATGCGTCCACTATTGTTTGCGTTTGCCCGTTGATTGTGAAGGTACTTTCGTGCGTAATGTGATTACCTGCAATATCATAATCAACTAGGGAGTTATTCAAATTTATACTAGTAATACCAAGGTCAGAAAGAGAAAAAAGCTCTGCACTTTCGCTATAGCCGTTGGAGTTTGCATCTACCCATACAAGTAGATCGGCAAATTGCGTGTCAGTCGCATCAATCAAATTATCCAAATTACTGTCATATGCGGATAAAACCGTAAAACCATCTGCAAGCTCAGTTCCAAACAATTCACTGTGATTATTAATTAACCCGTCACTGTTCAAATCGATAGCGAGTAAACCGTCATTGCCAGCGATCCAGCCCGATGCCTCATCATAGCCATCAACATCTATGTCCCAATAAACTGCCCCACTACCTGTTACGGAAGCAAGATCAATCCCGTTAGCGTCCAAATCCAAAACTAATGGTGTATTGGCAGCTTGTGCATCTCCCCACAAACCTAGTAAGCTTTGCAACCAGCTAGGTATGAGAGAATCAATTACAGCTGGAACAATAGCTCCAACTAAGGCATTCAATAAATCATCTAATGAATCAAATAGTTTATTAGCCAATGCGTCAGCAGCATCAGCTAAATGTTCTGGAAGATCGAGAACAAATCCAATGGGGTTTTCACTAAAATCATCAGTCAGCGAATAATCACGGCCTACTGAACGACCCTGCCAATTGTTAGATGGTGCATTCCAAGTCACATCATCTTTCGGGGTTTGATACGCAGGATCATACGGCTGAAGGAAATCCTTTGTTTTGCTATCTACTCGCTCGTCCTTGATCATATTGCCTGAAATGTCTGCATCTCTGATGAGATCATCGAGCATTTTATCTTTTTCTGCTTGGGTGTATTCTCGCCCTTGCATTGCCTCATTTGCTATCCAGCTTTTTAACCAGCTTCCGATACGGCGACCTAATTCGTTATTATATTGATCTTTGTATTCATCAGGGCTGTCGATGATAAATGGCGTACTGCTCGTGCCTTCTTTCATATTCCCAAGTGTTTCAGCGACAAATGGAAAAGAATTCACAACAATTCCGGCACTAACATGAGTGTGTGCATATCCATTTCGACTTAAAGCGTGCTCAAACGAATTAGTGGAATATCCGTTGCCCATTGCAACGGCCTCAGCATCTGACTCAAGAAAGGCAACCACATACTGAGTTCCTTGTTCGTTTTTTGATAGTATGCTGTTTCCCATTAATTTAGCTCTTTTTCTGAAATGAGTTGAACGTAGTAGCCGCTTCTTTTTTGTAAGAAGGCATTATCCTTTTCTAAGCAACCATCCTCCGATGGGATGTATCCCTGATAAGTCATTTGATCAGGGGTCATCTGATAAACTTCTATTTGATCAAGTCCCTGTTGGTTTTGGCCGTAATGAAAATACATGGCACTTTCATCATAGGCGTCCGTAATATAAGGGTCTGCATTGTTCAAAATAACTATTTCTTCGCCACCCTTGCCGCTGGAGTTTCGCTCCCATGCCAAATTATGATCATACCCACCAGATCGAGCGCATACTTTCGTCCATTCTCCGTCGTGAATATCTGTCACCCTAACTACGTCGCCGACATTTTTAAGTTTCGACTTCACTTTTTCCATGAATCTGTAATCTTGATCCTGCAAACAAGCGCCACAACCTGTTGCCCAATCCCAAGTGAACACTCCTATTACAATTGAAAACAGTGCGAGAAAAATAAAAGCCAAATATTTTAGAGTAGTGAGCAATTTTAGAATCATAGGAATCCATTTCTTTCAAGAAACACAGAATCAATTAGCATACGAATCGAATGCAAACAATCGTAAATTGGAGTTACACCAACTACATAAACCAAACAAAACACCCCTTTGGGACTTTAACTTTTATCTAAAAGTTGATAACGCTAGGGGTTTCAACGCTTTCGCGCTGGCTAGCTCTCGCGTATTTAGGTCGTTCTCGTTTGCATACTTCTGCATTCAAAGCTGTGGGCACATTATCTCAACTTTTAGATAGAAGTTGAGATGCGTGTTTGCGTGCTTTAAAACCATCACCATGGACATGATTTATATGCTTCGGAAGGACAAGATTTGTCTGATGAACATCGCTTATCTGAGCTGCGACGCAAGATACAAAAGCACAACCATCCGGCGAAAGGCTCGGCCATTAAGGTCGAACCGATACGGGACGTTTCTGCAATCATGGCGATAAAGATGCAGCTTAAAGATCAACCACGTAATGCATGCCTTTTTACGCTTGGCATTAACACGGCGTATCGTGCAGGCGAACTGTTATCACTGCGCATTTCCGATGTGGCAGATTTAGGAATTGGTGATGGTCTGGAAATCAAGCAGCACAAAAACAATAAGTATCGGCGTACAAGCCTGAACCGCACCGCATATCAGGCTATTCAGCTCTGGCTTGATGTGCATCCCAAGCCGGAGCCGTTAGCGCCGTTGTTTTTATCATTGAAGGGCGGCGCTCTGGGCGTATCGGCCACCAATCATCTGGTAAAGCGCTGGTGTAAGGATGCGGGATTGCAGGGTAATTATGGCAGCCATACCCTGCGCAAAACATGGGGCTATCAGCAACGCATTATATTAACTACCCCCATATCTTTGCTCATGCGTGCCTTTGGTCATTCAAGTGAAATGCAAACGCTGGAATATCTCTGTATCCAGCCAGAAGAGATTGGCAAGCTTTATATGGAGTTGGAGCTGTAAATGAACACAGCTTCAACGGAATCCTAATCTTTTGATTTACCCGACATTATAGGGATCATATCTATGAAACCAGCAGCGCGCCGCTTGCGCCCCTTAGCATATATGTGGGCGATGGCTCTCTTTTTATGCTCCGGCGCTGTCTATGCGCAGCAAAACAGCGCCGTGCAACGAGGCGAACCACTCTACGCGGACGGCACAATATCAATTTATGCCAACATCGATAACTGGTGTTACAACCGCGACCATAAATCAGGCAGTGGAGCCGGACTCAATATCGTAATCCCCAGCAGCGTTGCGTATGGAGAGATTGAACGGTGGCTCAAAGCGCAATATGGCGATTTCCCAAGTAAAGTATTGCTACCGCTTATACGCCAAGAAAGTTGTATGCCTCGTTTAATTACCGATTTTTACAAGCAAGGTAATTCAGAATATTCCGAGCGGGTGGTCTATGACGAAGTTAAAGAATATTCATGGATGAACCCCGAATACAAAGCAACAATCCGCTCTCCCGGACGCTCATCCGAAGCAAGGCTTGCCGAAGCACAAAAAGAGAGCGCAAAAACCACGATTTGGGGTGGTTCGTGCACGGGGCCGTTTTGTGAATTACAGGGCGGCGGTTATTTGAACGCCATCTATGCCAATGATGTTGCAGCAATACGCCGCATGGATACGCAGGTGAACGACCACCTAAAAAACTATATGAATGAACAACTCTCTGAGCTTGGCCCGCTGCGTGATATGGTCATGGAGCGGCTCGGGCCGGGCGTCAAGATTTCACTGCTAACCATTCTTGCAGACACATATCTCTTTGACTATAAGAGCGGATATGCATTTTCGTGCCCTGATGATCTGATCCATAAACGCTACGAATGGACGAACGATGCCTATGAGCTTTACAACGGCTACGGCATATATATGGGACAAGGTGGCGGGGAAACCTATTCTGCGGATTATGTTTTGCGCCCTGAATTTGTGCCGCTATGCGATGAAATCTGCGATCATCTTGGCGGCCAGTCCAGTCGTTGGGCGCTTAATAACCTAAACCATGAAGCTGCTCGCCTGACCCTTCAAGGGCTTGATGATATGCAAACGAAGTATAGTTGCTCCTCCCCTGAAATCCGGCAATTTGAGCGCAATCTCATGTCCCTCACCCAAAGCTATTTGACCAATAAATCAAGCTGGCTGACAAATGACAATCGCGCGCAACAAAACCAAGATGATCCACCACAAGCCGCGCAGCCGACAACGCCTCCACCAGCAAACAGAGCAAGAAATCAGGTGGTGGATACCACGCCAACGCCGCCGCAACCTGCCAATGTAAGTGCCATCAGTGAAAGGTTTATGGCTGCCAATAAAAAACGCATCGGCGTTACGGTGACGCCAAGTGGTTTGCAATATCAAATACTCACAGCAGGACGCGGCGCGCCGCCAAAACTCGGTGATAGGGTAACGCTCTATTACAGCTCTGCGACCATGGACGGAAAAGCCTATGACACCACCTATAAAAGCGCGCCTTTTGTAACAAATGTTATTTATAACCCCGCTGGCGTGAAAGGATTCATAGAGGGGCTTTTACTGGTTAAGCCGGGCGGCAAGATCAAGCTCTTTATCCCACCCGATCTGGCCTTTGGTGATCGTACGTTTGGCTCACTTCCGGCGGGTTCCGCTTTAATTTATGAGATCGAATTGATCAGTATTAACAATGAATGACAATGCGTTTTGGAAACAAAGCTGACACGCATGGGGCTTTTAAAGCACCATGCGTCATTATTGGCGCGTGGGATCGCGGCGGCTTAGCCAAAGCGTGATCGCCCCCGCTGTTTTGAGCGAAAGCTCTAGCGCTGCCGGAACCTCCGGCAGCGCTGATTTTTTAGTGTGCCCAGAATATATGCACTTCGTCATAAGCAGTTTCAATGGTGTAGATATCACCGCTTAGCGCCATATCACGCCCCATGCGTTCATAGTCAATGTAATACTGTAAATGCTCGGGAATATCTGTCGTGCCGTCGGTCAGTTCCTCGGCGTAGTCCGCAAGGGACTTATAGCAACCGGAATAACTCTCTTCCATGGCTTTGCGGGCATCTTCAAGGCTACCGCCAAACTGGTTTAGTAACTCCCCTGCAAGCTCTGGATATTCTTCTATAAAACAGGCGATTTCTTGTACTGATTGAATACCTTCGTATTCACTTACACCGTAACCGCCAAAGCCTTCATAATCATGAATGGCGTACTCTTCCGCGTCTGGCTCTGGACTACTGCTAAGCATTTGATTGATTTGCTCTTGCATGTCGTCAAGGTCTTGGGTCGCATCGATCCATTCCCCATGTAACTTACCGTTATTATAAGCCGCCAAACATGCCACATAAATTCTGATTTCTTCACACATAGTCTTGTTCCTCTTAATCGCTGTTGAAGGTCTTAGCGAAGCGTTTTGCCTCGCGCATGAACTTCTGGCGACTAGGCCGACTAGGCGGGGGTGAAAAAATCCAGAAAAATTGCGGAGGGTCTATCCAGCGTATGCGCCAGATGGAAACCGTCATTATTCTTGATTTTGAGGGGATGCAATGCCCTTCAATTGTTTTTCGGTACATCTCGCTCACCTGCTGCGTATTCTGGTGATTCCGATCACTGATTCCGGTTTTATTCGATCACCTGATCTTCCTAACACGAGTGCCTGGATGGTATCACTGTGAGTGATCGGATTCAGCTATTTCGCTCATCGCCTTTCTCATGGATTCTCCCTTCAGTTTTAGCTTGTGACTGTTGTGCAACAGACGGTCCAGAATGGCGTCGGCCAGCGTGGCATCTCCGATAGCCTTATGCCATTGATCGATCGGTAGTTGGCTGGTGATCAAAGTGGAGCGCAGACCGTGACGATCTTCCATGATTTCCAGCAGGTCGTTGCGCTGGCCCAAAGTCATTTTCTCCAGGCCCCAGTCATCCAGTAGCAACAGGTCGGTTTTAGCCAACTGCTGAATCAGTTTGCTGAAGCGCCCATCGCCATGAGCAATACTGAGTGCTTCCAGTAGGCGCGAGGTGCGGAAGTAGCGCACTGATAAGCCGTGCCGACAGGCCTGGGTGGCCAGCACACAACCGAGATAGGTTTTGCCACAGCCGGTGGGGCCGGTAATCAACACGTTGTGATGCTGATGGATCCAGCGACTACTGAGCAGGTCCGCTAACTGGCTTTTCTGCAGGCCACGGGGATGTCGGTAGTTGATGTCTTCGGGGTAGGCCTGCAACTTCAGCTTCGCGGCCTTCAACAGGCGGGTGATCTTATTGTTGTCACGGTGCGTGCTTTCGCGGTCCACCAGCAGTGCCAGGCGTTCCTCAAAGCCCAGCTCCTCATGGGTGGCCGGTTGCGCCAGTTGCTGTTCGAGGCCATCGGCCATGCCGCTGAGTTTTAGGCGGCGCAGGCTTTCCAGCGTTTGATTGTTTAACATAAAAGCTCCTTTGGGTTCAGTGATAATACTTTTCACCACGCAGATTCTCGTGGTGGTCCAGACTCAGTTCTTCCTGTACTTCAAGATTCGGTGTTTCCAGTGGCAACTGATCCAGTCCCTGCTTGAGGATGGACTCGACGCTACTACGCGTGGGCGAGTTGATTAACAGGGCGCGCGCACAGGCCTTGTCGAGCCGTTCGCGGCCGTACTTTTTGGCGTTGCTGAGCAGGGCCAGGATGCGGCGGTAGTTCTGCTCCTGATGGCGCTTCTCCTTGAGCAAGTGCGCAACGACTTCACGTGTAGCCTCGCCGATATCTCCCGCCCAACGCAGGAAGCGTTCGGGTGACCACTCCCGCATCGCGCGATGACCGGCAGGCCTGTGTTCTGCACAGGTACTGTGAGCGCCTTGCCGGTAACTGCGCGGATGGCTGGCAATGCGTTTGCCGTGACTGTACAGGGCAACGGTAGCGGCGCTGGCCTGGACCTCGACGGTCTGTTTTACCAACTGGTGGGGCACCGAGTAATAATGCCTGTCGTATTCGATGTGGTAATCGATATGGACACGGGCAGCTTTGATTTCGGCGTAAAGGTAAGGCGATGCTGATAAGGGACGCAGCACTGGTTTGTCCAGTTGCTCAAATTGGCTTAACCGAGTGCCAGGTAACTTTTTAAACGACCGCTGATTCAAGTCATCTAACAAGCCATAGATGGCCTGGTTAACTGCGGCCAGGGCAAAGAAGGTCTGATGGCGCAGTCTGGCCATGATCCAGCGCTCAACGATTTGGACCGCCACTTCAGCCTTGGCCTTGTCCTTGGGTTTATAGGGTCGTGCTGGCACGATGGCAGTCTGGTAGTGGGAGGCCAGTTGCCGATAGGCCGGGTTGATCGCCGGGTCATACCGGTGAGTTTTGCGCACCGCGCTTTTGAGATTGTCCGGCACCACGATCTCCGGCACACCCCCAAAGAACTCAAAGGCTTTAACGTGGGCATTCAACCAGTCCTCCTGTTTCTGGCTCCAGCTGGCACAGGCAAAGGTGTAATTCGAGGCACCCAGTACCGCCACAAACACTTGCGCCTGCCGTACTTCGCCGGTGTCGGAGTTCACCACCGGCAGGGTCGGGCCGCAGTAGTCCACGAACACCTTTTCACCAGCCCGGTGCAGCTGACGCATGCTGCGTTGCTGGCAACCCAACCAAAGCAGATAGCGGTGGCAAAACTGAGCATAGCTGTAACCGTCGTCCGGGTGTTGTTGCCGGTACTCCTGCCACAGCAGCTGTTTGGTCACTTCCTTGCGCTTGAGTTCCTGGTGCACGATGGGGAAGTCCCCCCCGTGTCAGGATAGATGTCGTGCCTAATTTTTCATCAATATTCGGGGGG